>NZ_CAWNSE010000015.1:0-307812 GCF_963876935.1 Escherichia sp. MOD1-EC4550
CTGGTGTTGCGCTCCTTAATAAGGAGAGCGGATGGACACGCTGACACAAAAGTTAACTGTGCTCATTGCCGTACTGGAGTTATTAGTGGCTCTGTTACGGTTGATTGATTTGTTGAAGTAGCTGGCAAATTGAAACGCATCTAAGGGGGAATACCGTTTCCCCCTTTAATAAAGCTATACTCGCCATACTTCAAGTTGCATATGCTGCGGCTGCGGGTTATTCGGCCCATCCATGGACCTCACCCCTTACGGGGCCGCTACAAGTAGCGTTCAAATCCGCTCCATGCGGATTTGTCGTTCACTCCAGTCACTTACTTTAGTAAGCTTCTGGGGATTCACTCGCTTATCGCCTTCCTGCAACTTGAATTATTTAGAGTATATTATTCTATTTCTTGGTTGAATATGTTCTGTAGTTCACGATTAAAAATTGCTATTACAGTTTTAGGTGATTCACCTCGTAATTTTCGCTCATCAATAAATTCATCTCTTATATAAATCAACGCATCATTTATTAGCGGGTCGGCATCTTCTCTATCACGTTGATGAAATGTTGGACGTAGCCGGAATCGTTCCTGTCGATAGACGGAACCTGTAACTAATTCAGAGCATTTATGGATCTCAAGTCTGAAGGAAAACGGATCTTCAGGTACAGGGACTTCATAATCATAAATAGCGACCAGCTCTTTTTGCACGATCATCGCTTTTCCCGGTGGTAAGTCGTGTTAATAACGGGCAGTCGCATTACTCCCCGCTGTGTATTAATGGAAAATGACGTCAGGTGCGCTTAACGCTTCACTCAAATCAAACGTATCGAGTTCGGCAAAAGTGACAGATTTATTGTCACGGTACACTCGAAGAGAACGGAAGCTCATTAGCGCTTTGTTATCAGCACTGTAGTGGTTAAAACCGGGTGAAAACTTAAGGACCAGCCGGTACTCGCCCAGGTCATAGACAAATGCGTCCTCAAAACCTGACTCCCAGCCTTTGTATCGCATTCCCATAAGTTGCCCAACGGTTGCGGATTTACCTTCCCAGCGAGTCAGGCTGTTACTGGCTGACTCGTCAGGTGTGAGCAGCACTGTGCGCCGCATCAACTGGCGAAAAGGCGGCATAATTTCGTAATCGGCAAAAACCTGTGCAAATTCACTGCGCATTTCTGCTGTCATTTCTAACGGGTGGGCAATGCCAATCAGAGCATCCGCAGGCAGGTCAATTGGCTCATCTTGTGCGTTGCAGAACTCCCCCTCAGCGGCCACACGAAAGGCGTTGAGTAAACGACGCGGTTCATTTGCCGGATAAACCGCCCATATTAATCGCTGAGTAACCAGGCGAGTAAAGGGATGATTAACAAACAGAGAATGAAAATCTGCCAGCGACCAGCGTCGGGTGGTGCGTAGGGCAGTTTCAAGACGCGGGAGCAGGTTTTTGCTCACCTGAGTGGCATCTTTTTTTAGCCCTTTTAGTCGGGCCAGTGCCTCGGGCGCTTTCAGTTGATCGTCATCGGCGCGCAACCGGGGAACACTTTTCTGGCGAACGTTTTGCTGATCAAAGATAACCGGGTTGAGGTTTTCATCGAAGCGAACGGTAAACTGCCGGGGTCCAAAATCAAATATCAACGCCTGCGGATCATCCAGGCCCAGTGTTGGGACTAATCTGTCCGCTAACTCTTCCTGGCTTAGTCCACGATTTTCTGCGACCACCTGAAGAAATTCCGCCGCGTTATCACGTAAGGGACGGGATTTCGCCCGTTGCGATATATGATGCAGCTGTATCAGCGCCATATCATTATTCATCAGGGTAAGTATGTTCAGGCCACTGACGGCACGGGCAGATTTGCCTTCCTGTGGCCAGGCGAGGATCTTTGTCGTCAGATCCCGAGCCGTGCTTTCGTCACCAAAGAGACTTAACGCCAAAAAAGCCCAGTTGTCTTTTGCGGGGGCGCCAGCCTGTTGCCAGGCGGTGAAGAGATCCCAGGCAAAAGCGGCCAGCGTTTGTGGCTGGCAGAACGTTTTCAGTTGTTCCAGCCCGCAATAAAAACGTCCGCCCTGGGTAAAGCGCAGCATTTCGCCAATAATTTCCAGAGCGTCATCAGTAACAGGTTGATTATTCGTGATAAGTCTCGGTCTGGACCACATTGTCGGATGCCAGAAATCAGGAGCTTTTGGAATGCGTGTTGGGTAAATCTCTATTGGACTCTGTTTAAGTAATTGATCCAGGGCAGGCCATACATCTGTACGCTGCCAGCGGTTTGCCACGGTTTGCAGTAATTCGCCATGCCCTTGTTCATACAGTAAACGCAGAGCGCTGAGTGCCGCTTCGCTGTTATCGCCAGACCTGGCAAAGATTAATGGGATCAGCGCCGTAGCCGTATGCTCCGGCCATTGTAAAATCCACTGGCGAGCCAGATTACGCTGGCCCGCAAAACGATGCCAGACGCGGGCAACGGGCAGCGCCAGTTCTGTTGCGCCAAAATGAATCAGCAGCGGAAATATCTCTTTGGGATGTCGGGCAAAGGCGGTGATTAATCCGGGCAAAGCATCGGTACCCAGGACACTTAACAGATATTCTACCCCGGTGTAATGAAAATCAGCCGCAACAATTTGTTGCCAGCACGATACCGCCATTTCGCGCGGCATCTGCGCGATAAGGTACAGATTCCACACTCCCCAACGCTTTTCATCAGTGTAATTAAATTTGCGTTGGAAAGTTCGCCACCCCTCCATCAACGCAACGCTATCTTGTGCCAGTAATGCGCTGGCGGCCTCTTCCCGGTAGTGTTTATTTTCAGTCTGTTTTGCCTGATAATTGAGCAATCTTCCTAATGAAGTATGTGTCTCTAGTTGATCGGTATCCAGAGCATCCAACTGTCCTGTGAGAATAAACTCATTAAACTTCCACCTGTGATCTTCAAAACCTAATTCCCGCAAGAAGGTATCTGCCCCTCTGCTTACGAGACGTTCGTCAAAAGACATGGCGCTAAAATGGTCAATTGCAGTTTGCTGTTCCGGCGTCCAGTGTTTATTCGGCGACCTATACGCTTGCGGTACAAGCGTAAGTTCAGGTAGCGAAAAGTGAGTTATGGAAGTCTTTTTCCTGCCACGCCATGGTGGTGAAACGAGGATTTCAGGCAGACTGCTGTTATCGGTGCTATCAATAACCGGTTTTGGCGATGCCGATAAATAACTATTCACCACTGCCCGGGCTTGAGTACTTAACCACGGGATCACCTCTTCTGCCAGTTGTGGCTGCGATGCCATCAGCGTTTGTAACAGCGTACGCCAGTATTCATCACGTGCTTTTTGCTGTGCAGGCAGCTTTTTGTCTTCGATGATAGGATAACCAGGGCGCGTAGGGGGGGCTTTTAACGCCAGTAGTTCTGCCAGTGCGGCGAGCGTCGCATGGGGAAAGTTTTTACTGTATTTAGCCACACGCTGCAGGCTGGGTTTGTTTTTATCGGCAACTAACAGCAAGATGCGAATAATTTGCGGATGGTTAATTTGTACCAGCAGGCTACCGCAATCTTCTTTATGGGCATACATTGCCAGGCGTGGAATGGCTGCCAGTCCTTGTTCGCGCAAAAGGGCAGCGCAGGCCGCGTAGCCGAAGTGGTTTTCATGCGACATGTAGCTGGCTTCCCGATCGCTAAATATATCCTGGCTCCAGTAGCGTTCGAGTTTTTTCACCGCTCTGGGGTCATTAGCAACAACTTTTAACCACTCCTTAGAATGAAAATGAGTCCGCGGGCATTCAAGGCCTACCAACTCATTGGCGATTTCTGGTTTCTCCGGGAGGATGAGTGCAATAAAAGGACGGCGAACTTTGGGTATTCCTGGCAGTGCGGCAATGAGTTTGTCGGCGCAACGCTGCCAGCAGCTTTCCTCTGCCAGAGAGAGATGCTTACGCAGTCGGAGATCGAATTCGTTATAGGTTTCTGAGCGATAACCATAACCATCGTCCTCGTTCTGATACTGCAATGTTACTACCAGAGGATCACTCTCATAACACCGTACAATAAACTGGCGTGCAATCACCACTTCAGTCGCATATTCCAGTCCCTCTTGTTGGACGATTTCGTCGAGCAACTGTTGGCTATCATTTTGCGCGATACAGGCTAGCGCCGCCATTGTCCGGGCCGGAATTGAGGGTTTGTGCTCGCCGATCAAGTTGATGGCTTGCGTAATGGCCGACTGCCACTCCAGTGAAAAATTTTCATAACGCCAGACGATGTTTTTTTTCTTCTCAGCAATGTGTAGCAATTTATCACCCAGTGTCTGGATGAGGCTTTCAGTGATAACAGGCACCGGTTCGCCCGGCCAATTGCGATGGCTGAGTGGTGTTTTGCCTTTTTTATATTTCAGTTCCAGTTGGGCGTTATCCGCCAGCCACGGTAATTCCTTGTCCATGCTCATTCCTTATTCAAACAGGGCTTCGATGTCGTTAATTAACTCGCTAGCGGTGATGTCATCGAGTGCGGAGAACAGCGCTTCCTGTGTTGAATTAATCCCCCAGCCATAGCTTTCTGCTTTGCCTTCCCATAGCCACAGCTTGCTTAAGAGTTGCTCGGCACTGAGTTCGGCTGGCGACATACCAACTGCAAATCCTTCATCGATTTCCATGATTAATGACCAGCGGCCCAGAGGTTTGATCATCCAGCCGATCCAGCCACCGTCCTGCGGTTCACCACGCACCCAGCCTTTATTCGACAGCCCCATAACCCGACCGCTCGGGCATTTTCTGCCTGCCCAGCGGGTTAGTTCGCTGGTGTTTCGTTCGACTTCAGTCAGGGCATAACTGTTGCGGTCGAGCTGGCGGAACGGCGGTAACAGCTCGTAGTCGGCAAAAAGCTGACCAAAGGCGGCGGCATCCGTCGGTGATATTTCCAGAACGTGAGGAATACCTATAGAGATATCGCCTTCCGGCAGGGTGAAAAGATCATCGTCAGCGGTGCTGTAGCTGTTATCTTCCGCCACACGGAAGCACGCCAGTAACTGGTTGTCTGCGCTATAAATGCCCCAAATCAGACGGCGGGTTAAGTGGCAGACCAGCGGATTCTCAACCAGAAAGAGCTGAAAGTTTTCTGGCGACCAGCGGCGGCGCAGGCACATGGCGGATTCCAGCCTTGCCACCTGCTGGGCGGCAACGGTACGCGCATCTTTTTTCAGCAGTTTGTAGCGGTTAACTGCATCGTTCGCTTGGGTTTCATCATCGCTTTTGTTCGGTTTAGGCAAGTCTTTCAGGCGGCTGCCGGAAGCATCACGCACAAACGGTTTTAAGGTTTCATCAAAGCTGACGGTGAACTGCCGTGGCCCGAAATCCAGCAGCAGCGAACCGTTATCATCCAGACCGAGATCGGGCGCTAAGCGATCTTCAAGTTCTGCCACTGTGAGTTCGCGGCTTTCGGCAATGTCGGCAATTTTTTCTTTTGCCCGCTCCTGTAATGCTTTGAATTTCAGTTTCTGGGCGATGCCGTTAAGCTGCATCAGGGCGATATCACTACCGATAGCAGCGAGAATATCCAGCCCGACGGTGGCGCGTTTATGCTGGGATTCACCAGGCCAGGCGCGGATTAATGGCGTCAGTTTGCGGGCGGTGTCATCGTTGCCAAGAACACCTAATGCAGTGAACGCCCAGCTCTCTTTCGACGGCGCGCCAGCGGTCTCCCAGGCGGTAAACAGATCCCAGGCAAACTCAGCCAGTGAGTCGGCAGTACAGGCGTCTTTCACCTGTAATAACCCCGCATACAGCGTATCTTCCTGAGGGAAGCGGAGCATTTCACCGAGGTGGAAGAGGGCGCTATCTGGCAGTGATTGGGCGTTTGCTTTTAATACCGGGCGTGTCCAGAGCGATGGCTGATAAAAGGCCGGAAGTGTCGGGATTTTAGTCGGGTGATTATCTAAGGGATCGAGCGCAAGTAGAGCGTTCACCGCATCGGTTACTTCCGGCTGGTTATAACGCTGGGCGATTTCTTGCAGTAATGACGGATAACCACTTTCAATCAACATACGTAAGGCGGCGCGGGCGTTATCCTGGGCTTCACCAGCTTTGCCGAGTGCCGCAGGCAACAGGCCGATAATGGCATGTTCCGGATATTTCAGCAGCCAGGTGCGGGCGTCTTGTCGTAGAGTTTTGAGTTTGTTAAAGGCGCGGGCGACGGCAGGAGCCAGCTCACTCGCTGCGAAGTAATTCGTTATGGGCAAGGCTTCCTGTGGATAGCGTGCAAGTGAGTTTACTAACCCAGGTAATCCTTTGAGTCCAAAATGTAACATGGCGTATTCGGTATCGGTATGCGGAGATACAGTAAGGGCATTCCATGCTCTTATTGCTTTCTCCAGCGGCAATGTTGTCAAAATCCCCAAATGCCAATAATGCCCGGTAGGTGAATGAAACACCTTAAATTCACTTATTAAGGTTGAATAATCTTCATTTAGCCATGCCTCAACTACCGCTTCGGGAGCTTTAATATATGTACCAGCGATCCGTCGTTGAAAACCCATCCTTGCCAACAGATTGGCAGTACTTTCTTCATGACTAACCGTGATGTGTTTTGAATACCAGATATATTTCGCCAAAAGTTGATTACTGATTTCTTCTGTCAGATAACTGATTGGCTCAATGCCTAATGGTGCTAAATCAAGCACCGGAATCGACGATTTTTTCTTTTTCGAAAGCCATGGTGGGGAGACTACTATGGCCGGCAGTAGATCGGTGCTGGCATGGTTTGAGGGCTGTGTCAGTTGTTGCTGGCATGATTTCAGCACTGCAGCTGCGGGTGTCGAAAGCCAGGGAATGACCTGTTCTGCCAGTGCTGGTTGCGAGATAAGCATCGTCATTAGCATAATGCGCCAACTATTCTCTTCTTTTTGCACTAGAAGTTCCGCCAGTGCTGCCAGTGCTGCGTGTGGGAACGCAGCGCAGGCTTTCGTCATTCGATCGTGACAGCGTTTAGTATGCCCGGCTACACGTATAAGCAGTGTTAATGCGAACGGATGATTGATATGACGCAACACATCGGCGCAGTAGTCACTTGCGGCATAGGGAGCAAATCGGGGCAGGGCTGCAACACCTTGCTCCTGTAATACGGTGGCTGACCATATCGCACCACAATAGTAATCATCAAAAATGGCATATGGCTCGTGATATTTTTCTAATGAGGCAAGAATGTGCTCATCAGTCGCCACTATTTTTAGCCACTCAAGCGAGGGTAATTTTTTTTTCCCCAGTAGACGCTGGGCAATTTCATGTGCAATTTCTGGTTTTTCGGGTAATAACAAAGCAATTAATGGTTGCCGCCATTCTGGAATATGTGGAATTGCGGCAATGAGTTTTTGTGCACATTTTTGCCAGAGAGACTCTTCCGCCAGTGATAAATGTTTCCGTAGGCGTAATTCAAAACTGGAATATTGCTGCAAGTTATCAGGTGCAATGCCAGACGGCAGAATAATAATGATATTATTCGCATAATTCCATTCAATATCAATCTGTTGAAGGTGTATTATTACATCAGTAGCATATTCCAGACCGCCTTCCTGAATGATCTGATCCATAACATCCTCACGCACTTTATATCTTGTGCATTTCATTTCAAGTGCCGTGAGTACAGCCATTACTGGTGATGGTAACTGTGTTGTTTTCAGGCAGTCGATCTGACTGATCGCCTGGGCGACGGTGTTTTGCCATACTAAAGAACAGGCGCTGAAGTCAAATGTGGCTGTTTTATTATCCCGTTGCGACACGCTACAGGCTAAGCGACGTAACTGGGTCAAGTTGTCTGCTTGCTGAACAGGAACTCCGGGAAAGCGGCGATGGCTTAACGTGGTGTGTACAACTTCGGGCGGAAAAACGACAGCAATATCTTTCGCCAGCCACGGTAAAACATCATCTGTATTTTTGTCAGCCACACGGGCTTCTGCTACGCAAAAGGGTTGTTCCTGAATAATGGTGGATAAGGCCGCTACCTTGAGAGAATCCGTTACCGTTTGGGAAGGTTGCAAAGAATTATCCTTCGCTTGCTCCACATACCCCTTCTTCATCTTCTCCGCAATCAGCCTCAGTTCCGCTTTTTCCGCCGCCGCAGCATCAGCAAAGCTTTTTACCTGGCTTTGCCCGTTGGTACCAACTTTGCCCCAACTAATATGCAGCTCGTTTCCCTGTTGCTCCACTGCCCAGAATTTATGTGATTTTTCGTCCTGATAAATATAGGTTTTCATTGCAAAGTCCTTTTAATCAAAAAGTGATTCAACATCGTTAATCAACTCGCTGGCGGTGATGTCGTCGAGCATGGAAAAAGTAAGTAAAGGTTGTTTACCGTAGCGATCATCTGGCGAGGTGATTTTTACGCTTTCAACAGGTAACAGGTCGCCATAACCTGTTTCACCATAAATTAATGAAAAATGTTCTGTTTCAAGTTCGAGATCGCCATAAGGGGTAGATTTGCGCATCGCATAGACGCTGCCGCTTTCTTCCAGACGTTGCCAGCCTCGGCGCTCTAGCCCGACAATACGTCCGGCCTGACAGAGCTGTCCTTGCCAGCGTGTCAGGTCGTGGGTATTCCGTTCATTATCAGCAAGACGATAACTACCACGATCGAGCTGTTGGAAGGGGGGAAGCAGTTCGTAATCAGCGTAAATTTGCCTGAATGCAGCGGCAGATTCAGGGGGGATTTCCAGCACATGCGGTATACCGATGTTTCCTGCTGGCAGCGTGAATAACTCATCCTGCGCATCGCTGTAAGTGCTGTCTTCTGCGACCCGGAAGCAGGCAATCAGCGTGTTTTCTTCAGTATATACTCCCCATAACAGCCGTCGGGTTAAGTGACGTACCAGCGGATGCTCCACCAGAAACAGGCGGAACTGTTCTGCCGTCCAGCGTCTGCGCTGGCACATAGCCTGCTCCAGACGATCAATCTGCTGACTGGCAATGGCGCGCACATCTTTCTTCAATTGTTTGAAGAGGTTAACGGCGTCAGTTGCCAGTGTTTTATCATCGCTCTGATTTGGTTTGGGTAAATCTTTCAGGACTTTGCCGTTTGCATCGCGCACTACAGGTTTTAAGGTTTCGTCAAAACCAACGGTGAATTGACGTGGGCCGAAATTAAGTATCAGCGAGCCGTTGATATCAAGCCCTAAATCTGGAGCCAGGCGGTCTTCCAGTTCGGCCATAGTCAGCCCACGGTTTTCAGCAACTATGTTGATTTTCTCGCGGGCATGTTCCTGTAATACAACGAATTTAATCTTTTTCGCAATGCCATTAAGCAGCATTAGCGCAACATCGCTGCCAATATCAGCTAATACATCCAACCCGGACACCGCCCGTTTATGCTGTGATTCCCCAGGCCAGGCACTGATAAGCGGGGTTAATTTACGCGCGGTGTCGTCATTGCCTAAAATCCCCAGCGAAGTAAATGCCCAGTTTTCTTTTGCGGGTGCGCCAGCTTCTGTCCAGGCGGTATACAGATCCCAGCCAAAGTCAGCCAGTGATTCGCGAGTGAAGGTTTCTTTGATGATCTCCAGCCCAGCGTAGGCGGTAATGTCGCGAGGAAAGCTCAGCATAGTGCCCAGGTGGCGCATAGCGTCATCTGGTAGAGGCAGGTTGTTACTTTTAAGCCGTGGTCTGCGCCATAAGGTGAACTGATAAAAGCCGGGCAGTGGGGCGATTTTTGCGGGATATTCTTCCAGAGGATCGCTATCAAATAATGTTGCCAGCGCAGCTAAAACATCAGGTTGATTATATCCTTGCGCGATTTTCTCAATCGTTTCTCGCTGGTTTAATTTCACTAGCAGGCGGAGCGCCTGGCGGGCATATTCCCGATTTTGGCACGGTTTGCCCAGTGCCAAAGGCAGTAGCCCGGCGGCGGCATGGCGCGGGTTATTTGCCAGCCAATTAACGGCATCCTTGTAAGCCATTTTTTTCTGTAACCGCTGCGCCATTGGTAAGGCTAGTTCACTGGCCCCAATAAAGAGGGTGAATATCCACAGTCGTTGATGATCTCGTTGCAAGCAGGTCATAAACGCAGGAATGGCCGTACTACCAAAAACTGCCAGAATCTCTTTCTCACCTGAATATCGCTCCTCAATGATTATTTGGTTGAGAAATGAAATCGCCTGTTGTCCCGGTAAGTAACAAAGCGCAGATAAATTCCAGCTTTTGTTGGCATTGTTGTGATATTTCGCAAACTCAGCTTTTAGTGCTGGAAAATCAAAGCGCAACAAGGCATCAACAGCGCTTTGCGGTATGTATTTTTTTTCATGTAAGTCATCTTCGCAATGCAGCCATTCATTAAAACCTAATTGCCAAAGGATTTGTTGTTCTGGTGTAAAAGGAATGAAAGATGTCTCCCAGCTTTCTTTTTCAATTAGTGGTAGGTCGGTAAATAAGGTTTGCTGTGATGCCTGATATTTCGCGATTTCACTGAATCTGGATATGTCAGTGTGACTGATTAACTCTGTAATTCCTGGTGTGATATCCGTGACGGCAGGAATGGGAAGCACAGGTAAATCAAATACGGGTATTACATTTTTCTTCTTATTTATTATCCACGGTGGAGCGACAAATAGCTGCGGCAACATATCCGCAGTGGCATACTCACATTCTTTAGCTACTGACTGAGGACGACATTCAGATAAGATGCCTGCCGCTTTAGCATTAACCCAGGGAATGACGTCAGTGACTAACTCTGGCGTGACGGTAATCAGTTTGACAAGCGCGTTGCGCCACTGTGCATCTTCATGTATTGCCAGCAAAGTAGCATAAGCGGCAATAGCCGCAGCGGGATGTTTTTGGCAGGCTTTGCTTAAGTATTCCAGGTGCTTTTTCTTGCCATTTACACCGAGGATCAGAATTTGAATCGCATCCGGGTGATTCGTTTTCCATAGCCATTTGACAAGATCTTCAGTCTCGCTGATGCGCTCGAAGAGATAAGTGGGATTGTCAGAATGCTCTTCCACAAACTCAGTAAGTATCCGGCTTACACCGCGCCCCCCATTATTTGCCAGCAACATTGCCAGATAAGCGCGAAAATCACGATACAACGGTGGGAAGTCGTATTTTTCTGCTGTAGTCAGAGCTATATCATCGGTTACTACCAGTCTTAACCAGGTTATCGCCGGAACGTTTTGGTCTGCATAATGTAGCGCCATAGCATTGGCAATATCCGGGCGTTCAGGGAGCAGTAACGCGGCAAAAGGTTGCCGTGCTGGGGATAGCGTCGGAATAGCAGTAAGCACTTTATCCACACAGCGTTGCCACTCATCTTCTGAAGCGAGTGAAAGATGATGACATAGACGTTGATGCCAACTCGGTAGCGATTCTGCTTCGTGATTAGGTGGAATGATGGTGGTTACTGCGCCTTTTACTGGTTTATATTTGAGTTGAAGAGCGAGAAGGGCGATTTCAACGGCACTTTCCAGACCACAGCGAATGACTAAATCATCGACCAGTTCATCTTGAGAGTAAGAGTTCCAAAAGCCCCAGAGCAATGCTGCATCAGATTGCGCACTCCCTGTCGGTTGATTACCCTGAACTCGCATTTGTAACTCAGCAAAAGCCTGCTGCCAGTTTTCTGGATAAGAGCGGTAATTATTGTCGGGGTCATATGCCCTGGTGTTATTCGCGATGCGCTTCCATATTTGACCATCTTTGTGCAGATAATTGATATCTCTGGGGCGAGAGCGATGTGGAAAAGCAAATCGGTTAATATCGTCGGTTAGCGGAATGACTGCATCATCAGCCAGCCATGGGCGTTTGTTTTTACTCTCGGGTGAAGTTTCAACGTCAGGAGTGACTTTGGTGACGGGGGGGATATGCACGTTTGCCGAAGCGTCTTCCACATAGCCTTTTTTCGTTTTCTCAGCGATAAGCTTCAGTTCCGCTTTTTCCGCCGCCGCAGCATCCGCAAAGCTTTTTATCTGGCTTTGCCCTTGGGTGCCAACTTTTCCCCAACTGATATGCAACTCGTTACCTTGCTGCCCCACCGCCCAGAATTTATGCGATTTTTCGTCCTGGTAGATATAACTCTTCATCCGCGTTCCCTGTATTTATATCCAGTTATAAGCGGATGCTAGCAGTTAATGAAAAAAATTAAGAGCGTTGAACAAACAAGAAAACAACTTTAGGAATTCATAAAGAAAAGGCGCTGTCGATGCAGCGCCTTGAAGGGGGATTATTTCACCTGATGGCCCGGTTTAGCACCGGCATCCGGGCTTAGCAGGAAAATATCTTTCCCGCCAGGACCAGCAGCCATCACCATGCCTTCAGAGATACCGAAGCGCATTTTACGTGGTGCCAGGTTAGCCACCATAATGGTGTGACGACCAATCAGTGCCTGCGGATCCGGGTAGGCAGAACGAATGCCGGAGAAGACATTGCGTTTTTCACCGCCGAGATCCAGCGTCAGGCGCAGCAGTTTGTCAGAACCTTCAACAAACTCTGCGTTTTCAATCAGCGCCACGCGCAGGTCAACTTTAGCGAAGTCGTCAAAGGTGATGGTTTCCTGAATCGGATCATCTGCCAGCGGGCCAGTGACGGGGGCGGCAGTGGCTTTCACTTCTTCTTTAGACGCTTCCACCAGTGCTTCAACCTGCTTCATGTCAATACGGTTATACAGCGCCTTGAACGGATTCACTTTGTGGCCCAGCAGCGGTTGCTGGATACCATGCCAGGTCAGTTCCGTATTGAGGAATGCTTCTGCACGCTCGGTCAGTTTCGGCAGTACCGGCTTCAGGTAAGTCATCAGCACGCGGAACAGGTTTATGCCCATCGAGCAAATTGCCTGCAGGTCGGCATCGCGGCCTTCCTGTTTCGCCACCACCCACGGAGCCTGTTCATCGACATAGCGGTTAGCCAGATCAGCCAGCGCCATAATTTCGCGCACTGCTTTACCAAATTCGCGGCTTTCCCATGCTTCACCAATCACTTCAGCGGCATCCGTGAAGGTTTTGTACAACTGCGGGTCAGCCAGTTCGCTTGCCAACACGCCGTCAAAACGCTTGTTGATAAAGCCCGCGTTACGGGATGCCAGGTTTACAACCTTATTAACGATATCGGCATTCACGCGCTGGACGAAATCCTCGAGGTTGAGATCGATATCATCAATGCGCGAAGAGAGTTTCGCAGTGTAGTAGTAACGCAGGCTGTCAGCGTCAAAATGATTCAGCCAGGTGCTGGCTTTAATAAAGGTGCCGCGAGACTTGGACATCTTCGCGCCGTTCACCGTTACATAGCCGTGAACAAACAGGTTGGTCGGCTTGCGGAAGTTGCTACCTTCCAACATGGCAGGCCAGAACAGGCTGTGGAAGTAAACGATATCTTTACCGATGAAGTGGTACAGTTCGGCGGTGGAGTCTTTCTTCCAGTATTCATCGAAGCTTACGCTGTCGCCGCGCTTGTCGCACAGATTCTTGAAGGAACCCATGTAGCCAATCGGCGCGTCCAGCCAGACGTAGAAATATTTGCCCGGCGCGTTCGGAATTTCAAAACCGAAGTACGGTGCATCGCGGGAGATATCCCACTGTTGCAGACCGGACTCAAACCACTCCTGCATTTTGTTTGCCACCTGCTCCTGCAACGCGCCGCTGCGGGTCCATGCCTGCAACATTTCGCTGAAAGAAGGCAGATCAAAGAAGAAGTGTTCAGAATCACGCATTACCGGGGTAGCGCCAGAAACCACCGATTTCGGCTCGATCAGTTCAGTCGGGCTGTAGGTCGCGCCGCAGACTTCGCAGTTATCGCCGTATTGATCCGGGGATTTACATTTCGGGCAGGTGCCTTTTACAAAACGGTCCGGCAGGAACATGCCTTTTTCCGGATCGTACAGCTGAGAGATGGTGCGGTTTTTAATAAAACCGTTTTCTTTCAGGCGAGAGTAGATAAGTTCTGACAACTGGCGGTTCTCTTCGCTGTGCGTCGAGTGATAGTTGTCATAGCTGATGTTAAAGCCTGCGAAATCAGTCTGATGCTCCTGACTCATTTCGCCAATCATCTGCTCCGGAGTGATACCAAGCTGCTGAGCTTTCAGCATGATTGGTGTACCGTGGGCATCGTCGGCGCAGATGAAGTTGACCTCGTGGCCGCGCATTCGCTGGTAACGGACCCAGACATCAGCCTGGATGTGCTCCAGCATATGGCCGAGGTGGATTGAGCCGTTAGCGTACGGCAGTGCGCACGTCACCAGAATTTTCTTCGCGACTTGAGTCATAGTAGGCATTACTTCTTTGTAGTGAAAAGGGCTTAGATAGTACCAAATGGGGCATGGTTACGTAAGTCCTGTGCAAGCATCTTATGATGCATTATTAGGTAAGTACTTAGCTGTTAACTTCAGGTAAACTAATAGCGATAAGTTATCTTTATAAATAAGGAGTCGGGATGAACGAACAATCCCAGGCCAAATCACCAGAAGCCCTGCGCGCAATGGTCGCCGGGACACTGGCCAATTTTCAGCACCCAACCCTGAAGCATAACCTCACCACGCTGAAAGCGTTGCACCATGTCGCCTGGATGGACGACACGTTGCATGTGGAACTGGTTATGCCATTCGTCTGGCATAGCGCGTTCGAAGAGTTAAAAGAGCAATGTAGCGCCGAACTGCTGCGCATCACCGGGGCGAAAGCTATCGACTGGAAACTGTCGCACAATATCGCCACCTTAAAACGCGTGAAGAATCAGCCGGGAATTAACGGCGTGAAGAACATCATTGCGGTCAGCTCCGGTAAAGGCGGCGTGGGTAAATCCTCCACGGCGGTAAATCTGGCGCTGGCACTGGCGGCGGAAGGGGCGAAAGTCGGCATTCTGGACGCCGATATCTACGGCCCATCAATACCCACCATGCTGGGCGCAGAAAATCAGCGTCCAACTTCGCCGGACGGTACCCATATGGCACCGATTATGTCTCATGGACTGGCAACCAATTCAATTGGTTATCTGGTCACTGACGACAATGCGATGGTGTGGCGTGGTCCGATGGCGAGCAAGGCGTTAATGCAGATGTTGCAGGAAACCTTGTGGCCGGATCTCGACTATCTGGTGCTTGATATGCCGCCAGGCACCGGTGATATTCAGTTGACACTGGCACAGAACATTCCGGTGACCGGGGCGGTAGTGGTCACCACGCCGCAGGATATCGCGCTGATCGATGCGAAAAAAGGCATTGTGATGTTCGAGAAGGTCGAAGTTCCGGTGCTTGGTATTGTCGAGAACATGAGTGTGCATATTTGCAGTAACTGCGGTCACCATGAGCCGATTTTCGGTACCGGTGGTGCAGAGAAACTGGCTGAGAAATATCACACACAGTTGCTGGGGCAGATGCCGTTACACATCTCCTTACGTGAAGATCTCGATAAAGGCACGCCAACAGTTATCAGCCGTCCGGAGAGCGAATTTACCGCTATCTACCGCCAGCTGGCTGACCGCGTTGCAGCCCAGCTTTATTGGCAGGGAGAAGTCATTCCTGGCGAGATTTCCTTCCGCGCGGTCTGACGCGTATTAACCTTTTTGGTTGTTTTTCATACACCGCAGAGATGTTACATTGATGCGGTGTATTTGTTTTTGCCGCATTAATGAACACTTATTTAATGCTGCGAATATTCTGCGGACCTTCGTCCGAAACTCTATAAAGTCGATTGATCGTACAGGCAATGCATCATTATCATCCTTCGTGGCTGTGTAGTGGATCTACAGCTATAGTTTGTTATGCACTCATTCTATCCAGGCATAACCTTTACTACAGGGATAACGTTCAATGAATAAGTACTGGCTGTCAGGAATTATTTTTCTTGCCTATGGAATGGCTTCTCCCGCGTTCTCTTCACAGACTGCCACATTAACGATTAATGGCAGGATCAGTCCCCCAACATGCAGTATGGCTATGGTTAATGGTCAACCTCAACAGCATTGTGGTCAGTTAACGTATGATGTTGACACCCGTCATCAGGTTTCTTCGCCAGTCAAAGGTGTGACGACAGAAGTGGTTGTTGCAGGTAGCGATAGCAAACGTCGAATCGTGTTAAATCGCTACGATTAATTTGCCACCCTAGTTTTTTAAGCGGATTTAGAAAGCTGAAATCATTCGTGTGAATGATTTCAGCTTTTTTATTGATATTAATAATACCATTTAAAAAAATCTGCATTAATTAATAGATGTGATAAATATTTAATATGCTTAAGTATTTGTTGTATTTATATTGCAACGGTTAATTTGTTTTAAATCAATAAAACAATATGTTTACATTGCGGCAACTTTTTTGGTGTGAGAAATTTGTTTCCAAGAGATACAGACTCTTAACAACCAAAAAATAAATTTTATTAAGGAACATATTATGAAACGTTCAATTATTGCTGCCGCTGTCTTTTCTTCTTTTTTTATGAGCGCTGGGGTATTTGCCGCAGACGTTGATACCGGAACATTAACCATTAAAGGGAATATTGCAGAATCTCCGTGTAAATTCGAAGCGGGTGGCGATTCAGTAAGTATTAATATGCCAACTGTACCAACCACTGTCTTTGAAGGTAAAGCTAAATACTCGACCTATGATGATGCAGTCGGTGTAACCAGCAGCATGTTAAAAATTAGCTGTCCGAAAGAAGTTGCTGGTGTAAAACTCTCGTTGATTACCAACGATAAAATAACCGGAAACGATAAGGCGATAGCCAGTAGCAACGATACCGTGGGGTACTATCTCTATTTAGGTGATAACAGCGATGTCCTGGATGTTTCTGCACCTTTTAACATTGAGAGTTATAAAACAGCGGAAGGTCAATATGCTATTCCGTTTAAAGCAAAATACCTGAAGCTGACAGATAACTCAGTGCAATCAGGTGATGTGTTATCTTCTCTGGTTATGCGTGTGGCGCAGGATTAATAAATAAAATTTCAAATTTCTCCAGGTAATAAACATGGCCGCTATCCCCATGGCGGCCTTTTAATTTAAGAGGCATTAAGATGAAAGGATTATTAGCTTTACTTATTTCTTCTATGGTCCTTCCTGCGCATGCCGGAATTGTTATCTACGGGACGCGCATTATTTACCCGGCAGAAAATAAAGAAGTGATGGTGCAGTTGATGAACCAGGGAAACCGTTCTTCGCTGCTGCAGGCGTGGATTGATGATGGCGATACGTCGTTACCACCAGAAAAAATTCAGGTTCCTTTCATGTTAACGCCACCAGTGGCAAAAATAGGGGCAAATTCCGGGCAGCAAGTAAAAATCAAAATTATGTCGAATAAACTGCCCACTAATAAAGAGAGCATTTTTTATCTGAATGTTCTGGATATTCCACCAAATAGTCCAGAGCAAGAGGGCAAGAATGCACTGAAATTTGCAATGCAAAACAGAATCAAATTGTTTTACCGGCCTGCGGGTATTGCACCGGTAAATAAAGCGACATTTAAAAAGTTACTGGTAAATCGCAGTGGCAATGGATTGGTGATAAAAAATGACTCAGCAAATTGGGTAACGATTTCGGATGTCAAAGCTAATAATGTCAAAGTCAATTATGAAACTATTATGATTGCCCCCTTGGAAAGTCAGAGTATTAATGTCAAAAGTAATAATGCGAATAACTGGTATCTGACCATTATCGATGACCATGGCAACTATATTAGTGACAAAATTTAATTGCAGGAGCTGCCTATGTTGAGAATGACCCCACTTGCATCAGCAATCGTAGCGTTATTGCTCGGCATTGAAGCTTATGCAGCTGAAGAAACCTTTGATACCCATTTTATGATAGGTGGAATGAAAGACCAGCAGGTTGCAAATATTCGTCTTGATGATAATCAACCCTTGCCGGGGCAGTATGACATCGATATTTATGTCAATAAGCAATGGCGCGGGAAATATGAGATTATTGTTAAAGACAACCCGCAAGAAACATGTTTATCCAGGGAAATTATCAAGCGGTTAGGCATTAATACCGATAACTTTGCCAGCGGTAAGCAATGTTTAACATTTGAGCAACTTGTTCACGGTGGGAGCTATACCTGGGATATCGGAGTTTTTCGTCTCGATTTCAGTGTACCGCAGGCGTGGGTGGAGGAACTGGAAAGTGGCTATGTTCCACCGGAAAACTGGGAGCGGGGTATTAATGCGTTTTATACCTCTTATTATGTGAGTCAGTATTACAGCGACTATAAAGCGTCGGGTAATAGCAAGAGTACATATGTACGTTTTAACAGCGGGTTAAATTTACTGGGGTGGCAACTGCATTCTGATGCCAGTTTCAGTAAAACAAATAGCAATCCAGGGGTGTGGAAAAGCAATACCCTGTATCTGGAACGTGGATTTGCCCAACTTCTCGGCACGCTTCGCGTGGGTGATATGTACACATCAAGCGATATTTTCGATTCTGTTCGCTTCAGCGGTGTGCGGTTGTTTCGTGATATGCAGATGTTGCCTAACTCGAAACAAAATTTTACTCCACGGGTGCAGGGGATTGCTCAGAGTAACGCGCTGGTAACGATTGAACAGAACGGTTTTGTGGTTTATCAGAAAGAGGTTCCTCCTGGCCCGTTTGCGATTACAGATTTGCAGTTGGCCGGTGGTGGAGCAGATCTTGATGTCAGCGTGAAAGAGGCGGACGGTTCGGTAACCACCTATCTGGTGCCTTATGCAGCAGTGCCGAATATGCTGCAACCCGGCGTGTCGAAATATGATTTTGCGGCAGGTCGTAGCCATATTGAAGGGGCGAGCAAACAAAGTGATTTTGTTCAGGCGGGTTATCAGTATGGTTTTAATAACTTATTGACGCTGTATGGCGGATCGATGGTCGCGAATAATTATTACGCGTTCACTTTGGGCACAGGCTGGAATACACGCATTGGTGCCATTTCCGTCGATGCCACGAAGTCGCATAGTAAACAAGACAACGGCGATGTGTTTGACGGGCAAAGTTATCAAATTGCCTACAACAAATTTGTGAGCCAAACGTCGACGCGTTTTGGTCTGGCGGCCTGGCGTTATTCGTCGCGTGATTACCGGACATTTAACGATCACGTTTGGGCAAACAATAAAGATAATTATCGCCGTGATGAAAACGATATCTATGACATTGCCGATTATTACCAGAACGATTTTGGCCGTAAAAATAGCTTTTCTGCCAATATGAGCCAGTCATTGCCAGAAGGCTGGGGTTCTGTGTCCTTAAGTACGTTATGGCGAGATTACTGGGGGCGTAGCGGCAGCAGTAAGGATTATCAGTTGAGTTATTCCAACAACCTGCGACGGATAAGCTATACCCTCGCGGCAAGCCAGGCTTATGACGAGAATCATCATGAAGAGAAACGTTTTAATATTTTTATATCGATTCCCTTTGATTGGGGTGATGACGTTACGACGCCTCGTCGGCAAATATACATTTCTAACTCAACAACGTTTGATGATCAGGGTGTTACCTCAAACAATGCGGGATTAGCGGGAACCGTTGGAAGCCGGGATCAGTTTAACTATGGGGTCAACTTAAGTCATCAGCATCAGGGAAATGAAACGACAGCTGGCGCGAATTTGACCTGGAACGCGCCGGTGGCAACGGTGAATGGCAGTTATAGTCAGTCGAGTGCTTATCGACAAGCTGGAGCCAGTATTTCAGGGGGCATTGTCGCCTGGTCGGGTGGCGTTAATCTGGCGAACCGTCTTTCCGAAACGTTTGCTGTAATGAACGCACCTGGAATTAAAGATGCTTATGTCAATGGGCAAAAATATCGTACAACAAATCGTAATGGAGTGGTGGTATACGACGGAATGACACCTTATCGGGAAAATCACCTGATGCTGGATGTGTCGCAAAGCGATAGTGAAACAGAATTACGTGGTAACCGGAAAATTGCCGCACCTTATCGCGGCGCGGTCGTACTGGTTAATTTTGATACCGATCAGCGCAAGCCCTGGTTTATAAAAGCGTTAAGAGCGGATGGGCAACCATTAACGTTTGGTTATGAAGTCAATGATATCCACGGTCACAATATTGGTGTTGTCGGTCAGGGAAGCCAGTTATTTATTCGCACTAATGATGTACCGCCATCGGTTAATGTGGCAATTGATAAACAACAAGGGCTCTCATGCACAATCACCTTCGGTAAAGAGATTGATGAAAATAGGAACTATATTTGCCAGTAATAATCGGGTGGCTCTATGAAAATTCGCATAATGTTATTTATATTAATTATGATGGTAATGCCTGTGAGTTATGCAGCATGTTATGGAGAGTTATCTGCCCAGCATAATTTTGCTGTTCAGGGGGATTTTGCACTTACTCAAACACAAACGGCAACATATGAGCATAATTTTAATGATTCGTCATGCGTGAGTACAAATACTATCACCCCTATGAGCCCGTCGGATATTATTGTTGGACTTTATAACGATACCATTAAATTAAATTTACATTTTGAATGGATCAATAAAAACAACATCACGTTGTCAAATAATCAGACCAGTTTCACCAATGGTTATTCGGTAACGGTGACACCTGCGGCCAGTAATGCAAAAGTGAATGTTTCTGCGGGGGGCGGCGGTTCAGTGATGATTAATGGTGTTGCGACATTATCCAGTGCTTCATCATCGACACGCGGGAGTGCTGCAGTACAATTCTTACTGTGTTTATTCGGTGGCAAGTCATGGGATGCATGTGTAAATAGCTACAGAAATGCATTGGCACAAAATGCAGGTGTCTATTCCTTTAATCTGACATTGTCATACAACCCGATAACCACAACCTGCAAACCGGACGATTTATTAATTACTTTAGAGAGTATTCCCGTTTCACAATTACCAGTTACAGGTAACAAAGCAACAATAAATAGTAACAAAGGGGATATTGTTCTGCGTTGTAAAAACTTATTAGGTCAACAAAATCAAACATCACGGAAAATGCAGGTGTATTTATCAAGTTCTGACTTGTTAACCAACAGCAACACAATACTGAAAGGTGCGGAAGATAATGGCGTAGGATTTATTCTTGAAAGTAATGGTTCTCCAGTCACACTTTTAAATATCACTAACAGCAGTAAAGAATACACAAATTTAAAAGAAATTGCGGCAAAGTCAAAACTTACAGATACAACGGTTTCAATTCCGATAACTGCCAGTTACTACGTCTACGATACAAATAAAATTAAATCTGGCGCACTGGAGGCAACCGCATTAATCAACGTGAAATACGACTAATAACAAGCAAGACGAGCAAGTGGCTAATAATAAAAAATAACAAGGTGTCTGCATTTCCCCCTCATGATGAGGGGGCTTTTTTTAGCGATGATAAAAAATCTCACCATCGTAGGCTTTAATGATTTTACCGTCGGTGTCGCTGATCAACACGTACGCGCCACCCATATAGGTCCAGTGCGTCCCGGCATCAGGCGCGGGCAGGTTACGTAACTGCCACTGCTTAATGTTGTACTCATCGGTGCGGTACATCTCTGGGACGGTATCGCCTGGTTTGAAATGCTTAAAGTCAGCAATGAAACTGCTTAACTCATACTTAGAAATTCCCGAGGTATTGGTCGAACCCGCGGTGGCTGGTGCGGCCCAGGCGGCACTGGTAACCAGCAAAAGCACACCCAGCAACATCTTATTTTTAATGGTCATAAACTCTCCACTTTGGGGATCTGTAATATCAGTCGCATATCTTTCCTGCCATACAATATAACTGACAAGCGATATTTTGTTAGTGATCCCATGATTTCGTAAAAAGTGTAAATGAAAGGATGCCCTAAAAGCATCCTTAGCGAGCAGAGAGCCAGCGGAAATAGCTGATTTAAGAATCATCCTGGGCTGAAGATAACATGCAAGCCTAAAGGATTGAGTTATCGCATTATGCCCATAAAGCCATGTACGCCCATATACACACCAACTAAGCCAATCAACAGACTGGAAAAATAGGGGGCGCGTTTAGCGAGAGTGTTAAATCCGCTCCAGCGTTTTGCGACCTGCTGAACGCTGATTGCTGCGCCAACGCCTACGGTGACCAGCGTTAACGCAAGGCCAATGCTGAAACTGACGACCAGTGTTGCGCCTAGTGTCAGGGCTTTCAACTGAATACAAATCAACAGCACGGTAATTGCTGCCGGGCAGGGGATCAGTCCACCTGTTAACCCAAACAATAAAATTTGCCAGTTGGTCACTTCTCTGCCATTGAAGCGTCGTTTGATGTCATTGGCATGGGCTCGTGCATGAGCATCCTGATACTCCCCATGTTCGTGATGGTGATGATGTCCATGGTCGTGGTGATCTTCGTGATCGTGATGATACTCATGATCATGCCCGTGCATATTCTCCAGCCAGTTGCGTTCGCCGCGCCAGGTACGCCAGAACATCCAGAACGCGGTGCCAATAATGATCACCGCGGAAATCAACTGGAGCCACGGTTCTGCAGATTGAGCAGTAAAACGTTTGCTGATCACCATCCCGCCAAAGGCAATCAACCAGACCACCGCGGTATGCGAAATGGTTGCTGCCAGTCCGAGCATCACTGCCTGTTTAATGGTGCCTTTGATGGCGATGATAAACGCCGCCATCATCGTTTTTGAGTGCCCTGGTTCCAGGCCATGAAGCGCACCAAGTAAGATGGCGCTGGGGATGAAGAACCAGGCATTTCCTTGCTGAAGAAGAGTGGTAAATTCGGTCATGATAATAATTCTTAGTATTAATTCGGCAATCCGATTCTACTCCCCCCCAGTACCTGATACTACCCCCCAGTAGAATAATAGTGCTATGATTTTTCATGTTCTTGTTAACCAGGTGTTGCCATGTCTCATACAATCCGTGATAAACAGAAACTGAAAGCGCGTGCCAGTAAGATTCAGGGCCAGGTCGTGGCGCTCAAGAAAATGCTCGACGAGCCGCACGAATGCGCAGCTGTTCTACAACAGATTGCTGCTATCCGTGGCGCGGTAAACGGTCTGATGCGGGAAGTGATTAAAGGTCATCTGACGGAACACATCGTTCACCAGGGGGATGAGCTAAAACGTGAAGAAGATCTGGATGTCGTTCTGAAGGTGCTGGATTCATATATCAAATAATTTCACAACGTTATTGTAATCCCGCCGTTTTTCCTCGTTTACAACGTGTGCGCGGGACATTACCATCCATCTCTGCGATTCATCATCGCAACCAAACGACTCGGGGTGCCCTTCTGCGTGAAGGCTGAGAAATACCCGTATCACCTGATCTGGATAATGCCAGCGTAGGGAAGTCACAGACCACCAGGTCATTGCTTCTTCACGTTATGGCAGGAGCAAACTATGCAAGTCGACCTGCTGAGTTCCGCGCAATCAGCGCACGCGTTAAACCTCTTTTACCAACACTCTCCTCTTGTGCATTGCATGACCAATGATGTGGTGCAAACCTTTACTGCCAATACCTTGCTGGCGCTCGGTGCATCGCCAGCGATGGTTATCGAAGCAGAAGAGGCCAGTCAGTTTGCGGCTATCGCCAGTGCGTTGCTGATTAACGTTGGCACACTGACACAGCCACGCGCACAGGCAATGCGTGCTGCCGTTGAACAGGCAACACACTCCCAAACGCCCTGGACGCTTGATCCGGTCGCGGTTGGCGCACTCGATTATCGTCGCCGTTTTTGTCATGAACTTTTATCTTTTAAACCGGCAGCGATACGTGGTAATGCTTCGGAAATCATGGCATTAGCTGGCGTTGCTAATGGTGGACGGGGAGTGGACACCACTGACGCCGCGGCTAACGCGATACCCGCTGCACAAACACTGGCACGGGAAACTGGCGCAATCGTCGTGGTCACAGGCGAGGTGGATTATATTACCGATGGTCGTCGCACCGTTGGCATTCACGGCGGCAATCCGTTAATGACCAAAGTGGTAGGAACTGGCTGTGCATTATCGGCAGTTGTCGCTGCCTGTTGTGCGCTACCAGGCGATACGCTGGAAAATATCGCATCTGCCTGTCACTGGATGAAACAAGCCGGAGAACGCGCAGTCGCCAGTAGCGAGGGGCCTGGCAGTTTTGTTCCCCATTTTCTTGATGCGCTCTGGCAATTGACGCAGGAGGTGCAGGCATGAAACGGATTAACGCTCTGACAATTGCAGGCACTGATCCCAGTGGTGGCGCAGGAATTCAGGCAGATCTCAAAACGTTCTCTGCACTTGGTGCTTATGGTTGTTCAGTAATAACCGCCCTGGTAGCGCAAAACACCCGAGGCGTGCAATCGGTGTATCGCATAGATCCTGATTTTGTCGCCGCGCAGTTGGATTCGGTGTTCACTGATGTGCGAATCGACACCACTAAAATCGGTATGTTGGCGGAAACCGATATTGTTGAAGCGGTGGCAGAACGGTTGCAACGTTATCAGATCCAAAACGTGGTACTCGACACCGTTATGCTGGCAAAAAGCGGCGACCCTCTGCTTTCACCTTCGGCGGTTGCCACGCTGCGCAGTCGATTATTGCCACAGGTTTCATTAATAACGCCAAACTTGCCCGAAGCTGCCGCCTTGCTCGACGCGCCACACGCGCGCAACGAACAGGAAATGCTGGAACAAGGGCGATCGCTGTTGGCGATGGGCTGTGGCGCAGTGCTAATGAAAGGTGGTCATCTGGATGATGAGCAAAGCCCGGACTGGCTGTTTACCCGCGAGGGTGAACAACGGTTTACCGCACCGCGCATTATGACCAAAAACACTCACGGCACTGGTTGTACGCTCTCTGCGGCGTTGGCTGCACTGCGCCCGCGCCATACAAACTGGGCTGACACCGTACAGGAGGCAAAAAGCTGGCTTTCATCGGCGTTAGCCCAGGCCGACACGCTGGAAGTTGGCGACGGTATTGGTCCGGTTCACCACTTCCACGCCTGGTGGTGAGCACCGTACTATAGCTGCTTTGGTTATTGTCAGTCTTTGGCGCTGACATTCAGGGATGAAACCAATGCAACTGAGAATCACCAGTCGAAAAAAATTCACCGCTTTATTATGCGCTCTTGGGCTAATTTCCATCGTTGCAATTTATCCGCGTCAGACGGTGAATTTTTTCTATTCGACAGCTATTCAGATTAAAGACTACATCCACTTCTACGGTTATCGCCCGGTTAAATCTTTCGCTATTCGCATTCCTGCCAGTTACACCATTCACGGAATAGATGTTTCGCGCTGGCAGGAGCGGATCGACTGGCAGCGGGTGGCTAAAATGCGCGATAACGGTATTCGTTTGCAATTTGCCTTTATCAAGGCGACGGAAGGCGAAAAGCTGGTGGACCCGTATTTTTCGCGTAACTGGCAACTAAGCCGCGAAAATGGCCTGTTGCGTGGGGCGTATCATTATTTTTCCCCGTCGGTATCCGCCTCAGTTCAGGCGCGATTATTTCTGCAAACGGTGGATTTCTCACAAGGCGATCTCCCTGCCGTGCTGGACGTAGAAGAACGGGGAAAATTATCGGCAAAAGAATTACGCAAGCGGGTAAGTCAGTGGCTAAAAATGGTCGAAAAACGCACGGGAAAAAAGCCGATTATTTACTCAGGAGCCGTTTTTTATCACACCAATCTGGCGGGCTATTTCAATGAATATCCGTGGTGGGTGGCTCACTATTATCAACGTCGTCCGGACAATGACGGCATGGCCTGGCGCTTCTGGCAACATTCCGACCGTGGCCAGGTGGATGGCATTAATGGCCTGGTGGATTTTAATGTGTTTAATGGCACGGTGGAGGAGCTGCAGGGATTCGTTGATGGGATTAAAGAAACGCCTTAAATAAGAAGCAGTGATATACTCCCTCCAGACTCATCGCCTGGAAAAAGACAAATGGAACAAGCGCATACCCAGCTGATTGCCCAACTGAACGAACGTATTTTAGCGGCGGATAACACGCCGCTTTATATTAAGTTTGCCGAAACGGTGAAAAATGCCGTGCGCAGCGGGGTGCTGGAACATGGCAATATTTTACCCGGCGAGCGCGATTTAAGTCAGTTAACCGGCGTTTCGCGTATTACGGTGCGCAAGGCGATGCAGGCGCTGGAAGAAGAGGGCGTGGTGACACGTTCGCGCGGCTACGGCACGCAGATTAATAACATCTTTGAATACTCGTTAAAAGAAGCGCGAGGATTTTCTCAGCAGGTGGTGTTGCGCGGGAAAAAACCAGATACGCTATGGGTTAACAAGCGAGTGGTTAAATGCCCTGAAGAGGTGGCGCAGCAATTGGCGGTCGAAGCGGGTAGTGATGTCTTTTTGCTTAAGCGTATTCGCTATGTTGATGAAGAAGCGGTCTCTATTGAGGAGTCGTGGGTTCCGGCGCATTTAATTCATGATGTTGATGCCATCGGAATCTCTCTTTATGACTACTTCCGCAGTCAGCATATTTTTCCAAAGCGTACCCGTTCCCGCGTTAGCGCCCGGATGCCGGATGCCGAGTTTCAGTCACATATTCAATTAGATAGTAAAATACCGGTGCTGGTGATCAAGCAAGTGGCGCTTGACCAACAGCAACGGCCTATTGAGTACAGCATCAGCCACTGTCGCAGTGATCTATACGTTTTTGTGTGTGAGGAGTAGTTCCTCGCGGGTTGGCGCGCAATCACCGCCGCGATGCCCGACAACCCACGACGCCACTGCATTGCCCAGCAATACGGCATCCGCCAGTGGCAAACCAGAGGCCAGTCCAGCTAATACGCCACCTGCATGACTGTCGCCCGCCCCAATGGTGTCTACAACTTGCGTTGGAAATGCCGGGATGCAGCCAGAAGCGTTATTGCTGAAATACCATGCGCCTTCTTTATCCAGACGAACGATCAACGGCGCGGCAAATTTCTCCTGCCATTGCTTGCCAAGTGTTGTTATCTCTGCTGATAAAGCAAAACGTTCGGCGGCAATCTCAACCTCCTGACGATTGAGTGACACTAAAGGTCGACAGGCCATGATTCGCGCCAGTAATGCATCCGGGATATCGCCAATACGTGGGCCAAAATCGATGAACGGCGTCACGTCTTGCAGACTCTCCAGCCATTCCACTAACAATTCACCGCAGGGCGAGGCCAGTTGATAACCGGAAAAATAGAGCAGGCTGCCAGGCGCAACGGTTAATCGCGCCAACCATTCGCGATTCCACTGATTTTCCACACCACTGAACGACATAAACGTGCGTTCACCATCAGGCTCAACCAGCGCCAGACACCAGCCGTTATCGCCTTCGGCGTTATCGATGAGGCTGATTAATCCTTCTTTCGCCATCCGGTTACGAATAATTTCCGCCCACACACCCTGGCCGAGCGGCAGGGCATTACCCGCTTCGATACCGAGGCGATTTAACGCCACGGCAATATTCAGTGCACAGCCGCCAACGTTAACGCTCTGCTGTTTCAGTTCGATATCGCACCCACGCCAGGGTAGGGCATAAGCGTCGGCGATCACATCAATGACCGCCGCGCCGACGACCATCACCGGCTGACGCGTGGTTAATTCAGGCAGCAGCGTGTGTAATCGAGCGCCGCTCATACCGCCTCCCGTTGTTGGCGATACTTTGCCAGCGCCGTGGCATAATGATTAAAATCAAGCTGATTTACCGCATCCAGCTCCGTCTTAAACGCAGGATCGATAGCGTTAACGCCATGCAATGCGCCGCAAATCGCCGTCGCCATAGCGCCGATGGTGTCTGTGTCGCCGCCAAGGTTAGCGCACAGGATGGCGCAACGGTTCGGGTCGGTTTGTGCCAGTTCAACCAGCGCAATGGCGCACGGAACGGACTCAATAGTACTGGTACCTGCCCCAACCACCTGATACAGCTGTTCGCTGGCGGATTCGGTGCCGTCGGCATTGCGCACAATTTTCAGCGCAATCTCCAGGCGTGCCGCCAGTGAGGCGCTGAAGGTGGTGATGCGTTTTTGCTGTGCATGTCGCGCAATCGAGGGTAGAGAATCAACAATCGCTGACCAGCTTTCTCCGTCAATGGCACGGGAAATCGCCCATGCGATGACTACCGCACCTGCAACCGCCAGATCGGATTTATGGGTCGGGCTGGACGCCAGCGCCACATCATCAATAAAGGAATCAACATCGCGCGCCGAAAGCAAACAACCTAATGGCGAGACGCGCATCGCTGCGCCGTTGGTCACGCCATTGTTTTCCAGTTCAGCAACGGGTTTACCGTCGCGAATGGCGTTGAGAGCAATCTTCGAGGTCGGGCCAAGCACGTTTTTATTGAAGGCGTCGAAACGCAGCGCCCAGTCGAGAATATTACGCCCAATCAGATCCGGATCGATCTCGCCTTCACGTTCCAGTAACGCATCCGCCAGACACAGCGCCATTGAGGTATCGTCGGTGAATTCGGCGCGGTTAAAATAACAGGCCGCGTTATTCTCCTTTGGTCCAGGCAGAAAACGGTCAATCCAGCCAAAGTGTGCTTTAACGCGGCTGCGTGGCCAAAGCTCGGACGGCATCCCCATCGCATCCCCTAACGCCTGCCCATAAAGAGCACCGAGAATACGTTCTGTTTTCATTTAACTTCCCCTTGTGTCAACGCAATATCGCGATCATCGACCTTGATAGCCGTAATTTCGTTGTCGGATTCGCGGAAAAAAATCATGAACAGCACGGCGATAATGGCAATCATCACCGCGCCGAAAGTCCACATCCCGGACCAGTTGAAAGTCAGTCCGTTTACCGGTTCCGGATAAGCGAACATCTTTTCCATCATCACACCGCCAAGACGATAGCCGAGCAAACTGCCGAATCCCTGGCAGCAGAGCGTGATCAGCCCCTGCGCAGCGGTACGCATATGCACGGGGGCTTTTTTATCGACATAGATGTAAGCGGTAACGTAGTAAAAATCGTAACTTACTCCATGCAGCAAAATGCCGAGGAACAGTAACGCGTAGGTGAAATATTCATCCGCACTACCGTAAATAAAGAAGCCATAGCGGATCGCTGCGGTGACCAGACCAAGTAATAATACCTTTTTGATACCAAAGCGTTTGGTAAAAAACGGCAATGCCAGCATAAAGAAGATTTCAGAGAACTGCCCGAGCGTCATCCAGCCGGTGGCATTTTTCATGCCGACTTCTGTCAGATAACCGTTGGCAAAGATGTAATAGAACGCCAGTGGCATCGCAAACAGGAATGAACAGAAGAAAAAGACGAGGAAGTTTTTATCGCGCAGCAGGATCAGCGCATCCAGGCCGAGCATGACTTTAATGTCCATTTTGCCGGTGCTTTTTGGCGGCGTGTCGGGCAGGAAAAACGCAAACACACCGAGCAGAGCAGAACTTCCGGCGGTAATCAGCAGCGGGATGTTAGTCGGAGAGATATCGGCATAACCCAGCATTTGCGGCAAAAATCCACATGCCAGACCGGAGGCAATCCAGCCGATAGTGCCCATCACACGAATGCGTGGGAAATCACGCTCCACATCCGGCACGTTGGCAAAAGCGATACTGTTAGTCAGCGCAATGGTCGGCATATAGGTTAGCGAGTAGGCCAGCAGTAACGGGAAGAACCCGGCAAAAGTGGTCTGTTGCGCAGCGAAATACATCAGCGCCGCACCAGCGAACATCAATACCGCCAGCACTTTCTGCGCCGAGAAAAAGCGGTCAGTGATGGAGCCAACCAGAATTGGCGA
This sequence comes from Escherichia sp. MOD1-EC4550, assembly GCF_963876935.1. Taxonomy (NCBI): domain Bacteria; kingdom Pseudomonadati; phylum Pseudomonadota; class Gammaproteobacteria; order Enterobacterales; family Enterobacteriaceae; genus Escherichia; species Escherichia sp. MOD1-EC4550. The sequence goes on from NZ_CAWNSE010000015.1 coordinate 29,552, forward strand.
CAGGATCGCCGCAATGGCGGTACAGGCATACGACCAGCCAATTTCTCCGGCACTAAAACCGCTTTTACTTAACCACAACCACAATGGCACAAACCACGCGCCCCAGATAAACCATTCAACAAACATCATGAACGACAGCTTTGCTGTTGTTTTCATCTTTTAATTCCTTCATGACAGGTAATGTAAGGTACGCGATGACAATACCATTTAATAATACCTTTTAAATACCTTTGCGGTGAAAACTTGACCTCTGTAACACTTTTTCTGATGAATCGTGCCAACAGAAAACGCTGAAAAAACATCCAGAAGATGGAAAAATTCTCCCGTAACGACCAGGATTATGATTGCCCGCAAAAGGCGGGCCAGGACAATCCATAGCCGATATCCAATCGGAATTTACGGGAGCATAGTAATGACAGATATTGCGCAGTTGCTTGGCAAAGACGCCGACAACCTTTTACAGCACCGTTGTATGACTATTCCTTCTGACCAGCTTTATCTCCCCGGACATGACTACGTAGACCGCGTGATGATTGACAATAATCGCCCGCCAGCGGTGTTACGTAATATGCAGACGTTGTACAACACTGGGCGTCTGGCTGGCACAGGATATCTTTCTATTCTGCCGGTTGACCAGGGCGTTGAGCACTCTGCCGGAGCTTCATTTGCCGCTAACCCGCTCTACTTTGACCCGAAAAACATTGTTGAACTGGCGATCGAAGCGGGCTGTAACTGTGTGGCGTCAACTTACGGCGTGCTGGCATCGGTATCGCGGCGTTACGCGCATCGCATTCCATTCCTTGTCAAACTTAATCACAACGAGACGCTAAGTTACCCGAACACTTACGATCAAACGCTGTATGCCAGCGTGGAGCAGGCGTTCAACATGGGCGCGGTGGCGGTTGGCGCGACCATCTATTTTGGCTCGGAAGAGTCACGTCGCCAGATTGAAGAAATTTCTGCGGCTTTTGAACGTGCGCACGAGCTGGGCATGGTGACCGTGCTGTGGGCCTATTTGCGTAACTCCGCCTTTAAGAAAGATGGCGTTGATTACCATGTTTCCGCCGACCTGACAGGTCAGGCGAACCATCTGGCGGCAACCATAGGCGCAGATATCGTCAAACAAAAAATGGCGGAAAATAACGGCGGCTATAAAGCGATTAATTACGGTTATACCGACGATCGCGTTTACAGCAAGTTGACCAGCGAAAACCCGATTGATCTGGTGCGTTATCAGTTAGCTAACTGCTATATGGGCCGGGCAGGGTTGATAAACTCCGGCGGTGCTGCAGGCGGTGAAACTGACCTCAGCGATGCAGTGCGTACTGCGGTCATCAACAAACGCGCTGGCGGAATGGGGCTGATTCTTGGACGTAAGGCGTTCAAGAAATCGATGGCTGACGGCGTGAAACTGATTAACGCCGTGCAGGACGTTTATCTCGATAGCAAAATTACTATCGCCTGATACGCCTCATACGAACAGCACTACCCCGTAGGGCGGATAAGGCGTTCACACCGCATCCGGCAACCTATGCCTGATGCGACGCTGAAGCGTCTTATCATGCCTACACAGCGCTGCCACGTATGCCGGATAAGGCGTTTACGTTGCATCCGGCATAAAAACACGCGCACTTCGTTACGGCTTCCCCCGGGAGGCCGTTTTTTTTTCCTGTCATTCTGATTAATTTTCATATTGTCGTTTTTGTGATCGTTATCTCGACATTTGAAAACAAATAATTTCATTATATTTTGAAATCGAAAACAAACGACAGGATGTGAAAATGTACGTGGTATCGACAAAGCAGATGCTGAACAACGCGCAGCGCGGCGGTTATGCGGTTCCGGCATTCAATATTCACAATCTCGAAACGATGCACGTGGTGGTGGAAACCGCTGCCAGCATGCATGCGCCGGTCATCATCGCCGGAACGCCCGGCACATTTACTCAGGCTGGTACAGAAAATCTGGTGGCGCTGGTCAGCGCGATGGCGAAGCAATATCACCATCCATTGGCGATTCACCTCGACCATCACACGAAATTTGACGATATCGCTCAGAAGGTTCGTTCTGGCGTGCGCTCAGTCATGATTGACGCCTCGCATTTGCCTTTTGCGCAAAATATTTCACGGGTCAAAGAGGTGGTGGATTTTTGCCATCGCTTTGATGTCAGCGTCGAAGCAGAGCTGGGGCAGCTTGGGGGCCAGGAAGATGATGTACAAGTCAATGAAGCTGATGCGTTGTATACCAACCCCATTCAGGCGCGTGAATTTGCCGAGACAACCGGGATTGATTCCCTGGCGGTCGCCATCGGCACGGCTCACGGTATGTATGCCAGCGCACCGGCGCTTGATTTTTCTCGACTGGAGAACATTCGCCAGTGGGTGAACTTACCGCTGGTGCTGCATGGCGCGTCAGGGTTATCGACTAAGGATATTCAGCAAACCATCAAACTGGGGATATGCAAAATCAACGTTGCAACGGAGCTGAAAAATGCATTCTCGCAGGCGTTAAAAAATTACCTGACCGAGCACCCCGAAGCGACCGATCCCCGGGATTATTTGCAGTCGGCTAAATCCGCAATGCGCGATGTGGTGAGCAAAGTGATTGCTGATTGTTGCTGCGAGGGCAGGGCATAACGCACCTGCCATTTAACAAGGAAAAAACATGAAAACGTTAATTGCCCGGCATAAAGCTGGTGAACATATCGGCATATGTTCAGTCTGTTCTGCCCATCCGTTGGTTATCGAAGCGGCGCTGGCATTTGATCGCAACAGCACGCGCAAAGTGCTGATTGAAGCAACGTCAAACCAGGTCAATCAATTTGGCGGTTATACCGGAATGACACCGGCGGACTTTCGCGAATTTGTGTTTGCGATTGCCGATAAAGTCGGATTTGCTCGTGAGCGTATCATTCTCGGCGGCGACCATCTGGGACCGAACTGCTGGCAGCAAGAAAATGCGGATACGGCGATGGAAAAATCCGTCGAGCTGGTAAAAGCATATGTTCGAGCGGGGTTCAGTAAAATTCACCTTGATGCGTCAATGTCATGTGCGGGGGATCCAATACCATTAGCGCCAGAAACGGTTGCTGAACGTGCTGCCGTGCTTTGCCACGCAGCGGAGAGTGTGGCGACAGATTGCCAGCGTGAGCAACTGAGCTATGTCATTGGCACCGAAGTTCCGGTTCCGGGCGGTGAGGCCAGCGCCATTCAGTCAGTACACATTACCCGGGTTGAAGATGCCGCCAATACTTTACGTACGCATCAAAAGGCCTTTATTGCTCGTGGGCTGACAGAGGCGTTAACACGCGTGATTGCCATCGTGGTACAGCCGGGTGTGGAATTTGATCACAGCAATATTATCCATTATCAGCCGCAAGAAGCGCAGGCGCTGGCGCAATGGATAGAAAACACCCGAATGGTTTATGAAGCACATTCTACCGATTACCAGACCCGGACGGCTTATTGGGAATTAGTCCGCGATCACTTTGCAATTTTGAAAGTAGGGCCAGCATTAACCTTTGCTCTACGTGAGGCGATATTTGCGTTGGCACAAATTGAGCAGGAAATTATCGCCCCCGAAAATCGCAGCGGTTGCCTGGCGGTAATTGAAGAAGTGATGATCGACGAACCGCAGTACTGGAAAAAATATTATCGCACGGGTTTTAACGATTCATTACTGGATATTCGTTACAGCCTGTCGGATCGTATTCGTTATTACTGGCCGCATAGTCGAATTAAAAATAGCGTTGAAACGATGATGGCGAATCTGGAAGACGTGGACATCCCACTGGGCATGATTAGTCAGTATCTACCCAAACAATTTGAACGCATACAGTCCGGGGAATTATCGGCAATACCGTATCAGTTGATTATGGATAAAATTTATGATGTTTTGCGTGCCTATCGCTACGGCTGTGCGGAATAAGGACGGTATATGACTAACCTGTTTGTTCGTAGCGGAATTTCTTTTGTCGATCGTAGCGAAGTTTTAACCCATATCGGTAATGAGATGATCGTGAAAGGTGTGGTTCATGAAACCTGGCCACAGGCATTAATTGCCAGAGAAGCAGAATTCCCCACCGGGATAATGCTTGAACAGCACGCCATTGCAATACCGCATTGTGAGGCGATTCATGCTAAGTCGTCAGCCATTTATCTGTTAAGGCCAACAAATAAAGTTCATTTTCAGCAAGCGGATGATGATAACGACGTGGCGGTATCGTTGGTTATTGCGTTGATTGTGGAAAATCCGCAGCAGCAATTGAAACTTTTACGCTGTTTATTTGGCAAGTTACAACAGCCCGAGATCGTCGAGACACTAATCACTCTTCCTGAAACCCAGTTAAAGGAATACTTCACAAAGTATGTTTTAGATTCAGACGAATAAATCCCTCTGTAACAATAAAAAGGACTATTTATGAAACGCAAGATTATTGTCGCTTGCGGAGGCGCGGTTGCGACCTCTACGATGGCGGCGGAAGAAATTAAAGAGTTGTGTCAGAGTCATAATATTCCTGTTGAATTAATCCAGTGTCGGGTTAATGAAATAGAGACCTATATGGATGGCGTGCATTTGATATGTACTACCGCCAGAGTTGACCGCAGTTTTGGCGATATTCCGTTAGTTCACGGCATGCCTTTTGTTTCTGGTGTCGGTATCGAAGCATTACAAAATAAAATTCTGACTATCTTACAGGGGTGACCTATGTTTTCAGAAGTCATGCGTTATATTCTCGACCTCGGCCCTACGGTCATGTTGCCGATTGTCATCATTATTTTTTCTAAGATATTAGGCATGAAGGCAGGCGATTGCTTTAAAGCGGGTCTGCATATCGGGATTGGCTTTGTTGGCATTGGCCTTGTGATTGGCTTAATGCTGGATTCCATTGGCCCGGCGGCGAAAGCAATGGCGGAAAATTTCGACCTGAATCTGCATGTGGTCGATGTCGGCTGGCCGGGCTCTTCACCAATGACCTGGGCGTCGCAAATTGCGCTGGTGGCGATTCCGATTGCGATTCTGGTTAACGTGGCGATGCTACTGACCCGTATGACGCGGGTGGTAAATGTTGATATATGGAATATCTGGCATATGACCTTCACCGGCGCATTGCTGCATCTGGCAACCGGTTCATGGATGATAGGGATGGCGGGTGTGGTTATTCACGCGGCGTTTGTTTATAAACTCGGCGACTGGTTTGCCCGCGATACCCGAAATTTCTTTGAGCTGGAAGGCATTGCTATTCCGCACGGTACATCGGCGTATCTGGGGCCGATAGCGGTGCTGGTGGATGCTATCATCGAGAAAATCCCAGGGGTTAACCGTATTAAATTTAGTGCCGACGATATCCAGCGCAAATTTGGTCCTTTTGGCGAGCCCGTCACCGTGGGCTTTGTGATGGGGCTGATTATCGGCATTCTCGCGGGGTACGATGTCAAAGGCGTATTGCAACTGGCGGTAAAAACGGCGGCAGTCATGCTGCTGATGCCACGGGTGATTAAGCCCATCATGGATGGTTTAACGCCCATCGCGAAGCAGGCCCGTAGTCGTTTACAGGCGAAGTTCGGCGGTCAGGAGTTCCTGATTGGCCTTGATCCGGCATTACTGCTGGGGCATACGGCGGTGGTATCGGCGAGCCTGATTTTTATCCCGCTCACCATTTTAATTGCTGTTTGTGTTCCGGGTAATCAGGTACTGCCGTTTGGCGACCTTGCCACCATCGGCTTCTTTGTTGCGATGGCTGTTGCCGTGCATCGTGGAAATCTGTTCCGCACCTTAATCTCGGGTGTCATCATTATGAGCATCACCCTGTGGATCGCGACGCAAACTATTGGTTTGCACACCCAACTGGCGGCTAATGCTGGGGCGTTAAAAGCCGGGGGCATGGTGGCTTCAATGGATCAGGGCGGTTCTCCCATTACCTGGTTACTGATTCAGGTTTTCTCCCCGCAAAATATTCCCGGTTTCATTATTATCGGTGCCATTTATCTTACCGGTATTTTCATGACCTGGCGTAGAGCGCGCGGCTTTATTAAACAAGAGAAAGCCGTTCTCGCAGAATAATTTTTACCTGAGGGGGAGTTTATCCCCCTTAATAATCAGGAGTTTTTATGAAATCAGTGGTGAATGATACTGATGGTATCGTACGCGTTGCCCAACGAGTCATTCCTGAAATTAAACATCAGGATGAGGTGCGGGTAAAAATTGCCAGCTCGGGATTATGTGGTTCCGATTTACCCAGAATTTTTAAAAATGGTGCACATTATTATCCAATAACGTTAGGCCATGAATTTAGCGGCTATATTGATGCTGTGGGATCCGGTGTTGATGATTTACATCCTGGCGATGCGGTTGCCTGTGTGCCGTTATTACCCTGTTTTACTTGTCCAGAGTGTCTGAAAGGGTTTTATTCCCAGTGCGCAAAATATGATTTTATTGGCTCACGGCGTGATGGTGGGTTTGCCGAATATATTGTCGTAAAGCGGAAAAATGTCTTTGCTCTACCTGCGCATATGCCTATTGAGGATGGGGCTTTTATTGAACCGATTACCGTTGGCCTGCATGCTTTCCATTTAGCGCAAGGTTGTGAGAATAAAAACGTTATTATTATTGGTGCCGGAACCATTGGCCTGCTGGCCATTCAGTGCGCTGTCGCGCTGGGAGCAAAGAGTGTGACGGCTATCGACATTAGCTCAGAAAAACTGGCACTGGCAAAATCTTTCGGTGCGATGCAAACATTTAACAGCCTTGAAATGAGCGCGCCGCAAATGCAGGGCGTTTTACGCGAGCTGCGCTTTAATCAGCTTATCCTCGAGACGGCTGGCGTCCCGCAAACCGTCGAACTGGCGGTAGAGATTGCCGGGCCTCATGCCCAGCTGGCGCTGGTGGGCACGTTGCATCAGGATCTGCATTTAACATCGACAACGTTTGGCAAAATATTACGTAAAGAGCTGACGGTTATCGGCAGTTGGATGAACTACTCCAGCCCTTGGCCGGGGCAGGAGTGGGAAACGGCGAGCCGGTTGCTGACAGAACGTAAGTTAAGCCTGGAGCCATTAATCGCTCACCGTGGAAGCTTTGAAAGCTTCGCCCAGGCGGTGCGTGACATCGCTCGTAATGCTATGCCGGGCAAAGTGTTGCTTATTCCCTGAAACCGCGGGCCAGCGTGATGCTGGCCCGATATTGTGCAAAACAGATCATTCACCAATGGTCCCCCTTCGTTTACACTAGCCACAATTGAATATGGGTAAATGACGATGAATTCATTCGAGCGAAGGAATAAGATCATCCAATTAGTGAATGAACAGGGAACCGTGCTTGTTCAGGATCTGGCGGGAGTATTTGCTGCCTCGGAAGCGACAATCCGTGCCGATTTGCGCTTTCTCGAACAAAAAGGCGTGGTTACGCGCTTTCATGGCGGTGCGGCGAAAATAATGTCCGGTAATAGTGAAACCGAGACCCAGGAAGTCGGGTTTAAAGAGCGATTTCAGCTCGCCAGCGCGCCGAAAAACAGAATAGCGCAGGCGGCAGTCAAAATGATCCACGAAGGGATGACCGTTATTCTCGACAGCGGAAGTACGACAATGCTTATCGCCGAAGGTTTAATGACCGCCAAAAATATCACGGTGATTACCAACAGTCTCCCGGCGGCGTTTGCCCTTTCCGAAAATAAAGACATTACTCTGGTCGTCTGTGGTGGCACGGTCCGCCATAAAACGCGCTCGATGCATGGCTCCATTGCCGAGCGTTCATTGCAGGATATTAATGCCGATTTAATGTTTGTCGGTGCTGATGGTATTGATGCGGTTAATGGTATTACGACCTTTAATGAAGGTTATTCGATTAGCGGTGCGATGGTCACAGCCGCTAATAAAGTGATTGCCGTTCTCGATTCATCGAAATTTAACCGTCGCGGTTTTAATCAGGTACTGCCAATCGAAAAAATTGATATTATTATTACTGATGATGCCGTGTCAGAGGTGGATAAACTGGCATTGCAGAAAACACGGGTGAAATTAATTACGGTGTAGCATTGTTCTTTATGCCGGATAAGGTGTGTACACCGAATCCGGCATCACTGATACTCCCTGAATTAAGAAAGGGAAATTTGATTAACGCAATAATGGACAATCCGGTGGTAATCGACAGCGCAATGCTGCCGGAAGTATTTCAATATGGAAGTTTTGTCCACTCAACGGTTCGCCATCAAGATTAAAGGTAATTTCGTGTGGCGCTTGTATATCGAACCACGCCGAAGCACCTTCGATAATATTCGGGTTATCTTCGTCAGATTTTAAGGTTGATACGAGAGCCGGAAGAATTTCATCGCCGGTGAAAATGCGTAGTTGCAGCAAGCCGTCGTTAATTAATGCGTTCGGGCACAATTGCTGACCGCCACCTGCCTGACGGCCGTTACCAATACCAATGACTAGTGCGTCACCTTGCCAGTGAAAGTTGTCACCGCGGATTTCACAACGATCCGGTTGCAGTGTATCCATGCGCATTAAGCCGTGAATGATGTAAGAGACGCCACCCAGCGCGGCTTTTAATTTTTCCGGCGTTTCTGTGGTAATACGTGTCCCAAACCCACCCGTTGCCATATTAATAAAACAGGTTTTTTTGTTGACCTGCGCCATATCAATCGCAATAGCATCACCAGCAATTGCTAGTTTCAGCGCCTTATCCAGTGCCTCAGGTATACCCACGCTGGTCGCGAAATCGTTCGCTGTACCTAGTGGCAAAATCCCCAGCGCGGGTATGTCATCGCCCTCACACTGAATCAGCGCCGAGGAAACTTCATTAATAGTGCCATCGCCGCCACCGGCAATTACCGTTGCGACGCCCAGCTTCCGGGCCTCTTCTACAAATCGGGCGGCATCGCCTTTCTCCCAGGTGACCCGCACATGGATCGTCATTCCTTCCTCGCGCAACAGCATAATTGCTTCGCGCAAGGGTTGATTGTCAGTACTTTTGCCGTTAAGAATCAGTAAGCTGGCGGGAAATTCTGCCATAATCGTATGCCTTTATGATTGGTCTGTAGATAGTGTAGAGCAGAAAAGAAAAGGCGGAGTCAGAACAGGATGAAAATCGGAGGATAAAAAATCAGTTCAAGGATGGGGAATTCAGTGGTTACCAGTAAGGGGGGGCAACGGTACACTCGGTTTTTATCGGCATAAATGATCACTCAAAGCACTTAAGCATTATTTTACTGTGGATTCAGCGTGGTAGCGAACATTAACGGTAGTCAGGGACAAACTTCAAAAGAGCATATGCATCATATTCAACAAAGCAATGGCATCCTCAATGTACGATTCCAATTATATTAAATAATTCCTATGAGGTTATCTGTGATAGGCCCCCATGTCTGTATTTCCTACTTATGTAGGAAATTCTGCACAAAACATTTATTATAATCCTATTCAATAATGACAATGATGTCATTATTATATTTCAACACTAGAGAGTGTCGTTGGTGTTTAATGGGGGAAGGTGAGATGAAAAAGACAGCTGCTATATCATTAATTAGTATTTTTCTTATGTCTGGTTGTGCTGTGCATAATGATGAGACAAGTATCGGTAAATTCGGTCTTGCCTATAAAAGTAATATCCAGCGTAAACTCGATAACCAATACTACACTGAAGCCGAAGCATCTTTAGCCAGGGGAAGAATATCTGGTGCGGAAAATATAGTGAAAAATGATGCAGCTAATTTCTGTGTTACTCAGGGCAAAAAAATGCAGATAGTTAACCTGAAGACTGAAGGGGCAGGATTACATGGCGTCGCGCGTCTGACATTCAAATGTGGAGAGTGAGAATAGATTCAAGACTACCATGGACACATCCATTTTTATCTCTGATAAGGTATTCTTCAACACCATTATTGAATGTGAGTAATAATGACAAGCAGATAGATGAAACTACAGCAGAATTTTTATTTTATGCGGCTATCAGAAAATGATGGCATAAATATTCCAATGCTTTAGCTTCATTTTTTGTAAGCGTCAAACATGCGCGTTCTGGCTGTGCGTATCCGGACCCTGTGCGAGCACGATGCCGTTAAGTGAAAGGCATCGTGCTATGAAGGGGAATTCTATCGATGTGGTCAATGGAAGACGGTCACCTGGGATCAATCCGTCTCTATGGTTTATGCATAAAAAATAAGCCCGTGTAAGGGAGATTACACAGGCTAAGGAGGTGGTTCCTGGTACAGCTAGCATTTTATGGGTTATGTTTTTCAGCGAAACGGATGATAACCTTAATAAATGCAGCTGTATGTGATCGGTTTCTAAGAATTTTCCATCCGGGAAAAATAATCGAAATTAATCACTTACCGTGGGGGTTACGCGTGGTTTCCCCGGAGAAATTACGCATCAGCAGCGCGTAATTTAGCTCAAGATCCTGCGGGACCGGGATCCACACAGTATAACCATCGCCCGGTGCGACCGGCATTGCTTCGCCTTTGGCGTTTTCCATATGCTCAAGGGTAAAGTTAATGTTCCCTTGCGGCGTCATCAGCTCAAGGCTGTCGCCAACGGAGAATTTATTTTTCACCGCTACCGCCGCGAGGTCGCCCTTGCGCTCACCGGTAAACTCACCAACAAACTGCTGGCGGTCAGAAACTGAATAACCGTATTCGTAGTTCTGATAATCGTCGTGAGTATGACGACGCAGGAAACCTTCGGTATAGCCACGATGCGCCAGACCTTCCAGAGTTTCCAGCAGGCTGGTATCGAATGGTTTTCCCGCAGCTGCGTCATCGATAGCTTTACGGTAAACCTGCGCGGTGCGTGCGCAATAGTAGAAAGATTTTGTACGACCTTCGATTTTCAGCGAATGCACGCCCATTTTGGTCAGGCGTTCAACGTGGGCGATAGCGCGCAGATCTTTCGAGTTCATGATGTAAGTGCCGTGCTCATCTTCAAACGCGGTCATATACTCGCCCGGACGCTGAGCTTCTTCGATCATAAACACTTTGTCGGTTGGCGCGCCGATACCCAGCGTCGGCTCAACATTTTGCACCGGAATCGGCTCGTACTTGTGCACGATGTTGCCAACGTCATCTTCTTTCCCTTCCTGGACGTTGTACTCCCAGCGGCAGGCGTTGGTGCAGGTGCCCTGGTTCGGGTCGCGCTTGTTGATATAGCCAGAGAGCAGGCAGCGACCGGAGTAGGCCATGCACAGCGCGCCGTGAACGAAGATCTCTACCTCCATATCCGGCACCTGATTGCGGATCTCTTCAATCTCTTCCAGCGACAGCTCGCGAGAGAGGATCACGCGGGTCAGGCCCATTTGCTGCCAGAATTTTACTGTCGCCCAGTTCACGGCGTTAGCCTGTACCGAGAGATGGATCGGCATTTCAGGGAAGTGCTCACGCACCAGCATAATCAGCCCTGGATCGGACATAATCAGCGCATCCGGCCCCATTTCCACCACCGGTTTCAGGTCACGGATAAAGGTTTTCAACTTAGCGTTGTGCGGTGCAATGTTGACCACGACATAAAACTTTTTCCCCAGCGCGTGGGCTTCATTAATGCCGAGCTGAAGATTTTCGTGGTTGAATTCGTTGTTGCGCACACGCAGGGAGTAACGCGGCTGGCCCGCATAAACAGCATCTGCGCCATAAGCGAAAGCGTAACGCATATTTTTCAGCGTTCCCGCCGGGGAAAGGAGTTCCGGTTTAAACATAATTCTCTCGTTCTGATGACAGGTCAGATCCGCTTCACCTGATGAAGCGGTTAGGGGAGTGCCCCCACTTTAAGGGCGGGCATTGTAGCGCAATCGGCGGGGTTGGCTCCAGTGTAATTGTGATGAGCTTTTCGATGCCTGGCGTACAATTGACATCAGAATTGAGTATATTTACGACTGTGAATGCTGAGGAGTTAAAACATGTGGATGTTAAAGAAGGGAATCACGCTGGCTCTGTTGGTTCTGTTTTCTCTGCCCGCTACTGCCGGTCTTTCGCTGGAGGAGACTGCTCGCAAGGTGATTATCGGCTTTCAGCAAGAAGATGCTCAATTAATCAACTCGTTAATTGATAAAAAAACGGGGTTGTATGTTCTCTTCCAGCGTGGCGCTTCGATGGATGTCGAAAATTTTAAGTCAATTGATTTTAAAACGCCTGTTCCCGAGTATTTACTGTGGCCTTCGGCATGGGAACATATTCCGCGAGATGAAGAGTTTGATAAGAAAACTATCCCGGAATTTGACTGTGAACGTGGCTGGAATAAGCACGGATATTTTATTAGCAGCAGCGATACACACCATAAAGTCAGCCGTAATTTGGTCTTCACGCAGATGTTTGGTTCACCGCGAAACACTATTTCTGATGCGCAGATTGCCGCAGCGCGTCGAATGGAGTACGGGGCCGTGCGTGTGGTCGCTGCGCCAGAAGGGGGGAGCGATGGACTGGTATTTTATTTAAGTCAACTTTACGGTTATGACCGTGACTGGTATCTGACGGTGGTGGATCAGATTGGTGATTGTGGGGCGTGATAAAGATTTATCCGCCCGCAAGCAGTGATGTTATTTGAAGGGAATGTAACCCCATAATCTGTTGTGAAGTTCCGGATTGCAGGTAAAAAGCGCCTGAAGTTGCTGACGCTGAGGAGCATTTGGTTGAATGTCCGAAAGATTGAATTTGCGTTGCCATATTGCGAGCTGTTTACCTGCAAATTCTTCAGTTAGCTTGTGTTGCGATTGCAGCAGAAGAATTAAACCGTCCCATTTGTTCAAACTATGATAAAGCCGACAATATGCGCAAGCATGTTAAACTGACGGTGCGTTTTCCTGCAACTGCCGTATTTCCTCGAACGTGAGCGGAACGCGACACCATACACAGATGTTAACCATTAATCGCAGCCCGGTAGCGTCCGGGTTTGCCAGTGTGCTGAGAATAGTCTTTTTGACATCGCCATCAGGATTATCTTTTGCAAGAATGTGCATTGCGGCTAAACGCAGTGGGAATACATTCTGAGATAATCCCCATTCTGCCAGTTTTAAAATATTGGCATCATGAATGGAGTCCAGACCATATAAAGCAGCCCGGCGCTGTGAGGGAGTATATTCAGTTGAGGTGACAACATGACGCCAGAATTGCGCAACATCCATGACGTCATTAAGCATGTTTTTAGCGCGTAGACGGAACAACGTATTGTTATCCAGCAGTAATGCGCTGTTCAACGCCGGAGGAATTTCTATAGCTCGATCAGTAAGACTAAACAACGTTGCTTGTCGAATTTGCGGGCGGTTATTTTCTGTCAATAAGAATCTAAGTATCTTTAATCATTTCATCCCGGTCTGCTCAATCGACACGAAGGTAAGGGCCGTCTGCACTAACGTTGGCCCCAAAGCCGCAGTCGTTCGGCGTATTGGTGCTTACTTCAAGCGTTTCGGTAGTAAGTTTGAGAGCAATATTGCAGTGAATCATATTGTCTGCATCATCACGCAATGCAATTACGCCTGTGCCATTGTTCAGCGTTACAGATTCAGAAAACTCACCGATATTTGGCCCACTGTAAATGCCCATCATACCAAAGTAATAACCCTGAAAATCTACCTGCATCTTGCCTGTTAACCGCGCGGGTTTAAAGATGAACGTATTCCATGTCGCTTTGCCCGCGTAGCTCCAGTATTCATTGGTTGTTGAAAAATCAGAGGGCAAATCTGCGAGATTATCTTTGATAAGTTGCAAATTGTAGATGGATTTGGAATCTTGCGGTAGAAGCATGAGCCAGGCACGGGCTTTGCGCCATTGATTCTCACGCATCCAGGTCAGTGCGACATTGTTATAAGCCGTGGCGATCGCTTTCTCATCATTAGCTTTACAGTCTTCACTCCATGCGGCTTGCTGTTCGAAGTATTTGCGTGCCGCAGGGTAGTTTTTCGCTTTATACAATGCCTGCCCCTGGCTTGCATACATGGTGATTTTCGCGCAATCAGTGTTAATTTGCTCGTCAGTTATCTCAGCATGTGCATTAGCCGACAATAGCAAAACTAAAGATATGACAAAGGGTAATTGCATGTTAAATCCATTTAAAGTGAATAATTCCAATCGTGATAGTATCGCCGTAAGAGGCGGAAATAAAGCCGGACGCCAACAACCCACGCCCGGCATCGTCATTACGTATTGTCTTTCACCGTCTGGCTTGTGCCATTGGCTTTAACGGAGGCAATTCCGGTTTCACGAGATTGCGCGGTGGCGTACATCTGGCTGGAGCCGATAATTTGATGATTGGCGGCTTTCAGATTGAAATAGAATTTGCCGTTGCTTGCTGTTTTTTTCTCATAGCGTTCTTCTTGTGGGCTGTTGCTACGCACTGACGCGATGCCCTTTTCCGCAGAGGCTTTTGAGGTATACAGCTCGCTGGTGAGGATAGTCTCACCATTGCCCGCTTTTAGCACAAACCGGAATTGATTATCACTGCTCCTACTGAGTTCAAACCAACCAGCCATAATGACTCCTTGATTGAAATTGCGTATCGAAAACAGCATCTAAAAGGACTGTTTGCCGATTAAAGTATGAGCGATTTTCAGGTGCTTGCCAGGGCGGAGAGATAATGTCAGATAGCCGACAATGCGCGGGATAATGCTGCCGGATGTGGCGTGAATGCCTTCTCCGGCAGGTAAAAATGTTAAACGATGCGGCAGGCGTCGGCTTCCCAGCGATAACCGACACCGTAGACGGCGCGGATAAAAGACTGCTCTTCGTCCAGAGCTTCCAGCTTGCGACGCAGGTTTTTAATGTGGCTGTCGATGGTGCGGTCAGTTACTACGCGGTAGTCGTCATAAAGGTGGTTCAACAACTGCTCACGGGAGAATACTTTTCCCGGTTCATGAGAGAGCGTTTTCAGCAGACGAAATTCCGCAGGCGTCAGGTCAAGCATTTTACCGCGCCATGAAGCCTGAAAACGACCTTCGTCGATAATCAACGGGCTTTCGGCATCCTGTTGCTGCAACTCGCGCTGCGGTTTGCAACGGCGCAAAATGGTTTTGACGCGCGCTACCACTTCCCGTGGACTGTACGGCTTACAGATATAATCATCTGCGCCAATCTCCAGCCCGAGCAGGCGGTCGATCTCTTCGATTTTTGCTGTCACCATTACGATCGGAATGTCAGAAAAACGACGAATTTCCCGACACAACGTCAGGCCATCGGTGCCAGGGAGCATCAGATCCAACAGGATCAGATCCGGTGGTGTCTGGCGCACATATGGCAGTACCTGATCGCCGTGGCTGATAAGCGTCGGCGCATAGCTCGCAGCACGCAGATAATCAATAAGCAACTGCCCCAGCTTCGGTTCATCTTCCACGATCAAAATACGTGGCGTGTTTTCGTCGATTGGTAACTCGGTCATACTTCTCTCTGTAAATCCCGTTCCAGCGGTAACTCTACTGTAATGCTTACCCCGCCAAAAGGCGAATGAGCGGCAACAATGCGACCATTATGTGCTTCAACAATGTTAAGACAAATAGCCAGCCCCAGGCCGGAACCGCCGCTGGCGCGGTTCCGGGAACCTTCGGTGCGATAAAAACGTTCAAACAATTTTTGTAGCTGATCGTCACTGACGCCCGGCGCGCTGTCGGCAAAGGTCAGTCGCACCGTTTTGTCGTGCTGCTCGGCAGAGATTTTCAGGCTGCCGCCGCTGTCAGTGTAGCGCAGGCTGTTTTCAAGTAAGTTATTGAACAATTGCATTAAACGATCGCGATCGCCAAATACAGTAATGCTGTCTGGCAGGGAAAATTGCAGTTTCAGCCCGCGGCTGGCGAAACGCTCACGAAATGCGCCACCCGCGACTTCCAGTAGCGGGATCAGATCCACCGACGATTTCTGGTAGGCGAGAGCGCCTTCATCAGACATCGACAATTGATGAAGATCGTCCACCAGTTTGGTCAGTGTACCGACCTCTGCCTGTAAAGAAGCCACCGTCTCTGGCGTGAATTTACGCACGCCATCCTGAATAGCTTCCAGTTCGCCGCGCAGTACCGCTAAAGGTGTGCGCAGCTCGTGGGAGATATCGGCCATAAAATCGCGGCGCATCTGTTGGTTTTTCTCCAGCGTGCTGGCGAGCTGGTTGAAGTCTTGCGCCAGTTTGCCCAATTCATCTTCACTGGTGGGCGTCACGCGAGTAGTGAAATCGCCCGCTGCCAGTTTGTGTGTACCGTCCACCAGTCGTTTGACCGGAGCCAGCAAACCGCGCGCCAGTGGGAATGTCGCCAGCGCCGCTAACAAGGTAGATAAAGCGACAATCAGCCAACTGGTTTGCCTCTGTTGTCTGTCAAAATTGATGTCGGTATTGCGGGTCAGTCGTTCAACAGGGGAGGCAATCACCGCGCCCACTTCCGCCCCATTGACCATAATGGGCCGCCGTGTGCCGTCTGGTGGAATCGGTGCTCGCGGGCCAACCAGCACTTTGTTGTTTTGATCAACCACCCAGAATTGCGTGCGCCAACCGTGTGGCGGCATACCGGGGCCGGGCTTATCTTCGTTGTTATCATGCTCCAGCGAACGTAGGATCTGAAATACAAAGCGATCGTTATTACGCAGGAAGCGCCAGTTCCCGTGCTGGGCGTACTGCTCACCAAGCGCATCGCCGAGCATTTGCAGCCGTTGTTCATTTCCATGCTTGATGTAATCGATAAAGCCGCGCTCAAAACTGATACGTACCGCCCAGTGCATCGTGATCAATAAGACAATGCAGGTGGCGAAAATCGCCAGAAACAGTTTGCCGGTAATACCGGGTCGCCAGAACTTCATTGCGCGCTCCTTTTTCGCCGCGAAATAGCGACATTTTGATGCGTATCGTTCGGCACTCTGGCAAAGATAAACGCCGGAAGGGCGATGATAAACGCCATGCTAAGCCAGGTGTACATAAAGACGGTTTGTGTGGTGCTGCTGTCTACGCTGACATGCTGTGAACCAAAAAGCCCCAGCAACAGCCCGGCGATGGTGACGCCGATACTCATCGATAATTGCATAATCATCGACAGCAGGCTGTTGCCGCTGCTCGCCAGATTGTCTGGTAGATCTTTCAGCGTCAGGGTGTTCATGGAGGAGAAACGTGTCGAGTTGACCATTCCTTGTAAAAACAGGACGAACGGCAAAACGTAGTACCAGCCCAGCAGCGCGGTAGTCATAAACAGCAGGGTGACCAGCGACAGGCCCAGCGTGGTCGCCACCAGTACCCGACGATAACCAAAGCGATTCACCACCTGCACTACAATTCGCTTCATTCCCATGCTGCCGAGCACCATCGGGATCATCATCAATCCGGCATGAAACGGCGAGAAACCGAGGCCAATCTGTAAGAAAACCGGTGTCATAAAGGGCAACATGCCACTGCCGATACGTCCGGCAAAGCTCCCCGCCAGGCCCAGCGAAAAGGTACGAGTGCGGAACAGTTTCAGACTGAACAGGGCGCGGTTGTTGTTTCTGGCGTGCAGCAGATAAAGCACCAGTGCCACCACGCCAATCGCTGCCAGTCCGGCAATCGCCAGCGGTGAAAGTCCCGTGCCTTTACTGCCATCCAGCGCCAGCGTTAATACCGCCATGCCGACCGCCAGCAATAAAAAACCGGAGAGATCGAAACGCCGCGTCTGCATGGTGTAGTTTGGCATTAACATCAGCGTGGCGATCGCACCGATAATCCCTACCGGAATGTTGATCAAAAAGATCCAGTGCCAGGACGCGTATTCCACCAGCAGGCCGCCGAGCGCCGGACCAAGCAGCGGACCGACTTGCCCGGGCAGCGTAACAAAGGTCATCGCCGCCATATATTGCTCGCGCGGTACAATTTTCATCACCGTCAACCTGCCGACCGGCACCATCATCGCGCCGCCAACGCCCTGTAACGCGCGAGCAAGCAACAGTTCGTTTAGCGTGGCAGAAAGCGCGCAAAACAGCGAACCGAGGGTAAACAGCACGATGGCGGTAAAGAAGATATTGCGTACGCCGACTTTGTCCGCCAGCCAGCCGCTGGCGGGCAGCATCACCGCCACGGTCAGCACATAAGATACGATGACCATGTGCATATGCAGCGGGCTTTCCCCGAGGCTTTGCGCCATTGAGGGAAGCGCGGTGTTAACGATGGTGGTGTCCAGCGACTGCATAAAGAAGCCGAAAGCCACAATCCACAATTGCCAGCGGGTGCTGTCGGGAAGATCTGTCATTTACTCGGTTACCGTTTGTTTAGGTTTACGCGAAAAACGCAGCCGCAGACGGTCAAAAAAGAGATACACCACTGGCGTGGTATACAGCGTCAGAAGCTGGCTCATTACCAGACCGCCGACAATGGTGATCCCCAGGGGTTGGCGCAGCTCTGAGCCGTCACCGCCCGACAATACCAACGGCAACGCACCAAACAGCGCCGCCAGGGTAGTCATCATAATCGGGCGAAAACGCAGCAGACAGGCCTGGAAAATAGCTTCCTGCGGCGTCAGGTTACCGTGCCGTTGGGCTTCGAGCGCAAAATCGACCATCATAATAGCGTTTTTCTTCACGATGCCGATTAATAGCATGATCCCTATCAGGGCGATTAGGCTGAACGGGGCATTGAATAGCTCCAGCGCCAGCAGCGCCCCAACGCCCGCCGAGGGCAGGGTAGAGAGAATCGTCAGTGGATGCACGTAACTCTCGTAAAGGATACCCAGCACGATATACACCGTGGCGATGGCTGCGATAATCAGGATCACCTGCGAGTTCATCGTCTCCTGGAATACCTGCGCTGTTCCGGCAAAACTGCCGCGCACCGTCGAAGGCACACCTAGCTGGGTCATTGCGCGGTCAATCGCCGCACTGGCGTCCGAGAGCGATTTTCCGGTCGGCAAGTTGAACGAGATGGTCGAGGCCGCCGATAATCCCTGATGATTCACCGACAGCGGGGCATTCGCCGGTTGCCATTTAGCGAAATATGACAGAGGGATCGCTTTTCCTTCGTTATTAATGACGAACATTTTTTCCAGTGCACTGATGTCCTGGGTATAGCGCGGATCCACTTCCATCACCACTTTATACTGGTTCATCGGCTGGTAAATGGTCGAGATTTGCCGCTGCCCGAAGGCGTTATTCAACAGGCTGTTGGCGGCCTGCACGTCGATTCCCAGTCGTGCCATAGTGTCGCGGTCGTAAACCAGATTCATCTCCGCGCCGTTATCCTGCTGGTCGGAATTCACGTCCGCCAGTTCCGGTAACGTTGCCAGTTTTTTGCGGATTTTCGGCTCCCATTCGCGCAGCGCCGCCAGGTCGTCGGATAACAACGTGTACTGATAGCTGGCGTTCGACTGACGTCCGCCAACGCGAATATCCTGTACCGCCATCAGGAACAGATTCGCCCCCGGTTCTTTCGCCAGCTTCACCCGCAGACGGTCGATAATTTGCTGCGCCGTTTCGCTGCGCTCGTCGCGTGGTTTGAGAGTGATAAACATCATCCCACTGTTCACCCGCGAGCCACCGGTAAAGCCGGTGACATTATCCACTGCCGGATCGTCACGGATAATTTTCATAAAATCCTGCAACTTACCGCGCATCGCCTGAAACGAAATACTCTGATCCGCCTGTATCCCGCCCATCAACACGCCGGTGTCCTGCTCCGGGAAGAAGGTTTTCGGGATCGAGATATACAGCCAGATATTCAAAGCAATGGTGCCAAGCAGCACCACGCCCACCAGACGGGTATGATTAAGCACCCATTTCAGTGACTTGCCGTAGCTTTGTTGCAGGGCTACCAACATGCGACCAAAACCACGCAGACGCTTTTGCTCGCGCGGCTTGCTGGCTTTTAGCATCCAGCCGCACATCATCGGCGTTAACGTCAGGGAAACCAGCAACGAAATACCAATGGCGACAGAAAGCGTCACGGAAAATTCGCGTAACAGTCGGCCCGGCAATCCGCCCATCAACAGCAGCGGCAGGAACACCGCCACCAGTGACAGACTCATCGACAGTACCGTAAAGCCGACTTCGCGAGTACCTTGCAGCGCGGCTTGCAACGGTTTCATTCCCGCTTCCAGATGACGGGCAATGTTTTCCAGCACCACGATGGCGTCATCCACCACGAAACCAGTAGCGATGGTGAGCGCCATTAACGA
Organism: Escherichia sp. MOD1-EC4550; assembly: GCF_963876935.1. Lineage (NCBI taxonomy): Bacteria > Pseudomonadati > Pseudomonadota > Gammaproteobacteria > Enterobacterales > Enterobacteriaceae > Escherichia > Escherichia sp. MOD1-EC4550. Next base: position 49,634 of record NZ_CAWNSE010000015.1, read on the forward strand.
AAGATTATTGAGACTGAAACCACACAGATACATCGCGGCAAACGTACCAATCAGCGAAACCGGCACCGCAACGGCGGGAATAATAGTGGCGCGACCCGAGCGCAGGAATAAAAAGACCACCAGAATTACCAGCGCCACCGAGATAATCAGCGTTTGCTCGACTTCTTCCAGTGAGGCGCGAATGGTGGGAGAGCGATCCTGGGCAATTTGCAGATCAATCGCCGCCGGAATGGTCTCCTGCAACTCCGGTAATTTTGCCCGGATGCTGTCTACCGTCTGGATAATATTGGCTTCCGGCAGCTTGCGGATCATCAGCAAAATAGCCGGTTTGGCGTTGGTCATCCCGGCGTTGCGCACATCCTGCACTGAGTCGGTCACCGTCGCTACATCGCCCAGACGAACCGCGCCGCCGTTGTTGTAATGAATAATCAGCGGTTGGTATTCGGCAGCGGTTTTTAGCTCATCATTGGTCTGTATCTGCCAGCGGTGAGTGCCATCTTCCAGCGCCCCCTGCGGTTTACGCACGTTGGCATTGCTGATGGCAGTGCGTACGTCGTCCAGCGAGACGCCCTGATTAAACAGCGCCTGCGGATTCAGCCCGACGCGCACGGCGGGCAGTGAGCTGCCGCCAACATCGACATCACCGACACCGTCGATTTGCGAAATCGTCGGAGCCAACTGCGTCGAGGCGAAATCGTACAGTTCACCTTGCGAATAAGTATCGGATGTCAGCGTCAGGATCATAATTGGCGCATCCGAAGGATTCGCTTTGCGATAGGTCGGACGGCTGGGCATTCCGCTGGGCAGCAAACTTTGCGCGGCGTTGATCGCCGCCTGCACATCGCGCGCTGCGCCGTTGATATCCCGATCAAAATCAAACTGCAAAATAATGCGCGTGCTGCCGAGCGAACTACTGGAGGTCATTTCACTGACCCCGGCAATGCGCCCAAGTGAGCGCTCCAGCGGCGTGGCGACGGAAGACGCCATTGTCTCCGGCGACGCACCGGGCAGCGAGGCGCTGACCATAATCACCGGAAAATCGACCTGTGGCAGCGGGGCGACCGGCAGCATACGGAAGCCCAGTATGCCGCACAGGGTAATGGCGACCGACAGTAAAATCGTCGCCACCGGGCGGTAAATGAAGAGGGCAAAAAACTTCACTTACGCCTCCTCTTCATGGCGAGCAAAGCGGCTTTTGGTCCACAATGCCAGGCGGTCGAATAGCAGATAAATCACAGGCGTGGTAAACAGCGTCAGCACCTGGCTGACAATCAGACCGCCGACCATACCGATGCCTAACGGACGACGCAGTTCCGCACCAACTCCGGTGCTCAACATCAGCGGCAGCGCGCCAAGCAGTGCCGCCAGAGTGGTCATCAGGATCGGACGAAAACGCAGCAAACAGGCCTGGTAAATTGCATCGCGCGGCGACATGCCTTGTTCGCGCTCGGCTGCCAGCGCGAAGTCGATCATCATGATGGCGTTTTTCTTCACAATACCGATCAGCAAAATAATGCCGATGATGGCGATCACATCCAGCTCACTTCCGGCAATCATTAGCGCCAGCAGTGCGCCAACACCTGCCGTTGGCAACGTCGAGAGAATGGTGATCGGGTGAATAAAGCTCTCGTACAGAATGCCGAGCACGATGTACATCGCCACCACTGCCGCGACAATCAGCCAGACAGTGCTGCCCAATGCCGACTGGAAGGCGAGGGTGCTACCCTGGAACTGCGTGGTGATATCCACCGGCAGATTCAGCGTCTTTTCAGTGTCCATAATCGCCTGCACCGCATCACCGAGAGAATAGTTATCCGGCACGTTAAAGGAGATGGTCGTTACCGGGAACTGATCCAGATGGTTGATGGAGAGTGGCGCAAAACGCTGCTCAATTTTGGCAATTGAGCTTAGCGGTACCACGCCACCGTCGCTGCTGGTCAGGCGGATAGTATCCAGCGCCGCGAGGCCTGGGGTATTTTCGGTGTTGTGTTCCAGCACCACGCGATACTGGTTGGCCTGAGTATAAATAGTGGAAATCAGTCGCTGACCAAACGCGTTGTACAGGGCGTTATCGACGTCCGCCATGCTGATCCCCAGACGGCTGGCGCTGTCGCGATCAACGTTGACATACGCCACCAGCCCTTTGTCCTGCCAGTCGCTGGAGACATCTGAAAGCTGTGGTAGCTGCTGGAGTTTTTCCATCAACTGTGGCACCCAGGTACTGAGCGCATCCAGTGACGTGGCCTGTAAGGTAAACTGGTACTGGGTGCGGCTGACCTGAGTATCAATCGTCAGGTCCTGCGTAGGTTGCAGGAAGAGATCGACGCCCGGCACTTTATCTACTGCCGTTTGCAAACGGGCGATGACTTTTTGCACCCGATCATCACGTTCATCCAACGGTTTGAGGTTGATCTGTAAACGCGCACTGTTCAGCGACGGGTTAGTGCCATCAACGCCAACAAATGAGGTCAGGCTTTGCACCGCCGGATCCTGCAATATCACGTCCGCGACCTGGCGTTGCCGCTGGGCCATATTGGCAAAGGAGCTGGATTGCGGTGCCTGCAAGGTGCCCTGAATAATGCCGTTGTCCTGTACCGGGAAGAAACCTTTCGGAATGAACACCCACAATAGAACGCTCAGCAGCAGCGTGCTGAGCGCCACGCTTAAGGTCAGCCACGGATGATTCAGCACTTTCGCCAGTCCACGACCATAGGCGGCAATTATCCTGTCGAACATTTTTTCCGAGGCCCGGGAGAAGCGGTTCTGTTTACGCAGCGACTCCTGGCTGAGCATCCGCGCGCACATCATCGGTGTCAGGGTCAGAGACACCACGGCTGAGATCAAAATCGCGACGGCCAGAGTAATAGCAAATTCGCGGAACAGTCGCCCGACGATATCGCCCATAAACAGCAGTGGGATCAACACCGCAATCAGTGAGAAGGTCAGCGAGATAATGGTAAAGCCGATTTCACCCGCGCCCTTGAGCGCCGCCGCCAACGGTTTTTCGCCTTTTTCGATATAGCGGGAAATGTTTTCGATCACCACGATGGCGTCATCGACCACAAATCCGGTGGCGATGGTTAACGCCATCAGCGTCAGGTTATTGATCGAAAAATCGAGAAACACCATGACCGCGAAGGTGCCGATTAACGACAGCGGCACGGCGACGCCAGGAATGATGGTCGCCGGAATATTGCGCAGAAACAGGTAGATAATCATGACTACCAGCGCGATAGCCATCATCAGTTCAAACTGGGTATCGTCGACTGATGCGCGGATATTGGTAGTGCGATCGGAAAGTACCGTCACTTTTACCGATTTCGGCAGACTCTCGGTAAGCTGTGGCAGCATCTGTCGGATACTGTCGGCGGTGGAGATAATGTTGGCACCAGGCTGGCGCTGAACATTCATCACAATGGCCTGTTCTTTGTTCGCCCATGCGCCAAGCCAACTGTTTTCTGCGCCTTGTTCAACGGTTGCGACATCACCAAGACGAATCGGCGCGCCGTTCTGGTAGGCGATAATCAACTGGCGATATTCATCCGCAGATTGCATCTGGTCGTTCGCGGAAAGCGTGACCGCGCGGGAAGGGCCGTCGAGGCTACCTTTAGCCGAGTTAACGTTAGCGCCGGTAATGGCGGTGCGCACGGTTTCGCTGGTCAGGCCGAGGGCGGCAATCGCCTGGGCGTTAAGTTTGACGCGAACAGCCGGACGCTGACCGCCGGAAAGCGTCACCAGCCCGACGCCGGAAATCTGCGAGATCTTCTGCGCGACGCGGGTTTCCACCATATCTTCCACTTGGGTCATCGGCATGGCGGTTGAGGTGACGGCAAGCGTCATGATTGGCGGATCTGCCGGGTTCACTTTGCTGTAAACCGGCGGGTTAGGCAGATCGCTCGGCAACAAGTTGGTCGCAGCGTTAATCGCGGCCTGCACTTCCTGCTCGGCGACATCCAGCGGTAATGTTAGCTGGAACTGCAAAGTGATAACTGACGCGCCGCCGGAACTTTGCGACGACATCTGTTTCAGGCCGGACATCTGCCCGAACTGGCGTTCGAGCGGTGCGGTAACGGCAGAAGTCATGACATCCGGGCTGGCACCTGGGTAGAGGGTGACCACCTGAATGGTTGGATAGTCCACTTCCGGCAGCGCCGAAACGGGCAGGGCACGATAACCGATAATCCCGGCGAGTAAGATCGCCACCATCAGCAGCGTGGTGGCGACAGGACGCATAATAAACAGGCGCGACGGGCCGCCTGTGCTGCTCGGGGGTAACACCTGCATCAGGAGCGTGCTCCTTTTTTCGCGTATTCGCGGCTGGTGGCTTTCTCTTCCGGTGCAGTGGCGCTCTGAGCTTCCACCACTTCCACTTTCGCTCCTTCAGTCAGGCGATCAATGCCGTCTGTCACTACGCGATCGCCCGCGGAAATCCCCGCGCGGATCACCACTTTCTGACTGTCCTGAATGCCCGGCGTCACCAGATGTTTGCTGACTTTGTTTTCGCTATTCAGCACCCAGACAAAATGGCCTTCGTTGCCCATTTGCAGGGCGGCGGTGGGGATCACCACGGCGTTTTGTTCGGTGTCGACTAACATGCGCGCGTTAACAAACTGATTGGGAAACAGTGCATCGTCCTGATTATTAAAGCGCGCTTTCACTTTAATCGTACCGGTAGTGGCATCGATTTGGTTATCGAGACTTAACAGCGTGCCTTCACTTAACTTCTTCGAGTTGGTGCGATCCCAGACTTCAACAACCAGCGGTTTTCCGGCTTTTTGCGCCTGTACTACGGTAGCGATATCGCTTTCCGGCAGGGTAAAGAGCAAATCGATAGGATGCGTCTGGGTGATCACCACAATTCCGGTGGTATCGCCACTGGATATTTGGTTGCCAACATCAACCTGCTTCAGGCCAACACGACCATCGACTGGCGCAGTAATCCGGCTCCAGTCGAGTTGCAGCTGTGCGCTGGCGACGCTTGCTTCATCAGCCTTAATGGTGCCTTCGGTTTCACTGACCAGCGCCTGTTGGGCATCCAGCTCCTGGCGGGAGACGAGATTGGTTTTTGCCAGTTGTTGATAACGCGCCAGATCACGGCGGGCGTTGGCAAGCGTGGCTTTATCTTTTGCCAGTTGGCCCTGGGCTTGTGCTAATGCAACTTTGAACTGGCTGGGGTCAATTTCTGCCAGTAAATCGCCTGCTTTGACCTGCTGGCCTTCCTGGAAATGTAATGCCATCAGTTGACCATCTACGCGACTGCGCACCGTAACGGTGTTAGCAGCGGTAATCGTACCAAGCCCGGTGAGGTAACGCGGAACCGCCTGTTCCACGGCAGTTGCTGCCTGAACCGGGGCCAATGGGCCGGAACGCATACCACGGCGGCCACCGGCTGGCGACTGCTGTGCTTGCTTCGTCGCACCTGGCGCTGCGCTCTGGGATTCATTGCGGCCTTGCCAGAACCAGAAAGCGGCGATGGCGGCGATAACCACCACGATTACGATTACCCAACGGGATTTATAACTGCCTTTCATCGTTAAGAGTTTCTCTTCCTGAAACGTTTCGCGGAATGATACTAGTGTAGCCAGCCAATAAGGGAGAAAAATGGAGGAATTATGAAACACTGTCGGGAATCGTCTGAATGGCAGGCACTTTTGCGAGCACGCATCCAGTAATAACACAGGAAACTATTTTATCTACACGTTAGCGATAGACTGCATTCAGGGCAAAAGGAGGTAGGCCGACGATTTCAGCGGGACGCTGAAACGGGAAAGCCCCTCCCGAGGAAGGGGCCTTAAATAAGGAAAGGGTCATGATGAAGATACTCATCATCGTGGTGCTCTTAGTCGTTAGCTACCCAGCTTACTAAGACTACCAGGGCGAGGGAAACCCCGCTCTACCCTCACTCCTGAAAGTATGCCTTCACGGTCCGATTGTCAATCCGCAGGCTTTGCAGTCTGCGATCCTGCCAGCAAATATTCTTTGCGAGTCGTTACGCAATAATCACAGATGAAACTATTTTATCCGCAAGTCAGCGATAGACTGCATTCAGGGCGAAAGGAGGTAAGCCGATGATTTCAGCGGGACGCTGAAACGGGAAAGCCCCTCCCGAGGAAGGGGCCTTAAATAAGGAAAGGGTCATGATGAAGTGGATCATCATCGTGGTGCTCTTAGTCATTAGCTTACCGGCTTACTAAGACTACCAGGGCGGGGGAAACCCCGCTCAACCCTCACTCCTGAAAGTATGCCTTCACAATCAGATTGTCAATCCGCAGGCTTTGTAGTCTGCGATCCTGCCAGCAAATATTCTTTGCGAGACGTTACGCAATAATCACATGTGAAACTATTTTATCTGCAAGTTAGCGATAGACTGCTTGCATGGCGAAAGGAGGTAGGCCGCCGATTTCAGCGGGACGCTGAAACGGGAAAGCCCCTCCCGAGGAAGGGGCCTTAAATAAGGAAAGGGTCATGATGAAGCTACTCATCATCGTGGTGCTCTTAGTTATTAGCTGGCCAGCTTACTAAGACTACCAGGGCGGGGGGAAACCCCGCTCTACCCTCACTCCTGAAGTTATGTTACTCCACCCTTATTGTCAATCTGTAAGTCCACGTTCTTGCGGGGCGAATAGCAAAACCCTCTGCGCTTATGGGCCGAATTCTGAAAGTTGCTTTGCCTGCTCTTATTTCATTGTTGCAGTCGGTATGATACCGGACCTCAATAATTCTCTAAGAAAGGATTTCTTATGAGCGAACAAATCACGTTTGCCACCAGCGATTTTGCCAGTAACCCGGAACCACGTTGCCCCTGCATTTTGCTGTTGGATGTTTCTGGCTCAATGAGCGGCAGACCTATTAATGAACTTAACGCCGGATTGGTTACCTTTCGCGATGAGCTGCTTGCCGATTCGCTGGCTTTAAAAAGAGTGGAACTCGGTATTGTGACGTTCGGCCCGGTGCATGTGGAACAACCATTTACCAGCGCCGCTAATTTTTTCCCGCCCATCCTGTTTGCCCAGGGCGATACACCAATGGGGGCCGCCATTACCAAAGCCCTGAATATGGTTGAGGAGCGCAAACGTGAGTATCGCGCCAATGGTATTTCCTATTATCGTCCGTGGATTTTCCTGATTACCGATGGCGCACCAACCGATGAGTGGCAGGCTGCTGCCAACAAGGTGTTTCAGGGGGAAGAAGATAAGAAGTTTGCCTTCTTTTCCATCGGTGTTCAGGGGGCGGATATGAAGACGCTGGCCCAAATCAGCGTTCGTCAGCCTTTGCCTCTTCAAGGATTACAATTCCGCGAACTGTTTAGCTGGTTATCCAGTTCGCTGCGTTCGGTTTCCCGCTCCACGCCGGGAACGGAAGTTGTACTGGAAGCGCCAAAAGGCTGGACGTCAGTGTGAGCTGGCGTCTGGTTTATGCATCAGCCGTTGGAACGTCGCACATCAGCGCTGACTTGTCTTGCCAGGATGCCTGCCAGATGCAGGTTGCCTGGCTAGAAGACCAGCAGCCATTATTGTCGGTATTTGTCGCTGATGGCGCAGGCAGCGTTTCGCAGGGTGGCGAAGGTGCGATGCTTGCCGTCAATGAAGCGATGGCTTATATATCGCAAAAAGTGCAGGGTGGGGAATTGGGGCTTAATGATGTCCTCGCAACGGATATTGTACTGACTATTCGTCAGCGATTTTTTGACGAGGCAGAGGCCAAAGAATTAGCGGTTCGCGATTTTGCCTGCACATTTCTGGGACTGATTTCATCGCCTAACGGCACATTGATTATGCAGATTGGCGATGGTGGCGTGGTGGTAGATTTGGGGCACGGTTTGCAATTGCCGCTCACGCCGATGGTGGGTGAATATGCCAACATGACGCATTTCATTACCGATGAAGATGCCGTTTCCAGACTGGAAACTTTCACCAGCACTGAGCGTGCGCATAGAGTTGCAGCATTTACGGATGGTATTCAGAGACTGGCGTTAAATATGCTGGATAATTCTCCGCATGTGCCTTTCTTTACCCCGTTTTTCAATGGACTGGCGTCAGCAACGCAGGAACAACTCGATTTATTACCTGAATTGTTAAAGCAGTTTTTGTCCAGCCCAGCGGTAAACGAGCGTACCGATGATGATAAAACGTTAGCACTGGCTATGTGGACAGAATGAACATCGCATGGCGGTTGAAGACAACGGTTCAACCGCCAGTTTAAGCAATCAATATAATGGCTGGCTAGCGAACTAATTTTGCTCTTAGCTCGTCGGCTTCTTCTTTTGGATAGGTGACCAATAAAGGATCAATGGTATAACCACCGTAAATTTTATCTCCGTGCGTATACATCCAGTCTGAAATATCTTCTTTCTTGATTTTCCACTCCTGGCCATATTCTACGTTTGTAACAATACCAGGGTCATTGCTTATTATACCAATAAATATGCCGTTAGAATAAGTGACATCCGTGAGCCAGAAATGCTCGGTTTCTCCGCGATCGGTTATCGGGGCTTTGACTGCGAAAGTATCAGCATCTTTTTTATTCATAACTTCGATGAATTGATCGGTTTCTTTCCGCGCATGTTGAATGGCGTCAGACATCGCCTTTTTATCATAACCTCCTGTCACTAACGTATCCGAAATCTCACAATAGCTTGCGGTAGTAAAAAATAGCAGACTCAACATAAGTAATATCTTTTTCATTTTTTCTCCAGAATCCCTGTGTAGTAAAAGTTAGCAAAAAACCTGTGGAAGTGAATCATTATCAGGTTGGAATTGAATTGTATCCTGATGAAATTGCATTATCATTTTTATTCTTGAGTGGGACTCTTCCAATATAGAAATAATTATAATGGACAGTGTTATTATTCATAGAAATATAATATAACTGCCCTTGAAACATTATGAAGACAAATATAAAAGTATTTACATCGACAGGTGAATTGACCACTCTCGGGCGTGAACTGGGCAAAGGCGGCGAAGGTGCGGTTTATGATATCGAGGAGTTTGTCGATAGCGTTGCCAAGATTTATCACACGCCGCCACCCGCCTTAAAACAGGATAAACTTGCCTTTATGGCTGCGACAGTTGACGCGCAGTTGCTGAATTATGTCGCCTGGCCGCAGGCAACGCTTCATAGTGGACGAGGTGGGAAGGTTATCGGTTTTATGATGCCGAAGGTTTCAGGTAAAGAACCGATTCATATGATCTATAGCCCGGCACATCGTCGTCAGAGTTACCCTCATTGTGCGTGGGATTTTCTCCTCTATGTTGCGCGCAATATTGCTTCATCTTTTGCTACGGTTCACGAGCACGGGCACGTCGTGGGTGACGTAAACCAGAACAGCTTTATGGTAGGCCGTGACAGCAAAGTGGTGTTGATTGATAGCGACTCCTTTCAGATTAACGCCAATGGAACGCTGCATTTATGCGAAGTGGGCGTGTCGCATTTTACGTCGCCAGAGCTGCAAACCTTGCCATCATTTGTTGGCTTTGAACGCACCGCGAATCACGATAATTTTGGCCTTGCATTGCTGATTTTTCACGTATTGTTTGGTGGGCGGCATCCTTATTCTGGTGTGCCGCTTATCTCTGATGCGGGTAATGCGCTGGAGACGGATATTGCCCATTTCCGTTATGCCTACGCGTCAGATAATCAGCGACGTGGTTTAAAACCGCCGCCACGATCGATTCCGCTATCGATGTTACCGGGCGATGTTGAAGCCATGTTTCAGCAGGCATTCACGGAAAGTGGCGTGGCAACCGGGCGTCCGACGGCAAAAGCGTGGGTTGCGGCACTGGATTTACTACGCCAACAGTTAAAGAAATGTACCGTTTCGGCAATGCATGTTTACCCCGGTCATTTGACTGACTGCCCGTGGTGTGCGCTGGATAATCAAGGCGTTATCTATTTTATTGATCTCGGCGAAGAGGTCATTACCACCGGCGGTGATTTTGTGCTGGCGAAAGTCTGGGCGATGTTGATGGCGTCAGTAGCACCGCCAGCACTACAGTTACCATTACCCGATCATTTCCAACCAGCTGGCAGGCCGCTTCCTTTAGGCCTGTTACGGCGTGAATACATCATTCTGATTGAGATCACACTGTCAGCGTTATCGCTGTTGCTTTGCGGTCTTCAGGCAGAACCGCGTTATATTATTTTGGTGCCTGTGCTGGCGGCTATCTGGATTATTGGCAGTCTGACAAGCAAAGCTTACAAAGCAGAAGTCCAGCACCGTCGTGAGGTATTTAATCGTGCGAAAATGGACTATGACCATTTAGTCAGCCAGATCCAACAGTTGGGCGGGTTGGAAGGTTTTATCGCCAAACGGACGATGCTCGAAAAAATGAAGGACGAAATTCTCGCTTTACCGGAAGAAGAAAAGCGCGCGGTGGCAGCACTTCGCGACACCGCAAGGGAACGGCAGAAGCAGAAGTTTCTGGAGGGATTTTTTATTGATGTTGCCTCTATACCCGGTGTTGGCCCTGCGCGTAAAGCGGCGTTACGGTCTTTTGGTATTGAAACAGCAGCAGATGTTACCCGTCGTGGTGTTAAGCAAGTGAAAGGGTTTGGTGATCATCTGACACAGGCGGTTATCGACTGGAAAGCGAGTTGCGAACGCCGTTTTGTGTTCAGGCCGAATGAAGCGGTAACGCCAGCAGACAGACAAGCGGTAATGGCGAAAATGACCGCCAAACGACATCGGCTGGAATCGGCGCTGACTGTCGGCGCGACAGAGTTGCAGCGATTCCGCCTTCATGCTCCAGCACGGACCATGCCGTTGATGGAACCATTACGTCAGGCGGCAGAAAAACTGGCTCAGGCGCAGGCTGATTTAAGCCGCTGCTGAGCCATTTTTCAATTAACGAAACACCACTTCTGCCCAACGTGCCAGCCCGGCGGTAACCGACCCAAAGTCATCGCCGCCTGCAATCGGAATGCCCGGCAACTGTTCTGCCAGCGCTTTTTTAATCAGCGGGGATCGGGCGCTACCACCAGTCAGATAGATGACATCCGGTTTTTCCTGGGCGTTATCCAGCGCCAGTTGCACCTGTTCCAGAATTCGCGCCAGCGGCTGACTGAGGGCGTTTTCCAGTCCTTGTTGGCTAATCAGTGTTGCCAGCTCATCGCTGATAAACGGCAGCGATGCACGGGTTTCCGCTGCGCTGGAAAGGGCGATTTTGCTCTCTTCCGCGCTGCGTACCAGCCGATAACTTAAACGCTGACGCCAGACTTTCTGTAACAGGGCCACTTTCTCCGGTTCGCGGGCGTCGCGTACCAGGTCGTTAAGCAGACGACCGTTAGCACTACTGTAGAAATCACTCTGCGCTGGTACATCGTTGATGGCAACTGCATTCCACCACGGCAGGATCGGCAGGGCGATGCCTTTTTCGGTTTCGCCACCCATGCCCAGTAACGGCATCAGGTTTTTAAACGCCAGCGCGATATCCAGATCGTTACCACCAATACGGCAACCACTATGACCCAGCAGGCTGGCTTCACGATCGAGACGCGAACGCCACTGTGGCCCCATTAGCAGTAAAGAACAGTCAGTCGTACCACCACCAATATCCACCACCAGCACCCGTTTTTCTTCCTGCAAGGTGGCTTCGTAATCCAGCCCAGCCGCCACCGGCTCGTACTGGAATACCACATCCTTAAACCCGGCACGCTTTGCTGCGCGCTCCAGAATCCCTTGTGCCTGGGCGTTTGCTTCATCGCCGCCCAGCCCCTGGAAGTTGATCGGGCGACCAATCACCGCCTGGGTAATCGCTTCTGGCAATTGCGCCTGCGCCTGCTGGCGAATGTGCAACATCATTGCGCAGACCAGATCCTCAAACAGTGCTACTTGCTGCGGTTTTAAGCCGCTGGCACCGAGGAACGATTTTGGTGATTTCACAAACCACACTTCTTCCGGATCATCAATGTACTGCGCCAGTGAGGAAAGACCGAACTGCACGCTTTTCGCCGTGACATCGATATCTTCTTCGCGGTTATAACGAATTGCCCGACGTAATAGCGCCTGCGTTTCATTGTCGTCTGCCGGAACATCATGATGGCGGTACAGCCATTCGCTTACCGCTTCACGCGTTGGCGCGCAAAGCATTGAAGGCAGCAGCGTGCTGTCGTTTTCCATTTTCAGTAATTGCGGTTTACCGTCACGCATGACCGCCACTGAACAGTTTGCTGTACCGTAATCAAAACCAATAAACACGAAATAATCCCCATGCCGGTGAAGAAGGGGCGTGACTTTAGCGAAATGTTGCCGTCGCGACAACCGGAATATGAAAGCAAAGCGCAGCGTCTGAATAACGTTTATGCTGAAAGCGGATTAACAAGGAGATGCGATGTATACCCTGAACTGGCAGCCGCCGTATGACTGGTCGTGGATGTTGGGTTTTCTCGCCGCTCGTGCGGTGAGCGGTGTGGAAACGGTCGCTGACGATTTTTATGCCCGTAGTCTGGCGGTGGGCGAATATCGCGGCGTGGTGACTGCTATTCCGGATATAGCCAGCCATACTCTGCACATAAATTTAAGTGCAGGTTTAGAACCTGTTGCCGCTGAGTGTCTGGCGAAAATGAGCCGCCTGTTTGATCTGCAATGTAACCCGCAGATTGTGAACGGTGCGTTGGGAAAGTTAGGCGCGGCGCGGCCCGGATTGCGTTTACCTGGTTGTGTTGATGCTTTTGAGCAGGGCGTGCGGGCGATTTTAGGCCAACTGGTGAGCGTGGCGATGGCGGCAAAATTGACCGCCAGAGTGGCACAGCTTTATGGCGAACGGCTGGATGATTACCCGGAATATGTCTGCTTCCCCACGCCTCAGCGGCTGGCTGCAGCCGACCCGCAGGCATTAAAAGCGTTAGGTATGCCGTTGAAACGGGCAGAGGCGCTGATTCATCTGGCAAATGCGGCGCTGGAGGGCACCTTACCAATGATAATACCGGGCGACGTAGAACAAGCGATGAAAAAGCTGCAAACTTTTCCGGGTATCGGGCGCTGGACGGCGAATTATTTCGCCTTACGTGGTTGGCAGGCGAAAGATGTTTTCCTGCCGGATGATTATCTGATTAAACAGCGATTTCCGGGAATGACACCGGCACAAATCCGCCGTTATGCCGAACGCTGGAAGCCCTGGCGTTCTTATGCGCTGTTGCATATCTGGTATACGGAAGGCTGGCAACCAGACGAAGCATGACGTTGGTCGCCGGATGCGGTGCGAGCGCCTTATCCGGCCTGGGGAATGAGCGATTTGTAGGCATGATAAGACGCGTTAGCGTCGCATCAGGCAATGGGCAAACGCTCCCTCAGTTAATCGCGAAATAACTGCTATTCACCAGCAAATCCAGCGGTTGGGCATCGGCAATCACATCACCATAAATCAGATCAACGCCGATGCCAGAAAGCGTATCCATCACTAAGGGTAAAACAACTGGCCCGGCGATAGTCTTCACCCCGAGTCGCTGAGCGTGCCCCTGAATAATCGTAATCAGCATCTCATCCATCAAATTACCCTGCACGCTGGCGCATAGCTCACCGTCAAGTAGCAGGTAATCTGCCATATTCGCTTTCAGCGTGTTGAAAATTTGCAGATCTCGACCCACCTGGCTGAGTACGATCCGACATCCCGCCAGCCGTAGTTTTTGCACGCTTTCTGCGTGATCGAAAACCGCTTCTGCCGGAATAATCAGATGTAATAACCGTGGTGGTAGAGGGCTATTTTCCAGCTGCTCAATTAGTTCATTCACCAGCGAGGCGCTACTCAAACCGGCAACAGAAAGGGGGAGGGCGATGCTTAAGCCTTTACTGGCAATCGCTTTTGCGGTCTGCTGGAAAAATTCATGGAGTACCCGGCGGTCAAGAGCATGGTTAAGCGCCGGATCACCGAAGCTACGACGAAATGTTTGTTCATCAAAAATCTCGCCTTCGCAACCCCAGAGTTTTAGTGATATCAACCACAAATTACGCGCTTCCGGGATCCGTGGCGAAGCGACGCCGTGGGCGATCATCATCAACTGATTCTCTTTAATCATCCGCCACTGTTCATCAATCGACATCGCCGCCCGTTCGATATGTGCGTCAGCTTGCTGCGGTTCGTAAACTGTCACCCGGCCGCGGCCACCATTTTTGGAGGCATAACAGGCGATGTCAGCCTGCGACATCACTTCAACCGCCTGATGATTGTTGTCATCAATCAAGGTAATCCCGGCACTGGCACCTACCCGATGTACACGTCCTTCCCATATAAAGTGATAGTCATTCACGGCGCTGATAATGCGTGTAGCGATAAAACGCGCACTTTCGACATTACAATCTGGCAGCAGCAGACCAAATTCATCGCCACCGAGTCGCGCCAGCACGTCGCTGGAGCGCAGCATACTCAGCATCAATGACGCCAGTTCGCGCAACAAAGCGTCGCCAGCGGCGTGTCCGGCGCTGTCATTCACCGCTTTAAAGCGATCAAGATCGATAAACACCAGGGCATGTCGCTGATGTGTACTGTTTACCGTTTGCAGCAGGATGCGTAGTTGCTTCTCAAAACTGGCGCGATTGGCGAGATGCGTCAGTGCATCATGGGAGGCGCTGTAGCTCAGCTGGCGCAGCATTTTGCGTGATTCGGTGACGTCCTGAATCACCAGAACCGAGCCTATATTGCTGCCGTCCAGAGTACTTAACGGCGTAATACTGTAATGCACGTCGTAGCTGCCGCCGCTCCGGCAGTGCAACACCACATTTTGTTCAATCGCGGAACGTGAGGTGTCGGCACTGTAAATGTTCTCCATTAATGGCCCGTTGTCGCCAAAAGTAATATGCAACACCGTCAGGAGCGGAACACCTAACGCTTCTTCCTGCGTCCAGCCGCTCATCTTCTCCGCCACCGGATTCATAAAGGTAATTTTCATCGCCATATCAATACAGACCACGGCTTCGCCGATGGAATCCAGCGTAATGTGCAGGCGCTCTTTTTCCTGAAACAATGCCTCGTTAAGCTGTTTCACTTCGGTCATATCCATATTAATGCCGAGCAGGCGTTCGACTTCGCCTTCTTTATTCAGTACCCGGTTGGCGAGGGCGCGGATATGGCGGATGCCATCTTTCACGGTAATGCGAAATTCCAGTTTAAAGGGAGAGCGCGATTGCAATGAATCGCGAATCACTTTTTCGGCGTGCTGGCGATCTTCCGGCAGCACGCACTCGTACCACACCTGCCAGTTCGGTTTGATATGCGGAGGAATTTCATACAGCTCGAACATCCGCTTATCCCAGCTAAAAATATTCGGCTTTAGCTCCCACTCCCAGATGCCAATCCCGCCCGCTTCGTTAGCCAGCGTGATGCGCTCCATCAGTTGCTGGTTCACCTGTTCGGTGCGTTTTAGCTCGTTAATGTCTTCAATCTGAGCGATAAAATAGAGCGGCGTACCATCGGTGTGGCGCACCAGTGAGACGGCAAGCAACGCCCAGACAACATCGCCATTGCGGTTGTAGTAGCGTTTTTCCATTGAATAGGTGTTTATTTCACCGCTTATCAGCTTTTCAACCTGTTGCAGATCTTTATTGAGATCCTCCGGCCAGGTCAGTTGCTGAAAGGTGAGTCCGCGCAGTTCTTCCTGACTGTAACCGAGAAACTGGCAGAGCGCTTTGTTGGATTGCAGCCATTGCCCCTCGGTGCCCACTAATGCCATGCCGATGGCGGAATATTCCATCGCGTTCCGAAAGCGGGTTTCGCTTTCGGAAATGTGTTTGCGTTCCGCACGAAAGGCATACATCACCATCGTCATGATGTTGGCGGGCAGCAGGATCAGCAAAAACGGTAGCCACGGCATATGGCTCATCAGGTACGTACGCGGCGTAGCAAGCAGGGAGGGATCAGCGGCCATCATCAGTGACACCATCATCACCGTGGTAAGGAAGATCAAAAAGGCTTCCATTCGTGGCAGGCGCACGGCGCTCCACATCAACAGCACAATAATGAAAGTAAAAGGCCACGGCAGATACAGCATCGAAAGCCAACTTAACGTCAGTGTGATGGCTAACGTGAGCAGCGACTCAAAAAGCAACCTTGGGTTGCGATGGCGCAGCAGATAGTGTGGTTTAAATAACAATCCCAGCGGCACCAGTGCCAGTGCGCCGATGGATTCTGACAGTACCCATATCAAAAATGCCCTGAGAGGATCGTCTCCGGGCGTCAGCAGGATAACCAGAACACCCCCTAACAGAGGTGGAACAATGGCGCTGCCGAGTGCCAGACGCAGCCAGTCAGCCAGATTTTGCAAGGGGTTATACCACGGCAGCAATTTACGCAGTAGCACTGCCCCGACCACGGCTTCAACAATATTGATGGTCGTCCAGGTCATGTTCAGCGAGCTGGTGGAAAAAAGCAGGATGGATGCGGCGATATTTCCCAGCGAGCAGCTCAGCGCAATCCCCGGCCACATGCGCCCGGCATGGCGATAGAACGCCACCATCATGATGGATGTCGGGAACCACAATGGGGCGAGTTGAGTTCCAAACTGCGAAAGTTCAAGCGAGAAAAGGGTAAAGATAAACGAGACTAAACCTAAACTGACCAGGTGAAGCAGCGGGTGGGGCAGGGCAATTAATACATGCTGTGATTGTTTGCTCATTACCGCTTTATCCGCAAGACCAGGTCGCCAGTATTCGTTTCTGTGTTTATGCTAGTACAAAAGTTTTACATTTTATATGCGAATTGCTCATAAAGTGACGTAAAGGCGGATAATTTGCGCAACGACGTATAACATTTTTTACCTTGCATTAAAACTGAACAACGTAATTTGCCACCGGGAATTATTCGTCAACAATTACTCTGAGCGCGCGGCAACGCTATTCGACTGGTATCAGGCGGATGAAATCCCTATAATTGCCGCGTTTGGCGCTTCGTCGCCCCCTTCCTAACATCCAGGTTAATCAGGTCGCTAAATATATGACTGATCAGTCTCATCAGTGCGTCATTATCGGTATCGCTGGCGCATCGGCTTCCGGCAAGAGTCTTATTGCCAGTACCCTTTATCGTGAATTACGTGAGCAAGTCGGTGATGAACACATCGGCGTAATTCCCGAAGACTGCTATTACAAAGATCAAAGCCATCTGTCGATGGAAGAACGCGTTAAGACCAACTACGACCATCCCAGCGCGATGGATCACAGCCTGCTGCTTGAGCATTTACAAGCATTGAAACGCGGCTCGGCAATTGACCTGCCGGTTTACAGCTATGTTGAACATACGCGTATGAAAGAAACGGTAAAGGTTGAGCCGAAGAAGGTCATCATTCTCGAAGGCATTTTGCTGCTGACGGATGCGCGTTTGCGTGATGAACTTAACTTCTCAATTTTCGTTGATACCCCGCTGGATATTTGCTTGATGCGCCGCATCAAGCGTGATGTTAACGAGCGTGGGCGTTCAATGGATTCCGTGATGGCGCAATATCAAAAAACTGTGCGCCCGATGTTCCTGCAATTCATTGAGCCTTCTAAACAATATGCGGACATTATCGTGCCGCGCGGCGGGAAAAACCGCATCGCCATCGATATATTGAAAGCGAAAATAAGTCAGTTCTTTGAATAAGCTTGATAAATTGTGTACCGTTCAGTGATAACCTGGTATGCCCTTGACGTAATTGGCGTTAAGGGAGTGATGCGCGAAAGGAGAAAATGCCATGCGTCTGTGTGACCGAGATATTGAAGCCTGGCTTGATGAAGGCCGTTTGTCGATCAACCCACGTCCGCCAGTGGAGCGTATTAATGGCGCGACGGTGGATGTGCGCCTGGGCAATAAATTTCGTACCTTCCGTGGTCACACGGCAGCGTTTATCGATCTGAGCGGTCCCAAAGATGAAGTGAGCGCCGCGCTTGACCGCGTGATGAGCGATGAGATCGTACTCGATGAAAGCGAGGCGTTTTATCTTCACCCAGGAGAGCTGGCGCTGGCGGTGACGCTGGAGTCGGTGACGCTGCCAGCCGATCTGGTGGGATGGCTGGACGGTCGTTCCTCACTGGCGCGTCTGGGGCTTATGGTGCACGTCACCGCGCACCGTATCGATCCGGGCTGGTCTGGCTGCATTGTGCTGGAGTTCTACAACTCCGGTAAGCTGCCGCTGGCGCTGCGTCCGGGCATGTTAATTGGTGCGCTGAGCTTTGAGCCGCTTTCCGGCCCGGCGGCGCGACCTTACAACCGCCGTGAAGATGCGAAATATCGCAACCAGCAGGGCGCGGTAGCCAGCCGAATCGATAAAGACTAATTCAGGCCCATTGAGGATACCATGAGACGATTTCTGACGACGCTGATGATACTCCTGGTCGTGCTGGTGGCCGGGTTATCTGCGTTAGTGTTGCTGGTGAATCCGAATGATTTCCGCGACTATATGGTCAAGCAAGTTGCTGCACGTAGCGGTTATCAATTGCAGCTCGACGGGCCACTGCGTTGGCACGTCTGGCCGCAACTTAGTATCCTCTCCGGGCGAATGTCTCTCACTGCCCAGGGCGCGAGCCAGCCACTGGTTCGCGCAGACAACATGCGTCTGGACGTGGCGCTTTTACCACTGCTGAGTCATCAACTGAGTGTTAAGCAGGTGATGCTAAAAGGGGCAGTGATCCAACTGACGCCGCAGACGGAAGCGGTACGCAGCGAAGATGCCCCGGTTGCACCGCGCGACAATACCTTGCCGGATCTGTCAGACGATCGCGGATGGTCGTTTGATATCTCCAGTCTTAAGGTGGCGGACAGCGTGCTGGTGTTCCAGCATGAAGATGATGAGCAGGTGACAATCCGCAATATCCGCCTGCAAATGGAACAAGATCCCCAACATCGTGGCTCATTTGAGTTCTCCGGGCGGGTTAATCGCGATCAGCGCGATCTCACGATATCCCTTAACGGTACGGTAGATGCTTCTGATTATCCGCATGATTTAACGGCGGCTATTGAACAAATTAACTGGCAGTTGCAGGGTGCCGATTTACCAAAACAAGGTATTCAGGGGCAGGGGAGTTTCCAGGCCCAGTGGCAGGAGTCACATAAACGCCTGTCATTTAACCAAATTAGTTTGACCGCCAATGACAGTACGCTGAGCGGGCAAGCACAGGTCACGCTGACAGAGAAACCGGAATGGCAGCTGAGACTGCAATTCCCGCAACTGAATCTTGACAACCTCATCCCGCTTAAAGAAACAGCGAACGGTGAAAACGGTGCCGCGCAGCAGGGGCAGAGCCAATCCACGTTGCCGCGCCCGGTCATTTCTTCGCGTATTGATGAACCGGCCTATCAGGGATTGCAAGGCTTTACGGCTGATATTTTGTTGCAGGCCAGTAACGTGCGCTGGCGCGGAATGAATTTTACAGACGTTGCCACGCAAATGACCAACAAGTCGGGTTTGCTGGAAATTACTCAACTGCAGGGCAAGCTTAACGGTGGACAGGTTTCGCTGCCGGGCACGCTGGACGCGACATCAATAAGTCCGCGGATAATCTTCCAGCCACGGCTGGAAAACGTTGAGATTGGCACCATTCTGAAGGCGTTTAACTATCCGATTTCGTTGACCGGAAAGATGTCACTGGCTGGTGATTTCTCCGGTGCTGACATAGATGCCGACGCATTCCGCCACAACTGGCAAGGACAGGCGCATGTCGAAATGACGGACACACGCATGGAAGGGATGAACTTCCAGCAGATGATTCAGCAAGCGGTAGAGCGTAATGGTGGTGATGTGAAGGCCGCTGAAAACTTCGATAACGTGACGCGTCTTGACCGCTTTACCACCGATTTGACGTTGAAGGATGGCGTCGTGACGTTAAACGACATGCAAGGTCAATCGCCTGTGCTGGCGCTGACAGGGGAAGGCATGTTGAATTTGGCAGATCAAACCTGCGACACCCAGTTTGATATTCGGGTCGTGGGTGGCTGGAACGGGGAAAGCAAACTGATTGATTTCCTAAAAGAAACGCCAGTACCGCTGCGGGTTTATGGCAACTGGCAGCAACTTAATTACAGCCTGCAAGTGGACCAGCTGCTACGCAAACATCTACAGGACGAAGCCAAACGTCGCCTGAATGACTGGGCCGAGCGGAATAAAGATTCCCGCAATGGCAAAGATGTGAAGAAGTTGCTGGAGAAGATGTAAGTCATCCAGATGACATATGCTGTAGGCCTGATAAGACGCGTAAGCGTCGCATCAGGCAATCACGTAGATTACTTTCAGCAAAGATGAATCATCTGTATAAGTAAGATACTTCAGCGAGGGTGTTGGTCCGGCTGTAAATCGCCGAATCGTTTCCTGTAGGCCGGGGCAGCCCACATGGATGTGGGCTGAGGGCGCGTTTTACAGGGATGTTACCTCGCGCCCGTACCCGATAGCCGAAAGGAATAAGATGAGGGGACCGCGCTAGCGGCGATTTACCGCCGGGAGCCCGGGTTGCCAGGGTGGTGGCGATTGAGCCACCCTGGCACGTTCACCGGCTTGAGCGTTCCAAAGTAGCGAGGAACATAAAGTGAACGGAACAGCCTCTAATGTCACATACTCTCCCGGTTGAATGAAACGCCTGATGCGACGCTTACGCGTCTTATCAGGCCTACATGCCATCACACCTCGTACTCCATCTCGCCATCCTTATGCAGCGGAATAATCTGCACCTTCTGCACGCGATGGCTTTCCACCTGCAACGTTTTAAGCAAATAATCCCCCACCTGAACTTCTTCGCCAGGTTTTGGAATACGCTGTAAATATTCCATCAACAGCCCGGCAATGGTGTGATATTCACGTTTTTCATCCAGCGGCAGCGGCACATATTGCACCAGATCTTCCAGCGGCATATGACCATTCGCCGTCCAGGAACCGTCGGCATTCTTCTGAATATCATGGCGGGCGTCGATCTCTTCCACTTCGTTCGGTAAGTTACCGGCAATGGTTTCAGTGACGTCACTTAATGTCACAATCCCTTCCACCGAGCCGAACTCATCCACCACAAAAGCAAAGTGTGTGCGGGCATTACGGAACTGCTCCAGGGCAGGTAACAACGGTAAAGTTTCCGGGAACACCAGCGGCTGGCGAATCAACACCCGCAGGTTGAGCGGTTCGCCGCGCAGTGACTGTTGTAACAGGTCGATAACGTGAACGACACCGAGCAAATCTTCTGCATCATCGCCGTCGGTAACGACCAGACGCGTGTGCTGATTTCGCTCCAGCAGCTGGCGGATCTCCTCTTCCGGCGCGTTGAGATCGATATGCTCAATATCGTGGCGCGACGTCATAATGCTGCTGACAGTACGCTGGTTAAGATTAAGTACCCGCTCAATCATCCGCCGTTCCTGCGGATTAAAGATCTGCTGGTTACCATGATCCACCAGCATGGACGCGGTTTCGGCATCCAGTTCCGCATCTTCTTTTTGCCCGCTTAACAAGCGCATTACCGCTTCGGTAGTCCGCTGGCGCAGCGTCTGGTTAGCGGAAAGAAAACGTCGCCGGTTAAAGATAGCCAGCTGATTGAGCGCCTCGATCATCACCGAGAAACCAATGGCAGCGTACAGGTAGCCTTTCGGAATGACGAAGCCGAAACCTTCCGCCACCAGGCTAAAGCCAATCATCAACAGGAAACTTAAGCAGAGTATGACGATGGTCGGGTGGCTATTAACGAACTGGGTTAACGGCTTGCTTGCCATCAGCATCAGGCTGATCGCGATAACGACGGCGGCCATCATGACCAGTAAATGGTCGACCATCCCGACGGCAGTAATCACCGAGTCAAGTGAGAAGATGGCGTCCAGTACCACAATTTGTGTCACCACACCCCAGAACTTCGCACCTTTGCGTTGCGTGGGGTTATTGCTGTCTTTCCCCTCCAGCCGTTCGTTCAGCTCCATCGTGGCTTTGAACAGCAGGAAGAAACCACCAAACAGCATGATTAAGTCGCGGGCACTAAAGGTAAACGAGCGGAAGCTGAACAGCGGTTGAGTCAGGGTGACCAGCCAGGAGATTGACGCCAGCAGTAACAGGCGCATTAACATTGCCAGCAGCAGCCCGGTAACCCGTGCGCGGTCGCGCTGCTTCGGCGGTAGTTTTTCGGCGAGGATGGCAATAAAGACCAGGTTATCAATGCCGAGGACCAGTTCGATCACAATCAGCGTGATTAACCCGGCCCAGATAGACGGATCGGCAATCCATTCCATAGTAAGTACAAAACCTATTCGTTGTATGACAAATGTCACAATTCGATCATGGATAAATCGGGGCAAAAATGCAATGTTGCAGCACTATTTATCTCATATAATTTGAGGGTTATAACCTCACATTATCCCTGAATTAAAAGTGGCAATAATAAAACATTATTTAAGAAATATCGCATATGGAGACACTATATTAATTATTGTCAACCTAAAGAAAGTCCTAAAAAACATATTGATTGACACTTAATATAATTCTTAAAAATAGCCAATTGCCGAATTGTTACCTTGCCTGCTATTCCGTTAGCTGTAACACTTCCTCCTGCATTATTGGAAGCCAATATTCAATTACCATAATGCCACCTTATATCTGGAAAATTAATTCACGGAATAACGCTTTTTCATAATCGACTGCATGATGAAAGAGTTGGAAAATCTAAACTAAATCAGTGTATTGGTAGCTAAAAAGCCAGGGGCGGTAGCGTGTCTGGATGCCTGAAAGACCAGTCTGAATTATTCTGTCAATAGCCTGCGGATGAAATCAATTTTTTTAGGACTGATGCCAGTTAAATTTTTATTCAATTAACTGCAAGGTAAATGTGCATGGCGACATTGCTATTAATAGTGCACAGGATAATTACTCTGCCAAAGTGATAAATAAACAATGATGAAATCCAAAATGAAATTGATGCCATTATTGGTGTCAGTAACCTTGATAAGCGGTTGCACAGTACTTCCGGGCAGCAATATGTCGACGATGGGTAAAGACGTCATCAAACAGCAGGATGCTGATTTCGATCTCGACAAAATGGTGAATGTTTATCCGCTGACCCCGCGCCTGATTGATCAATTACGTCCACGCCCGAACGTCGCGCGCCCCAATATGACGCTGGAAAGCGAGATTGCCAATTATCAATATCGTGTCGGGCCGGGCGACGTTCTTAATGTCACCGTCTGGGATCACCCGGAACTCACCACGCCAGCTGGTCAGTACCGCAGCTCCAGCGACACCGGCAACTGGGTACAGCCTGACGGCACCATGTTCTACCCGTATATCGGCAAGGTTCACGTGGTGGGGAAAACGCTCGCTGAAATCCGCAGTGATATTACCGGGCGCTTAGCGACGTACATCGCTGACCCGCAGGTGGACGTTAATATCGCCGCCTTCCGCTCGCAAAAGGCCTAT
This sequence comes from Escherichia sp. MOD1-EC4550, assembly GCF_963876935.1. Taxonomy (NCBI): domain Bacteria; kingdom Pseudomonadati; phylum Pseudomonadota; class Gammaproteobacteria; order Enterobacterales; family Enterobacteriaceae; genus Escherichia; species Escherichia sp. MOD1-EC4550. The sequence continues at coordinate 72,968 of NZ_CAWNSE010000015.1, forward strand.
ATCTCCGGTCAGGTGAATAAATCCGGTCAACAGGCGATCACCAACGTACCATTGACCATTCTCGACGCCATTAACGCCGCAGGTGGCCTGACCGATACCGCTGACTGGCGCAACGTGGTGCTAACACACAATGGTCGTGAAGAACGCATTTCTTTGCAGGCGCTGATGCAAAACGGTGACCTCAATCAGAATCGACTGCTTTACCCCGGCGATATCCTCTACGTGCCGCGTAATGATGATCTGAAAGTATTTGTGATGGGTGAAGTGAAGAAACAGAGCACCCTGAAAATGGACTTTAGCGGCATGACCTTGACTGAAGCCCTGGGCAATGCCGAAGGTATCGACATGACCACCTCCAACGCCAGCGGCATCTTTGTCATTCGTCCATTGAAAGGCGAGGGCGGGCGTAACGGCAAGATCGCCAATATCTACCAACTGGATATGTCCGATGCCACGTCGCTGGTGATGGCGACAGAATTCCGCCTGCAGCCTTATGACGTGGTGTATGTCACCACCGCCCCGGTTTCCCGCTGGAACCGTCTGATCAATCAGTTGCTGCCAACTATTAGCGGTGTCCGTTACATGACGGATACAGCCAGCGACATTCATAACTGGTAATCGTCATGTTTAACAACATCTTAGTTGTCTGTGTCGGCAATATTTGCCGTTCCCCGACGGCGGAACGCTTACTGCAACGTTATCACCCTGAGCTGAAAGTTGAATCCGCTGGTCTCGGCGCACTGGTCGGTAAGGGCGCTGATCCTACCGCTATCAGCGTCGCCGCAGAACATCAACTGTCTCTGGAAGGTCACTGTGCACGGCAAATCAGCCGCCGCCTGTGTCGCAACTACGACCTGATTTTGACCATGGAAAAGCGCCATATCGAACGCTTATGCGAGATGGCACCTGAGATGCGCGGCAAAGTGATGCTGTTTGGTCACTGGGATAACGAATGTGAAATCCCCGATCCGTATCGCAAAAGCCGGGAAACGTTTGCAGCGGTGTACACATTACTTGAACGGTCTGCCCGCCAGTGGGCGCAGGCATTGAACGCAGAGCAGGTATAACAATGACAGAAAAAGTAAAACAACATGCCGCTCCGGTAACGGGCAGTGATGAAATCGATATTGGTCGCCTGGTCGGCACCGTCATTGAAGCGCGCTGGTGGGTAATTGGCATCACCGCCGTATTCGCCCTCTGTGCTGTGGTTTACACCTTCTTCGCTACGCCGATATACAGCGCCGACGCACTGGTACAAATTGAGCAAAGCAGCGGCAATTCGTTAGTGCAGGATATCGGCTCGGCGTTAGCTAACAAGCCGCCAGCATCGGACGCTGAGATCCAGTTGATTCGCTCGCGTCTGGTGCTCGGTAAAACGGTGGACGATCTCGACCTCGATATTGCGGTGAGCAAAAACACGTTCCCCATTTTCGGTGCGGGCTGGGATCGTTTGATGGGACGTCAGAACGAGACCGTAAAAGTGACCACCTTTAACCGTCCAAAAGAGATGGTGGATCAGGTGTTTACGCTTAATGTGCTGGACAACAAAAACTACACTTTGAGCAGCGACGGCGGCTTTAGCGCTCGTGGGCAAGCGGGTCAGATGCTGAAAAAAGAAGGCGTCACGCTGATGGTTGAAGCTATTCACGCCAGCCAGGGCAGTGAGTTTACCGTCACTAAATACTCCACGCTGGGGATGATCAATCAACTGCAAAACAGCCTGACGGTAACAGAGAATGGCAAAGACGCTGGCGTACTGAGCCTGACATATACCGGTGAAGATCGCGAACAGATCCGCGACATTCTTAACAGTATCGCCCGTAACTATCAGGAACAAAATATTGAGCGCAAATCGGCGGAAGCGTCGAAAAGCCTCGCCTTCCTCGCGCAACAGTTACCAGAAGTACGCAGCCGCCTTGATGTTGCTGAAAACAAACTGAATGCCTTCCGTCAGGATAAAGATTCTGTTGATCTGCCGCTGGAAGCGAAAGCGGTGCTCGATTCGATGGTGAACATCGACGCGCAGTTGAACGAACTGACCTTTAAAGAGGCGGAAATCTCCAAGCTGTACACCAAAGTTCACCCGGCGTACCGCACGCTGCTGGAGAAACGTCAGGCGCTGGAAGAAGAGAAAGCCAAACTTAACGGTCGCGTAACGGCGATGCCGAAAACCCAGCAGGAAATTGTCCGTCTGACCCGCGATGTCGAGTCTGGTCAACAGGTCTATATGCAACTGCTGAATAAAGAGCAGGAGCTGAAAATCACCGAAGCCAGCACCGTCGGCGATGTGCGCATTGTTGACCCGGCAATCACCCAGCCTGGCGTGCTGAAACCGAAGAAAGGGCTGATTATCCTCGGCGCGATTATCCTTGGCCTGATGCTCTCTATCGTGGGTGTGCTGCTGCGCTCGTTGTTTAATCGCGGCATCGAAAGCCCGCAGGTGCTGGAAGAACACGGCATCAGCGTCTATGCCAGCATCCCGCTGTCGGAATGGCAAAAAGCGCGCGATAGCGTCAAAACCATCAAAGGGGTTAAACGCTATAAACAGAGCCAGCTACTGGCGGTGGGGAATCCAACCGATCTGGCGATTGAAGCCATCCGTAGTCTGCGTACCAGTTTGCACTTCGCGATGATGCAGGCACAGAACAATGTGTTGATGATGACCGGGGTTAGCCCGTCAATCGGTAAAACCTTTGTCTGCGCCAACCTGGCGGCGGTCATTAGCCAGACCAATAAACGGGTGTTGTTGATCGACTGCGATATGCGCAAAGGCTACACCCACGAGCTGCTCGGCACCAATAACGTCAATGGCCTGTCGGAAATTCTGATTGGTCAGGGCGATATTACTACCGCTGCTAAACCGACCTCTATTGCCAAATTTGACCTGATCCCGCGCGGCCAGGTGCCGCCAAATCCTTCTGAACTGTTGATGAGCGAACGCTTTACCGAACTGGTGAACTGGGCGAGTAAAAACTACGACCTGGTGTTAATTGATACGCCGCCGATTCTGGCTGTGACCGATGCCGCAATTGTCGGGCGTCACGTCGGAACCACATTAATGGTGGCGCGTTATGCGGTCAACACCTTGAAAGAAGTGGAAACCAGTCTGAGCCGCTTTGAGCAAAACGGTATTCCGGTGAAAGGGGTGATTCTGAACTCTATCTTCCGCCGCGCCAGCGCGTATCAGGATTATGGCTATTACGAATACGAATATAAGTCGGACGCGAAATAACGAGATCCGCTGTCGGATGCGATGCTGACGCATCTTATCCGACCTACGTTCACGCCGCATCCGGCAACAGAACCTGTAAACCAGCTTATAAACCGGCAGAACATCTCGATACTCCGGGAGAACAACCTATGAAAGACAATCCGCTGATCTCAATCTATATGCCGACCTGGAACCGCCAACAACTGGCGATTCGGGCGATAAAATCGGTCCTGCGCCAGGACTACAGCAACTGGGAGATGATCATCGTGGATGATTGCTCCACCTCCTGGGAACAACTGCAACAGTACGTCACCGCCCTCAACGATCCGCGTATTACGTACATTCACAACGACATTAACAGCGGGGCGTGCGCGGTACGTAACCAGGCGATTATGCTGGCACAAGGGGAATACATCACCGGGATCGATGACGACGATGAATGGACACCCAACCGCCTGAGCGTCTTCCTCGCCCATAAACAGCAACTGGTCACACACGCCTTTTTGTACGCTAACGACTACGTTTGCCAGGGCGAAGTCTATTCCCAACCGGCAAGCTTGCCGCTGTATCCCAAATCGCCGTATTCACGCCGCCTGTTCTACAAACGCAATATCATTGGTAATCAGGTATTTAGCTGGGCGTGGCGTTTCAAAGAGTGTTTGTTCGATACCGAACTGAAAGCGGCACAGGATTACGACATCTTCCTGCGAATGGTGGTGGAGTACGGCGAACCGTGGAAAGTGGAAGAGGCGACGCAAATCCTGCATATCAATCACGGCGAAATGCAGATCACCTCGTCACCGAAAAAATTCTCCGGGTACTTCCACTTTTATCGTAAGCACAAAGACAAATTCGACCGCGCCAGCAAAAAATATCAGTTGTTTACCCTCTACCAGATCCGCAATAAACGCATGACCTGGCGCACCTTGTTGACGCTGCTGTCGGTGCGTAACGGCAAACGTCTGGCTGATGGAATTCGGGGGCGCTAAAGATGCTGGAAGATCTGCGCGCCAACAGCTGGAGTTTACGCCCGTGCTGCATGGTTCTTGCCTATCGCGTTGCTCATTTTTGTTCAGTGTGGCGCAAAAAAAACGTCCTCAACAATCTGTGGGCGGCCCCGCTGTTGGTGCTGTATCGCATTATCACCGAATGCTTTTTCGGTTATGAAATCCAGGCCGCCGCGACCATTGGCCGACGCTTTACTATCCATCACGGCTATGCCGTAGTGATCAATAAAAATGTGGTCGCGGGGGATGATTTCACCATTCGCCACGGTGTCACTATCGGCAATCGTGGTGCCGATAACATGGCATGTCCACACATTGGCAACGGCGTCGAGCTTGGTGCCAACGTCATTATTCTCGGCGATATCACGATTGGTAACAACGTTACCGTGGGGGCGGGCAGCGTGGTGCTCGACGCAATCCCGGACAACGCGCTGGTGGTGGGAGAAAAAGCGCGAGTGAAGGTAATTAAATGAATATTCTGCAATTTAATGTGCGACTGGCGGAAGGCGGGGCGGCAGGTGTGGCGTTAGATCTCCACCAGCGCGCGCTGCAACAGGGGCTGGCGTCACATTTTGTCTACGGCTACGGCAAAGGCGGCAAAGAGAGCGTCAGCCATCAGAACTATCCGCAGGTCATCAAACATACGCCGCGGATGACCGCGATGGCGAACATTGCCCTGTTTCGTCTGTTTAATCGCGATCTGTTCGGCAATTTCAGTGAGTTATATCGCACCATTACTCGCACACCGGGACCGGTAGTCCTGCATTTTCATGTGCTGCACAGCTACTGGTTGAATCTTAAGAGCGTGGTGCGCTTTTGCGAAAAGGTGAAAAACCACAAACCGGATGTCACTTTGGTCTGGACACTGCACGATCACTGGAGCGTTACCGGACGCTGTGCTTTTACCGACGGTTGCGAAGGCTGGAAAACGGGCTGCCAGAAATGCCCGACCTTAAATAACTATCCGCCGGTGAAGATTGATCGCGCACACCAGCTGGTGGCGGGCAAACGCCAGTTATTCCGCGAGATGCTGGCGCTGGGCTGTCAGTTTATTTCCCCCAGCCAGCATGTGGCTGATGCTTTCAATAGCCTGTATGGTCCAGGGCGTTGTCGGATTATCAATAATGGCATTGATATGGCAACCGAAGCGATTCTGGCAGACTTGCCTCCAGTGCGCGAAACCCAGGGTAAGCCGAAAATCGCGGTGGTGGCGCATGACCTGCGTTACGACGGCAAAACTAACCAGCAACTGGTGCGCGAGATGATAGCGCTGGGTGACAAAATAGAACTGCATACCTTTGGTAAGTTCTCGCCGTTCACCGCTGGTAACGTGGTTAATCACGGCTTTGAAACTGACAAGCGCAAGTTGATGAGCGCGCTTAATCAGATGGATGCGCTGGTGTTCAGTTCTCGCGTCGATAACTACCCGCTGATTTTGTGTGAGGCGTTATCAATTGGTGTGCCGGTGATTGCCACCCATAGCGATGCGGCGCGGGAAGTGCTGCAAAAATCCGGTGGTAAAACCGTCAGCGAAGAAGAGGTGCTGCAACTGGTGCAGTTAAGCAAACCGGAAATCGCGCAGGCGATATTTGGTACCACGCTGGCTGAGTTCAGCCGGCGCAGCCGCGCCGCCTACAGTGGACAACAGATGCTGGAGGAGTATGTCAACTTCTATCAGAATCTGTAGCTACCTGCTGCTGCCGCTGATTTACCTGCTGGTTAACGTCAAAATCGCCCAGCTTGGTGAAAGTTTCCCCATCACCATCGTCACTTTTTTACCTGTCTTGTTACTGCTGTTTTTAGAGCGCATCAGCGTTAAAAAATTGATGATTGCCTTAGGGATTGGTGCGGGACTCACGGCGTTTAACTACTTGTTTGGTCAGTCGTTGGATGCCAGTAAATACGTAACTTCAACCATGCTGTTTGTCTATATTGTGATCATTATTGGCATGGTGTGGAGTATTCGCTTTAAAACGATTTCGCCACACAACCATAGCAAGATATTACGTTTCTTTTATCTGGTGGTCGGGCTGGTGGTGGCGCTGGCGGCGGTGGAGATGGCGCAAATTATCCTCACTGGCGGCAGCAGTATTATGGAGTCGATTTCGAAATATCTGATTTACAGCAACAGTTATGTGCTGAATTTCATTAAATTCGGCGGCAAGCGTACGACAGCACTTTATTTCGAACCGGCATTTTTCGCTCTGGCATTAATCTCAATTTGGCTCAGCATTAAACAGTTTGGTATCAAAACGCCTAAAACCGATGCTATGATTCTCGCAGGGATAATATTATCCGGATCGTTTTCAGGGGTTATGACCTTTATCCTGTTTTATTTGTTGGAGTGGGCGTTTCAATATCTGAACAAAGAGGCGATTAAGAAAAAGTTACCGTTAGCATTGATTTCTCTGGCTGTATTCCTGGTTGGTGTGGTAATCGCGTTTCCTTATATTTCCACCCGCTTGGGCGATTTAGGTACGGAAGGATCGTCATCGTATTATCGTATTGTCGGTCCACTGGTGATGGTCGGTTATTCTTTGAGCCATATTGACGGTGTAGTCAGATTTGGCTCACTTTATGAATATGTCGCATCATTCGGAATATTTAACGGTGCGGATGTCGGAAAAACCATAGACAATGGTTTGTATCTGCTGATTATTTATTTTTCCTGGTTCGCAGTGCTTTTATCACTGTGGTACATGGGGAAAGTGATAAAAATGATGATCAACGCTTTTGGTGATAATCGCAATTTTCGTGTGCAGCTCTATCTTTTTACTCCGGTGTCGCTGTTTTTTACCGGTTCGATATTTAGCCCGGAATATGCATTTTTAATCGTCTGTCCATTTATTTTGCGAAAAGCGTTAAATATACACCCTAAATAATTCGAGTTGCAGGAAGTTGGTGACGCAGCGAATCTCCAGGAGCGTACACGAGTACGTGACTGGGGTGAGCGAGGAAAACCAACGCACATGCAGCTTGAAGTATGACGGGTATTACGAGGTAAAAAATGTTGCTTAGCATAATCACCGTTGCGTTTCGTAACCTCGAAGGGATAGTCAAAACACACGCCTCGCTGGCGCATCTGGCGCAGGCTGACGATATCAGCTTCGAATGGATTGTTGTCGATGGCGGTTCCAATGACGGCACCCGTGAGTATCTGGAAAATCTCAATGGTATCTATAACCTACGCTTTGTCAGCGAGCCAGATAACGGTATCTACGACGCCATGAACAAAGGCATTGCGATGGCACAAGGCAAGTTTGCGCTGTTTCTCAACTCGGGCGATATTTTTCATCAGGATGCCGCAAATTTTGTCCGTAGATTAAAAATGCAAAAAGATAACGTGATGATCACCGGCGATGCGCTGCTGGATTTTGGCGACGGGCATAAAATTAAACGTCGCGCTAAACCGGGCTGGTATATTTATCACAGCCTGCCCGCCAGCCATCAGGCGATATTTTTTCCGGTATCCGGTTTGAAAAAATGGCGTTATGACCTGGAGTATAAAGTTTCTTCCGATTATGCGCTGGCGGCCAAAATGTATAAAGCCGGTTATGCATTTAAAAAACTCAATGGCCTGGTGTCTGAATTTTCTATGGGTGGGGTATCTACCACCAATAATATGGAATTGTGCGCGGACGCTAAAAAAGTCCAACGGCAAATATTACATGTGCCTGGCTTCTGGGTTGAATTATCCTGGCATTTACGCCAGCGCACGACGGGTAAGACTAAAGCCTTATATAACAAAGTCTGAATATAAGGAATACCAATGCAAGATTTAAGCGGTTTCTCGGTGCCGAAAGGATTCCGGGGCGGCAACGCTATTAAAGTGCAATTGTGGTGGGCAGTACAGGCAACATTATTTGCCTGGTCGCCACAAGTATTGTATCGCTGGCGGGCATTTTTATTACGTTTATTCGGCGCAAAAATAGGAAAAAACGTAGTTATTCGTCCGTCAGTAAAAATTACCTATCCGTGGAAATTAACCTTAGGTGATTACGCGTGGGTCGGCGATGACGTCAATTTATATACCCTCGGTGAAATAACCATTGGCGCACATTCGGTGATATCGCAAAAAAGTTATTTATGCACCGGGAGCCACGACCATGCAAGTCGACATTTCACCATAAACGCCACGCCCATTGTGATTGGCGAGAAATGCTGGCTGGCAACCGATGTTTTTGTTGCTCCTGGCGTCACGATCGGCGACGGCACCGTCGTGGGTGCGCGAAGCAGTGTTTTTAAATCGCTTCCGGCAAATAGAGTTTGCCGGGGGAATCCCGCAGTGGTGATACGCGAACGCGTTGAAACTGAATAAATTCAAAAAATACAGAGGAATAAGACATGTCAAAAGTCGCTCTCATCACCGGTGTAACCGGACAAGACGGTTCTTACCTGGCAGAGTTTCTGCTGGAAAAAGGTTACGAGGTACATGGTATTAAGCGTCGTGCATCGTCATTCAACACCGAGCGCGTGGATCATATTTATCAGGATCCGCATACCTGTAACCCGAAATTCCATCTGCATTATGGCGACCTGAGTGATACCTCCAACCTGACGCGCATTTTGCGTGAAGTGCAGCCGGATGAAGTGTACAACCTGGGCGCAATGAGCCACGTTGCGGTTTCTTTTGAGTCACCGGAATATACCGCAGACGTTGATGCGATGGGCACACTGCGTCTGCTGGAGGCGATCCGCTTCCTTGGTCTGGAAAAGAAAACCCGTTTCTATCAGGCTTCCACTTCTGAACTGTACGGTCTGGTGCAGGAAATTCCGCAGAAAGAAACCACGCCGTTCTATCCGCGATCTCCATATGCGGTCGCCAAACTGTATGCCTACTGGATCACCGTTAACTACCGCGAATCCTACGGCATGTACGCCTGTAACGGCATTCTCTTCAACCATGAATCCCCGCGCCGTGGCGAAACCTTCGTTACCCGCAAAATCACCCGCGCAATCGCCAATATCGCTCAAGGGCTGGAGTCGTGCCTGTACCTCGGCAATATGGATTCCCTGCGTGACTGGGGCCATGCCAAAGACTACGTAAAAATGCAGTGGATGATGCTGCAACAGGAACAACCGGAAGATTTTGTTATCGCTACCGGCGTTCAGTACTCCGTACGTCAGTTCGTGGAAATGGCGGCAGCACAGCTGGGCATCAAACTGCGCTTTGAAGGCACGGGCGTTGAAGAGAAGGGCATTGTGGTTTCCGTCACCGGGCATGACGCGCCGGGCGTTAAACCGGGCGATGTGATTATCGCCGTTGACCCGCGTTACTTCCGTCCTGCTGAAGTAGAAACGCTGCTCGGCGACCCAACCAAAGCGCACGAAAAACTGGGCTGGAAACCGGAAATCACCCTCAGAGAGATGGTATCTGAAATGGTGGCTAATGACCTCGAAGCGGCGAAAAAACACTCTCTGCTGAAATCTCACGGCTACGACGTGGCGATCGCGCTGGAGTCATAAGCATGAGTAAACAACGTATTTTTATCGCTGGCCATCGCGGGATGGTCGGTTCTGCCATCAAGCGACAGCTCGAACAGCGCGGTGATGTGGAACTGGTATTACGCACCCGCGACGAACTGAACCTGCTGGACAGCCGCGCGGTGCATGATTTCTTTGCCAGCGAGCGCATTGACCAGGTCTATCTGGCGGCGGCGAAAGTGGGCGGGATTGTCGCCAACAACACGTATCCGGCGGATTTCATCTACCAGAATATGATGATTGAGAGCAACATCATTCACGCTGCGCATCAGAACGACGTGAACAAACTGCTGTTTCTCGGATCGTCCTGCATCTACCCAAAACTGGCAAAACAGCCGATGGCAGAAAGCGAGCTGTTACAGGGCACGCTGGAGCCGACCAACGAGCCATACGCCATTGCCAAAATCGCCGGGATCAAACTGTGCGAATCTTACAACCGCCAGTATGGACGCGATTACCGCTCTGTCATGCCGACCAACCTGTACGGGCCGCACGACAACTTCCATCCAAGTAATTCGCATGTGATCCCCGCATTGCTGCGCCGCTTCCACGAGGCGACGGCACAGAATGCACCGGACGTGGTGGTGTGGGGCAGCGGTACGCCGATGCGCGAATTTCTGCATGTCGATGATATGGCGGCGGCAAGCATTCATGTCATGGAGCTGGCGCACGAAGTCTGGCTGGAAAACACCCAGCCGATGCTGTCGCACATTAACGTCGGCACGGGTGTTGACTGCACTATCCGCGAGCTGGCGCAAACCATCGCCAAAGTGGTGGGTTACAAAGGTCGGGTGGTTTTCGATGCCAGCAAACCGGATGGTACGCCGCGCAAACTGCTGGATGTGACGCGCCTGCATCAGCTTGGCTGGTATCACGAAATTTCACTGGAAGCGGGGCTTGCCAGCACTTACCAGTGGTTCCTTGAGAATCAAGACCGTTTTCGGGGGTAATGATGTTTTTACGTCAGGAAGACTTTGCCACGGTAGTGCGCTCCACACCGCTTGTCTCTCTCGACTTTATTGTCGAGAACAGTCGCGGCGAGTTTCTGCTTGGCAAAAGAACCAACCGCCCGGCGCAGGGTTACTGGTTTGTGCCGGGAGGGCGCGTGCAGAAAGACGAAACGCTGGAAGCCGCATTTGAGCGGCTGACGATGGCGGAACTGGGGCTGCGTCTGCCGATTACAGCAGGCCAGTTTTACGGTGTCTGGCAGCACTTTTATGACGATAACTTCTCCGGCACGGATTTCACCACTCACTATGTGGTGCTCGGTTTTCGCTTCAGAGTAGCGGAAGAAGAGCTGTTACTGCCGGATGAGCAGCATGACGATTACCGCTGGCTGACGCCGGACGCACTGCTCGCCAGTGACAATGTTCACGCTAACAGCCGCGCCTATTTTCTCACTGAGAAGCGTGCCGGAGTACCCGGATTATGAAAATACTGGTCTACGGCATTAACTACTCGCCGGAGTTAACCGGCATCGGCAAATACACCGGCGAGATGGTGGAATGGCTGGCAGCACAAGGTCATGAGGTGCGGGTCATTACCGCACCGCCGTACTACCCGCAGTGGCAGGTGGGCGAGAACTATTCCGCATGGTGGTACAAACAAGAAGAGGGGGCCGCCACGGTGTGGCGCTGCCCGCTGTATGTGCCAAAACAGCCGAGCACCCTGAAACGCCTGTTACATCTCGGCAGCTTTGCTGCCAGCAGTTTCTTTCCTCTGATGGCGCAACGTCGCTGGAAGCCGGATCGCATTATCGGCGTAGTACCAACGCTGTTTTGCACGCCGGGAATGCGCCTGCTGGCGAAACTCTCTGGTGCGCGTACCGTGCTGCATATTCAGGATTACGAAGTGGATGCCATGCTGGGGCTGGGCCTTGCCGGAAAAGGTAAAGCCGGCAAAGTGGCACAGCTGGCGACAGCCTTCGAACGTAGCGGACTGCATAACGTCGATAACGTCTCGACGATTTCGCGTTCGATGATGAATAAAGCCATCGAAAAAGGCGTGGCGGCAGAAAACGTCATCTTCTTCCCCAACTGGTCGGAAATCGCCCGTTTTCAGCATGTCGCAGACGCTGATGTTGCTGCCCTTCGTAACCAGCTTGGCCTGCCGGATAACAAAAAAATCATTCTTTACTCCGGCAATATTGGTGAAAAGCAGGGGCTGGAAAACGTTATTGAAGCTGCCGATCGCCTGCGCGATGAACCGCTGATTTTTGCCATTGTCGGGCAGGGCGGCGGCAAAGCGCGGCTGGAAAAAATGGCGCAGCAGCGCGGACTGCGCAATATGCAATTTTTCCCGCTGCAATCTTATGACGCCTTGCCTGCACTGCTGAAGATGGGCGACTGCCATCTGGTGGTGCAAAAACGCGGCGCGGCAGATGCCGTATTGCCGTCGAAACTGACCAATATTCTGGCGGTAGGCGGTAACGCGGTAATTACCGCAGAAGCTCACACAGAACTGGGGCAGCTTTGCGAAACCTTCCCAGGAATTGCGGTTTGCGTAGAACCAGAATCGGTCGAGGCGCTGGTGGCGGGGATCCGTCAGGCGCTCCTGCTGCCCAAACACAACACGGTGGCACGTGAATATGCCGAACGCACGCTCGATAAAGAGAACGTGTTACGTCAATTTATACATGATATTCGGGGATAATTATGTCGCAGTCGAAACTCTATCCAGTTGTGATGGCAGGTGGCTCCGGTAGCCGCTTATGGCCGCTTTCCCGCGTACTTTATCCCAAGCAGTTTTTATGCCTGAAAGGCGATCTTACCATGCTGCAAACCACCATCTGCCGCCTGAACGGCGTGGAGTGCGAAAGCCCGGTGGTGATTTGCAATGAGCAGCACCGCTTTATTGTCGCGGAACAGCTGCGTCAACTGAACAAACTCACCGAGAACATTATTCTCGAACCGGCAGGGCGTAACACTGCACCTGCCATTGCGTTGGCGGCGCTGGCGGCAGAACGTCATAGCCCGGACAGCGATCCGTTAATGTTGGTCCTGGCGGCAGATCATGTGATTGCCGACGAAGACGCGTTCCGCGCCGCCGTGCGTAATGCCATGCCGTATGCCGAAGCGGGCAAGCTGGTGACCTTCGGCATTGTGCCGGATCTACCTGAAACCGGATATGGCTATATTCGTCGCGGTGAAGTGTCGGCGGGTGAGCAGGATACGGTGGCCTTTGAAGTGGCGCAGTTTGTCGAAAAACCGAATCTGGAAACCGCTCAGGCCTATGTGGCAAGCGGCGAATATTACTGGAACAGCGGTATGTTCCTGTTCCGTGCCGGACGTTATCTCGAAGAACTGAAAAAATATCGCCCGGATATTCTCGACGCCTGCGAAAAAGCGATGAGCGCCGTCGATCCGGATCTCGATTTTATTCGTGTGGATGAAGAGGCGTTTCTCGCCTGCCCGGAAGAGTCGGTGGATTACGCGGTTATGGAACGTACGGCAGATGCCGTTGTGGTGCCGATGGATGCGGGCTGGAGCGATGTCGGTTCCTGGTCCTCTTTATGGGAGATCAGCGCCCACACCGCGGAAGGCAACGTTTGCCACGGCGATGTGATTAATCACAAAACCGAAAACAGCTACGTGTATGCCGAATCTGGCCTGGTCACCACCGTCGGGGTGAAAGATCTGGTAGTGGTGCAGACCAAAGACGCGGTGCTGATTGCCGACCGTAACGCGGTGCAGGATGTGAAAAAAGTGGTCGAGCAGATCAAAGCCGATGGTCGCCATGAGCATCGGGTGCATCGCGAAGTGTATCGCCCGTGGGGCAAATATGACTCTATCGACGCGGGCGACCGCTACCAGGTGAAACGCATCACCGTGAAACCGGGCGAGGGCTTGTCGGTACAGATGCACCATCACCGCGCGGAACACTGGGTAGTGGTCGCGGGAACGGCAAAAGTCACCATTGACGGTGATATCAAACTGCTTGGTGAAAACGAGTCCATTTATATTCCGCTGGGGGCAAAACACTGCCTGGAAAACCCGGGGAAAATTCCGCTCGATTTAATTGAAGTTCGCTCCGGCTCTTATCTCGAAGAGGATGATGTGGTGCGCTTCGCGGATCGCTACGGACGGGTGTAGTAGTTGAATAATCAACCGGAATAAATCTCCGGTAAATAACGACAAAAACAAAATTGGCCGCTTCGGTCAGGGCCAACTATTGCCTGAAAAAGGGTAACGACATGAAAAAATTAACCTGTTTTAAAGCCTATGATATTCGCGGGAAATTAGGCGAAGAACTGAATGAAGATATTGCCTGGCGTATTGGGCGTGCCTATGGCGAATTTCTCAAACCGAAAACCATTGTTTTAGGCGGTGATGTCCGCCTCACCAGCGAAACCTTAAAACTGGCGCTGGCGAAAGGTTTACAGGATGCGGGCGTCGATGTGCTGGATATTGGCATGTCCGGCACCGAAGAGATCTATTTCGCCACGTTCCATCTCGGCGTGGCTGGCGGCATCGAAGTTACCGCCAGCCATAACCCGATGGATTACAACGGCATGAAGCTGGTGCGCGAAGGGGCTCGCCCGATCAGCGGTGATACCGGACTGCGCGACGTCCAGCGTCTGGCAGAAGCCAACGATTTTCCTCCCGTCGATGAAACCAAACGCGGTCGCTATCAGCAAATCAATCTGCGTGACGCTTACGTTGATCATCTGTTCGGTTATATCAACGTCAAAAACCTTACGCCGCTCAAGCTGGTGATCAACTCCGGGAACGGTGCGGCGGGTCCGGTGGTGGACGCCATCGAAGCCCGCTTTAAAGCCCTCGGCGCACCCGTGGAATTGATCAAAGTGCACAACACGCCGGACGGCAATTTCCCCAACGGTATTCCTAACCCGCTGCTGCCGGAATGCCGCGACGACACCCGCAATGCGGTCATTAAACACGGCGCGGATATGGGTATTGCTTTTGATGGCGATTTTGACCGCTGTTTCCTGTTTGACGAAAAAGGACAGTTTATCGAGGGCTACTACATTGTCGGCCTGCTGGCAGAAGCGTTCCTCGAAAAAAATCCCGGCGCGAAGATCATCCACGATCCGCGTCTTTCCTGGAACACCGTTGATGTAGTGACTGCCGCAGGCGGCACCCCGGTGATGTCAAAAACCGGACACGCCTTTATTAAAGAACGTATGCGCAAGGAAGACGCCATCTACGGTGGCGAAATGAGCGCCCACCATTACTTCCGTGATTTCGCTTACTGCGACAGCGGCATGATCCCGTGGCTGCTGGTCGCCGAACTGGTGTGCATGAAAGGGAAAACGCTGGGCGAACTGGTGCGCGACCGCATGGCGGCATTCCCGGCAAGCGGTGAGATCAACAGCAAACTGGCGCAACCCGTTGAGGCGATTAATCGCGTCGAACAGCATTTTAGCCGCGAGGCGCTGGCGGTGGATCGCACCGATGGCATCAGCATGACCTTTGCCGACTGGCGCTTTAATCTGCGCTCCTCCAACACCGAACCGGTGGTACGCCTGAATGTGGAATCGCGCGGTGATGTGCCACTGATGGAAGCGCGAACGCGAACTCTGCTGACGTTGCTGAACGAGTAATGTCGGATCTTCCCTTACCCCACTGCGGGTAAGGGGCTAATTACAGGAACAACGATGACAAATCTAAAAAAGCGCGAGCGAGCGAAAACCAATGCATCGTTAATCTCTATGGTGCAACGCTTTTCAGATATCACCATCATGTTTGCCGGGCTATGGCTGGTTTGCGAAGTCAGCGGACTGTCATTCCTCTACATGCACCTGTTGGTGGCGCTGATTACGCTGGTGGTGTTCCAGATGTTGGGCGGCATCACCGATTTTTATCGCTCATGGCGAGGTGTTCGGGCAACGACAGAATTTGCCCTGCTGCTGCAAAACTGGACCTTAAGCGTGATTTTTAGCGCCGGACTGGTGGCGTTCAACAATGATTTCGACACGCAACTGAAAATCTGGCTGGCGTGGTATGGGCTGACCAGCATCGGGTTAGTGGCGTGTCGTTCGTGTATTCGCATTGGTGCGGGCTGGTTGCGTAATCATGGCTATAACAAGCGTATGGTTGCCGTGGCGGGGGATTTAGCTGCCGGGCAAATGCTGATGGAGAGCTTCCGTAATCAGCCGTGGTTAGGGTTTGAAGTGGTGGGCGTTTACCACGACCCAAAACCGGGCGGCGTTTCTAACGACTGGGCGGGCAATCTGCAACAGCTGGTCGAGGATGCAAAAGCGGGCAAAATTCACAACGTCTATATCGCGATGCAAATGTGCGACGGCGCACGAGTGAAAAAACTGGTCCATCAACTGGCGGACACCACCTGTTCGGTGCTGCTGATCCCCGACGTCTTTACCTTCAACATTCTCCATTCACGCCTCGAAGAGATGAACGGCGTTCCGGTGGTGCCGCTGTACGACACGCCGCTTTCCGGGGTTAACCGCCTGATAAAACGTGCGGAAGACATTGTGCTGGCAACGCTGATCTTGCTGCTGATCTCCCCGGTGCTGTGCTGTATTGCGCTGGCAGTGAAACTCAGTTCACCAGGGCCGGTTATTTTCCGCCAGACTCGCTACGGCATGGATGGCAAGCCGATCAAAGTGTGGAAGTTCCGTTCCATGAAAGTGATGGAGAACGACAAAGTGGTGACCCAGGCGACGCAGAACGATCCGCGCGTCACCAAAGTGGGGAACTTTCTGCGCCGCACCTCGCTGGATGAATTGCCGCAGTTTATCAATGTGCTGACTGGCGGGATGTCGATTGTGGGGCCACGTCCGCACGCCGTGGCGCATAACGAACAATATCGCCAGCTCATTGAAGGCTACATGCTGCGCCATAAGGTGAAACCGGGCATTACCGGCTGGGCGCAGATTAACGGCTGGCGCGGCGAAACCGACACGCTGGAGAAAATGGAAAAACGCGTCGAGTTCGACCTTGAGTACATCCGCGAATGGAGCGTCTGGTTCGATATCAAAATCGTTTTCCTGACGGTATTCAAAGGCTTCGTTAACAAAGCGGCATATTGATATGAGCTTACGTGAAAAAACCATCAGCGGCGCGAAATGGTCGGCGATTGCCACAGTAATCATCATCGGCCTCGGGCTGGTGCAGATGACCGTGCTGGCGCGGATTATCGACAACCACCAGTTCGGTTTGCTTACCGTGTCGCTGGTGATTATCGCGCTGGCAGACACGCTTTCTGACTTCGGCATCGCTAACTCGATTATTCAGCGAAAAGAAATCAGCCATCTTGAACTCACCACGCTGTACTGGCTGAACGTCGGGCTGGGGATCGTGGTGTGCGTGGCGGTGTTTTTGTTGAGTGATGCCATTGGTGACGTGCTGAATAACCCGGATCTGGCACCGTTGATTAAAACATTGTCGCTGGCGTTTGTGGTGATCCCCCACGGGCAACAGTTTCGCGCGTTGATGCAAAAGGAGCTGGAGTTCAACAAAATCGGTATGATCGAAACCAGCGCGGTGCTGGCGGGCTTTACTTTTACAGTGGTTAGCGCCCATTTCTGGCCGCTGGCGATGACCGCGATCCTCGGTTATCTGGTCAATAGTGCGGTAAGAACGCTGCTGTTTGGCTACTATGGTCGAAAAATTTATCGCCCCGGTCTGCATTTCTCGCTGGCGTCTGTTGCGCCGAACTTACGCTTTGGTGCCTGGCTGACGGCGGACAGCATCATCAACTATCTCAACACCAACCTTTCAACGCTGGTGCTGGCGCGTATTCTCGGCGCGGGCGTGGCAGGGGGCTACAACCTGGCTTACAACGTGGCCGTTGTGCCGCCGATGAAGCTGAACCCCATCATCACCCGCGTGTTATTTCCGGCATTCGCCAAAATTCAGGACGACACCGAAAAGCTGCGCGTTAACTTCTACAAGCTGCTGTCGGTGGTGGGGATTATCAATTTTCCGGCGCTGCTGGGGCTGATGGTGGTGTCGAATAACTTTGTACCGCTGGTCTTTGGTGAGAAGTGGAACAGCATTATTCCGGTGCTGCAATTGCTGTGTATTGTGGGGCTACTGCGCTCAGTGGGTAACCCGATTGGCTCGCTGCTGATGGCGAAAGCGCGGGTGGATATCAGCTTTAAATTCAACGTATTCAAAACCTTTCTGTTTATTCCGGCGATTGTTATTGGCGGGCAGATGGCGGGCGCAATCGGCGTCACGCTTGGTTTCCTGCTGGTGCAGATTATCAACACCATTCTGAGTTATTTCGTGATGATTAAACCGGTGCTCGGTTCCAGTTATCGCCAGTACATCCTGAGTTTATGGCTGCCGTTTTATCTCTCGCTGCCGACGCTGGTGGTTAGTTATGCGCTGGGCATTGTGCTGAAAGGGCAACTGACGCTGGGGATGCTGCTGGCGGTGCAAATTATCGCGGGCGTGCTGGCGTTTGTGGTGATGATTGTGCTGTCGCGCCATCCGCTGGTGGTGGAAGTGAAGCGTCAGTTTTGTCGCAGCGAAAAAATGAAAATGCTTTTACGGGCGGGGTGAATAGTTGTTTTCGGTTCCGACAACGAACACAACAAACACAGCCTCACCTGGCATCAAATTTATGAGGAAAAAATGAAATTACTTATTCTGGGCAACCACACTTGCGGCAATCGCGGCGACAGCGCCATCTTGCGCGGTTTACTTGATGCCATCAACATCCTCAATCCACACGCCGAAGTGGACGTAATGAGCCGCTATCCGGTCAGTTCTTCCTGGCTGCTCAACCGCCCGGTAATGGGCGATCCGCTGTTCCTGCAAATGAAACAACACAACAGCGCGGCGGGCGTTGTCGGGCGCGTAAAAAAAGTCCTCCGTCGCCGCTACCAGCACCAGGTATTGCTCTCACGCGTCACCGACACCGGTAAGCTGCGTAATATCGCCATTGCCCAGGGATTCACTGACTTTGTGCGCCTGCTGTCAGGTTACGACGCCATTATTCAGGTCGGCGGATCGTTTTTTGTCGATCTCTACGGCGTGCCGCAGTTTGAACACGCGCTTTGCACGTTTATGGCGAAAAAGCCGCTGTTTATGATTGGTCACAGCGTCGGCCCGTTCCAGGATGAGCAATTTAACCAACTGGCAAACTACGTATTCGGGCACTGCGACGCGCTGATCCTGCGCGAATCGGTCAGCCTGGATCTAATGAAACGCAGCAATATCACTACCGCAAAAGTTGAACATGGCGTCGATACCGCATGGCTGGTCGATCACCACACCGAAGACTTCACCGCCAGCTATGCTGTTCAACACTGGCTGGACGTAGCCGCACAGCAAAAAACGGTGGCCATTACCCTGCGCGAACTGGCACCGTTCGACAAACGTCTCGGCACCACTCAACAAGCGTATGAAAAAGCCTTTGCCGGGCTGGTCAATCGCATTCTCGATGAAGGGTATCAGGTGATTGCGCTCTCCACCTGTACGGGCATCGACAGCTATAACAAAGACGACCGCATGGTGGCGCTCAATCTGCGTCAGCACATCAGCGATCCTGCCCGTTATCACGTGGTGATGGATGAGCTCAACGATCTGGAAATGGGCAAAATTCTGGGTGCCTGTGAACTCACCGTTGGTACGCGTCTGCACTCGGCTATTATCTCGATGAATTTCTCCACTCCGGCAATTGCCATCAACTACGAACACAAATCCGCCGGGATTATGCAGCAGCTTGGGCTACCTGAGATGGCGATTGATATCCGTCATTTATTAGACGGCAGCCTGCAAGCGATGGTTGCGGATACCTTAGGCCAGCTTCCTGCGCTGAACGCACGACTTAGCGAAGCCGTCAGTCGCGAACGCCAGGCAGGAATGCAGATGGTGCAATCTGTGCTTGAGCGCATCGGGGAGGCGAAATGAAGGTCGGCTTCTTTTTACTGAAATTTCCGCTGTCATCGGAAACCTTCGTTCTCAACCAAATCACTGCGTTTATTGATATGGGCTTTGAGGTGGAGATTGTCGCGCTGCAAAAAGGCGATACGCAAAACACCCACGCGGCATGGACGAAATATAACCTTGCCGCCAGAACTCGCTGGTTACAGGACGAACCACAAGGCAAAGTGGCGAAACTGCGCCACCGCGCCAGCCAGACCTTACGCGGCATTCATCGTAAAAATACCTGGCAGGCGCTCAACCTCAAACGCTATGGTGCCGAGTCGCGGAACCTGATTTTGTCTGCCATTTGTGGTCAGGTCGCAACACCGTTTCATGCCGATGTTTTTATCGCACATTTTGGCCCTGCGGGGGTAACCGCAGCAAAACTACGGGAACTGGGTGTCATTCGCGGCAAAATCGCCACTATCTTCCACGGTATTGATATCTCCAGTCGGGAAGTGCTCAACCATTACACTCCCGAATATCAGCAACTGTTCCGCCGCGGCGATCTGATGCTACCAATAAGCGATCTGTGGGCCGGAAGGCTGCAAAAAATGGGCTGCCCGAGGGAAAAAATCGCCGTATCGCGCATGGGCGTGGACATGACGCGTTTTAGCCCACGTCCGGTGAAAGCGCCCGCAACGCCGCTGGAAATCATTTCCGTCGCACGCTTAACCGAGAAAAAAGGCCTGCATGTGGCGATCGAAGCCTGCCGGCAGTTGAAAGAGCAGGGCGTGGCATTTCGCTATCGCATCCTCGGCATTGGCCCGTGGGAACGACGCCTGCGCACCCTCATCGAACAATATCAACTGGAAGATGTGGTAGAGATGCCGGGCTTTAAACCAAGCCACGAAGTGAAGGCGATGCTCGACGACGCGGATGTCTTCCTGTTGCCTTCGGTAACGGGTGCTGACGGTGATATGGAAGGTATTCCGGTGGCGCTAATGGAAGCAATGGCAGTCGGCATTCCGGTGGTTTCTACTCTGCATAGCGGAATTCCGGAACTGGTGGAGGCCGATAAATCCGGCTGGCTGGTGCCTGAGAACGATGCTCGCGCACTGGCGCAGCGACTGGTGGCGTTTAGCCAACTGGATACCGACGAACTTACTACGGTTGTCAAACGTGCGCGCGAAAAAGTCGAACACGATTTTAACCAGCAGGTGATTAACCGAGAACTCGCCAGCTTGTTGCAGGCTTTATAGAGGAGAACGTATGCCATTTAAAAAACTCTCCCGACGCACCTTCCTGACGGCAAGCTCCGCGCTTGCCTTCCTCCATACCCCTTTCGCTCGCGCACTTCCCGCCCGACAAAGCGTTAACATTAACGACTACAACCCACACGACTGGATCGCCTCATTTAAACAAGCCTTCGGCGAAGGGCAAACGGTCGTCGTGCCTGCTGGATTCGTTTGTGACAATATCAACACCGGCATCTTCATTCCTCCTGGCAAAACGTTACACATTCTTGGAAGCCTGCGCGGCAGCGGCAGAGGGCGGTTTGTCTTACAGGACGGCAGCCAGGTGACAGGGGAGGAGGGCGGCAGTATGCATAACATCACCCTGGATGTGCGCGGCTCTGACTGCATCATCAAAGGGCTGGCGATGAGCGGCTTTGGCCCGGTAACGCAGATTTATATCGGCGGCAAAAACAAACGGGTCATGCGCAACCTGACCATCGATAACCTGACCGTTAGCCACGCTAATTACGCCATCTTACGGCAGGGATTTCATAACCAGATTATCGGTGCCAATATCACCAATTGTAAGTTCAGCGACTTACAGGGCGACGCCATTGAATGGAACGTGGCAATTAACGACAGTGATATTTTGATCTCCGACCATGTCATCGAGCGTATCAACTGTACCAACGGCAAAATCAACTGGGGCATCGGCATAGGCCTTGCGGGAAGCACTTATGATAATAATTACCCGGAAGACCAGGCAGTGAAAAACTTTGTCGTGGCGAATATCACGGGATCGGATTGTCGGCAGTTGATCCATGTTGAAAATGGTAAACATTTTGTTATTCGTAATATCAAAGCCCGCAATATCACGCCGGATTTCAGTAAGAAAGCAGGTATTGATAACGCCACAGTCGCTATTTACGGTTGTGACAATTTCGTGATTGATAATATTGAAATGACTAATAGCGCCGGGATGTTAATCGGTTACGGGGTAATTAAAGGCAAATATCTCTCGATACCGCAAAATTTCCGAGTGAATAATATTCAACTGGATAACACCCATCTTGCTTATAAATTGCGCGGCATCCAAATCTCCGCCGGGAATGCTGTCTCCTTTGTGGCACTGACTAACATTGAGATGAAGCGTGCCTCGCTGGAGCTACACAATAAACCGCAACACCTTTTTATGCGTAATATCAAGGTGATGCAGGAATCCTCTGTTGGACCCGCATTGAGCATGAACTTCGACATGCGCAAAGACGTTCGCGGCGTGTTTATGGCGAAAAAAGAAACACTACTATCTCTTGCAAATGTTCATGCGGTGAATGAAAGAGGGCAAAGCTCCGTCGATATCGACAGGGTTAATCACCATATTGTTAATGTGGAAAAGATTAACTTTAGATTGCCGGAACGGAGAGAGTAGATTTGCGACCATTCCTGGAAAAATGGAGCCATACTTAGGAACAATGCTACTGCAATCCACAACGAAGCGGCGTAACATCACAAGTAATTCAGTAATCAATTCAGGGTAATTGATGCTGGCGAAAAAAATCGAACAAGCTATAATTCAGCAACCATTTTACAGGTGGATGAAATAATGACGAATTTAAAAGCAGTTATTCCTGTAGCGGGTCTTGGGATGCATATGTTGCCTGCCACTAAGGCGATTCCCAAAGAGATGCTACCGATCGTCGACAAGCCAATGATTCAGTACATTGTTGACGAGATTGTGGCTGCAGGGATC
This sequence comes from Escherichia sp. MOD1-EC4550, assembly GCF_963876935.1. Classification (NCBI taxonomy): domain Bacteria; kingdom Pseudomonadati; phylum Pseudomonadota; class Gammaproteobacteria; order Enterobacterales; family Enterobacteriaceae; genus Escherichia; species Escherichia sp. MOD1-EC4550. The sequence goes on from NZ_CAWNSE010000015.1 coordinate 95,458, forward strand.
AAAGAAATCCTCCTGGTAACTCACGCGTCCAAGAACGCGGTCGAAAACCATTTCGACACCTCTTATGAATTAGAATCTCTTCTTGAGCAGCGCGTGAAGCGTCAGCTACTGGCGGAAGTACAGTCCATCTGCCCGCCGGGTGTGACCATTATGAACGTGCGTCAGGGCGAACCTTTAGGTCTGGGCCACTCCATTTTGTGTGCGCGACCTGCCATTGGTGACAACCCATTTGTCGTGGTACTGCCAGACGTTGTGATCGACGACGCCAGCGCCGACCCGCTGCGTTACAACCTTGCTGCCATGATTGCGCGCTTCAATGAAACGGGACGCAGCCAGGTGCTGGCAAAACGTATGCCGGGCGATCTCTCTGAATACTCCGTCATCCAAACCAAAGAACCACTGGATCGTGAAGGTAAAGTCAGCCGCATCGTCGAATTTATCGAAAAACCGGATCAACCGCAGACGCTGGACTCAGACATTATGGCCGTTGGTCGCTATGTACTTTCTGCCGATATTTGGCCGGAACTGGAACGCACTCAGCCAGGTGCATGGGGACGTATTCAGCTGACTGATGCCATTGCTGAACTGGCGAAAAAACAGTCCGTTGATGCCATGCTGATGACAGGTGATAGCTACGACTGCGGTAAAAAAATGGGTTATATGCAGGCATTTGTGAAGTATGGACTACGCAACCTCAAAGAAGGGGCGAAGTTCCGTAAAGGGATTGAGAAGCTGTTAAGCGAATAATGAAAATCTGACCGGATGTAACGGTTGATAAGAAAATTATAACGGCAGTGAAGATTCGTGGCGAAAGTATTTTGTTGCGAATATTCCTGCCGTTGTTTTATATAAACAATCAGAATAACAACGAGTTAGCAATAGGATTTTAGTCAAAGTTTTCCAGGATTTTCCTTGTTTCCAGAGCGGATTGGTAAGACAATTAGCGTTTGAATTTTTCGGGTTTAGCGCGAGTGGGTAACGCTCGCCACATCGTAGGCATGCATGCAGTGCTCTGGTAGCTGTAAAGCCAGGGGCGGTAGCGTGCATTAATACCTCTATTAATCAAACTAAGAGCCGCTAATTTAACAGCATGCTCTGAAGTAATATGGAATAAAAAAGTGAAGATACTTGTTACTGGTGGCGCAGGATTTATTGGTTCTGCTGTAGTTCGTCACATTATAAATAATACGCAGGATAGTGTTGTTAATGTCGATAAATTAACGTACGCCGGAAACCTGGAATCACTTGCTGATGTTTCTGATTCTGAACGCTATGTTTTTGAACATGCGGATATTTGCGATGCTGCTGCAATGGCGCGGATTTTTGCTCTGCATCAGCCGGATGCAGTGATGCACCTGGCTGCTGAAAGCCATGTGGATCGTTCAATTACAGGCCCTGCGGCATTTATTGAAACCAATATTGTTGGTACTTATGTCCTTTTGGAAGCGGCTCGCAATTACTGGTCTGCTCTTGATGGCGACAAGAAAAATAGCTTCCGTTTTCATCATATTTCTACTGACGAAGTTTATGGCGATCTGCCTCATCCTGACGAAGTAAATAATAAAGAAGAATTACCCTTATTTACTGAGACAACAGCTTACGCACCAAGCAGCCCTTATTCTGCATCAAAAGCGTCCAGCGATCATTTAGTCCGCGCGTGGAAACGTACCTATGGTTTACCGACCATTGTGACTAATTGCTCTAACAATTATGGTCCTTATCATTTCCCGGAAAAATTGATTCCATTGGTTATTCTCAATGCTCTGGAAGGTAAAGCGTTACCTATTTATGGTAAAGGGGATCAAATTCGCGACTGGCTGTATGTTGAAGATCATGCGCGTGCGTTATATACCGTCGTAACCGAAGGTAAAGCGGGTGAAACTTATAACATTGGTGGGCACAACGAAAAGAAAAACATTGATGTAGTGCTCACTATTTGTGATTTGCTGGATGAGATTGTACCGAAAGAGAAATCTTATCGTGAGCAAATCACTTATGTTGCCGATCGTCCGGGACACGATCGCCGTTATGCCATTGATGCTGAGAAGATTGGTCGCGAATTGGGATGGAAACCACAGGAAACGTTTGAGAGCGGGATTCGGAAGACAGTGGAATGGTACCTGTCCAATACAAAATGGGTTGATAATGTGAAAAGTGGTGCCTATCAATCGTGGATTGAACAGAACTATGAGGGCCGCCAGTAATGAATATCCTCCTTTTTGGCAAAACAGGGCAGGTAGGTTGGGAACTACAGCGTGCTCTGGCACCTTTGGGTAATTTGATTGCTCTTGATGTTCACTCCACTGATTACTGTGGTGATTTTAGTAATCCTAAAGGTGTAGCTGAAACCGTAAGAAGCATTCGGCCTGATATTATTGTCAACGCAGCCGCTCACACCGCAGTAGACAAAGCAGAATCAGAACCGGAGTTCGCACAATTACTTAACGCGACGAGTGTCGAAGCGATCGCGAAAGCAGCCAATGAAGTCGGCGCCTGGGTTATTCACTACTCTACTGACTACGTATTTCCGGGGACCGGTGAAATACCATGGCTGGAGACGGATGCAACCGCACCACTAAATGTTTACGGTGAAACCAAGTTAGCTGGAGAAAAAGCATTACAAGAGCATTGTGCGAAGCACCTAATTTTCCGGACCAGCTGGGTCTATGCAGGAAAAGGAAATAACTTCGCCAAAACGATGTTACGTCTGGCAAAAGAGCGTGAAGAATTAGCGGTTATTAACGATCAGTTTGGTGCGCCAACTGGCGCAGAGTTGCTGGCTGATTGTACGGCACATGCCATTCGTGTGGCACTGAATAAACCGGAAGTCGCAGGCTTGTACCATCTGGTAGCTAGTGGTACCACAACCTGGCACGATTATGCTGCGCTGGTTTTTGAAGAGGCGCGCAAAGCAGGCATTCCCCTTGCACTCAACAAGCTCAACGCAGTACCAACAACTGCCTATCCTACACCAGCTCGTCGTCCATATAACTCTCGCCTTAATACAGAAAAATTTCAGCAGAACTTTGCGCTTGTCTTGCCTGACTGGCAGGTTGGCGTGAAACGAATGCTTAACGAATTATTTACGACTACAGCAATTTAATAGTTTTTGCATCTTGTTCGTGATGGTGGAGCAAGATGAATTAAAAGGAATGATGAAATGAAAACGCGTAAAGGTATTATTTTAGCGGGTGGTTCTGGTACACGTCTTTATCCTGTGACTATGGCTGTCAGTAAACAGCTATTACCTATTTATGATAAACCGATGATCTATTACCCGCTCTCTACACTGATGTTAGCGGGTATTCGTGATATTCTGATTATCAGTACGCCACAGGATACTCCTCGTTTTCAACAACTGCTGGGTGACGGTAGCCAGTGGGGGCTAAATCTTCAGTACAAAGTGCAACCGACTCCAGATGGGCTTGCGCAGGCGTTTATTATCGGTGAAGAGTTTATCGGTGGTGATGATTGTGCTCTGGTTCTCGGTGATAATATCTTTTACGGTCACGACCTGCCGAAGTTAATGGATGTCGCTGTTAACAAAGAAAGTGGTGCAACGGTATTTGCCTATCACGTTAATGATCCTGAACGCTATGGTGTCGTTGAGTTTGATAAAAACGGTACGGCAATTAGTCTGGAAGAAAAACCGCTACAGCCAAAAAGTAATTATGCGGTAACCGGGCTTTATTTCTATGATAACGACGTTGTCGAAATGGCGAAAAATCTTAAGCCTTCTGCCCGCGGTGAACTGGAAATTACCGATATTAACCGTATCTATATGGAACAAGGGCGTTTATCTGTTGCCATGATGGGGCGTGGTTATGCGTGGTTAGACACGGGGACACATCAGAGCCTGATTGAGGCAAGCAACTTTATTGCAACAATTGAAGAGCGTCAGGGGTTGAAAGTTTCCTGCCCGGAAGAAATTGCTTACCGTAAAGGGTTTATTGATGCAGAGCAGGTGAAGATATTGGCCGAGCCGCTAAAGAAAAATGCTTATGGTCAGTATCTGCTAAAAATGATTAAGGGTTATTAATAAAATGAACGTAATTGAAACTGAAATTCCTGATGTGCTAATTTTTGAACCAAAAGTATTTGGTGATGAGCGTGGTTTCTTTTTTGAGAGTTTTAACCAGAAAGTATTTGAAAAAGCTGTAGGGCGGAAGGTTAATTTCGTACAAGATAATCACTCGAGATCGGTTAAAGGTGTTTTAAGAGGACTGCATTTTCAAATAAAACCTTATTCTCAAGCAAAATTAGTCCGCTGTGTTAAAGGTGAAGTTTATGATGTTGCTGTAGATATACGACCAGAGTCAAGTACATACTGTAAGTGGGTAGGTGTCTTTCTTTCAGCGCAAAATAAAAAACAATTATGGATACCTGAAGGTTTTGCACATGGTTTTGTTGTAGTAAGTGATGAGGCTGAGTTTTTATATAAAACGACTAATTATTATATGCCAAGTGCCGAAGGTTGTATCAGATGGGATGATCCGGCATTGAACATTGACTGGCCGATGAAAACAAACGAACTTATCCTATCGGATAAAGATAAAAATGCTGAAAGATATTATTTTAAGAAATAAGGAATAAATATGATACCATTTAACAAGCCTTATCTCCAGGGAAATGAATTGACATATATTGCGGAAGCAGTGTCTAATGGAAAAATATCAGGCGATGGGATTTTCACTAAGAAATGTCATGAGTTTTTTGAAAGGAAATACGGATTTAAGAAAGCCTTATTGACCACATCTTGTACAGACGCCTTGGAGATGGCAGCCATTCTTTTAGATATAAAACCTGGCGATGAAGTTATAGCTCCGGCTTACACCTTTGTTTCAACTGTCAATGCTTTTGCTCTAAGAGGTGCAAAAATAATTTTTGCTGATAGTTATGATGATAATCCAAATATGGATCCAGAATCTGCAAGTAAGCTCATCACAAATAAAACGAAAGCAATAATTGTTGTGCACTATGCCGGTGTAGCATGCGATATGGATAAATTTTTAGAGCTTTCGAAAGAATATAAAATTCATATCATTGAAGATGCAGCGCAAGCAATTGACTCTTATTATAAAGATAGACCATTGGGTAGCATTGGTACGTTTGGAACCTTTTCCTTTCATGAAACTAAAAATATAATTTCAGGAGAAGGAGGGTTGATTGCTTTAAATAACGATGAATATTTTCATCGGGCAGAAATTATTAGAGAAAAAGGGACGAATAGAGCATCTTTTTTTAGAGGGGAAGTCAATAAATATGGATGGGTTGATATAGGATCTTCGTTTCTTCCATCTGATATGATAGCAGCTTATCTTTATGCACAATTGGAGAATATAGATGCTATACAAAATAAGCGAAAGGAATTGTGGAGAGAGTATTATGACAATCTAAAACAGTTGGCCAACTCTGGGTTTATACAACTACCGATAATACCAGAGTATGCTACCAATAATGCTCATATGTTTTATATTATATGCAGTGACCTTAAAAAACGCTCAGAGCTTATTTCTTATTTAAAAGAGAGTGGAATACATTCCGTTTTTCATTACTTATCATTGAACAAAAGTGAGTATTATTTGAAGCAAAATAAAAAAATAAGTTTGCAAAATAGTGATAAATTCGCTGATTGTCTGTTAAGGCTGCCAATGTATTATGAACTGGAGTGTAAACAAGTTAACTATATTTCTGAAAAAATAGCTCATTTCTTTAAAAAACACGCATAAAAATATTGTGGTGGTATTATAACCGCCACGTTATGTTGCTGGAGAAGTTCTATACTATGAAATATGGTTTATGAATAGAGAATATAAGCTTTTAATTTACATATATAGTGTGAGAATATACACGGCATTAGTGACGATCTTTTTAATTCCAATATTAATTGGAGAAATTGGGTTAGAGGCGTACGGTTTGATTGGCTTTTTTGCAGTGCTTCAGGCTTGCCTTAGTATTTTAGATGCAGGGTTGGGGGGGGTAATAACAAGAGAAGCAATAGTATCAAGGAAAAATCAAGGAACATATAAAAAATTTAGTATTTTGTATAAGAAAATAATTATATTTTTTATAGTTGTATCATTGTTATTAGTTACTTGTGGTTGGTGGATAAGTGAACAATATAGTACTTCATGGCTAAATACAAAGCTTGATAAAGGTGTGGTTGTTTTTTGTACAACAGTAATGTTTTGGGTATTCGCATTACGCTATATGCAAGGACCGTTCCGTAGCATATTACTTTCAAATGAATCGCAAATCATATTGACAACTATTAATCTATTTACCATCACACTATCTCAGCCATTGACTATATTTTTAATGAAGTACCTAGATGAGGGAATTAAGTTTTATTTTTTGATGCAACTTATTTCATCAGCTATTGGCTGTATTTCTATGGTGTTATATAGTGAAAAAATAAGGAGGAAAGTATTATTTTTATGTCCTCTCGAAGAGGATAGCATAAAATCTGAAGATGCTTCTGTCAGAAAATTAATAGTTTTCGCATTACAATTATCAACACTTTCTATTTTATGGGTTTTAGTTAACCAGTCAGACAAATTAGCACTAACAAAATACAGCACATTAACGGAATATGGTATTTATAGCGTTGCAGTATCTATCATAAGTGTGTTAGCTATATTGAGTGATCCGTTGAATCAGTATTTACAACCTAGATTAACAAGATATTATCATCAAAATAACTTAAAGGAATACTCAAAATTATTTAGTGGTGCATTAAAGTTTATATGTATATTAACAATACCTCTAAGTGTATTTTTATTTTTTTATGGTAAGGATGTGTTATTTATATGGAGCGGTGATGAAACATTATCAATAAAAGCTGCGAAGTATTTACCATGGTTATTTATAGGTGGGGTGTTTTCAATATACTCTAATTTTGTATTTTTGTTATTATATAGTTTTGGTGAGTTAAAAAGACACACAATAGTGTATGCGTTATTTAGTCTTTTCGTAATTCCGGCAAATGTTTTCCTAGCAAAACAATATTTAGGTCAAGGGACATCTATTTTCTTTGGTATTAGTTCTATGTTCTTATTTCTCTTATGGGGGGGGTATAACTTTGCAAAATTTTTCGTCAAGGGATTGCGCATTATATATGTATATATCATTCCTTTGTTTCTGGTTGAAATAATATATTTCAAAACTTCAACAGCTTTTCCGTATAATCATACTGTAAAGTGGACTTTATTCATTCAATTATTTTCGGTTGGCTTGGTCGGGCTTGCTTTAGCTATTATTTACTGCAAGCTGGTAGATAAAAAAAATTCACAAGTGATATTAAAGATTGTTGACAAATGAATATATATATTTATGCAAGCTCATATGATGAAAATAGTGGTGGCTCTGTAGTCCTACATAGGCTATGCCACATAATAAATAAACACAGTTCCCATAGTGCATATTTAGTTAAATTAGATCCATTTCATTATGGTAAAAAAACAATTAGAAAATACCTGTCAAAATTAAAATGGGAACTTTGTAATAAGTTTAAATTTAAAACTAATGACGATTGGGATACTCCTGTTTGGCACAAATTAAACAATATCCCTTCAAATTCCGTGGTGATTTATCCGGAAATAATTAATGGCAATCCTTTAAAAATAAAAAATGTTGTAAGATGGTTATTACATCAGCCCGGTCATCATACTAATGTCATTGATTATGGGAAAAATGAACTGTATTTTAAATTTAACTCGGCGATTCATGACTTTGAAAATGATGGATCTTATACAGCAGCAAATGAGCTAAAGGTAATTTACTATCCAGTTCAAATATATAATGAAAAGTTAAATCAAGAAAGGGATATAGAGTGTTGTTATCTTGTACGGAAGGGATTTTATAAAAAAAGCGTCCATCCCCCTAAAGCAATAAAAATTGACGGATTAACTCATCAAGAAATAGCTGATGTTTTTAGACGCTCACAGAAATTTATTTCATATGATGATTATACGGCATATTCTATATTTTCTGTTCTGTGTGGTTGTCCATCTTATGTAGTACCGACAGAAGGGCAAACTGTTAATGATTGGTATCCTGATGAAAGAGATCGTTATGGGATATCATATGGTTTTACTGATGAGCAAGCTAAATGGGCAGAAGAGACCAAAGATAGAGTTTATAGGCATATAATAAATGAGCATAACAAATCAATAGATAGGGTGATTAATTGTTTACAAGAAATTGAAGTTTTTTTTGGTAAAAATTGAACTACTAAACAGTGGGTAAAACATTATTCATTTTATGACAATTGAGTGTTTTTTAGAAAAGTAACATTTTAATGAGTTAATGTTATATTTTATTAGTAGTATGCAAATAAAATAGGTAAAACATGATAGAACAAGATAAATGTATCATTGCAGTCGTGGTCCTTTTCAGACCTGAAATTGCACGCATACATGGATTGCTGAAAAGTATAATTATGCAAGTTGACAAGGTTGTTCTTATCGACAATACAGACGAGTCTAACTTAATAATACCTGATTCCGAGTTTGAGTCATACGGAGAAAAAATTGAACATTATCGACTGAACAACAATCTAGGCATTGCAAAAGCTCAGAATATTGGAATTCATTATGCCGAAAAATCGAAAGCATCTCATATTTTATTTTTGGATCAAGACAGTATCGTCCCAGAAGGAATGGTTAAAACATTGCTAATCAATGAGCGTGAGCTTTTAAATAGTGGAAAAAAAGTCGCTGTTTTAGGTCCAGCATTTAAGGATGAGAAAACTGGAAAGGTAACAGGTGCAATTCACATTAGCCCATTTTATAAAACCAAGCTGTGTCATGGTGTTCATCCGCTAGAAACAGATTTTCTAATTTCTTCAGGAAGCTTGGTTAGGATGGAGGTGTTGCAAAAAATCGGATTTATGGATGAGGAGTTGTTTATAGATTTCGTTGACATTGAATGGTGCGAACGGGCGAAGAAAATGGGATTGCGATCTTATGTTGTGTCTGATATTGTCATGATGCACAATATTGGAAATGAAGCAAAACGAGTATTGGGTAAAAATGTAATAATGCATAGTGATTTTAGACATTATTTCATAGTAAGGAATTCAATTTATTTGATTCTTAAAGATAAACTTTCATTCAATCATCGTGTATATTTATTCATCCGGTTGCCATTATTTATAGCTGTTCACACTCTTAATTCATCTTCGAAGTTAAAAAAAATTAAACTGTTAGCAACTGCAATAAAAGATGGTGTTGTGGGTAAGATGGGAAAAGGTTACTTCTCTAATTCTTGATAAATGTATTGGCAATGTAAACTAAACATTAATAATGGCCACTTAACCTAATCATGAAATGAGATTGTAATGTTTTTATACCTCTCAATATTTATATGCATTTCTATTCTATCTTTTTTTCCTAACCAGAAATATTTGTTAAAAGCAATAATGATCTTTTTGCTTTTGATGTGTGCCTTCCGTAGCGAGTTTGTCGATAGGGATTATACAAACTATATTACGCTAATTTTTGAGTCAGCAAATAACTTATTCTATCCAATAGAATTATCATTTAAAGTAATAAGTTTTATTGCTGTTAATATGCTTGGCGGATATTATTTTGTTTTTATTATTTTTGCGCTAATATCTATCTATTTAAAATACAATATAATAAAAAAATCCTCACCGTTTTTACTGCTATCTGTACTTGTGTATTACTCAAATACATTTTTACTGCAAGATATGACTCAGATCCGGGCTGGAGTTGCAGGTGCTATAGTACTATATTCAGTGTTACTATATGCAAAAAATAAAAATATAATGAGTTTTGTGATGTTGATTTTCCTCGCATCTACATTTCATATAACTGCGTTGTTATTTTTTATTGTTCTTGCATTCGATACTAATGTAGTTAGTCGAAGGTATATCTTTATTTATTTCTTGACCTTATTTGGGGCATATTGTTGTTATTATGCAGGTATCAATTTCTTGACCTTATTAAGATATATCCCTGTTTCTTATGTACAATATAAATTTAGTGACTATATTAGTCAAAGTCAAGGTGCTGATTTTGTTCCTGTCAATATTTTCTCTGTAACGCAATTATTGCATTTACTTATAGTTATATTATCTTTTATTTTTTCTCGAAAAAAAATCTTATCTCGTGATAAGGTGCTTGTCATTAAAATTTATTCATTATCTCCGCTTGCTTTCATCATATTATCTTCTATGCCAGTATTCGCTTTACGCGTTAGTGAACTTTTTGCTATTAGTGAAATAATTCTACTTCCATTCCTGCCCCTTCTTTTTAGACAAAAACAGTTTGCTAAATTAGCGATTATAGGAATATGTTTTATTATGTTTTATATTAATATATATCATCTTGAGATTTTAAATGAGTATTCGGCATTGTAAGCTAAGAATATGTTATATATGATTATGGCTATTGTTTGGCACCATTGATGGATACAAATCAAAATCAGTGTTAATAATGTGGAAAAAAATGAAATTAAAAAGCATGGCTGTTTTATTATCGAGTTACAATGGGGAAAAATATATTGGAGAGCAATTGGACTCAATAATAAAATGCTATAGAGATTTCGATTTACATATTCATATAAGAGATGATGGTTCAGTTGATTCAACATGTGAAATTATTAAAGAGTATATATCAAAAAATGATTCTATATTTTTATATGAAGGTAATAACGTTGGCGTCATAGCTAGTTTTTTGTGGTTGGTTGAGAATGTTGGTGATTATGACTATTACGCTTTTTGCGATCAGGATGATGTATGGGAACCTCTTAAATTGATTGCAGCTACAACTAAGATTATTAAATATAATCAAGATATAGCAATAGGGTATTGCTCCTCATATAACTATGTGGACAAAGAGTTAAATCATATCGGCCGTTATAATTCTCAGAGTGATTTTTCTTTAAACAATATTTTAATTGAAAATTGTGCGCCAGGCTGTACTTTCGTGTTTAATCAATCTTTACGTAAATTATACTTGGACATAAATGAAGCCAATATGGCCAATCGTATTGTCATGCATGATTGGTTTTTTTTAATACTGGCAAGAACATTTGGCCACCTAATATATGATCATAATAGCTACCTAAGTTATAGGCAGCATGATAATAATGTCGTAGGTATAAAGTCTGGTTTTAAGAATATTCTATGTAATAGATTAAAACAGTTCAAAAAATATAAGCAAAATGGGAGGCATCTTCTATCGCTTCAGATGGATTTGGTCTCCTTATATTGTTTAAAGCATAATAAAGAAGCAGCATATGAAATAAGTCATGGGTTTGTAGAGTCTCAAGCAAGCTTGGTAAAAAGATTGAGGTATGTTTTTTCCGGGTATGTAAAAAGAGTTAGGTTTATTGATGATGTGCTTTTTAAAGTTTTGTTTATTATTGGATGGTTTAAGTAAGGATAAAAGATGCCTCGTAAAAAAATTTTGCTTGTCGCAAATACACTCTGGTCGGTATACAATTTCCGAAAAGGATTAATAAAAAGTTTAATTGAAAAAGGATACGATGTAACCATTGTTGCTCCAGAAGATGACCATTTGGAAAAAATTGTCGATTTAGGGTGTAAATTTGAATCAATTTCTGTTTCCTCGCAAGGCAAAAACCCACTTAAAGATTTAATGCTATTATTTAAGCTAATAAAAATATATAAGAAAATAAAACCTGATTTTATTTTTCATTACACAATAAAGCTAAATATTTATGGATCTATAGCCGCTGGTATTACGAATTGTAAATCTATAGCGGTAACCACAGGGTTAGGATTTGTATTTAATAAAGAAACACTTCTGACTAAATTCATAACTCAGTTGTATGCTTTTTCTTTTCGCTTTGCAAAAGAGGTTTGGTTTCTGAATGAGGATGATAGAAATGTATTTCTGAGAAAAAGAATAATCAATGAGAGTAAATCATTTATTCTGGCAAGTGAGGGTGTTGATACCAGTTATTTCACCCCCAGCCAGGTTTCGTGCAAGACTAAATATAATGATAATGTTACATTTCTTCTTATAGCTCGGATGCTATGGGAAAAGGGAATTGGTGTATATATTGATGCTGCTAATATTCTAAAGTCTGAGTTTCCTGGCATTAGATTCCAGCTACTGGGTGCTTGCGATAGCCAAAACCCCGGAGCGATTACAAGACAGGAAATTGAAAACTGGCAAATTAAAGGGATTATCGAGTATTTAGGTGTTGAAAGTGATGTTAGACCGCACATAATTAGCGCAGATTGTATTGTTTTGCCTTCATTCTATAGAGAGGGGGTACCTCGCGTGTTGATGGAAGCTTCATCAATGTGTAAGCCAATAATTACTACAAACAATGTAGGTTGCAAGGATGTTGTAGTCGATGGTGAAACGGGATACCTATGCAATGTACGTGATTACATTGGGTTAGCAAATGTAATGCGTAAATTTATTGAACTCACCCCACAAGAAAGAGAAACTATGGGCAAAAAAGGGCGGGACTATATCATTAAAAATTTTGATGAAAGGAAAATAATAAAAATATACCATGATACATTAACAAAATATATATCTTAAATTGTGTTGAAAGTTTTATTTAACAAATCTACTAGATTGAAGTGTATCCTTGAGCTGTTTGATATGTGTTAAATTTTATGTTTTAAAAATTTACCTCATGTCATGTGTATCTATAGCTTAAAAAGGTGTACTTTTGGTTAAAGTGAAGATTTTTATGCTATCATGATTATTTGAACTCGCAGTGGAAATTCAGCTCAGTAGTTTAGACTAAAAATATTTTGATTATGATTTTAATATAAAAGAGAATAAAAATGTCATTCTTATCAGATTCTGAATCTCAGAAAAATAGGTTTTAAAAAACTTGGAAAAAATGTCAAAATAAGTGATAAAGCGTCAATTTATAACCCTGAAAAAATTGAGATTGGGGATAATTCTCGAATAGATGATTTTTGTCTATTGTCTGGAAAAATCTCCATAGGAAATAATGTTCATATTGCCGCATACTGTAATATTGCTGGGGGAATAGAAGGCATCACATTTGATGACTTCTCTGGGTTGGCATATGGTTGTCATGTCTTTTCTCAGTCTGATGATTATACTGGACGTACTCTGACCAACCCAACGATTCCTAAAAAATATAAAAAAGAAATAATTAAGCAAGTTATAATTGGTAAACATGTAATTGTTGGTACAAATTCATTAGTTTTTCCCGGCGTAACAATTGAAGAAGGATGCTCAATCGGAGCTATGACAATGGTTACAAAGTCTACAAAAGCTTGGGGGTGTTATTTCGGGATTCCTGCAAAGAGAATAAAGGAAAGAAAAAAAGATCTGCTGGAGCTTGAACAACTCTTTCATAAAGAAAATAAATGAAAGCAAGTTAGCTGCTCTGTTCAATATTTAAGATTTTTCTGTTTAGTTATTGGTTCCGAAAAGAGTACGTAATGCTGTTTCTTGTACTTGGGAGCCAGGAAAGATCATCAAGCGTACACTTGTTACACTAAATAATTCGCATTTTATGTTCAATAATTGATATGTTCCTTATTACCTAAAACTATTCTTCATAGTTTATATATGATCAAATACTCCTTGCCTAAATAAGGAGAACAAAATGGGACTTAAAAATTTGATGGAACATATTTCTACTATCCCCGATTACTGACAATCTTGGAAAGTAGAACATAAATTGTCAGATATTCTACTGTTGACTATTTGTGCCGTCATTTCTGGGCAGAAGGTTGGGAAGATATAGAGGACAGGGAAAGATCATCGTGTGCCGTAGGCACAAAGATGCAAAACGGGACGTTTTGCATGTAATAAGCATAAGCTTGTGAAGAGATGGTGGCAGGCCCACCGGGATCTGCTGTCGGAAGTCGGTCCCAAACAACCCCGGCTGCTGTGGTAAAGAGCCACGGTAGTGAGCGCAGGGGGAACGATCAGACGAGATCTGATCCTATGTGAGATACAGTGAGATGAGTAAACCCGAACCTGTGTTGAAACGTCGTTAAGCCAAAGTGACATCAAAACCGGAGGCATGATGATACCGCCGGGATTAATTTACGGGTGAATTCCGAATGCTGCGTGAATGGTGTCCGGCGTATAGCAGGCATGACGCTGTATCAGGCTCTTTGCAGGAACTACGGGAACCGGTCGTCGCAATGTCAAGAGAGAAATACAAATAACAGAAATTATGAGTATGAGAGTATCGATGTGCGAAACCGGGGCAGAGCTGTTCGTAGTAGTGAGGAAGCGTTTGTAATGAACGTGGAGCGAAGGGACAGCGTCGGGCAGTCTGCATCACAGCCCAACTGTAGGCAGGAGGAGGCTGTGTGTGAACAGACAAAACCGTTTCAGGTCAGTAAATTGCATGTTGTGGAAGCGTACCGGCGGGTAAGGGCGAATGCCGGAGCTGCCGGAGTGGATAACCAGACGCTGAAAGATTTTTGAGCGGGATCTGAAAGGAAATCTGTACAAAATCTGGAACAGGTTATCGTCGGGAAGCTGGATGCCGCCGCCAGTGCGTGCGGTGGAAATTCCGAAGAAGGATGGCAGTAAAAGACTTTTAGGAATACCGACAGTAAGCGATCGAATAGCGCAGATAACGGTGCTGGTAACGTTTGAACCATTAGTGGAGCGTTATTTCCTGAATGATTCATACGGATACCGGCATGGAAAATCAGCGCTGGATGCAATAGCAGTCACCAGAAAACGTTGCTGGCAATACGACTGGTGTCTTGAGTTTGATATTAAAGGGTTATTCGATAATATCCCCCACGATTTATTACTCAGGGCAGTAGATAAACATTGTGCGGATAAATGGGTAAGACTGTCTATTCGCCGGTGGCTGACAGCGCCGGTGCAGATGCCGGATGGAACACTGAAGGAAAGAAATAAAGGTACGCCACAGGGTGGAGTCATCAGCCCGGTACTGGCGAATTTATTTCTGCACTATGTGTTTGATAAATGGCTGACGTTACATTATCCGGAAATTCCCTGGTGCCGTTATGCAGATGATGGATTAATTCATTGTGGCAGTAAACAACAGGCAGAGGAATTACCGAATAAGCTGGCAAAACGTTTTCAGGAATGTGGACTGGAATTACATCCGGAGAAAACGAAAGTAGTTTACTGCAAAGACAGCGAACGACAGGCGAACCATGAAACAGTGCAGTTTGATTTTCTGGGGTATACGTTCAGAGCGCGAAGAGCACGTAACCACCGGCGGGGAAACCTCTTTACGAGTTTCAGCCCGGCGGCGAGTAACCGTGCGCAGAAAGGCATGATTGGAAAACTCAGAAAACTGTGGATCAGACGCAGGGTGGAGATGAGTCTCGAAGATATTGCGAAGTGGCTGAATCCGATAATATCGGGGTGGCTGAATTATTACGCGAGATACCACAAATCAGCGATGAAGAAAGTATGCAGATATATTAATCTGACGCTGATTGCGTGGGCGAGAAAGAAATATAAAACCCTGCGGTATAGAAAGACGAAGGCGTGTCAGCTAATGGAAAGGCTGTCAAAAGAGAAGCCGGAGTTGTTTGCCCACTGGAAAGCAGGACCAGGAAGCGCGTTTGCCTGACGGGAGCCGTATGAAGCGAGAGTTTCACGTACGGTTCTGCGAGAGGCTGTCGGGGAGGTTCCGGTGGCCTACTCACTAGGAGTACGCTTTTTGTACTAAATAATTCGCATTTTATGTTCAATAATTGAGGTGTTCCTTATTACCTGAAGCTGTTTTTTATTGCTTATACATGATCAAATACCCCTTACATAATTAAGGAGAACAAAATGGTACTTAAAAAATTGATGGAACATATTTCTATTATCCCCGATTACAGACAAGCCTGGAAAGTGGAACATAAATTATCGGATATTCTACTGTTGACTATTTGCGCCGTTATTTCGGGTGCAGAAGGTTGGGAAGATATAGAGGATTTTGGGGAAACACATCTCGATTTTTTGAAGCAATAGGGTGATTTTGAAAATGGTTTTCCTGTTCACGATACCATTGCCAGAGTTGTATCCTGTATCAGTCCTGCAAAATTTCACGAGTGCTTTATTAACTGGATGCGTGACTGCCATTCTTCAGATGATAAAGGCGTCATTGCAATTGATGGAAAAATGCTCCGGCACTCTTATGACAAGAGTCGCCGCAGGGGAGCGATTCATGTCATTAGTGCGTTCTCAACAATGCACAGTCTGGTCATCGGACAGATCAAGACGGATGAGAAATCCAATGAGATTACAGCTATCCCAGAACTTCTTAACATGCTGGATATTAAAGGAAAAATTATCACAACTGATGCGATGGGTTGCCAGAAAGATATTGCAGAGAAGATACAAAAACAGGGCGGTGATTATTTATTCGCTGTAAAAGGAAACCAGGGGCGGCTAAATAAAGCCTTCGAGGAAAAATTTCCGCTGAAAGAATTAAATAATCCAGAGCATGACAGTTACGCAATGAGTGAAAAGAGTCACGGCAGAGAAGAAATCCGTCTTCACATTGTTTGCGATGTCCCTGATGAACTTATTGATTTCACGTTTGAATGGAAAGGTCTGAAGAAATTATGCGTGGCAGTCTCCTTTCGGTCAATAATAGCAGAACAAAAGAAAGAGCCAGAAATGACGGTCAGATATTATATCAGTTCTGCTGATTTAACCGCAGAGAAGTTCGCCACAGCAATCCGAAACCACTGGCATGTGGAGAATAAGCTGCACTGGCGTCTGGACGTGGTAATGAATGAAGACGACTGCAAAATAAGAAGAGGAAATGCAGCAGAATTATTTTCAGGGATACGGCACATCGCAATTAATATTTTGACGAATGATAAGGTATTCAAGGCAGGGTTAAGACGTAAGATGCGAAAAGCAGCCATGGACAGAAAGTATCTGGCGTCAGTCCTTGCGGGGTGCGGGCTTTCGTAATCTTGCCCTTGTGTACTCTCCTTTCGGTCAATAATAGCAGAGCAAAAGAATGAGCCAGAAATGACGGTCAGATATTATATCAGTTCTGCTGATTTAACGGCAGAGAAGTTTGCTGCAGAGATTCGAAATCACTGGCACGTAGAGAATAAGCTGCACTGGCGTCTGGACGTGGTAATGAATGAAGACGACTGCAAACTAAGAAGGGGAAATGCAGCAGAATTATTTTCAGGGATAAAAGGCATATCGCCATTAATATTTTGACGAAAGATAAAGTATTCAAGGCTGGGCTAAGACGTAAGATGGGAAAAACAACTATGGACAAAGACTACCTCGCGTCAGTCTTTGCGGGGAGCCGGCTTTCGTAATCTTGCTCTGGTGATACAATGCTGAATAAATAACATTAAAAATTTCAAATAAAATGGTTTAACCCAACATGAACTTTATGAGTATTATTAGAATAATTTTACCTTTCTGTATTTTTTTGAGTATTTTACTTTACTCTGGAAGGGCGGATTGTGTTTTTTTATTTACTATTGAATACACCTTTACAAGTGTGGCAATTTTTCTGATAAAGAGAAAGTTTATAAGTAATATTTTATGGGGAATTTATCTTTCCATTTTAGGTGTGCAGGCAGCGTCGCTATTTAGTTCAGGACAATATTTGATGCCTCTTGCCTTGTCGAATGCTGCAGAAATTGAATCCCTAGGTATTGGTGAGGTAATTAAAGTTTTATTTGTTTTTATTTTATTTGTTATAGTTTCATTCATTACAATGCCTTCAGGTGCTCTAACTGAGCGTATTAAATATTATAAATTTAATCTTCTCTGTATAGTATTATTGCTTATGTGTTCTTTCATAAGTGCGGGACCAGTATATGCTTTTTATGAAACGGCAAAATTGTTCTATTTACAGCAAACCTTTAAGCCTAGTAAGAAGATCGGAGATGCAGGGGAATCATTTTTAAAAACAAGTGTTTTTATTAACCCTATAGAAAATAACTACAGTTTCAAAGGTCGTAATGTTATTGTAATATTTACTGAGGGGTTTTCATCTGAAATTATGGGCAACGCCAAACCAGGAGCATTTTCAGTTACACCTAATTTAAATAAGTTATCTACTGAAGCACTAAGTTTTAAAAATTATTATAACCATACAGCTGCAACATTTCGAGGATTGAGAGGTCAGTTAACTTCTGGTTATCAATTTCGAGATGGTTTAACTGATGCTGGTACAGGTATTGCACAATTATCTAATGCAGAAATTAATAATATTTATCTTCATCGTCAAACCTCTTTATCGGATATATTAAAAGAGCATGGCTATAAAAGTTATTTTATAGCTTCCACCGAAAAAAATAGTCCACTCAATACAATGTTGAAGACACTTAATTTTGATAAAGTTCTTGGCATGGGTGATTTTATTGGTTATCAACGAGACAGAATGACGGATAAGCAAACATTTAATGCACTGCAATATTTTTTACGTTCTCAGGAAAATAAAAAAGAACACTTCTTTATTGGTGTCTATCCATCTGGTACTCATCATGGTCAAGATAGTCCAAATGAAAAATATTTTGATGGTAAGAACCCGCTCTACAATAAATTCTATAACTATGATTTTCAGTTAGGGGAATTTGTTGACTTCTTTCGGCGTAGTTCATTTTATAATAATACATTATTAATAATAACGTCAGATCATTCAACATTTCCTTCGACAGAATATAAAAAAGCATTTAATAGCGATTCTCGTTACTTTGTAGGCGAAATACCATTTCTGGTTATTGGAGGAGATATCACTCCTGAAACTTTGGATGCAGACGGTAAAAATTCATTAAGCTTTGCGCCAACAATATTGCACATGTTAGGGATTCAGTATTCAATGAACTATTTTTTGGGATGTTCTCTTTTTGATAAGGAATGCACATCGCCATTTTCACATTTTTCTGCTATTGGTAATGACTATTTCATTACAAGCAAAGAAAATCATGTTGAACTAATACCAAATAATAGTGATAGTGAATTAATAAAACTTGCTGAACGTTTTTATAATATTAGTGGATAAGTAGATGATTGGGTAAAAAGCAATCGATCCACTAATTATGAAAAATATGACTGTAAAATAAGATATAAATTAAGCTATTCTTTATCTTAAATAAGCCGCAACCCCGCGGTGACCACCCCTGACAGGAGTAAACAATGTCAAAGCAACAGATTGGCGTCGTCGGTATGGCAGTGATGGGGCGCAACCTTGCGCTCAACATCGAAAGTCGTGGTTATACCGTCTCTATTTTCAACCGTTCCCGTGAAAAGACGGAAGAAGTTATTGCCGAAAATCCAGGCAAGAAACTGGTTCCTTACTATACGGTGAAAGAGTTTGTTGAATCTCTGGAAACGCCTCGTCGCATCCTGTTAATGGTGAAAGCAGGTGCAGGCACGGATGCTGCTATTGATTCCCTCAAGCCATACCTCGATAAAGGTGACATCATCATTGATGGTGGTAATACCTTCTTCCAGGACACCATTCGTCGTAACCGTGAGCTTTCTGCCGAAGGCTTTAACTTTATCGGTACCGGTGTCTCCGGTGGTGAAGAAGGTGCGCTGAAAGGTCCTTCCATTATGCCTGGTGGCCAGAAAGAAGCCTATGAACTGGTTGCACCGATCCTGACCAAAATCGCCGCCGTTGCTGAAGACGGCGAGCCATGCGTTACCTATATTGGTGCCGATGGTGCTGGTCACTATGTGAAGATGGTTCATAACGGTATTGAATACGGCGATATGCAGCTGATTGCTGAAGCCTATTCACTGCTTAAAGGTGGCCTGAACCTCACCAACGAAGAACTGGCGCAGACCTTTACCGAGTGGAATAACGGTGAACTGAGCAGCTACCTGATTGACATCACCAAAGATATCTTCACCAAAAAAGATGAAGACGGTAACTACCTGGTTGATGTGATTCTGGATGAAGCAGCAAACAAAGGTACCGGTAAATGGACCAGCCAGAGCGCGCTGGATCTCGGCGAACCACTGTCGCTGATTACCGAGTCTGTGTTTGCACGTTATATCTCTTCTCTGAAAGATCAGCGCGTTGCCGCATCTAAAGTTCTCTCTGGTCCGCAAGCTCAGTCAGCAGGCGACAAGGCTGAGTTCATCGAAAAAGTTCGCCGTGCGCTGTATCTGGGCAAAATCGTTTCTTACGCTCAGGGCTTCTCTCAGCTACGCGCCGCGTCTGAAGAGTACAACTGGGATCTGAACTACGGCGAAATCGCGAAGATTTTCCGTGCTGGCTGCATCATCCGTGCGCAGTTCCTGCAGAAAATCACCGATGCTTATGCCGAAGATCCGCAGATCGCTAACCTGCTGCTGGCTCCGTACTTCAAGCAAATTGCCGATGACTACCAGCAGGCGCTGCGTGATGTCGTTGCTTATGCAGTACAAAACGGTATCCCGGTTCCGACCTTCGCCGCTGCGGTTGCCTATTACGATAGCTACCGTGCCGCTGTTCTGCCTGCGAACCTGATCCAGGCACAGCGTGACTATTTCGGTGCACATACTTATAAGCGCATTGATAAAGAAGGTGTGTTCCATACTGAATGGCTGGATTAATCTGATTTAACCAACAATAAAATTGAGGCCCGGCGTATATTGCACCGGGCTTTTTTTTGCCATTTATCTTATAGACTAAATTTCACTGCTTAATATTAACTTAATAAATATCAGCTACTCTTATAAAGAAAATCTGAATTGTTTTTCGTTGCGTTGACCAGCTATCGACGTAGCGTTAAAACTTTTAACTCTTATCAGGATGCTAAAAACATCATGATTCACAGTTAAGTTAATTCTGAGAGCATGAAATGAAAATCACCATTTCCGGTACTGGCTATGTAGGCTTGTCAAACGGGCTTCTAATCGCACAAAATCATGAGGTTGTGGCATTAGATATTTTACCGTCACGCGTTGCTATGCTGAATGATCGGATATCTCCTATTGTTGATAAGGAAATTCAGCAGTTTTTGAAATCAGATCAAATACGCTTTGATGCCACACTAGATAAAAATGAAGCCTACCGGGATGCTGATTATGTCATCATCGCCACTCCAACCGACTATGATCCTAAAACTAATTATTTCAATACATCCAGTGTAGAATCAGTAATTAAAGACGTAGTAGAGATAAATCCTTATGCGGTTATGGTCATCAAATCCACGGTTCCCGTTGGTTTTACCGCAGCGATGCATAAGAAATATCGTACTGAAAATATTATTTTCTCCCCCGAATTCCTCCGTGAAGGTAAAGCTCTTTACGATAACCTTCATCCGTCACGTATTGTCATCGGTGAGCGTTCGGAACGCGCAGAACGTTTTGCTGCGTTATTACAGGAGGGCGCGATTAAGCAAAATATCCCGACCCTGTTCACCGATTCAACCGAAGCAGAAGCGATTAAACTGTTTGCTAATACCTATCTGGCGATGCGCGTAGCATACTTTAACGAGCTGGATAGCTATGCAGAAAGTTTAGGTCTGAATACTCGCCAGATTATCGAAGGCGTTTGTCTCGACCCGCGTATTGGCAACCATTACAACAATCCGTCGTTTGGTTATGGTGGTTATTGTCTACCGAAAGATACCAAGCAGTTACTGGCGAACTACCAGTCTGTGCCGAATAACCTGATCTCGGCAATTGTCGATGCAAACCGCACGCGTAAAGATTTTATTGCCGATGCCATTTTGTCACGCAAGCCGCAAGTGGTGGGTATTTATCGTCTGATTATGAAGAGCGGGTCAGATAACTTCCGTGCGTCTTCCATTCAGGGGATTATGAAACGTATCAAAGCGAAAGGCGTTGAAGTGATCATCTACGAACCGGTGATGAAAGAAGATTCATTCTTCAACTCTCGTCTGGAACGTGATCTCGCCACCTTCAAACAACAAGCCGACGTCATTATCTCTAACCGAATGGCAGAAGAGCTTAAAGATGTGGCAGATAAGGTATACACCCGCGATCTCTTTGGCAGCGACTAACATCTTGTTATCAGGGCTATTTACGCCCTGATTGTCTTTTGTTACCTCCGCAATAATTCATTATTTTTATCACTTATCCTATAGCATTCACTAGGATTATCGCTAAACTATGCGGACTTGGAAATTTCCGTCAGTTAGGGTAATGATGAGAGTAGAAAATAATAATGTTTCTGGGCAAAACCATGACCCGGAACAGATTGATTTGATTGATTTACTAGTGCAGTTGTGGCGTGGCAAGATGACAATCATCATTTCCGTCATTGTGGCTATTGCCCTGGCTATTGGATATTTGGCAGTAGCGAAGGAGAAATGGACGTCAACAGCAATTATCACGCAGCCCGACGTGGGGCAAATTGCTGGCTATAACAATGCCATGAATGTTATCTATGGTCAGGCTGCGCCGAAAGTATCGGATTTACAGGAAACGTTGATTGGTCGCTTCAGTTCTGCCTTCTCTGCATTAGCAGAAACGCTGGATAATCAGGAAGAGCCAGAAAAGCTTACCATCGAACCTTCTGTTAAGAACCAGCAATTACCATTGACTGTTTCTTATGTTGGGCAAACTGCAGAGGGCGCACAAATGAAGTTGGCCCAATACATTCAGCAAGTTGACGATAAAGTGAATCAAGAGCTAGAAAAGGATCTCAAGGACAACATTGCTCTGGGACGGAAAAACTTGCAGGACTCTTTAAGAACACAGGAAGTGGTTGCGCAGGAACAGAAAGATCTGCGTATCCGTCAAATTCAGGAAGCGTTGCAGTATGCGAATCAGGCGCAGGTGACAAAGCCACAGGTTCAGCAGACTGAAGATGTGACGCAAGATACGTTATTCCTTTTGGGTAGCGAAGCGCTGGAGTCGATGATTAAGCACGAGGCGACCCGTCCGTTGGTGTTCTCGCCAAACTACTATCAGACTCGTCAAAACCTTCTGGATATCGAAAACTTAAAGGTTGATGATCTTGATATTCATGCTTACCGTTATGTGATGAAACCGACGTTACCTATTCGTCGCGATAGCCCGAAAAAGGCAATTACCTTGATTCTGGCAGTGCTGCTGGGCGGCATGGTTGGCGCGGGGATTGTGCTGGGGCGTAACGCTCTGCGTAATTACAACGCGAAGTAATCTTTTCGGTTTTAAAGAAAATGGGCAGGGTGGTGACACCTTGCCCGTATTTTTTGCCGGATGCGATGTATCCAGCTTACGTGTGCAGAGAGAATAGTCGGCACGATAAGCTTGCGCATCGGGCAATGGCTCCGGGTGTGACAACAACATCACACCTGCTCAGTCCGCAACTCACTGATGCCGTTTGCGCAGGTTCTCAATTACCGTCGTTAAATCCAGATCCTGATCCTGCAACAGCACCAGCAGGTGATACATCAAATCAGATGCCTCGTTGGTCAGCTCAAAGCGGTCATGTACCGTTGCTGCCAGTGCGGTTTCCACGCCTTCTTCGCCCACTTTCTGCGCAATGCGTTTGGTGCCGCTGGCATACAGTTTGGCGGTGTAGGAGGTTTCTGGGTCGGCAGATTTACGTTCGGCGAGCAGTTGTTCCAGTTGATACAGGAACAACCACTGGTGAGCGGTGTTGCCGAAGCAGCTGTTGGTGCCTTTGTGGCAGGTCGGGCCGATGGGATTCGCCAGCACCAGCAATGTGTCGTTGTCGCAGTCCGGCGCAATATTTACTACGTTGAGGAAATTGCCGGACGTTTCACCTTTGGTCCACAGTCGCTGTTTAGTGCGCGAGAAGAAGGTGACTTTGCCACTTTCGATGGTTTTGTCTAAGGCTTCCGGGTTCATATAGCCCAGCATTAACACTTCGCCGGATACCGCGTGTTGCACAATCACCGGCATAAGTCCGTCGGTTTTTTCCCAGTCCAGTTCTCGACGTTGTTGTTCTGTTAACATATCCTGATCTCCACGCCCTGTGTTGCCAGGTACGCTTTTAATTCACCAATATTGATTATTTGTTTGTGGAATACAGAAGCTGCCAGCGCGCCGTCAACGTCGGCATCGCGGAAGGCTTCGAGGAAGTGTTCCATGGTGCCTGCGCCACCGGAGGCAATCAGCGGGACGTGGCAAACTTCACGCACTTTTTTCAGCTGCTCTAGGTCGTAACCGTTACGCACGCCGTCCTGATTCATCATGTTGAGGACGATTTCTCCGGCACCGCGTTTTTGCACTTCCTGTACCCAGTCGAGCGTTTCCCACTGAGTGACGCGGGTGCGGCTTTCATCGCCGGTATATTGATTCACATGATATTTACCGGTTTCGGCGTCGTACCAGGTATCAATACCGACCACAATACACTGCACTCCAAAGCGATCGGCCAGGCGAGTGATTAACGTCGGGTCCGCCAGCGCAGGAGAGTTGATGGAGATTTTATCTGCACCAAAGGAAAGAATTTTCGCGGCGTCATCCAGCGACTTAATCCCACCCGCCACGCAGAACGGGATGTCGATCACTTCCGCCACGCGGGATACCCAGCTTTTATCTACCACGCGTCCATCGCTGGAAGCGGTGATATCGTAGAACACCAGTTCATCAGCGCCTTCTTCGGCGTAGCGTTTTGCCAGCGGTACAATATCGCCAATGATTTCATGGTTGCGAAACTGTACGCCTTTCACCACCTGACCATCACGAACGTCGAGACACGGAATTATGCGTTTTGCCAGCATGCGATGGCCTCCTTCACGGTGAATTTACCTTCCAGTAATGCCCGACCAACTATTACGCCGCGCACACCAGTGCCACGCAGGGCAGCAACATCGTTAATGTCGCCAATGCCGCCGGAGGACTGAAATGCCACCTGCGGATATCTGGCGCACACTTCTTCATATAAAGAGACGTTAGAACCTGCCAGCGTGCCGTCGCGCGAGATATCTGTACACAGCACATGTTTCAGGCCGACGGGCAGATAGGTTTCCACCAGTTGTTCCAGCGAAACGCCTGAGTTCTCTTGCCAGCCGCTGACTGCCACCTGCTTGTTGCCTTGCTCGTCAATACGGACATCCAGCGCCAGCACTAAGGCATCGGCACCGAAGCGTTCAAACCAGCCTTTCACCATTTCTGGTGATTTCACCGCGGTGGAGCCAACCACCACACGCGCAACGCCTGCTTCCAGTAACGCCGCCACGTCTTCTTCGCTACGCACGCCGCCGCCAACCTGCACTGGAACGTTAACACCCGCGACCAGGGTTTTAATCAGCGGGATTTGACGTTTAGCCGGATCTTTTGCCCCGGTCAGATCCACCAGGTGCAGTACTTCGGCACCCTGCGCGGCGTAATCCTGTAAGCGCGGCAGCGGGTCGTTACCGTAATCGCGCTGTTTGCCGTAATCGCCCTGATGGAGACGCACCACGGTGCCGTCGATTAAATCTAATGCCGGAATAATCATCACATCTCCAGGAAATTTTTCAGCAACTTAGCGCCAGCGGCACCAGAACGCTCCGGGTGGAACTGCACGCCGTAGAAGTTATCTTTTTGTACCGCCGCGGTGAACGGTTCGCCGTAGTTACACTGGGCGATGGTCCACGGATTGACCGGCATTGCGTAGCTGTGAACAAAGTAAAAGTACGCACCGTCTTCAATCCCCTGAAACAGGCGGTTGCCTGCCTGCGGGTAAACACGATTCCAGCCCATATGCGGCAGCGGCAAACCAAAGTCGGTCATTTTCGGCACGTCTTCGTCGATGATGCCCAGCAAATCGACACCGTTGCTCTCTTCGCTGCGCCGCCCCAGCAGTTGCATCCCTAAGCAGATGCCCAGCACCGGTTGGGTACAGGCTTTGATGAGATCAAACAACTCGCGCTCACGCACCTGGTCCATCGCCGCTTGCGCGGTGCCAACGCCGGGTAAAAACAGTTTATCGGCCAGCAACACGACGTCCGGGTCACGGCTAACTTTGGGTTCATAACCGTGACGCGCAATGGCAGACTTCACCGAGTTCAAATTGGCGCAGCCGGTATCAAGGATCACCACGTTCATTACAGCACTCCTTTCGACGAGGGTAGGGTGTCGCCTTCCACGCGGATAGCCTGGCGCAGGGTGCGACCAAAAGCTTTGAACAGGCTCTCTACACGGTGGTGATCATTTTTACCTTTGGTTTTCAGGTGCAGGGTCACGCCCATGGTGTAAGAGAGCGAACGGAAGAAGTGCTCGATCATTTCGGTGCTGAGATCGCCCACGCGCTGGTAGGTAAATTCAGCTTTATATTCCAGGTGCGGGCGACCAGAGATATCCAGCGCGCAGCGGGCAAGGCATTCGTCCATCGGCAGTACAAAACCAAAGCGGCAAATACCGCGTTTGTCGCCGAGGGCAATTTTTAACGCTTCGCCCAGCGCCAGTCCGGTATCTTCGACGGTGTGGTGATCGTCGATATAGAGATCGCCTTTGACGTTGATTTCCATACGGAAACCGCCGTGGGTGGCGATCTGATCCAGCATGTGATCAAAGAAGCCAACGCCGGTGTTAATCTTGCTGCCACCTTCGCGATCCAGCCACACCTGAACGTCAATCTGCGTCTCTTTGGTGTTGCGCACTACGTGGGCGTAACGGTCTCGTTTAGTGAGCTGCTCGCCAATCATCGGCCAGCTCAGGATTTCGCGGTCGTAGCGTAAACCATTAATGCCCATGTTTTCCGCCAGTTGAATGTCGGTCGCGCGATCGCCAATCACATAACTGTTAGTGCGATCCATTGCCTGCTCAGCCAGGTAACGTTCCACCAGTTTTACTTTCGGCTTACGGCAGTCGCACTCATCGGCGGGCAAGTGCGGGCAAATCAGCACTTCATCAAACTGTACGCCTTGCGAAGTGAAGATCTGCATCATCAGGTTGTGCGGGCCATCAAAATCCGCCTGCGGGAAACTTTGTGTTCCCAGACCATCCTGATTCGTGATCATCACCAGCTTGTAGCCCGCTTTTTGCAGCTTCAGCAGTTCCGGGATCACGCCCGGTTCAAAGGCGAGTTTGTCAAAACGGTCCACCTGAAAATCACTCGGCGGTTCGCTAATCAGGGTTCCATCGCGATCGATAAAAAGATACTTCTGACTCATCAAACTTGCTCCGCACGTAAGGCGTCAATGACGCGCTGGCTTTCTTCACGGGTTCCGACGGTAATTCGCAGGCAGCCGCTTAAAGAGGGTTGTTTATTCTGATCACGTAAGATAATGCCCTGATCCCACAAAGATTTAAACACTGCGCTGGAGGCTTTAAAGCGCGCCAGAATGTAGTTGGTTTCAGAGTCAAAAACCTGCTCCACGCAGGGGATCTCTTTCAGTGCGGCAATCAGGTATTCGCGTTCAGCAATAATTTGCGCCACTCGTTCGCGCATGGCGACGATTCCCTGCGGGCTTAACGCCTGGGCTGCAATATCGGCAACCGGTGTCGAGAGCGGGTAGGGGGCGATCACTTTCATCAGCAGGTTGATGACGTCTTCGTTTGCCAGCGTAAATCCGCAACGAAGCCCTGCCAGAGCAAAAGCTTTCGACAGTGTGCGCAAAATAGCCAGGTGCGGATATTCCGCCAGCCAGCCAGCCAGCGATGCCTGCGGGCAAAACTCAATATAGGCTTCATCGGCAACCACAATCGCCTTACCGCGGGTTAACTCCAGCAGAGTGCGAAAATCCTGCGGGTTGATCAGTTGCCCGGTCGGATTGTTGGGGCTGCAAACGTAGACCACTTTTACTCCGTCCAGCTTGTCGGAAATGCCCTGTAAGTCCAGTTGCCAATTGTCCAGGGTCGGCACTGTGCGGCATTCGACACCAATGGTTTCAGCGCTGACGCTGTACATGCCGTACGTTGGCGGGCAGTAGAGGATGGCGTCTTTACCTGGTTCGCAAAAAGCGCGGATCAGCAGTTCAATACCTTCGTCCGCGCCACGGCTGACCAGCACCTGTTCCGGTTTTACGCCTGCATATTGCGCGTAATTTTCAATCACCGCTTTTGGCTGGCATTCCGGGTAGCGGTTGAGCGTTTGCTGAGTGAGCTGAAACTCCACGGCGGTGGGATATTCGTTGGCGTTCAGCCAGACGTCGCCGTTACCGCCCAGACGACGCGCCGACTGATACGGCGTCAGGTTGCGGACGTTTTCACGCGCTAAATCGGTAATAGTCACGGTGCTCATGCTTGCTCCTTAAGGGCGTTAACACGCAAAGTAACGGCATTTTTGTGGGCAGTCAGGCGCTCGGCGGCGGCCAGTGTTTCAATGGTTGAAGCCAGCGTGGAAAAGCCTTCTTTCGACAGTTCCTGTACGGTCATGCGTTTCTGGAAATCTGCCAGCCCGAGGCTGGAACAGGTGGCGGTATAACCGTAAGTCGGCAGCACGTGGTTGGTGCCGGAGGCGTAATCACCTGCCGATTCCGGTGACCAGTCACCAAGAAATACCGAACCGGCACTGGTGATGCCATCGACCAGATCGCGGGCGTTGCGGGTCTGAATGATCAGGTGCTCCGGACCGTACTGGTTGGAGATCTCCACGCACTGCGCTAAATCGTTGGTTACGATCAGGCGGCTGGCGCTCAGTGCCTGACGGGCGGTTTCGGCGCGCGGCAGTTCTGCCAGCTGGCGTTCGACGGCTTCGGCAACGCGACGCGCCATATCAGCATCAGGAGTCAGCAAAATCACCTGTGAATCCGGGCCGTGTTCAGCCTGAGAAAGCAAATCAGAAGCCACGAAATCCGGCGTAGCGCCGCTGTCAGCAATCACCAGCACTTCCGATGGGCCTGCGGGCATATCGATCGCCGCACCGTCCAGACGCTGGCTCACCTGACGTTTTGCCTCGGTGACAAAGGCGTTGCCAGGCCCGAAGATTTTGTCCACTTTCGGCACGGATTCTGTACCAAACGCCAGTGCGGCAATGGCCTGTGCGCCGCCGACGTTAAACACGTCCTGCACGCCGCACAGCTGCGCCGCGTAAAGAATTTCATCGGCAATCGGCGGCGGTGAGCACAGCACCACTTTTTTACAGCCCGCAATACGCGCCGGAGTTGCCAGCATTAATACTGTTGAGAAGAGCGGGGCGGAGCCGCCAGGAATATACAAACCCACTGAAGCCACCGGGCGCGTGACTTGCTGGCAACGAACGCCAGGCTGAGTTTCAACATCTACCGGCGGCAGTTTTTGCGCAGTGTGGAAGGTTTCAATATTCTTTACTGCCACCGCCATCGCCTGTTTTAGCTCGTCGCTCAGGCGTTCGCTGGCAGCGGCGATCTCATCCGCAGATACCTTCAGCGCGGTAACCGTGGTTTTATCAAACTTCGCGCTGTATTCCCGCAAGGCCTCATCGCCACGCGTTTTCACGTTATCGAGAATATCGTTAACAGTGCGGGTAATGCTTTCAGAGGCGGAGATCGCCGGGCGCATTAACAGCTGGCGTTGTTGCTCCGCAGTACAGCTATTCCAGTCAATGATTGTGTTAAAGCTCATGGCGATCACTCCATCATCTTCTCAATCGGCAGGACCAGGATTGAACTGGCACCCAGCGCTTTCAGTTTTTCCATCGTTTCCCAGAACAGGGTTTCGCTGCTGACCATGTGCATCGCTACGCGTTGTTGATCACCCGCCAGCGGTAGAATAGTTGGGCGTTCGGCACCTGGCAGCAGGGCGATGACTTCATCCAGACGTTCGGTCGGTGCGTGCATCATGATGTATTTTGATTCGCGCGCCTGGATCACACCCTGAATACGCGTCAGCAGTTTGTCGATCAGTTGCTGTTTGGATTCTTCCATTTCGCCATCGCGTTGGATCAGGCAGGCTTTCGAGCGGTAGATAACTTCGACTTCGCGCAGGCCGTTAGCTTCCAGCGTGGCACCGGTGGAAACCAGATCGCAAATCGCATCCGCCAGTCCGGCGCGCGGCGCAACTTCAACAGAACCGTTCAGTAAGCAGGATTTAAAAGAGATGCCTTTCTGGTCGAGATAACGCTTGAGCAGGTGAGGATAAGAGGTGGCGATACGTTTACCGTTTAAGGAGAGCGGGCCGTCCCAGGCGTCATCAACCGGCGTTGCCAGCGAAAGGCGACAGCCGCCGAAATCCAGACGACGCAGGGTAAAGTAGCGTGGATCCTCACCCTGGGCGCGGCGGTTAAGCAGCTCTTCTTCCAGCACGTTTTCGCCGATAATCCCAAGGTCAACCACGCCGTCCATTACCAGACCGGGAATGTCGTCGTCACGCACGCGCAGAATATCAATCGGCATGTTTTCTGCCATCGCGATCAGGCGCTGGGTGTGAAGATTAATTTTAATGCCACAGCGCGCCAGCAATTCGCGTGAGTCATCACTTAAACGGCCGGATTTCTGCATAGCTATGCGTAAACGAGTGTTATCTGTCATTTTCTTATTCCTCTTTAAACCTGTCTGAACCGTTATCAACCGCGCAATAAAAAAGCCCCCGGAAGGTGATCTTCCGGGGGCTTTCTCATGCGTTCATGCACCACTGGAAGATCTGAATGTCTTCCAGCACACATCGCCTGAAAGACTAGTCAGGATGATGGTGATGATGGTGGTGTTTAAATTGAACGCGTGTCATAAAAGTCTCTGTGAATGTTTATTCAACTGATGTCTTTTAACCTAAACCACTTTCACGTTAGAAAGCAAGGGCTTTTTTATATATTTTATGGCGATGGATTTGTTTAATGAATGAGCGGGGAAAGGAGAGGGCCAGGAGTGGCTACGTTAAAAAAGTAATCGTGAAAATATGTCTTTAAAACCCTCAAGAACATTGTGTTCTGTAACTAAAGTGGGCTTGGTTCCTGCCGGATGCGGCGTGAATGCCTTATCTGGTCTACAAATGTTGCCTAAATTCAATATATTGATGTTTTTGTAGGACTGATAAGCGGAGCGCATCAGGCAATTGTATATTTGCTAACAGTTTCGATTTCATTCATAGAATGAATTGTCAGTTTTGATACGCTAGCGTAGCCTTATAGATCTAAGGTGTATCAGGAGATAACGGATGAAAAAGGTCGCAATTGTCGGGTTAGGGTGGTTAGGCATGCCGCTGGCGATGTCACTTTCAGCGCGAGGCTGGCAAGTCACCGGGAGTAAAACCACACAAGATGGCGTCGAAGCGGCCCGAATGAGTGGCATTGATAGTTATCTGCTTCGCATGGAACCTGAGTTAGTTTGCGATTCTGACGATCTGGATGCCCTGATGGATGCTGATGCGCTGGTCATCACGCTTCCGGCACGTCGTAGCGGCCCCGGCGATGAGTTCTATTTACAAGCGGTACAAGATTTAGTGGATAGTGCGCTGGCTCATCATATTCCCCGCATTATTTTTACCAGCTCAACGTCTGTCTATGGCGACGCACAAGGCACCGTTAAAGAAACCACCCCGCGTAATCCGGTGACCAACAGTGGACGAGTATTAAAAGAACTTGAAGACTGGCTGCACAATTTACCCGGTACTTCAGTCGATATTCTGCGTCTTGCGGGCCTGGTCGGGCCGGAACGTCATCCTGGTCGCTTTTTTGCCGGAAAAACCGCGCCTGATGGTGAACATGGTGTCAATTTAGTCCATTTAGAAGATGTTATTGGCGCTATCACCCTGTTGTTACAGGCACCTAAAGGCGGACACATCTATAATATATGTGCGCCAGCTCACCCTGCGCGTAATGTTTTCTATCCGCAAATGGCCCGTTTACTGGGGCTTGAACCTCCGCAGTTCAGAAATAGTCTGGACAGCGGCAAAGGTAAGATTATTGATGGCAGCCGGATTTGTAATGAACTGGGATTTGAATACCAGTATCCCGATCCGCTGGTAATGCCGCTGGAGTAAACGATCACGCCAGCAGGACGCCGCATGCACTGCAAGGGGGCGTGTATGAAACCACTGCTGGATGTGTTGATGATCCTCGATGCCTTAGAAAAAGAAGGCAGTTTTGCGGCGGCGTCGGCCAAACTCTACAAGACGCCGTCCGCTCTGAGTTACACCGTTCACAAGCTGGAAAGCGACCTTAATATTCAATTGCTTGATCGTAGCGGACACCGCGCTAAATTCACCCGCACCGGAAAAATGTTATTAGAGAAGGGGCGGGAAGTTCTGCATACCGTGCGAGAACTGGAAAAACAGGCGATAAAACTGCATGAAGGCTGGGAAAACGAGCTGGTGATTGGCGTGGACGACACCTTCCCTTTTTCTCTTCTCGCGCCACTTATTGAAGCTTTTTATCAACATCATAGCGTGACGCGCCTGAAGTTTATCAATGGCGTGCTCGGTAGTTCCTGGGATGCCCTGACTCAGGGACGAGCGGATATTATTGTTGGTGCGATGCATGAGCCACCATCTTCCAGTGAGTTTGGTTTTTCACGGTTGGGCGATCTTGAACAAGTCTTTGCGGTCGCGCCCCATCATCCGTTAGCCCAGGAAGAAGAACCGTTAAACCGTCGTATCATTAAGCGATATAGGGCGATTGTGGTAGGGGATACTGCGCAGGCAGGCGCTTCTACGGCCTCGCAACTTCTCGACGAACAAGAAGCCATTACCGTTTTCGATTTTAAAACCAAGCTGGAGCTGCAAATTAGCGGCCTCGGCTGCGGCTATTTACCCCGTTATCTGGCGCAACGTTTTCTCGATAGTGGCGCGTTAATCGAGAAGAAAGTGGTCGCCCAAACTCTCTTTGAACCTGTCTGGATTGGCTGGAACGAACAGACCGCAGGACTTGCCAGCGGCTGGTGGCGAGACGAGATTTTAGCAAATAGTGCGATCGCCGGTGTTTATGCAAAATCTGATGACGGAAAATCAGCCATTTAAAGAAAAATTATTATGACAAGCCTCTCATTCTCTTGTCATTTCCCCCCCATTTAGGCACAATGCGCCGCTGTCAAAAAATGACTAAAAACCGACGTTTAATTAGCGTCGGTTATTTTTTGCTTCAAACCAATCATTCATACCAAGAGGCCGGGCTTCGTACCGGATAGATATTTACTAAAAATCGACAGTTGTTGTCGCTGAGGAATCCAAAAAAATGGGGCAATTTTTTGCTTACGCGACGGTTATCACCGTAAAGGAGAATGACCATGTCGCATAACGTTACTCCAAACACCTCTCGCGTGGAATTGCGTAAAACGCTTACGTTAGTTCCGGTTGTAATGATGGGTCTTGCCTATATGCAGCCGATGACGCTGTTTGATACTTTTGGTATCGTTTCAGGCCTCACGGATGGTCATGTGCCAACAGCCTATGCGTTCGCGTTAATCGCGATCCTGTTTACGGCTCTGAGCTATGGGAAGCTGGTTCGCCGCTATCCTTCCGCTGGCTCTGCATACACTTACGCCCAGAAATCCATTAGCCCGACAGTTGGCTTTATGGTGGGTTGGTCTTCTCTGCTCGACTATTTGTTCGCGCCGATGATCAACATTCTGCTGGCAAAAATTTATTTTGAAGCTCTGGTGCCTTCCATTCCATCGTGGATGTTTGTGGTGGCGCTGGTGGCCTTTATGACCGCCTTTAACCTGCGTAGTCTGAAATCCGTAGCGAACTTCAACACTGTAATCGTCGTGTTGCAGGTAGTGCTGATCGCGGTGATTCTGGGCATGGTTGTTTATGGCGTATTTGAAGGTGAAGGCGCTGGTACGCTGGCGAGCACTCGTCCGTTCTGGTCTGGTGATGCACATGTCATTCCGATGATTACCGGGGCGACAATCCTGTGCTTCTCCTTTACCGGCTTTGACGGCATCAGCAACCTGTCGGAAGAAACCAAAGATGCAGAGCGCGTGATCCCACGTGCGATTTTCCTGACCGCGCTTATCGGTGGCATGATCTTCATCTTTGCAACTTACTTCCTGCAACTGTACTTCCCGGATATCTCTCGCTTTAAAGATCCGGATGCGTCACAGCCTGAAATCATGCTGTACGTTGCGGGTAAAGCGTTCCAGGTTGGCGCGCTGATCTTCTCCACCATTACCGTACTGGCGTCCGGTATGGCGGCGCACGCAGGCGTGGCGCGTCTGATGTACGTAATGGGGCGTGACGGCGTGTTCCCGAAAAGCTTCTTCGGTTATGTACACCCGAAATGGCGTACTCCGGCGATGAACATCATCCTGGTTGGCGCGATTGCCCTGCTGGCAATCAACTTCGACCTGGTAATGGCTACGGCGCTGATTAACTTTGGTGCGCTGGTGGCGTTCACCTTCGTTAACCTGTCGGTTATTTCGCAGTTCTGGATCCGTGAGAAGCGTAACAAGACGCTGAAAGATCACTTCCAGTATCTGTTCCTGCCGATGTGTGGTGCGCTGACTGTAGGTGCGCTGTGGGTTAACCTGGAAGAAAGCTCAATGGTTCTGGGGCTGATCTGGGCGGCAATCGGCCTGATTTACCTGGCTTGTGTCACCAAGAGCTTCCGTAACCCGGTTCCGCAGTACGAAGACGTTGCATAATCTTACAAGCCGGATGACATAATCATCCGGTAAATCTCAAAAAGCCGGAGTTTGTCGCTCCGGCTTTTTTGTTTCAGACGATCTCTTCCGCGTACTGCCAAAGCGCTTTTAACAGCGCCACTTTCTCTTTGTCATCGGCATATTGTTGTGCCAGCATCTGCAATTCATCAGCATAGCCCTGCAAAAACTCTGGCGTGAAAACCTGGCGGCGGTACTCCAGCCAGCGTTGCTGCTCGGCATAATCCAGCGTCCCCGGGAAGTTGCGTGCCCGATAATTGAACAACAGCTTTTCAATCCGTTTATCAACAAAAGTGATATCCAGTGCCGGTAAATTACGCGGCTCGGTTTCCAGCACAATTTTCATTGCTGCACGATCGGCGTCACTGAAAAAGCCATTATAAAGCTGTGCATCCACGTTATCTGAAGGCGTAAACGGTTCGGCTTCCGCGAATATCGCCACCACTTTTTCACGCACTTGCGGATTTTCACGCAGAATTTTCAGGTTATCGAGGCAATGCTGACGATTAATTCCCAGTCGGTCGGCATCTTCCGGGCGTAGCGTATTCGCCTGGGCCAGCACCGGACATTTATTGATATGCACCAGTTTAACCGGAACGGCGGCGTTATCGCCAAGATCGGCTTTTGCGGTATATAGACGCTCGCGCAATGTGTCGCTATCCAGTTCCAGTAATGGCGAAATGTCTCCTGCCAAATCCACCATAATTACGGCATTGCGATTTTCAGGATGCCACGCCAGCGGTGCTACCCAGCTGGTATTGCCGCGCCATGCCCCAAACATTCCGGAAACGTGAACCAGGGGTTTCATCTGCGGAACATCAATCAACTCCATCAGTTTGTGTTTATTACGATGGGTAAAGAGATAATCAAACAGGCGTGGCTGACGCGTTTTTACCAGTTTCGCCATCGCAATAGTGGCGTACACATCAGCCATCGCATCGTGGGCGTTGCTATGTTCAATACCATTCGCTTTGGTTAAATGCTCAAGGCGAAAGCTCGGTAGACCGTCATCATTTTCAGGCCAGTTTATTCCTTCCGGGCGCAGGGCATAACAGGCACGCATAACATCCAGTAAATCCCAGCGCGAGTTATCATGCTGCCAGCTCCAGGCGTAAGGATCGTAGAAATTACGATAAAAAACGTTGCGTGTGACTTCGTCGTCGAAACGCACATTGTTGTAGCCGAGAATACAGGTCTTCGGTACGGTAAAAAGCGAGTGAATACGGGCGGCAAACGCGGCTTCGTTTTCTCCTTTCGCCCTTGCCTCCTGCGGGGTAATACCGGTAATTAATACTGCTCCAGGCTGGGGTAAATAGTCATCCGCGGGCTTGCAGTAAAAAACTTCGGGTTCGCCGATGACGTTAAATTCGTTATCAGTGCGAATGGCTGCGAACTGTGCAGGGCGATCTAACGCGGGGTGCGTTCCAAAGGTTTCGTAATCGTGAAACAAAAAGGTAGATTGTTGCTTACCGTCATTCATCATTAGGTTAAATCCGTTATTTCTGCTGTCTGCCAGAGTATCAAATATCACCGTGCTAATCAGCTTTAGCGCGACAATTTGGCAGCGAGTGGCAACAGATCATGTCAGATAAAAATGAGATAGTAGTCACATTTTCTTGCACTTTATTCCAGCCAGTTCATAAGTATTTCCGTAAAAAGAACAGCTATTTGAAACACCTGAGGGTTTGCTGTTGAAACGCCGTCTTATTATTGCTGCTTCTTTGTTCGTTTTTAATTTATCGTCTGGTTTTGCGGCGGAAAACATTCCTTTTTCACCTCAGCCTCCAGAGATTCATGCCGGGTCCTGGGTATTGATGGATTACACCACCGGTCAGATTCTCACCGCGGGTAATGAGCATCAACATCGCAATCCCGCCAGCCTGACAAAGCTGATGACGGGCTATGTCGTGGATCGCGCTATCGATAGTCATCGCATTACGCCAGACGATATTGTCACCGTGGGGCGCGATGCGTGGGCGAAAGATAATCCGGTGTTTGTCGGTTCTTCACTGATGTTTTTGAAAGAGGGCGATCGCGTATCGGTACGTGATTTAAGCCGTGGTTTAATTGTGGATTCCGGAAATGACGCTTGTGTTGCACTGGCTGACTATATTGCCGGTGGGCAACGGCAGTTTGTTGAAATGATGAACAACTATGCTGAGAAACTGCATCTCAAGGATACGCATTTTGAAACAGTGCATGGTCTGGATGCACCTGGCCAGCATAGCTCGGCTTATGATTTAGCTGTGCTTTCTCGCGCTATCATCCACGGCGAGCCCGAGTTTTATCATATGTACAGTGAGAAAAGCCTCACCTGGAACGGTATCACCCAGCAAAACCGTAACGGGTTATTGTGGGATAAAACCATGAATGTTGACGGCCTGAAAACGGGTCATACTTCTGGTGCCGGGTTTAATCTCATTGCTTCGGCTGTAGACGGGCAGCGTCGCCTCATTGCAGTGGTAATGGGTGCTGACAGCGCAAAAGGTCGTGAGGACGAGGCAAGAAAATTACTGCGTTGGGGGCAACAAAACTTTACTACAGTGCAAATTTTGCATCGTGGGAAAAAGGTCGGGACGGAACGCATCTGGTATGGCGATAAAGAAACTATCGCCCTGGGAACGGAACAAGAGTTCTGGATGGTGCTACCGAAAGCCGAAATTCCACATATCAAAGCAAAATATACCCTTGATGGTAAAGAACTCACCGCGCCAATTAGCGCCCATCAGCGGGTAGGGGAAATTGAACTTTACGACCGTGATAAACAGGTGGCGCACTGGCCGCTGGTTACCCTGGAATCTGTCGGGGAAGGCGGCATGTTTTCCCGCCTGAGTGATTATTTCCACCATAAGGCCTGACCTTTCTTTTGCAGCAGACTGGCAGGAGTGCGAGTCTGCTCGCATAATCAACACTCATTCCTTGTGGTTTTAATATTGCAACTACACTGTATATAAAAACAGTGTTAATGGAGGCGTCATGAACTACGAGATTAAGCAGGAAGATAAACGTACCGTTGCAGGTTTCCATCTCGTTGGCCCGTGGGAACAGACGGTAAAGAAAGGCTTTGAGCAGTTGATGATGTGGATAGATAGCAAAAATATTGTGCCGAAGGAGTGGGTTGCTGTCTATTACGACAATCCAGATGAAACACCCGCCGAAAAATTACGCTGCGACACCGTCGTGACGGTGCCGAATAACTTTACGCTCCCTGAAAACAGTGAGGGCGTCATTCTGACAGAAATTTCAGGTGGTCAGTATGCGGTGGCGGTGGCTCGTGTAGTCGGTGATGATTTTGCTAAACCCTGGTATCAGTTCTTTAATAGCCTCTTGCAGGACAGTGCTTATGAAATGTTACCAAAGCCCTGCTTCGAGGTTTATTTGAACAATGGCGCGGAAGATGGGTACTGGGATATCGAAATGTATGTTGCGGTGCAGTCAAAACATCACTAATTCATCTCAGGGCGGTGTGTTAACGCGATGACCACTCTTTTTTTGAAAGCGAAAAGAGTAAGATGCGCCTTTCAAATTTTCCGCTCTTGCCGGGAAATTACACTGTTCCCGGTATGTCCGTCGGATAATTCAGAGGTGCGCCTTCTGGCCGACAGATGTGTTATGAGCGCTTTTAATCTTCATTAACGGAGTTTCTGCGTGCGTGCCGATAAGTCATTAAGCCCGTTTGAAATCCGGGTATACCGCCATTACCGCATTGTGCATGGTACTCGGGTCGCGCTGGCATTCCTGCTCACTTTTCTCATTATCCGCCTGTTTACTATCCCGGAAAGCACCTGGCCGCTGGTCACCATGGTGGTGATTATGGGGCCAATCTCGTTCTGGGGTAACGTTGTCCCTCGCGCATTCGAGCGTATTGGCGGTACGGTGTTGGGTTCGATTTTAGGTCTTATCGCTCTGCAACTGGAGTTAATCTCGTTACCGCTAATGTTAGTCTGGTGCGCTGCGGCTATGTTTCTTTGCGGTTGGCTGGCGCTGGGCAAGAAACCGTATCAAGGTTTATTGATTGGGGTGACGCTGGCAATTGTTGTTGGTTCCCCGACAGGTGAAATTGATACGGCGTTATGGCGAAGCGGCGATGTGATCCTCGGCTCTTTACTGGCAATGTTGTTTACCGGCATCTGGCCACAACGGGCGTTCATCCACTGGCGCATTCAACTGGCAAAAAGTCTGACCGAGTATAATCGGGTCTATCAATCTGCATTCTCACCGAACTTACTCGAACGCCCGCGTCTGGAAAGCCATCTACAAAAACTCCTGACCGATGCCGTGAAAATGCGTGGGCTGATTGCGCCCGCCAGCAAAGAAACCCGTATTCCAAAATCGATATATGAAGGTATCCAGACCATTAATCGCAATCTGGTTTGTATGCTGGAGTTGCAAATCAATGCATACTGGGCCACGCGCCCCAGCCATTTCGTGTTATTGAACGCGCAAAAACTTCGTGATACCCAGCACATGATGCAGCAAATACTGCTGAGCCTTGTTCATGCGCTGTACGAAGGTAATCCGCAGCCGGTTTTTGCCAATACGGAAAAATTGAACGATGCTGTGGAAGAGCTGCGTCAGTTGCTCGATAACCACCATGACCTGAAGGTCGTGGAAACACCAATCTATGGTTATGTGTGGCTGAACATGGAAACGGCACATCAGCTTGAGTTGCTATCGAATCTGATTTGCCGGGCCTTGCGCAAATAATTCCTGAACTTCAGAATCATCTTGCTGCTGCTTCGATTCAGCAAGGATAAAGGGTATGATAGTGAAAAGGGATAAAAGCATTGTCATCTGCGGCAGCTATGAGTAATGTTGGCCCTAACGAATAGCGGTTGCTTAAACGAATCCGACTCTCACATTATCAGGGGTATAAAAATGGAAACTACCAAGCCTTCATTCCAGGACGTACTGGAATTTGTTCGTCTGTTCCGTCGTAAGAACAAACTGCAACGTGAAATTCAGGACGTTGAGAAAAAGATCCGTGACAACCAGAAGCGCGTCCTGCTGCTGGACAACCTGAGTGATTACATCAAGCCGGGGATGAG
The DNA here is from genome assembly GCF_963876935.1 of Escherichia sp. MOD1-EC4550. Classification (NCBI taxonomy): domain Bacteria; kingdom Pseudomonadati; phylum Pseudomonadota; class Gammaproteobacteria; order Enterobacterales; family Enterobacteriaceae; genus Escherichia; species Escherichia sp. MOD1-EC4550. The sequence goes on from NZ_CAWNSE010000015.1 coordinate 134,830, forward strand.
CGTTGAAGCAATCCAGGGCATCATCGCCAGCATGAAAGGTGACTATGAAGATCGCGTTGACGATTACATCATCAAAAATGCCGAGCTCTCCAAAGAACGCCGCGATATCTCCAAAAAGCTGAAAGCTATGGGCGAAATGAAAAACGGCGAAGCGAAGTAATTCCTGTTTTATTCAATGAGGGTTGCCCGGTAACCCTCATTGCTCATTGTTTCTTTTCTGTGTATCACCGTCATCATTCCCATCTGATAACCTATTGAAATTAGCGACAGCCTTCTTCTGTATGCAGCAAGGCAAAAAGTTCTGTAACTCCATTGTTATTAACCGCACTGGTTACTAACACGTTGTGCGCTCCAGCTTCCCGTAACCAACATTTCACCAAAGATATTTGTTCCATACTGGCTAAATCTGCTTTGGTTACTACTCCAATGACCGGGCGATTCATTGACGAGGTAAAGCCTGGCGAAAAAGGTGACCACGGTGCGTCCGCATTAAGTACCAGCGCGATAATGTCTGCTTCGCAGGCACTGACCAACAATGCACTGTAAAGGCTGCGATTTTATTGGTGAGGACTGGCAGCAAGATTTCCAGCCTTTTGACGGTGGGCCTGTGCAATCGTTATCAGATGCGTATAGCGATTATTCAGTGCTGCTATTGATAGCAGCTGAAAGCGAGATATCCGTACCAGAATGGCTCGCTCATTCTGAGGGAACGACGGTAATTTTGATTACAGAACACAATGCCCGTTTGCTGAATGGTCCGGCTGGAGGGGCTGTAGCATTAATCCATTATTTGAATGAAATCTGTCATTCCAGAGAAACCGCTGTCAATGACGCATTTTGTCGGACGTTAACACGAGGAAGTCTGGCTATTCCGCAATGCCATCTTCTTTCGTAATGGATTGAGAATGCTGGATTTTTAATTATATTACGCGCAGTATTAATCGCGTAAATGTTTTGCGGTCAGCAACAGTGGGGGAACCATTGTTCTGTTCAATGAATACCATCATACAATTGAATCAGGAGTCGGTATGATGATTTTGGTGACAGGTGGAGCACGGAGCGGGAAGAGTCGCCACGCAGAGGCGCTTATTGGGGACTCTTCACAGGTTCTGTATATCGCCACCTCGCAAATCCTTGATGATGAGATGGCTGCACGGATAGAACATCATCGGCAAGGCCGCCCGGCTCACTGGCGCACAGTGGAGCGCTGGCAACATCTTGATGAATTAATTCATGCAGACATTAACCCGAATGAGGCTGTGTTGCTGGAATGCGTTACCACAATGGTGACTAATCTGTTGTTTGATTATGGCGGCGATAAAGACCCTGATGAATGGGATTATCAGGCGATGGAACAGGCGATTAATGCTGAGATTCAGTCGTTGATTGCTGCCTGCCAACGTTGCCCCGCAAAGGTTGTATTAGTGACTAACGAAGTGGGAATGGGGATTGTGCCGGAGAGTCGTCTGGCACGACATTTTCGTGATATTGCCGGGCGGGTAAATCAGCAGCTGGCCGCTGCGGCAAATGAAGTATGGCTGGTGGTTTCGGGTATTGGAGTAAAAATCAAATGAGTAAATTATTTTGGGCGATGCTCTCATTTATTACGCGTCTGCCTGTACCGCGTCGCTGGTCCCAGGGACTGGATTTCGAGCATTATTCTCGCGGTATTATTACTTTTCCTTTAATTGGATTATTGCTTGGCGCGATTAGCGGGCTGGTCTTCATGGTGCTGCAGGCATGGTGTGGCGTACCACTGGCGGCATTGTTTAGCGTACTTGTGCTGGCGCTGATGACCGGGGGATTCCACCTGGACGGCCTCGCTGATACCTGTGATGGCGTATTTTCTGCACGTAGCCGCGATCGCATGTTGGAAATCATGCGTGATAGCCGTTTAGGCACCCACGGCGGTCTGGCATTGATTTTTGTTGTACTGGCAAAGATTCTGGTGTTAAGCGAGCTGGCTTTGCGTGGCGAACCGATCCTTGCATCGCTGGCGGCAGCATGCGCGGTCAGCCGCGGGACTGCCGCATTATTGATGTATCGTCATCGTTATGCCCGGGAAGAAGGGCTTGGCAATGTGTTCATTGGCAAAATTGATGGGCGACAAACCTGCGTCACACTCGGTTTAGCCGCTATTTTTGCTGCCGTATTATTGCCAGGTATGCATGGTGTGGCTGCTATGGTGGTGACGATGGTGGCGATTTTCATCCTCGGTCAGCTTCTCAAACGTACGCTGGGCGGGCAAACCGGCGATACGCTGGGAGCAGCCATAGAGCTTGGTGAACTGGTCTTCCTGCTGGCACTGCTATAAAGAGACGTGACATGCAAACACTTGCCAATTTACTGAATACGATCCCTGCCATCGATCCTGCCGCTATGTCGCGTGCACAACGGCATATTGACGGGTTACTCAAACCTGTTGGTAGCCTGGGAAGACTGGAGGCGCTTAGCGTACAACTGGCGGGAATGCCGGGGTTGAATGGCATACCGCATGTGGGCAAAAAAGCGGTACTGGTTATGTGTGCCGATCACGGCGTCTGGGAGGAAGGGGTCGCTATTTCCCCAAAAGAAGTGACAGCCATTCAGGCTGAAAATATGACCCGCGGAACAACCGGCGTGTGTGTGCTGGCAGCACAAGCGGGCGCTAACGTCCACGTAATTGATGTTGGTATTGATACTGCTGAGCCTATCCCCGGGCTTATCAACATGCGTGTCGCACGAGGTAGCGGCAATATTGCTTCAGCTCCGGCAATGAGTCGCCGTCAGGCTGAAACGTTGCTTTTGGACGTCATATGCTATACGCGGGAGCTGGCAAAAAACGGTGTCACGCTGTTTGGTGTAGGTGAACTGGGGATGGCAAACACGACACCGGCAGCTGCGATAGTGAGCACAATCATTGGCCGGGATCCTGAAGAAGTGGTTGGGATTGGCGCAAACCTGCCGACAGATAAACTGGCTAATAAAATTGATGTTGTGCGACGGGCGATTACGTTGAATCAACCAAATCCGCAGGATGGCGTTGATGTCCTGGCAAAAGTGGGTGGATTTGATTTGGTCGGAATGGCTGCCGTGATGTTAGGCGCTGCGTCCTGCGGTTTACCGGTGTTGCTGGATGGATTTCTTTCTTATGCTGCCGCGCTCGCAGCCTGCCAGATGTCTCCTGCAATCAAACCGTATCTCATTCCTTCTCACCTGTCGGCAGAAAAAGGGGCGCGTATAGCGCTGTCGCATTTGGGGCTGGAGCCTTATCTCAATATGGATATGCGTTTAGGTGAGGGAAGTGGCGCAGCTCTGGCGATGCCCATCATCGAAGCTGCCTGTGCGATATACAACAGCATGGGCGAACTTGCTGCCAGTAATATTGTTCTACCGGGGAATACGACTTCTGATTTGAACAGTTAAAACGAAAAGTCTGATAAAAGCTATACTTATCGGATAGTATTCGCGACTTAGGAAAGGGACATGATGCGTCGTGTAAATATTTTTTGCTCATTTGCTCTACTTTTTGCCAGCCATAATAGCCTGGCGGTAACTTATCCATTACCTCCAGAGGGTAGCCGTTTAGTGGGACAGTCGCTTACTGTAACTGTTCCTGATCACAATACCCAGCCGCTGGAGACTTTTGCCGCACAATACGGGCAAGGGTTAAGTAACATGCTGGAAGCGAATCCGGGGGCTGATGTCTTCTTACCGAAGTCTGGCTCGCAACTCACCATTCCGCAGCAACTAATTTTGCCCGCCACTGTTCGTAAAGGGATTGTGATTAACGTCGCTGAAATGCGTCTTTATTACTACCCTCCAGACAGTAATACTGTGGAAGTCTTTCCTATTGGTATCGGCCAGGCTGGGCGAGAAACCCCGCGTAACTGGGTGACTACCGTTGAACGTAAACAAGAAGCACCAACCTGGACACCAACGCCGAACACCCGGCGCGAATATGCGAAACGAGGGGAGAGTTTGCCCGCATTTGTTCCTGCGGGGCCTGATAATCCCATGGGGCTGTACGCGATTTATATTGGCAGGCTATATGCCATCCACGGTACCAATGCCAATTTTGGTATTGGGCTCCGGGTAAGTCAGGGCTGTATTCGTCTGCGCAATGACGATATCAAATATCTGTTTGATAATGTTCCTGTAGGTACTCGTGTACAAATTATTGATCAGCCAGTGAAATACACAACGGAACCGGATGGATCAAAGTGGCTGGAAGTTCATGAGCCGCTGTCGCGCAACCGTGCGGAATATGAGTCAGACCGAAAAGTGCCTTTGCCAGTAACGCCATCTTTGCGGGCGTTTATCAACGGGCAAGAAGTTGATGTGAATCGCGCAAATGCTGCATTGCAGCGCCGATCAGGAATGCCTGTGCAAATTAGTTCTGGTTCAAGACAGATGTTTTAAGAGCGTTGTTAATTAGAAAGCAAAAAGCCTGCTCGAAAGCAGGCTTTTTTGAATTTGGCTCCTCTGACTGGGATCGCCGTAGCCATTAACTGGCTGATTAGTAAGCTAAACCTAAAAGTTGGGGTTGTCAAGACCACCAGAATGACCACCAATTTTTTCTGGTTTTTCCTTTCTGAACGCAAGCCGAGTATTATGGTTTGTACACCACCTCATCTATGCTTTCCTTCAAACCAGATAAAGCGCAAAGAAGGCTGCGAGGTAGATGAGTCAAGGATTGCTACATAACATCAGGAGCCAGATAAATGATGGAAGGTCAATTAATTTTCTGCTCGGACTCAATACTACGCTTTCGCTCTGACTACGATGAAACAACAGCACTTCCGTTGCTATCAATCCAGAAAACTATTTCAGATACAGACCCCTTTTTTCTTCTCAGGTTCTTTCGTCATACCGTGATGATTGAAGAAGGAACAACGCTGGCGAATATCTTTTTTGCCATTGAGCCTTGGAAGGAACTGCTAACCGCTTATTTGGATCGGGATGTTGGGGCCTATATTGGCGAAGTAAGAAAACCATCCAAACCCACTGCATGGGATCTTGAGTGGATTGGCATTGATCGCCGAAGCTCTGTTTACCGCGCATATCAGCATCAGGATATGGGAGACGGTGAGGATTTTACAGCCTGGCTCAATCGTGAGCGGGTCCCTACTGAAGAATTTGATATAGAAAGTAGTTGCGACGCTTCCGGTTTTATCAAAGGTGATAAAGAACGCTGGAGCCTTAGCGAAAATGTCCACGAAATTAAAAATCTGCCAGTGATCCTCTACAACAAGCAAACGCTGATGACCTTGCAGAAGGAGGAACTGCTAAGAGAAAGTGTTTCTGGGGTGAGTAGTACCGACCGTAGTCGTTTTGTTTATGGTGATACCTCTTTTTCCTTCTATGAAGTGATGGAAGCTATTTTCATTAGTGGTTTGTTCTTCCATACTCCAAGTGCTGCTACAAACTGCTTTGAAGGGTTAAAAAACAGTCTTGATGGACCGGAAAATGAAGCGTCGAAAGAGACTGGACCTGATCTTACAGACAGTGGCGAAGAGAAACCGCTAAAAGTGGAAGTCGCCGAGGGAGCCTTTGATTCCCTGATTACTCACATGGAGTCTGAAACTGAAAACTGGCAGCTTATCAAGAAACAATGCCAAAAAGAGGGCTCTTTGCCCGTCAGGATTGGGGTTATTACATCGGCAAAGCCGCCGGAATTGCGTTTGTGTGGAATTATTTTAAAAGCTCATGATGCCTAATTGGTATTTCTTGTCTTCTGGTTCAGGTGGCGGAAGCCATCGACATTCATGGGATACTAATTAATGCATTGTCTGATGGTGACTCAATTTCTTACTGGAAAAGGGTGCTGTAACGGCATAACTCACGTGTGAGCATATTCTTTTAACAATATGGTCTATCCGGGCAGGTGAAATATCATGGAACGCAAAGGGGTGGGTTCATCGGGGGCAGGATCGCATGCCGGACGGGGATTTCGCTATCAGGATGCAGTCGGAGTATGGCTGTCACTCCGTTGTTGGAATCAAGAACTTCACTATGGCTCCGTGATCCCTGAGGGGCGAGATGATTACGAATTACAGGGCTCCAAGGGCTCTGCTCTAGTACAAGTTAAGTCTCGTCGTGATCACATGGGATTATTCCCGATTAGTGAGGTTGCTGGTTTTGTGCGGGCGCTTTGGAATCGGTACGAAGTATCTCCGGATCCTGGCAAAGATCTGAATCTGATCCTTGAGCGCCCTGTTATACAGGGGCCAAAAACAGATTATATCCTCACTGAACATACCGGCTTAGCTGAAGTTCTGCGGGGAGACCCTCGCTGGAAATTACTTGCACCCCGTACTCATATCTGGATAGCTGCTGGACCTGCGGAAAAAGCAATCGAAACTATCAGCCATACACTTTCTTGTGCACCAGTGGCTGCACAAGTTTACTACGGTGAATTGTTAAACCACATTGGTGGTTTGGCTGATGCGAATGGGATGGTTAAGAATGGAATATACGAAGGATTGGCTATATCCGATGTCGAAGCGGTTATTCGTCGAATGGAGCCTATTCTTGATTTAGCGGGCATGGAGATGGCCCTGCGTGAAGGGTACTGCGATGCTATTGATTTTCTGACTACGGTAGACGAGCCTGCATTTTATCAGGGAGTTGATACCCGACCGGCCCATCTTGCTGCGGGCCTTGTCGTGGAAAGACCTGAAGCGCGCAGTGCGGTTTTGACTATGCTGGCTACCCAAAGAGCTGCTCTAATCGTTGGGCAGTCGGGTACCGGTAAATCAGCTCTCATGTGGGAAACAGCCCGCGTCAGCCGACATACAGTACGCTGGTTTGAAATTACGCGAGGTGACAGCTTTGACTCCCATTTGCTTATCCGTTTTGCCCGTTCATTGAGAGCGTCATCTACAGCGCCCGTTGGCTTTATTTTTGATGATGTGGGTAAAGGGAAAGCAGGTCTTTGGGATAGCCTGTTGTGTGAGGCAAGAGCCGGAAGCGGTATTCTTCTGCTCGGTTCAATCAGAGAAGAAGACGTTTTTGTGCTGACTACCCGGTCTCTCGCCGGAGAGATCCGCCCAACCGTGGAGGACGTTGTCGCCGAACGGATTTGGCAACAACTTTCTCATCAGGGACAAACCACATGGGCTGGCTGGCGAGAGCCATGGGCGCAAAGCAATGGGCTTTTGCTTGAGTACACGCATATCCTCGCCCGTGGTGAACGGCTTGAAATAGTTCTTGGAGAACAGATAGATTGTCGCCTTCGGGAGGCAAGGGATGCCGAACTGGCTATTCTTCGCATTACCGCACTGGTGGGTGCTGCGGGGGCGATGGTTGATATTGACCGGTTATCTGAAGTTTTAGACCTCTCTCAGAGCGATCTTTCCCGAGCGCTACGGCGGCTCATTGATGAACATCTCATTTCCGAATCCCGAAATGGGCAGTTGGGAGGGCTGCATCAGCTACGCTCTGCGGCTATTTCCAGTCTCTGCCATAAGTATCCGCCGCCAACACTGTTGCATACCATCGCAGAAGCAGTATTTGCTGTTCACAACATGAATCTGGATATGCTTGTGGCTTATATCATCATCCATTATCCGGAAGCGAAAGCTGCTTTGATTAAGGCGGTTGCGACCCGAATCGAGCGTGAGTGCGATTCTGCTGCGTTAGTGACAGTGCTGTCAGGACTAGGACAGGCGCATATTGAGATGACGCTACGGGACTGGATCCCGGAGGTGAAAGCTTTGGGGGTAGAACCGACACTTATTACAGGTGTTGTTATGTTCGCCGTCGCTGATACAGATCTTTCTTCTGATATTTTTCCTGAACGGATGAAAAACTCAGCGCACATATTGCAAACCCGATCAACATCGGATCCCAGATTGGCTTTATTAACTCTACTTTCACCAACGATAATTGAGCGGATAATTTCTACCGCGACGATATCAAATTTTCGGGGGATTCTGGGGGGACTGTTGGGAATAGAGGTCCCGGCGAATATTCGACAGATGATGGCTGATGCAAGACCCTGCTTTGATGCGTTGGACCTTATGGCTATAGCAGACTTGCTGAGTGTGGCCCGACTTGTCGATCCCGCAATTTCGATGGCATGGGCATGTAGCAATATTCCAGAACGTTTAATTGCGTGTATTCCACTTGAGATCCCCTGGGCTGGACCAGTCAGTGTTGAAGCGGTGCCAGAAGGCCGGCTGCTGCGTAGCTCGATCTTCCATGTTGCCCATTCTGTCCAGACAGACGTTCATGAAGACGTTATACAACTTTGCACACTCCTGCTTGGGTTGGATCCAACAGCCGCTGTGGTTGCTGTAGATGCTGTTGCTGCGGGTGGCTTTCTCTCAGGTACTCCGGATTATCCCCTTGCCTCTAAGCGAATTCCAAGAGAAAACCTGCCGCCATCAGCATTACCCGAATGGAATAAACGGTGGATAGCGACCGCTGCCGGGCTGGTGGGAACAGAAAGCTATACGGACTATTTACAGCGGGCACTCGTACTGTTAAATAAACTCGTTCCGTTAGTCGAGAAGATTCTGGATGGAACCTTACGGTGCAAGGCTCCTTCATCTAAAGTTCTGGAACAACTGGGGGCCATACATGAGGCTTCGCGGGAACTTACCCCACCAAAAGGAGGGGAGTTTATTGGTATAAATATAGAGCTGCATGCCACTCCTGTTCAGAACATATTATTCTATTGTTCGACAGATATGATCCGGCGATTTATATCTTTACCTGAAGGATATGGTGCATACATTGCATGGCTGAAAGATCTGCTGAAAGACATAGAGAAGGGCAAAGATTATCCTTGGGATCTTGTGGGTGGTTATCCGGAAAAACCCTTCACGCGATTAAAGGAGTTGATCACGTCACTGCGTCTTCTGTCAGCAGAAGCGGGGACCCAAGGAATAAAACCGACACAGCTATGGTTAACTGAGGCTAAAACGGCTGTGCGCGGAGGGGCATTGAGCAGCGCCGTCAGAGTGGTAATGCGTCAGTTCAATAAGTTAGCCTCTGGCTACCTGACAGAAGTAGAAGACAGACTGAAAAATAGAGGAATTGAAACAGAACTCCATGCTCGCCCTGACTGGGAGGAACTTTTGCCGTGGCCAACATCAGAAATTCTGGCGATCGCTGATCTTGAGTATCCTGAAGACTGGCCGAACTGGCTTGAGGAAAATGGAGCACATATTCAGACTGTAATTGGTGAACATCGTCGTCTATGGATAATCCCTCGTATTGCAGGGATTGTGGTATCTCGCCTTACCGTCAGTGCGATATTTAGTTTTTTTGCATCCCCGTATGCAGTTGATGACTGGCTTGATGAATTAAATTTGCATCGGCTTAACGATACACTGACTCAGGCTGCGCAACCTGCCTTGGTGCTTATCAGTGAGCTTGACGGATTACGCTGTTTTAACCTTGGAACAGAAAATCGCCCTCATCTGGAGCAGTCTGTACGTAAAGAGGATGAAAAAGCCCTGATTACCGCCCTGACGGAATTTGAACAAATAGCAGAAGGTACGCCGGTTCAAATGTTACTCCGACAATTAAATGAAGAGTGCATAGCAGGACGAGCGGCTATAGCTGAGGGGGAGATTGCCCTATTATATGGTCAACTGACGGCAGGAGGCGAGGCTTTAATGGTACTTCAATTTACTTTACTGACTCAGGATCTGGTGACTGCCTTAACACAAGCGTAGATGTCGACGCCTTTAGTATTGTTTAATTTTCCTTTAAAACGGAAGTCAGAGTAGATTTTTCTGACTTCCATTTTTGCGACGGTATTTTACTTTTTGATCAGGCCTGCCGCGTCAAAAAGGGTGTCCCATAGTCGAACATCGGGATCGTCTAAAACAACACAAGTTTTAGTCATTTTCTTCAAATAATTAATCTTCGTTTCATCATTAGTGGGTATAAATGTTGAGAAGTCATTCTGATAAGCAGAATCTCTCAAATTAATAATATACAAAGGGCAGATAAGATTAGTTGAACCCGGAGAAAAAAGATTAGCTCCCTTAATATAAAAATCCTCTCCAATATCTGATGGTGTTTGCGTGTTCCATATACTGGCAGGGAACATTGCAGGTTTATAATTTTCACCACTCACTTTGAAATAATGTGGTTTTTTATCGATTAAACCAATACTGTTTAGCGATGAATAGACAAAAATAGTAGATATGCTAGGAAAGATAAATATTATTGAAAAGACAGAAAATATAACCGTAAAGGCACAATTTTTGATGTTTTTAGATACGCTTTCATCTAACTTACTAATGCGCTGTTTTTCTATGTCGCGATAAAATACTATAGCTGGTAAAAAGGTGAAAAAAGCAAATATAATCATAAATAACAATGCAAATAGAATCGATGCTGTGTCCTCTCCTTTGCTGGCTTTCAATAACAGACTGACAGGTATTGAAATAGATAACACAGAGATGAAAAGTATGAAGATATTGAAAGCGGTATAAGCGATTTCGTTTAAAAAAGCCCTGAGTTTTGAATTTTTATTGCTGAAATCATAATTTATGATAGTACTTATGCAGCATATTATTGCTATAATAATAAAAATTATTAATATGATATGTTCCGTAGATAATTTATATCCATTAAGCCATCTGTCGACAAAACCTGTATATGGTAGAAAAACCAGGCATAAAAATGCCATCGATAATAGCAAGCTGATAACTGGCATTGATGAAGTCAGGGGCGTGATATCGGATTTATTATTATTGATTCTAAACAATATTAATATGTAACTTGGTAAAATTAATGTTATAGCAATAAAAACAGAAAGGAATAGCGCAGAAAATAATAATGAGATAAGGCCAGCGTCTAAGGATAGAGCATCAATGAATAAATCCATTCTGCCTATATTATTCAGATATGCCCATATAATGACTCCTGATACTATAGTCATATAGGGGATGAGTTTCATAATGATTTTACTTAATGGTGATAGCAATAATTTTATTTCTTCTAAATTACTATTTGACATCGTGGTTTCCTTCAAATTCTTTTAAGTTGAATGTTACTGATAATATAAAATGGTCTGGTTGGCAACTGTCATGGTGTATAAAATCGTAGAGCCGTATTATATTAATAATATCTGAACGTCCGCTATGTAGTATGTCGTGGCATCAGGTATTGTACAATGCAACGATTACGCGCTATGTAACTCCTGAATGGCAAATAATTTTATACAGGCATTGTTTTTTGCGATCGACTCTCCACAACCTCGCTTGCTGTTAATCACCAATCGCAGTATCCTTACCCCGCACCTGCAAAATCAGGTGCCGGGATTGGAACCCCGAGAAATGTTACAGGCGACATATGACGCGCCCGCGTCTTTTTTATGTCGTGCGCTCGGCTATACCTCAATGGTGGGCTGGGCGGGGGCACCGTAAGGTGCGCCGGTTGCCTGTAACGCCGGTAGTTCCAACCCCGTTCAGTCCACCACCATGAGATTGGAACCTCTGGTGGTGGGTTTTAAACCCGTTACAGGAGGCTGCCTTTATGGCTACGATCCCCACTCAGACACACCCGTTACTTGCTGTTCCCTTCAATGCTGCCACAGATTTTACCGTACTGGCAGACCACTGTGAAAACTTCGCCGAAACTCTGATCGAAAGCGACGATCCGGTGCTGCGGCTGGCGCTTTGCGGGCGGCTTGCCGCCTGTCTGACTCTGCTGCAACCCACGCTGAACGACCCCATCCCGCCCCATCTGACTAACAGCCTGACCGTTGATGCTCTACCTGCCGATATGCCCCGATTTGTCCCCGATGCTGAATTACTTTGTGACTACTCACTGACGCTGGCGCAACTTCTTATCGGGCAGGGGATGCAGCCAAAAATGGAGCAGACGATAACTGGCTTATTATGTGAACTGGTCTGGTATTTTGCCGCCGAAATGAAGGCTCCGCGCTGGTTGCGTACTGCCGAAGGCGTGAAGTTTATTGACGGTGTGGAGGCCAAAGCATGATGCAGTCTGACTGGCATCCTGCCGACATTATCGCCGGGCTGAAAAAACGTGGCACTTCGCTGTCAGCACTTTCGCGTCAGGCTGGGCTTGCCTCCTCCACGCTGGCTAATGCGCTTTCCCGCCGCTGGCCCAAAGGTGAAAGATTGATTGCCGAAGCGTTAGATGTTGCGCCTGAAAAAATCTGGCCTTCACGCTATCGCTGATGTTCCTCCGGCGCAGACTCGATACGGAAGCTGCGCCGCATTTCGTTTATCTGATTTGTCATAATCCTTTGAACCGCAAAAACAGTTTTCTATTATCGGCCTTCTTACCACGAACTAAGCTCCCGCCTGCACAAAATGCTTCATGACCTGGAAGAAGCGCCTGATGTATCAGGATGGTCGCCGTTTTACCGGTAATGCAGCCTTTGAAAACTGCCGGATCTGTCTTAGGACGGATTAAGGCCTCCTTTACGCTTAGCCACACTAAGGAAACCATAATGAATCTGACTAAAAATTGCGCTCCGCCAGCCATTGATGTTATATTAAAATATAATATCCGGAGGTGCTCTATGTATACCACTCGCCTGAAAAAGGTTGGCGGATCCGTCATGCTGGCGGTTCCTCCCGCCGTGTTGAAAACGCTGGCTCTGTCGACAGACAGCGAAGTGGGAATGACCATTGATAATGGCTGCCTGATTATTGAACCCCAGAAACGGCCTCGTTATTCGCTTGAGGAACTGCTGGCACAGTGCGATCCGCACGCCGAAATGAGCGACGAGGATCGGGAATGGATTGATGCGCCTGCGGTGGGCAAGGAGATCCTGTAAATGGACAGAGGGGAAATCTGGCTCGTCTCACTGGATCCTACAGCCGGACATGAACAAAGCGGAAAACGTCCGGTACTTATCGTTTCTCCGGCATCATTTAATAAGTTCACCCGGCTACCCATTGTTGTTCCCGTCACCAGCGGCGGAAACTTTGCCCGCGCAGCTGGTTTTACCGTCTCTCTGGACGGGGTGGGAACCAAAACAACGGGCGTTATTCGCTGCGACCAGCCCAGAACGATTGATATGGGTGCCCGGAATGGTAAGCGTCTGGAACGTATACCTGACACTGTAGTGAATGAAGTTCTGGCCCGACTGGAAGCCATTCTGAGCTGATATTTTTTATGTAACCTGAACGAGGGCGCTGTCACATATGGCGCTCTCTTTTTTATATCGACAATTGATTGAAAACCCTTTTGCAGATAAAAACAGTTTCTTCTTCCCGCGCAGTCGCCCCTGAATTAAACTCTCTCCTGCACAGAAAGCTTCATGGCCTGAAAGAAGCGCCTGAGGAACTCAGGATGGCAGCCCCTACCGGTGAATACCTCCGCAAACGCCGGCTCGCAGTTGACTGCGACAGAGGTCAAATTTCACGCTTATCCTTTTAACTGCACCAGCCTGCTGGTGAATGTTCTTTCACGCCGAAGTAATCCGGCCAGTCTGTATCTGCTGACAATCAGCGCTCTTTACCCTACGGGCTGCGGCCTGCATTTGCCGACAGGCATTTGCTGACAGGCATTTGCTGACGCGTGACCGTAAACCTGCGCCAGAATCGTAATCTTAAGCACTGCGCCAGCCCAGTGCGTCACTTTAGCCGCGAAGAGCGGGAAAGTGACGCACGCAAGCCCTTTCGACCAGCACCAGACAACTCAACTGCGCCAGCTCACGGCTGGAGTCTGACACCGCCTTTTCAGGCCATTTACCCATAAGGAGAACATGAACCGATACCGAGGCGGATCCGGACGATCCGGGGGATGACCCGCGCAAGCGGGCGGCTGCTCTGAGAGCACAACCGAAGCCCCACCACACCTCAACGGCTGCCGCCCCGGCGCTCAGGTATCGTTCGCAGCCCCGACAAAACTCAGGGGCTATCGGCCTGTGCGCCGGGGAAAGTTGTATCAATTTTGGGTTATGGAGTTGAGGCAATCATGAAAAGGGGAAAATATGGGGATTCTGGCGCAGGAGATGATGAGTCTGGCGAAACAGGCGGGCGGCAGCCATAAGACCGTTCACGATCGTATCGTGCTGGCGCAACGTTTTTGTGAACGTCTGGTGATGGCGCAGAATGTGCAGATCCGCCGGGTGGAACACCTGAAGGCGCGGCATATTGAAGGCTATGTCCGCGAGCGACTGGCGCAGGGCATCACAAAGCGTTCCCTGCAAAACGAGATGGCGGCGGTGCGCTGCATCCTGAAACAGGCCGGGCGTGACAGGCTGGCGCAGAGTGAGCGACTGAATAACCGTTCTCTTGGTCTGTCTGGCGCATCCCGCAACGGTACGAAGCTGGCGATCACGCCGGAGCACTATCGTGACGTGCTGGAGACGGCACGCGCAAAAGATCCGGGACTGGCGGCAGCGCTGGAACTCTCACGGCTGATAGGATTACGTTCGCAGGAGGCGGTGCAAAGTGCGCAGTCATTAAGAACGTGGAAGCAATCGCTGGAGCGGGGTGAGCCCCGTTTAACCGTGGTGTTCGGCACCAAAGGCGGGCGTCCGCGAGAAACCGTTATTCTGGATGCAGTCGCTGTCAGAAAAGCGCTGGATAATGCGTTGGTTGTGGCAGAAGATCGCCACGGCAGGCTGATAGATAAACCCGACCTGAAAAGCGCGATGAAATACTGGCAGAGCCAGGCGTCACGTCTCGGGTTAACGGGCACATATTCCCCGCACTCGTTACGCTATGCGTGGGCGCAGGATGCCATTCGTCATTATCTGACGCAGGGATTTTGTGAGAAGGAAGCGCTGGCAATGACGGCGATGGATTTGGGCCACGGCGACGGGCGCGGACGGTATGTGGCGCAGGTTTACGGGCGAAAGGGGGATGCTGATTGATAGCTTCAGACTTGCAATATGATGTTATTCATCGTTTTCCGTACAAAATTATTTGCCTCAAATAATTTTGAGTGATTTCCTATTAATCCCTGGTTATTCATCGTTATTCACCGAAAAAATTTCTACGTAGAAATTTTTTGTTCGATTTCCTCTCAATAAAAATGCTTCTGAACGGTATGGCCTATTAACAGGCCTCTGGTGCAGTATTACGGTATTTTACTGATGATTGCGCCAGCAAAAGGAAAAGGCCAAATAATGGTAAAGGGCGACTAAGGGTAACAGCGCCAGACCGGAAAGGGCCAAAAGGCTAAAAGGCCTTAACACTGGCGCAGTTTGATGTTTATCCAATAATATCTGGCGCAGTCCTGACATAGACAGGTGACAGCGGACTGGGGCAGTAAATGGTGACATTGAACTGGTGCGGATACGATGTATTGGGAAATCAGTTTCTGGTGCAGATTGTCTGGCAGCTATCGCCTGAAATTATTCACTGTGAATAATTTTCGTTATTTGCCTATTGATTCATAATGTATTGATAGGTTTTCGTGCAAAATTATTCGACGTCGAATAATTTTGTACGCTTTCCGATTAATAACCCAAAAATTGAAGATAAATCCTTTCAATGCAAAAAGCAGATCCGTATTCAATCAGGATCTGCTTTTTCATTTTTAACAAATCATACTGCTACTGGCTCAGGCCGCCTTATGCCGTCGCGCATAAATATACGGCACAACGTATCCCTCGCGGCTCACGTCCAGATAATCCGACCACCACTGCATCATGGCTGTACGGGCGTCGAGATGTTCAGCCCGGTGGATATACGCTGCCCGCACGCTGTTGCGCTCCTGATGGCTCATCTGCCGCTCCACGGCATCCCGCGACCAGAGTTCAGATTCAACCAGTGCGCTACAGGCCATTGCCCGGAAGCCATGCCCGCAGACATCGGTTTTGGTATCATAGCCCATAAGACGCAGCGCCCGGTTGACGGTGTTTTCGCTCATCGGCTTATACGGGTTATGGTCACCGGGGAACACCAGTTCCAGATGGCCGGAAATTTCCTGTATCTGCTTCAGAATGGCAATGGCCTGTCGGGAAAGTGGCACAATATGTGGAGTTCGCATTTTTGCGCCACGACCGGAGAAACGGACTTTCTCAATTATTTCCCGTGTGGCGGGGATGGTCCAGATTTTGTTTCTGAAATCTATCTCACCCCAGCGGGCAAAGCGCAGCTCGCTGGAACGGATAAACAGGTGGAGAGTCAACACCACCGCCAGCCTCGTAAGCTGCCGTCCCTGCTGATAGTCGCCAATGCGCTCAAACAATTCGGGCAACTGCTTCAGTGGCAGGGCGGGATAGTGATTCTTAACCGGTGGTGCGGTGACACCTTCCAGATGTTGCGCCGGATTGTTTTCGGTGAATCCCTGCTGTACGGCGTAACGCATGATGTTGCAGAGTTGCTGCCGGGAACGGGACGCGACTTCCAGAAAGCCTTTATCCTCAATAACCCGCAGTAACGCAGTGAAATGCTGCGTTTTCAGCGTGGTAACGGGCAGATGACCAATAGCCGGAAATATATGGTTATTCATGCTGGCGAGAATGCGCTCTGCATAATCAGGCGACCACTTTTTGTTGGTTTTGTGCCATGCAAGCGCCACGGTTTTAAAACACTTTTCCGGTGAAGCTGCGGCTTTTTCATCCATGCGCTGTTGGGCCGGGTTGATATTCTGCGCCAGTAGCTTGCGGATAGCATCGCGCTGTTGCCGGGCTTCTGCGAGAGAAATCAGCGGATATGCGCCGAGACTGACGCGGGATTCTTTACCACTGAAGCGATACTTGAGATACCAGATACGTGAACCGCCGGGATTGACCAGCAAATACAGACCGTGTGAATCAGACAGTTTGACGGGTTTGGAAGAGGGGTTTAAGTTACGGATTTTTGAATCGTGTAGAGACATTTGGGGGGCACTCCAGAATCGAACCAACCTGACCCCAAATCTGACCACCAAATTAACCGGATGCGGAGGGAAAACTGAATACGCATCTGGAAAGATTTTTACGCTAACGTATTGAATCAATATCAAATAAAGACTAATAAAGTAGCGTAAGAATCGAAATTTGGCTCCTCTGACTGGACTCGAACCAGTGACATACGGATTAACAGTCCGCCGTTCTACCGACTGAACTACAGAGGAATCGTGTGAACGGGGCGCATATTAATGGCAGTGCATGGTGATGTCAAAGGGTGAAATGCATTTTTTTGTTTGTTTGCTGCCAACTTCGACAAAATGGTGAGCTTTCAATCTTTTTGGTAATGAACCATCGTGGTGCATACCCTCCTTTTATAGGGCAGGGGAACGCGACAGCTGATTAAAGGAGCCAATGACGAATCTATCATAATCTCTTATTTGACAGTTGCTTAGCTTGTACATCAACGCCAAAATAAAACTGGCAAGCATCTTGCACTCTGGTTGTAAGTAATAGCGGCACTTGGGCCGATTCTTATAAACCGGAGGCAACATGAACTTCAGACGCCTGAAATACTTCGTAAAAATTGTAGATATTGGTAGCCTGACCCAGGCTGCTGAAGTGTTGCATATCGCGCAACCCGCGCTCAGCCAGCAGGTTGCCACGCTGGAAGGTGAGTTGAATCAACAACTTTTGATTCGCACAAAACGGGGCGTTACGCCAACAGACGCCGGAAAAATTCTCTATACCCATGCGCGGGCCATTTTACGCCAGTGTGAACAGGCCCAACTGGCGGTGCATAATGTTGGTCAGGCATTATCGGGGCAAGTCTCGATTGGCTTTGCACCAGGAACAGCGGCCTCATCTATCACCATGCCTTTATTGCAGGCGGTTCGCGCTGAATTCCCGGAAATTGTTATTTATCTCCATGAAAATAGCGGTGCTGTGCTCAACGAAAAACTGATAAGCCACCAACTCGATATGGCAGTGATTTATGAGCATTCTCCTGTGGCTGGTGTTTCCAGTCAGGCTTTGCTGAAAGAAGATCTTTTCCTGGTAGGAACGCAAGATTGTCCGGGGCAAAGCGTTGATGTTAATGCTATAGCACAAATGAACCTCTTTCTCCCCAGCGATTACAGTGCCGTTAGACTTCGTGTTGATGAGGCTTTTTCCCTACGGCGGCTTACAGCAAAAGTTATTGGGGAAATTGAGTCTATTGCCACGCTTACCGCAGCAATTGCCAGCGGCATGGGCGTTGCGGTATTACCCGAATCGGCCGCGCGTTCGTTATGTGGCGCAGTAAACGGATGGATGTCACGCATTACCACACCTTCAATGAGTCTCTCTTTGTCATTAAATTTACCCGCCAGAGCGAACTTATCACCACAGGCGCAAGCAGTGAAAGAGTTGTTAATGTCAGTGATGAGTTCTCCAGTGATGGAAAAAAGGCAGTGGCAATTGGTGAGCTAAGCGTTATATCGGGATGGAATAAGATGCGGGTTTTTATTATTTGTTATGCCGGGCATTAGACTTTAACAATAACGTGATATCTGAACTGCCCGGAGTTTACCGTGAATTTCCAACAACTAAAGATAATCCGCGAGGCTGCACGTCAGGATTACAACCTGACAGAGGTTGCGAATATGCTTTTTACCTCACAGTCAGGCGTCAGCCGTCACATTCGGGAACTGGAGGATGAACTTGGCATCGAAATATTTGTTCGACGAGGTAAGCGACTGCTGGGCATGACTGAACCGGGCAAAGCATTACTGGTCATTGCAGAACGTATTCTGAATGAAGCCAGTAATGTTCGTCGTCTTGCAGACCTGTTTACCAACGATACGTCTGGCGTTCTCACTATTGCAACGACGCATACTCAGGCACGTTATAGCTTGCCTGAGGTCATTAAAGCCTTTCGCGAACTTTTCCCGGAGGTTCGGCTGGAGCTAATCCAGGGTACACCACAGGAAATTGCGACGTTGTTGCAAAATGGCGAAGCTGATATTG
The DNA here is from genome assembly GCF_963876935.1 of Escherichia sp. MOD1-EC4550. Classification (NCBI taxonomy): domain Bacteria; kingdom Pseudomonadati; phylum Pseudomonadota; class Gammaproteobacteria; order Enterobacterales; family Enterobacteriaceae; genus Escherichia; species Escherichia sp. MOD1-EC4550. The sequence continues at coordinate 153,608 of NZ_CAWNSE010000015.1, forward strand.
GTATCGCCAGCGAGCGTTTAAGTAATGACCCGCAGCTCGTCGCCTTCCCGTGGTTTCGTTGGCACCATAGTTTGCTTGTTCCACTCGATCATCCCTTGACGCAAATTATACCGTTGACGCTGGAATCAATAGCGAAGTGGCCGTTAATCACTTACCGACAGGGGATTACGGGGCGCTCACGTATTGATGACGCATTTGTCCGCAAAGGTTTGCTGGCAGATATTGTATTAAGTGCGCAGGATTCTGATGTCATTAAAACCTATGTTGCACTCGGGCTGGGGATTGGATTAGTTGCCGAACAATCCAGCGGTGAACAAGAGGAAAAGAATTTAATCCGTCTGGATACGCGGCATCTTTTCGATGCTAATACTGTCTGGTTGGGACTCAAGCGAGGACAACTTCAGCGTAACTATGTCTGGCGCTTTCTGGAACTTTGTAATGCAGGACTGTCAGTTGAGGATATCAAGCGCCAGGTGATGGAGAACAGTGAAGAGGAAATTGATTATCAGATATAGCAAAAAGCCCGCTATAAAAGCGGGCTTTTCAGAAATTTGGCTCCTCTGACTGGACTCGAACCAGTGACATACGGATTAACAGTCCGCCGTTCTACCGACTGAACTACAGAGGAATCGCTGTTGAGGCACATCTTAACGGCGAAAAATTTTTTGTCAAACCCGATTTTTAAATTCCTCAACTGTTTGCCGTTTCTATCAACAGTTTGTTGCATTTGCAGACAATTTGTCGGCAAAAATCTTTGCAGCTTTGCTGATTCTCCCTCATTATTTGAAATGTGGTTTCACTTTCTGCAATTAAGGTCGGCTTTGAATATCTCCTCTGCTTTACGCCAGGTTGTTCACGGCACTCGCTGGCACGCCAAACGCAAGAGTTACAAAGTGTTGTTCTGGCGCGAGATAACCCCGCTTGCTGTTCCTATCTTCATGGAGAACGCCTGTGTCCTGTTGATGGGTGTCCTGAGCACTTTTCTGGTCAGCTGGCTGGGAAAAGATGCGATGGCCGGCGTGGGATTGGCGGACAGCTTCAATATGGTCATTATGGCTTTTTTTGCAGCTATCGATCTTGGTACTACTGTCGTTGTGGCATTTAGTCTCGGTAAGCGGGATCGACGACGAGCGAGGGTGGCGACGCGACAGTCATTGGTGATCATGACGTTGTTTGCCGTACTGTTGGCAACGCTTATTCATCATTTTGGCGAACAAATTATTGATTTCGTCGCGGGTGATGCCACGACAGAAGTTAAAGCACTGGCGTTGACTTATCTGGAGCTGACGGTACTCAGTTATCCAGCAGCTGCCATCACTTTGATTGGTAGCGGGGCACTTCGTGGTGCAGGGAATACGAAAATACCGCTACTGATTAACGGTAGCCTGAATATTCTTAATATTATTATTAGCGGCATATTGATTTACGGCCTTTTCTCCTGGCCGGGACTGGGATTTGTCGGGGCTGGGTTGGGGTTAACCATTTCTCGTTATATTGGCGCAGTGGCAATTTTGTGGGTGCTGGCGATTGGTTTTAATCCTGCACTCAGGATTTCGTTAAAGAGTTATTTTAAACCGCTGAATTTTAGCATTATCTGGGAAGTCATGGGGATTGGCATTCCTGCGAGTGTCGAATCAGTATTATTTACCAGTGGTCGGTTATTAACTCAAATGTTCGTTGCCGGGATGGGGACCAGTGTTATTGCCGGGAATTTTATCGCGTTTTCAATTGCGGCTCTTATCAACTTACCCGGAAGTGCGCTCGGCTCTGCTTCTACGATCATTACAGGCCGAAGGTTGGGGGTAGGGCAGATAGCGCAAGCAGAGATTCAGTTGCGGCATGTGTTCTGGCTGTCCACTCTTGGATTAACGGCCATCGCCTGGCTAACGGCTCCCTTTGCTGGGGTTATGGCATCGTTTTACACCCAGGATCCACAGGTTAAACATGTCGTTGTGATTCTGATTTGGCTAAATGCTTTATTTATGCCTATTTGGTCTGCCTCATGGGTGCTACCCGCTGGATTTAAGGGTGCTCGCGATGCCCGTTACGCCATGTGGGTTTCTATGTTGAGCATGTGGGGTTGCCGGGTTGTAGTCGGTTATGTGCTGGGAATCATGCTTGGCTGGGGTGTGGTTGGTGTCTGGATGGGAATGTTTGCCGACTGGGCTGTGCGGGCCGTGCTGTTTTACTGGCGCATGGTTACTGGACGTTGGCTGTGGAAATACCCTAGACCTGAGCCGCAAAAGTGTGAAAAAAAGCCAGTTGTGTCGGAATAAACGACAAAGTGCAGATTATTTCAGCAAACGATTTCAAATTTAAAAAACAGGCTTTGACATTGTGGATGGGCGTCGCTAATATTCGCCTCGTTCTCACGATTCCTCTGTAGTTCAGTCGGTAGAACGGCGGACTGTTAATCCGTATGTCACTGGTTCGAGTCCAGTCAGAGGAGCCAAATTTTAGTTTTGAGACAACTTTATGAGTCTCAAGGCAGCTAAAAATAGAAATTATTTTTACCCGACCACCTAAAAAAGGTGGCCGGGTTTTTTGATGCCTGTATCTCGTGCCCTTAACCGAGCCTGATGGTTCAATGAGCAAATTGCCCCCAGTGGACATCACGGTTAGTAAGGTCATACCAACGGCTTAAAAGTCTGTTCTATACAGCACCGAACAAAGGTAAAGAGAAAAATATTTTATGCGGGATGTCGCTGTCTTGCCCTTATCGGGAAACTATACGTAATTGCGGCTTTGTCTTCTGTAACCAGGAAAAGACGACCTGGAATATCAATTAATGTTATTTCTCTGCGGGCGGGGATTTTTATAATCAATATAATAGGTTGACCATTATATTTTTCATGCGAATTATATGAGATTAAAGAAATCTGCCATAAAGACAGATTTCTTTAAAATATAATTAGAGATTTGCGACGTTATGATAAACTTTTTGAACATCGTCGTCATCTTCAAGGGCATCAACAAGCCCTTCAAAGATTTCTAAATCTTCTGGGGAAAGCTCAACTTCAGATTGAGCAATCATTTCTAATTCTGTTGTTGAGAACTCAGTGATTCCAGCTGCTTTTAGAGCCGCGATTCCTTTATGAAGGTCAGTAGGTTCAGTATAAATAACAATATTACCTTCTTCTTCAGTTACATCACGAACATCAACTTCAGCTTCAAGCAAAATTTCAAAAATATGGTCCGGGTCTGTCCCTTTAAATACAATCACACCCGTATTGTCAAACATATAGCTGACAGAACCTGCCGCTCCGATATTGCCGCCTTTTTTATTGAAAATTGTGCGAACGTTAGCAATCGTACGGTTAACATTTGAAGTCAAGGTTTCAGCGATAATCATTGAGCCATTAGGACCAAAGCCTTCATAACGGCCCTGCACGAACGTTTCATCTCCGCCGCCTTTGGCTTTATCAATTGCTTTATCAATAACATGCTTTGGAACTTGTGCCTGCTTTGCTCGTTCAATAACGAATTTTAAAGATGTGTTTAATTCTGGATCGGGTTCACCTTGTTTGGCAGCAGCATAGATTTCTACACCGAATTTTGCATAAATTTTAGACGTTGCACCGTCTTTAGCCGTTTTTTTAGCAACAATATTGGCCCATTTACGTCCCACTGGAATGATCTCCTCGAAAATTTATTTACATTACTGGTAAATCGTTAACATGCGTTAATTCGGCATATTATATCATAACAGGAAAAATCTCGTCTATTAGAAATAAAAATATTCTAAATCCATAATCTTATATTTAATCTCATAAAAACTAATGTTGTTGGCGGATTTTTTTATAATTGTGTTTTGAAAGCATACTTGCTTTTAATATATGGAAATCATTAAGGCTGTAATAAAACTCGTATCCGCCCCAGGAAGCAAACAGCCTGCTTTATTGCAGGCTATTTGCTGGATGACTTACTAAATCCTTCACATCTATTCCTGATAAAAAGGAACAGAACTTATTATCGGAACGGCGGTTCATTAAAGGTTCGTAATTTACGTGAATGCAGTCGGTCGCCTTCTGCGCGCAGCAAATCGATCGCCCGAATGCCAATTTGCAGGTGTTCGGAAATAGCGCCTTCATAAAAACGGTTAGCCTGACCGGGAAGTTTAATCTCACCATGCAACGGTTTATCTGAAACACACAGTAGTGTCCCGTATGGCACGCGGAAACGATATCCTTGTGCGGCAATGGTTGCACTTTCCATATCAATTGCTACGGCCCGGCTTAAGTTAAAACGAAGTGCAGAAGCTGAATAACGTAATTCCCAGTTCCTGTCATCTGTGGTTACCACAGTGCCAGTACGTAGCCGCTGTTTAACTTCCTCTCCGGGCCTGCCGCTGACTAACTTGGTAGCGTCATAAAGCGCACGTTGCACTTCAGCAATGCTCGGAATAGGAATATCGGGCGGCAGTACCGCATCAAGAACGTGGTCATCGCGTAAATAAGCGTGTGCAAGTACATAATCTCCAATGGCCTGGCTTTCACGTAAGCCACCACAGTGACCAATCATCAACCAGACATCCGGGCGCAGCACCGCCAGATGATCGCAGATGGTTTTAGCATTTGACGGTCCCACGCCAATATTCACCAGAGTAATACCCTGACCATCGGCGGTAATTAAATGCCATGCTGGCATCTGGTGTTTTTTCCATGCAAGGTCGGAAATGGCTTCTTCTGGCGCTTCGGTTTCGGCGGTGATCCAGTTCCCGCCAGCACAAGAAAGGGCAATGTAGGGACTATCAGGGTCGAGGATCTGGCTGCATCCCCAACGAACGAATTCATCCACATAACGTGTGTAGTTGGTAAACAAGACGAACGGCTGAAAATGTTCAACTGGCGTACCGGTATAATGGCGCAACCGCGCGAGGGAAAAATCGACGCGGCGCGCATCAAAATGCGATAGCGGGGAGAATTCCGTTGGATGATAAATGCCGTCTGCAGTTTCATCGCCAATTTGCGCCAGTTCTGTTGTCGGGAAGTAGCGAGTTAATCCAGCGCTCATTGAGCGATCAAGTGTCAATTCAGAGCCATCGATGACATAAGGATAAGGGATTTCATGCTGCGAGGGTTGCACCGAGATATGCGCACCATAATCCTGATACAGCAACGTAAGTTGTTCATTCAGATACGAACGAAAGAGAGTAGGGCGAGTAATCGTGGTGGTGTAGCTGCCTGCGTGGGTAAAACGACCAAATGCGCGCGTTTTGGGGGGATTGGTTGTGCTACCGTCCCAGGTTACGGTCAGTGATGGATAGACAAAAAGACCTTGTTTGCGGGCGTTTTCATCAGGTAATTCGCCACTTGTAATATATTTGCCAATGGCGTTGCGTAAAGCGACTACAGATTGCTCATACAGCGTGTCGAGTTTATCCAGTGCCTGAGCTGGGGTCAGACCGGAGCCCTTATTATTCATGTGTGTCTCCTGTTCCATACAATTACCGCACTTCCGATAGTATGTCACAGGAATGTGAAACAAAAGTGTAAGGCGAAGATCGGATGATCTTCGCCAGGCTATTAAGCGCGTTGATTGTCTTTCATCAACAAAGCGGTCACTGCGGAAATCAGGCATCCAGCCAGTAAATAAATGGCGACGCTATGCCAGTTCCCGGCAAAGTAAGTGATAAGTGCAGCGGCAATGAAAGGTGTAAATCCACCGCCAACCACACTGGCAACCTGATATCCGACTCCAGCGCCACTATAGCGATAACTGGCACCAAACATTTCGGTAAACATCGGTTGTTGCACGCACACCACCATGTCATGCGCAATGTTTGCCAGCATTATGGAGAAGAAAACTATCCAGAAAATAGATTGTGCTTCAAGCGCTATAAAGAAAGGAAATGCGCTCAACGTTCCGATTAACGCACCTGTGATATAAACTCTGCGGCGACCAAAACGATCGGCAAGCCAGGCAAAACAGGGAATTGTCAGGCAGCTTAATCCACCTACCAGCAAACCAATATTGAGGAAAAGTTCGCGCGGTAACCCCATATTCTGGGTTGAATAATTAAGTGCGAAGGCGGTAACGATGTACATCGTCAGCAACTCGCACAGTCGTAGCGCAATAATCTTCAGGAAAGCACCGGGATGCCGTAATAGTGCTTCGATAACCGGGATGCGTTTTTGCTCTGCCGCTTGATTATGTTGCTGTTGTTCAAATTCCGCGGACTCCTCCATGCCATTACGCACCCACAATGCCCCCAGTACCAGTACGATGCTAAACAGGAAAGGAATACGCCAGCCCCAGCTTAGAAACTGTTCGTCAGTCGTCATCATACTGATCAGTGAAACCAGTCCGGTTGAAAGCAGTAAACCTACACCGTAACCAACTTGTACACCGCTACTGTAAAAGGCTTTTTTATTCTTAGGTGCGCTTTCAACGGAAAGCAACGCTGCGCCTCCCCATTCGCCGCCGACGGCAAATCCCTGAATGGCACGCAGTGTCACCAGTAAAATGGGGGCCCACCAACCTATGGTCGAGAAGGAAGGAAGAATGCCAATCAAGGCTGTCGCGATGCCCATCATCCAGACGGTCAGCATTAACATGCGCTTACGTCCCAGTCGGTCGCCAAAGTGACCGAAAATGACACCGCCAAGTGGACGGAAAAGGAAGCCGACACCAAAGGTGGCAAATGCGGCGAGCGTTCCCATTGCCGGGCTGACTTGCGGGAAAAACTCGCGATTAAACACCAGTGCGGCGGTAATGCCATAGAGTAAAAAGTCATACCAGTCGACGACAGCTCCGGCGAAACTGCCAAACGCAGCTCGTCGGGCGCGACTTAACGAAAGCGTCCCATCATCGGGACGAGTGGAGATGAGCGTGGTGTCCATAATGATCCTGTTTGTACTGTCTTTTTATAATTAGTATGGAAAAGGTAACTCACATTGCCGTCGATCTATAAACGAACCTTATGAGACTACCTCGACAGAGCGCATCTGCAAATGATTTTATGGCTGATTAACGGCAACATGAAAAATTCGATGGAAGATGAAATCGCAGGAGTTGCATAAGGATTGAGCAGAGCACCTACAGTTTTGAGATATGAAACATAAAAGTCCGCATATGCACAAAATTGCACCCTGATGATTCTGATAGACTGCATTGCATTTTAACCAGTAGGGAGGCGAGGTTAGGTATGTTTTTAGCATCATTGTTGAGACGTATTGCATTTAGTTACTACGATTATAAAGCTAATAATTTCAATATTGGAAAAACAGACTTTGTTGTCATCCACATTCCCGATCAAATTGGCGATGCTATGGCCATCTTTCCAGTTATTCGGGCGCTTGAATTGTATAAAATTAAGCATCTTTTAATTGTTACTTCGACTATTAATTTAGAAGTCTTTAATGCGCTCAAACTTGAACAGACTAAATTAACATTAGTAACAATGACTATGCAGGATCACGCAACATTAAAAGAAATAACAGATTTAGCGAAGAACATAACACAGCAATACGGTACGCCGGATCTTTGTATAGAGGCAATGCGTAAAAAGAACCTGAAAACGATGTTATTTATCAGTCAGTTGAAAGCAAAAACGAATTTTCAGGTTGTCGGTTTAACCATGAAGTGCTATTCCCCTTTGTGTAAGAACGCGTCCCGGATGGATCAACATCTCCGGGCTCCCGTACCCATGACATGGGCGTTTATGATGCGTGAAGCGGGTTTTCCTGCAGTCAGGCCAATATATGAATTACCATTAAGCGAGCAGGTAATAAATGAAGTACGTGAGGAATTGTGCACTTTAGGATCTTACATTGCGCTTAATTTAGATGGCAGCGTGCAGGAACGCACATTTTCGTTATCAGTAGCTGAGAAACTCATCGCCAAAATTCAAAGTGATAATGATATGCCAATAGTCATTGTTCATGGACCAAAAGGGGAAGATAAAGCCAGGGTATTAGTGGATTGTTATAATAATGTCTACCGGCTATCCTTATCACCCTCGATTAAACGTTCAGCAGCAATCATAAAAGACGCTTATATCGCAATAACCCCTGACACCTCAATATTACATATGGCAAGTGCCTATAATACCCCCGTCGTTGCAATTTATGCTGATTACAAAACGCGGTGGCCTGCGATGGCAGATATCTCGGAGTCAGTGGTCGTTGGGCAAAAAATTGATCATATAAGTTTGGATGAATTCGGAAAGGCGCTAAAAAGTGCTTTGGAGAGAGTATGTGTCAGTACTTACGTATAGAAGGTAATGCCGATCTGTGCTGAACAGGGGACATTAATACCCTGAGGTTGGTCAATCACCACAAAAAAAGCCTTTGAATCAAAGCAATACTCACCGAATAATAAGGCAACCTGAACTTAAATCCCCGTTAACTGCCATACATTATTATGACTTGCACTGATGTAATTAGCTAAATATTATCGTGATTTGACTAAATAGCAAAAATGATAGCTATCAAAAATAGCTCATATACTTTGTTTCTCGCTGCCGTAGAATAGATGGTCCTTCCATGTTCAAGCATTTATTCAAAAAAAAGGGGGGCTCGACTGTCTTACGATAAACAGAGAAGGATTGTAAAGTCGAGTGCCCCTAATGGAGCACTCTATAAAAAATTCAATAATCAAATGTTTTTATAACATGTAACATGAGCAAATCCAAGTTTTGCCATTACGCTTTGCTCACCTGTTGCCAGGGAAATTTCGTATTGTTCACTGGAGTTTGCGGGACTAGATGACCAATACATATTTGAATAAAAATCGGCTTCATTCATATAATGCCCCATATCTCCCCATTCACTGTACAATGTCCCTATACCTCGGGAACGACCCTGGCTTAAAAGGCTTGCTCGGGGAAGCATGTAGCCATTGCTACTGCAAAAATTTTCAGCAAGGCTGTATATCATGGCAGAATCGCCGGAGTTTACCCACCAACTCTTCACCCGGATTTCGTATATATAGCCAGGGCCTCCTGATTTTGGCGTCGCTGTAATCGTTACCCAACTGCTTCCGACATTTTTAAATGTCACTTTACCGGTAGCGTCAACATCGACCCAGGAGGCAGAGCTTGAAAACTCATAATCAGCCGCCGTTTTGCCCGGGGAAAAGTTGTCATTATTCAACTGATAATACGCCCCGGTGAATCCCTGAGAAGGGAATGTAGTTGTCGGTAGGTTAGCACCATTGACTGACACGGTACCGCTCATTATTTTGTCTTCTGCGCGAGTGAATTGTATTGTGGTACTCAGACCCGCTTGATGAACACCATTCAATACAGGGATCAGCGTTGCGATACCCTCTCCGCCTCCTGTAACAGTGGCTTTGTAATCACCGTTGATATTTTGACTGTAATCAATTGCGCTAATTTTCACATAGGGCACGTTAGTACCTGATTGCACAAATTCCATCCCTTCAGAAACTTTGATCGTATTGCCTGATATATCGTGCAAAACAAGATGTAGCTCAGCACTATCGGTATAGTCCCCTTTTAGTGATGACCGATTGTTCTTAAGGACGGACTGCGAGGCGTCTGCCGGGCCTGCCACCAGCGTTATATTAGCTGTTTGCGTTGCACCTGTGCTCGTTCCTGCACTAACAGTTACGCTCCCAGTTCGCGCACTTTTCACGGTGGTTGTCGCAAATCCGTGTTGATCGGTAACCGCTGTTAATGACCCTAATGTGGCAGAGCCACTTTTTAATGCGAAGTTCACATTGACGCCTTCGACTTGGTTACCACTGCCGTCCTCAACAGTAGCCTTCAGCGTGCTGATATCGCTGTCGTTGGCAGTGATAGTTGACGGATCAGCGCTCAGGCTGACCACATGGGCTGTGCTTTGGTTGCCAGTAACTTTCACGATTGTCTGCGCCTGAATAATTACGCCACTAGTGATAGATGCTGTAACCGTATACGTACCGACTTTATTGCTGGTCAGAACGACTTGTGCCTCCCCGGAAGGATTGGTTTTCATTGTTCCGCTACTTAACGTTGCATCTTCTGGCGTTACGCTAAAGGTAACGAGTTCATTGTTCACTGGGGCCCCATTTGGATTGGTTAGCCTTACTGTCAGAGTTGAACCTAATGGGTCATTGATGCCGATAAGTGGACTTGATGCTGTGAGTGTCAGTTTTAAATCGATTACCACCAGGTCCTTCTCATAAGAGGAGCCATTCGCCAGGGATGCTTGCACAGTATACGAACCGTATCTTTTGGGCGTCATGGTGACTTCGGCTATACCCAGTGTATTCGTAGAGACCGTATCCTGACTAATGACCATGTTAAAAATTGACGGCTCTGCACTGAATGTCACAAGCTGTTCAGAAACTGGATTGCCAAACTGGTCGTCGACGTGCGCTTTAACCGCCAGGGGGGTTGCGACCATAACCTGACCTTCAGGCATTTCCAGACTGGTGATCGTCGCAGAATCAGCATCTGCTTTGACAGTCAACGTTTGCATGATGGTATCTGTAGGTGCATTTGCCAGATTAGCCACAACAATTTTCGTCCCTGCAATGGTGCTTGTTACAAGAATTTCTGCCTTACCCTGAGCATCTGTTTCAGCGGTGGTGTTACTCAGCGTGGCGGATAAGCCGCGGAAATTGACCTTGATGCCTTCTAATGGATTGTCATAAGCGTCAGTGACACTTGCCGTCAGGGTCGCACCCTCGGTTGTGCTGGCGATTAATGAGCTTGATGATGCGGTAAAATCAGCCAGTTTAGCGGTACTCGCATCGGCAAGCAAAGTCACCGGCCTCGTATCACTGACACCATAACTGTCCACGCTGACCGTCACGGGATAGGTGCCGGACTTCGTACCGCTTAGTGTAACTTCCGCCTTGCCGTTGATGTCAGTAATGGCGGAACCGCCTTCTCCAAGAGTGAAGCTTGCACTCACATCTGCCGGTAGTGTGAATGTCACCGGCTCATTGGCTAACGGGTTGCCGTGTCCATCAGTCACTGTTGCCTGAAGTATGGTCATTCCAATGTTATTGGCGATAAAGTTGTTTTCGGTAACGTTAAGATTAACCTGCGCAGTGAGCGTATCCGCAATAAAGTTCACCACCAATTGCTCACTCTTACCGCCAGCCATCGCTGCTGTCACGGTATGTGCTCCTGCTTTTGTACCTTTCAGTGTGACTTTCGCTTTGCCTTCAGCATCAGTAACCGCTTTACCGCCATCGCTCAGCGTGAAGTTTGCCCTCACATCTTCCGGGAGAGTAAATGTTACTTCAGTGTTGGCTATCGCATTGCCCTCTGTATCTGCGACTGTTGCTGTTAATGTCGTGAGATCGTTATTGTCGGCAATCACCGGATCTTTTGAGGCTCCCAGCGTGATTTCAGCATTCGCCACGTTCGGCACATAGGTCACTGTTTGTTGTATCGAATCGCCATTGTCGAGCGTTGCCGTCACTTGATAAACCCCGGCTTTTGTAGCGGTAAAGCTTGCGTAAAAATGGCCGTAGGAGTTGGTAGTATATATAGCGTTATTACTGGGGGTCACACCTTCACTTGGCGAAACGCTGATGGTCACCTTATGTTGGGGTACACCGTTTCCGTAATTATCGTTTACCACAACATACAGATCGGTCGTGTTGCCTGCGGAGACTGTATCAGTAAGTGCTTGTAACAAGGTGATATGTGCCGTAGACGCATCAGCGTTGACATTAATTGATGTGCTAAGCGTGGAGCTACCATTTTCCAGACTGGCCTCAACGGTATCCGGCCTCCCTCCTGATTCTGTCGAGGAACGGGTATTGGTATAAGTGACGGTTGCCTTACCCTGTTCGTTCGTTACGGCTTGGCCGCCATTCGTCATTTCAGCAGAGTTTGTACTGCTGGTGAAACTCACAGTTACACCTTTCACCGGAAAGCTATTATTATCAACGACTGTCGCGGTGATGACGCTGCCGGTGCTATTCTGCGGGGTACCAGCGATTATGCTGTCTGGGACAGGCGTCAACTCGATAATTTTTGCCGCCGCTGTGTCGCCAATAAAATGCACAGTTTTGTTGTCGCTGGCACCATTATTAGCCAGTGATGCAGTGACCGTCTGCTCACCAAAGGCAACGCCTACGAGAGTGGCCTGCGCGATGCCAGACTCATTGGTATTACTCTCTCCTGGGGTCAGGGTGAGGCCTGAAGAGGCTGAGCTGAATGTTACCGGAAGATTGTTCACCTCATTGTCGAACTGGTCTTTAACCGTTGCAGTTAACGTTGCACTATCGACGCCATTACCCGTGATCTCATCTTTTGACATCTGCAGGGCAACCTGAGCCGAGGTTTTGTCTGCCACAAATGTTACCGGCTGCGATTCACTGGCATTGTTATTAATCAGCGTCGCGATAACTGTATGCGTGCCCGCTTTTTTACCTTTGAGGGTGACATGCGCTTCCCCATTGGCTTGGGTGACGGTAATACCGTTATTTTCAAGGGTAAAGTTTGCCGCGACGTCTTGTGGCATGGTGAAATTCACCGCTATCCCCGCCACCGGATGATTCGACGGATCTTTCACTGTAGCTGTCAGCTGCACACTGTCGCTGTTATTCGTCACCACCTGGTGAGCAGGGATGTTCAGCGTGAGCCGTGCGTTGCTGGCATCGGGAGCAATATTGACTGTCTTCGAATCGCTATTGCCGTTAGGCAGAGTGGCTTCGGCTGTATGAACACCCAATACCGCGCCCTTAAGGGTAACTTCAGCAACACCACTGTCGTTAGTGTTGGTCGTGCTCTGACTAAGTTGAGTATCTGCCGGGTAGGTACTGAAGGTGACCGGTAGATCTTTTACAACGTTATCGAAAGGATCTTTTACTGTTGCTGTCAGCGTCGTCTCATCCACGCCATTCCCAATGATTTCCACTTTCGATGTTTGCAGAACGACAACTGCGCTGTCCTTATCCGCCACGAATGTGACTGGCTGCGCATCGCTGGCATTATTGTTACCCAGCGTTGCAGTAACCGTATGCGTGCCCGCTTTTTTGCCTTTGAGCGTGACATGCGCTTCGCCATTGGCCTGAGTGATGGCAATACCGTTATTTTCGAGGGTAAAGTTTGCCGCAACGTCCTGTGGCATGGTGAAGTTCACCGTTATTCCCGCCACCGGATGATTCGACGGATCTTTCACCGTTGCCGTCAGCTGCACGCTGTCGCTGTTATTCGTCACCACCTGTTGAGCAGGGATATTCAGCGTGACTAGCGCGTTGCTGGCATCGGGCGCAATATTGACTGTCTTCGTATCTCTGTTGCCGTTAAGCAGTATGGCTTCGGCTGTATGAATACCCAAAACCGTGCCCTTAAGGGTAACTTCAGCAATACCGTTCTCATTAGTATTACGCGCGTTCAGACTCAGTTGCGTGTCTGCGGGAGAGGTGCGGAAGACTACTGACAGATTTTTAACCACGTTATCAAAAGGATCTTTCACTGTTGCTGTCAGCGTCGTCTCATCCACGCCATTCCCAATGATTTCCGCTTTCGATGTTTGCAGAACGACAACCGCTCTGTCTTTATCCGCCACAAACGTCATTGGCTGAGCATCGCTGACATTGCTGTTAGCCAGACGAGCCGTGATCATATGCGTGCCCGCTAACGTGCCGGTCAGGGAGGCGATTGCAACCCCGTTACTATCCGTCATGCCTTTTCCGCCGTTGCTAATCGAGAACCGACTTGCGACGTCGTTTGGCACAGTGAAGGTGATTTCTTTATCTTTTAGTGGGTTGCCATTTTTATCCTGCAAGGTTGCAGTCATATGTTGCGGAGCTGTGTTGGTGACGGTGATATCACCTGAAGGCACACTGAGGGTCAGGGCAGCAGTACTTTGATCACCGATAAAATTCACCTGTTGACTAGCCTGGGAACCAGAGCTGACAGAGGCCGTAACCGTGTAATCACCATTTTTCAAACTGGTCAGCGTGGCTGTGGCGATCCCGTCGTGGCTATTCACTTCGGTTTGGCTCAGTTTCGCCTCTGCTGAATTAACATTGAAGGTGACCTTGACGTCATTGAGCAGGTTGCCTTTTGCATCCCGGACTGTCGCGGTCATGGTGGCGCTGTCATTGCCGTCAGCGACCACTTCATTTTTCGACTTCTGTAGATCAACCTGCGCGGTACTCGAGTCACCGACAAAACTGACGATTAACGTTTGTTTCACGCCATTTTCAAGGGTGACTTCAACCGTGTTGTCTTCCTGCTTGCTGCTTTTCAGATCAAAAGTCGCCAGGCCATTAGCGTCTGTTTTTGCGGTGTTTTGATTGTTGAAGGAAGTTGCCGATCCGTTTAATACCGCAAACGTGACGGTATGATCATTGATTGGGTTGCTTCCTTCATCAGCGACATTGACCGAGACGGTATTTGCTGCATTCTCATTGGCGAGCACACCATTATTGCTGGCAGATAATGTCGCAATTTTCGCTGACTGCGGGTTGGCGTCGATGATAAATCCAGCGGTATGCAAATCTTCATTCCAGTTTTGCATTAACAGCTTCGCAGTAAGTCCACTGCCTTTGGTATAGGCGGTATAGGTTGCCTTATAGACGCCATCTGCGGTTTCTTTCCAGTCTGTAGTGACTCCTGGTTTCACGTTGTCGATGCTGACTGCAGTATTCAGTTGCTGTTTTTGCTCCTTAACAGGTTTGTCATTTTCATCTCTCAGTTCTACCGTCACCTCGATAGGATTGCCGGAGAGATAACGGTCCTTATCAATCTTAATTGACGAGTGAGTTCGGGATGACGAAACAGAAATGATATTCACCACGGCGGGGGCTTTAGCCGCATCCACACCGTTCAGCTGTGGCATCAGCGTCAGCGTGCCAGACATCGCTCCTGTGGTCAGGACTTGGGTATAGCTTCCGTCACCATTATCTTTCCAGTCAGAAAGGGTAATGTCCTGAACACCTTCATGACGGGTCGAGAGCTCCAGCCCGATAACAGGATTACCTGCCGCATCATGCGCAATAAAAGTCAGTATGGCGGTTGAATGAGAATCCGCGCTCAATGTCTGGGCACTTAACGATACCGAGGAATCTTTCTGGCTTAGCGCAGGTGCCTGAACGACCACCATGCTTTGTTCACGATTCGACAAATTGCCTTTGACGTCTTCAGCGGTAACTTCAATCGGCCAGGTGTTATCGGTTTCTGGCGTACTGGTGAACCGGTAACCAGGCAGGGTAACCAGAATATCTTTACCCGTTGTGACCACTTTACCACCGGCAGCTTCCAGAGCGGTGGCTTCGACGTTATAGCCTTTCAGGGCATATTTGGTTTGTAGCGACGAAACCAGTGATTTCACTTCTCCTGACTTCCCTGTCACGGGATCAGTCAGGGTGAGGCGAAGAAGTTCTTTTTTGCGGTATTCCAGAACGATGTTGTTTTTACGGTCTACCAGATCATAACGGCTGCCCGTCAGGCTACGCCGTACAGCGACTTCATTCGGGTCAAGCTGTTTCTGCATTGCGCTGCCAGGTTGCCAGGTAAAATCGACGGCAAAACGGGTGTCATTTTCGCCCTGTTTACCCTGGCGTTGCTCCGCGCTGAAGGTCATCAGCGGGAAGGGGGTATAGTTAAGTCCAGCGGTTATGGCATGAGGATTACTTTGCCGATCGTCTTTATCGAACAGGGCCACTTCATCGCCATAATACTGTTCATAGACCAGTTTACCGCCAAGGTGCGGCCAGGCGGGTAACCAGCCTTCTGCGCGTACATCCCAGCCATTGGCCGGGCGTGCTTCATAATCGTTGTCCAGTTCAGGTGCGCTGCGCCAGTTGGTCAGTCGCAAATAGCCGTTACTGCTTAATTTAAGATAGTCGCGCCAGTACTCCGCGCCAATGCCGGCGCGGGAGTGGTAACGGCTAAGATCGTGGTCGAAAAAGAAGTTGATGCCCGACATCCATGTGGGAGTGAAATGACGCCAACCCAAGCCGTTGTTAATCTGCGTACGCTCGTCAGTACGGTGGAGAGTATGCTGGCTGAAAAAGAGATTATCAGGCGTTTCATACCATGGATGGAGAAAATCGAACTGGGAATTCTTCAGGCTAAAATCTTCATCCACGCCCAGCGTGATTCTTGCGGTGCCGAAGCGGCTTAACCAGTCTGTCATTGCGCCAGATGCCTGAGAAGAGGCCCATCCACGCGCCATATTGGCCGCTTGCTCGCTGTTCATATCTTCGGCGAGCAGAGACCCGATTTGCTGTGAAGTACTGGCTATCTGTTGCTCAAGGTTGTCACTGCTATTACGCGGCGACGGGGTTAAATTTTTTTCACTAACTTGTGCCGGGACATCCAGTTCATCACCCTGGCGGACATTATCAAAACCTCGAGCAAACGTACGAAACTGGTTGAGTTTGCGTAACTCAGCCAACGAAATACTGAAACGTTCGGCAACGCTTTGGGCCGATTCGAGCGCTCCAAGGGTGTAGGGCACCGTATTGGTATTTGCAATGGCGATTTGTGCAGGAACTGGTTGTTGGGTTGCGGCGTTTACCACACCTTGTGCTGCCGCAGTCATAGGGAACACAAGTTGAGTTACCAGGCAGATACCCGCAGTTAAGCGGCGTAGTTTAATACCCATCCCGCATAAGATTTGCCGATCATTTATTTCTTCTCCACTTCTCTTTTTCGTAGCCATGCTTACCTTCCCTGAACGAGCTAACATAAATGCGCCCTTTCTAGCACAGCGAAAAAATATAAATCCTGATAGCAATATGATTGAAAATTAATAACTTTTCGTTAAGCAGTTTTGGGTGTGAGTTGCAAGAGGGGAGACTACTGAATTATTCAAGTTTTATAATCGAGGGGAAAATGGTGATGGTGTCCATAGCAAAACGCCCTCAACCATAAAGATCGAGGGCGCTTAAGATGTCAAAAACCCGCTATCCGTTAAAAAGCAATGCTCAACTAAGGTCAATGACATTGCGCTAAAAAGCGAATTTTTAGAATTTGGCTCCTCTGACTGGACTCGAACCAGTGACATACGGATTAACAGTCCGCCGTTCTACCGACTGAACTACAGAGGAATCGTGTGAACAGGGCGCATGTTACTTAGCGGTACCTTGTCTGTCAACACTAAATTTCATAAGTCATTTCAATTGGTTAATTAATCTGCAAAGTTGTTAATTAATGAACATTCGTCGCCGAAAACGAGTCTGTATCATTAGCGTGATGCAGTCTCTGCAAAGGATCTTGTTGATAAAATTGGCAGAAACGTTGCCACAATGAAGGGAAACGAGGAGCAAAAAGTTCTGGGGCGCTAAAGAAATATTCAGAAAGTACAGCAAAACACTCAGCAGGATCACTGGCAGCATAAGCATCAATGCTCGCCGCATTCTCGCCAACCAATTCGATCTCTTCCTGAATGTTGTTCATTGCAGCATGAAGATCGTGTTCCCAGCCAGCAACCTCACGCAACGGAATAAAGGGAACTCCGCTGGCGCGATCGCCGTTACGGGTGTCCAGCTTATGAGCGACTTCATGAATAATCAGGTTAAAACCAGAAGCATCAAACGAATCTTGTATATCCAACCAGTTCAAAACGATTGGCCCTTGCTGCCAGCTCTGACCTGACTGAACAATACGTTGGTTATGCACTAAACCGATATCGTCTTCCCACTCATCATCGACCACAAATGGCGCAGGATAAATTAAGACTTCATGAAAACCATCCAGCCATTCCAGTCCTAACTCCAGAACGGGCAGGCAAAATAGAAGTGCTATCCGGCAGCTTCTTAATGAATCCAGCTCAAAGCCCTGTAAGGGAACAAGCCGTTTTTGCTGTAAAAAACGTTCAGCAAGAGTGACTAGTTTCCTTTGTTCCTGTTCTGTCAGGCACGTTAAAAGGGGAATCGATAGTGCTTCCTGCCAGGGAAGGGCAGTTTGATGTGCTGATTCTTGTACTTTCCAGGGCCACTTAATCATCGTTTTGCTCGCAAACTCGTCACTTGAACAAAATTGCACGGACAGGGACTGTTAAAATGCCAAATTTCCTGGCATCATGGCAACCATCTGAACGGAGAGATGCCGGAGCGGCTGAACGGACCGGTCTCGAAAACCGGAGTAGGGGCAACTCTACCGGGGGTTCAAATCCCCCTCTCTCCGCCACTTTATCAATGACTTATCTCCCGACTTCCCGCCTTGCTTTTCCTAAACAGAACAATCGTAGAATATTCTTGAAGGGTTAGATCGTCACTGTTTTCTGTTCGATACTGTGACATTCAGCACTTGATTCGCTATGGATCAGACAGGAAGGTTTCGAGCGAAAATCTACTGTTATTCAGTCGTTTTCTTTTCGGTCACCATTATTCTTCTCATCTTATGCTTTAGATATTGATCCTATGAAACCGATGTTACGTTAGTGGGCGGGAACTGAAGTTTACGGAGAAAAAGGGTTAATAATTGAGTCAAAAAAGGAACGCGGCCGTCAGATTAAAGCCGCGGGACAAAGTCCATAATTTCCAAGAGTTGTTGAATTTCCCAGCTTTTTTGAAAGCCTTTGTATCATACTAACAAGTAAAAAAGGTTTAAATACAAAAATTAACCTGTATTTTTGATAAGTCTTACCATCGTAGGATTTACACACTTTCTACTCCCCTGGGTTGATAGTGGAAAGAGTGCGTTATGCCGTTCCGTATAGATTTATGATGTGTTGGGGCTCATGGTTCACATTTCTTTTGTCAGGAGAGCGACTTATTTGTGGCGGGGCATCATTCGTAACAGAGTATTATCTTTCTGAATGTAATGATGAAAGAGCGCTGCGCCAGCGTGGGCTGCGATTAAAAAGTAACCTATGTTCGCCCAGGTTTCGTGAATATTTTTTATCAGTGCTTTAATTTCACTGTTTGGGGTAACAAAAGGCGGCACATTGAAACCAAGGAAACTCCACGATTTTCCACTATAAGCCATTAAAGCAAACCCCAACAGTGGAAGCGCAAGGAAGGTTATATAAAGCATGATGTGCATTAGCGAAGCCGCTTTCATTTGCCAGGCAGGTGGCGGTGGCACAATAGAGGGATCACTATAACGGTGTTTTATTATAAGGCGTGAAAACATTAACACCCAAACGAAGATACCCGCATTGTAATGTGTTTCACGCATCAACAGATAAGCATTACTATCTTTGGGAAACCAGCCACGGAGTTCCATTGCGGCATAAGTGATTGCAATGAAAAGCAGCGTTATCCAATGTAAATAAATTTGAGTTTTTGAGAATCGATTCATTTTTATAGCTCCTGTAATTTTCATAGTCAAGCTATCCCACGAACCTTAAAAATACCTTATACAGATGTGGTTTTAAGAATTTGTTATTTAAAAAATTGAAAAGGGTAAATTGTGAACAGTCAATATAAGCAATTGCCTGCTCCCAGTTATCTTACGCTGTTGGCAGTATTGTATATGGAGTCCGTTATTGATTAACCCTATGAGGGCTTGCTTATTAAGATGCAGACACGTCATAGCGATGAGCGTGTCTGCAGCTACCTTGCATTCAGTGGCGTTTGTGGACGGACCTGTGGTTGCTATGATAACTTAATAAAAACGGCATCGAGACGCTATTCATGGAAGACTCAATGAGACATCATCTCCTCGACCACTTCTTCGCTACTCAACTGATAGGGATAATACGTTGGCCAGTTTTCCATTTCATTCAATAAAGATTGCTGTGAATCATTACCCATAAAAATGTGAAAATGAGATGATTTTCGTGGTGCAATTATATGATCGCTAAATTGTATATATTTAGGGGCTTTGCTTTCAGGATCTTTACATTCGAATAAGTAACGAACGCCTTTCTTGCCTGATTTATAGGTGAGTATTTTGTAGCCATCGTAATCATATTTACAGGATGTAGTTTCGTTATTTCTATGGAATTCAATAATGCCGTCCTCAATACCAATCATTTCGATATCTGTCGCGTAGCCTTTCTGATAATAATCTTTAACTTCTGCGAATGTTTTGGTTTTATCTGCATTCGCTTTCTTTTGAAAAACGGGGTCAAGCTTGCCATTTTGCAGTAAAGGATAAACGGATTGCCAGACTCCATCCCAGTCACTGAGCGTTCGGTTTTGTACATTGGCATCATCAAAAACACCGTTAGCCGCTTTTTGTTCGACCTCTGTTAGGGGTTTACCGTGTGAGTGATGACCATGCGAAAAGGCAGGACCGCTAACAATAAATACACCTAAAGCAATAGCCATTTTATGAAGACGAATCGTCAAAACAGTTTCCTCCAGAGTTATTTTATATGATATGTAATGTTATATTGTAACACATAACAAAATGCAACAACTCTTGGGAGGCGAATGCATAGTGTACCCAGCTGTGTTTTCTATCTTATTGAAATAAATTAAATTAGTTCGATGATTTGAGGTTGATGACAAACGAAACAAAACCTGATGCAATCTGCGTAGGCCGGATAAGGCGCATCCGGCAGGGATAACGCGTACTTTATCGGCAATATGAAGTTATAGAGATAATTTGTTGTGAACCTGCTTGCGTAGCCGGTTGAAAAGGGAAAGCAACTTCTTATACCGTAAGGCTAAAAGCAGTACAGCCAGCCCAGCGTAGATGAGTGGCTGCGGTGAAATAATCTTCACTGACCACAGATAATGTATTGGGGCCAGAATCGCGACAAGATAGACGAAGTTATGCAACTGTTGCCAGTGTTTACCGAGTTTTCGTTGCATCGCCTGGGTTGAAGTGGACGCTAAAGCAAGCAAAACTACCCAGCTAATAATACCTAACGTTAAATAAGGTCGGGTAATTAACTCCTTACCTAATAACGCCAGATTATTCACGCCCAGCTCCAGCAATGCGTAACTGGTTAAATGCAGTGTCGCCCAGGCAAAGCACCATAAGCCTAACAGGCGGCGAGTGCGTATCAATAACGGCTGCTTTGCGTAACGTGCCAGAGGTGTAACTAACAAGGTCGCCAGCAAAAATTTCAGTGCAGTGCGTCCGGTAAAATGCTGAATATCTTTCACCGGATCGGCTCCTAGTCCACCGTGATTGATCGCCCATGCAAGCCAGAGCAACGGCAACAATCCGGCAAGATGCAGGCAAACTTTTAGCCATGTCACCTGTTTTGCTGTCAGACGCATTTAGAAATTCTCCCGCAAATTCAGGCCACGATACAGCGATGCCACCTGGTCGGCGTAACCATTAAACAGTAGCGTTGGCTGGCGCTGTACATCGAGGATGCCGCCTGAACCAATAAATCGCTCAGTAGCCTGTGACCAGCGGGGGTGATCAACATGCGGATTAACGTTGGCGTAAAAACCGTATTCATCAGGCGCTGCCATATTCCAGGTGGTTGGCGGACGCTCGCGGGTCAGCTTAATACTGACGATCGATTTAATCCCTTTAAAGCCATATTTCCACGGCACAATCAGTCGCACCGGCGCGCCATTTTGTGGCGGTAACGCCTTGCCATAAACACCTACGGTCATCAGTGTGAGCGGATGCATTGCTTCGTCAAGACGTAATCCCTCGACATAAGGATATTTAAGCCCGCCGCCAATAAAGCGATCCTGCTGGCCTGGCATCTGTTCCGGCGCATAAATCGTTTCGAAAGCAACATACTTTGCATTGCTGGTGGGTTCTGCAAGCGCCAGCAATTTATGCAACGGAAAACCAATCCACGGCACCACCATCGACCACGCTTCCACGCAGCGCATACGATAAATACGCTCTTCCAGCGGAAAGCGACGAGTTAAATCATCGTGATCGAGTGTTAATGGTTTTGCCACTTCGCCACTGATTTTCAGTGTCCATGGATCGGTTTTCAGGCTACCAGCATTAGCGGCGGGATCGGCTTTATCTAGCCCGAATTCATAGAAGTTGTTATAGCCGGAAACTTTATCTTCTGGCGTCAGCGGTAGGTTATTTTGCCAGGCGGCAGGCTTGCTGAACTCCAGCGGTTTCCCTGCGGGGGCGGGCGGACGATCGTTCCCTTTAAACCAGCTAAGCAGATCAGCATGTGCGGCGTGAGGCAAAGAAAGTGCAGCTGCGCTGATGCCCAGTGCTTTTAACACCTGCCGACGCTGCATAAAGAATACCGACTCGGCAGTAATATCAGATTCTTTTAAAAATTGATTCTTTTTCATAAGCCATCACACTGTTTTGTCGTTAACCAGTAAGAGATTGTTAATCTGTCAGGGAGTCTCCTCCCTAACAGTAGCAGAGATCTGCTTTTACATATTTACGCATTAACTGCCACGATAGGTTGAATACCCATATTGGCTAAGTAACAAAGGTACATGATAATGCTCGTTCACTTTATTAATTTGAAACTCAACAGGGATCTCAGGGAAGAAACTTTCAAGATTTTGTTTCTTAAAATATTCTCCAGTTTTAAATACAACACGGTAATCGCCCGTGGTTGCAGTTTGCTCGGGCCACAGTGCCTTGATTCGTCCATCCTTATCTGTTTTGGCGGTATTAAGTTGTAACCAGCCGTTATCCGCTTTCTTTTCCAGAGTGACTGTCACGTCGGCAGCGGGTTTTCCTGTTTGCTGGTTCAAAATGTGCACGCTAAGAATGTTTTGTTGTGCGGCATAAACCAAAGAAGGTAATGAAAATGCAGCCGTTGCAACCGAGAGTAGTAAATAACGCTTTAACATGTTTATATCCTTGTCATGTGAATGAGTTTTGAGGATAGCGAAAAAACGTCTGTGATAACCTTACAGAAGCATTACAATTTTGTAATGAACCAGGCTGTTTCTATAACATATGATTTATGGCATATTATTTTCATGAAGATTCTACTTATTGAAGATAATCAAAGGACCCAGGAATGGGTAACGCAGGGGCTTTCAGAAGCAGGTTATGTCATTGATGCGGTTTCTGATGGCAGAGATGGGCTTTATCTTGCGCTGAAGGATGATTATGCATTGATCATTCTGGATATTATGCTTCCGGGTATGGATGGCTGGCAGATCTTACAAACGTTACGAACGGCAAAGCAAACCCCCGTTATTTGCCTTACAGCAAGGGATTCTGTCGATGACAGAGTCAGAGGGCTGGACAGTGGGGCAAATGATTATCTGGTAAAACCTTTTTCATTTTCTGAGTTGCTGGCGAGGGTTCGGGCACAATTAAGGCAACATCATGCTCTGAATTCAACATTAGAAATCAGCGGATTAAGAATGGACTCTGTCAGCCAAAGTGTGAGCAGGGACAATATCAGTATTACACTGACGCGCAAGGAGTTTCAGTTACTTTGGCTACTGGTCTCCAGAGCTGGCGAAATTATACCCAGAACGGTTATTGCGAGTGAAATTTGGGGAATCAATTTCGATAGTGATACTAATACGGTGGATGTCGCCATTCGCAGGCTCCGCGCAAAAGTTGATGATCCTTTTCCTGAAAAGCTAATCGCTACAATCCGGGGAATGGGGTATTCATTTGTAGCGGTAAAAAAATAATGAAAAGATTATCTATAACCGTCCGTTTAACCTTGCTTTTTATATTGCTACTGTCTGTCGCTGGCGCTGGAATTGTCTGGACTCTCTATAATGGCCTGGCAAGTGAGTTGAAATGGCGCGATGATACAACACTCATTAACCGGACTGCACAGATCAAGCAGTTACTAATTGATGGGGTAAATCCAGATACTTTACCTGTCTATTTTAACCGGATGATGGATGTTAGTCAGGATATCTTGATCATTCATGGTGATGGCATCAATAAAATTGTTAACCGGACGAATGTCAGTGATGATATGTTAAATAACATACCTACGACTGAGGCAATCAGTGCAGCTGGCATTTACAGAAGCATTATTAATGACACAGAGATAGATGCTTTACGAATTAACATTGATGAAATTTCGCCATCATTAACGGTTACTGTGGCTAAATTGGCTTCAGCCAGACATAACATGCTTGAACAGTATAAAATTAATAGCATTATAATTTGCATCGTCGCCATTATACTGTGCTCAGTATTAAGTCCGCTGTTAATCAGAACGGGATTACGAGAGATCAAAAAGTTGAGTGGGGTAACGGAAGCATTAAATTATAACGACACCCGAGAGCCTGTTGAGGTTATCGCACTACCGAGTGAATTAAAACCTCTTGGTCAGGCGTTGAATAAAATGCACCATGCTTTAGTAAAAGATTTTGAGCGCCTTAGCCAATTTGCTGACGATCTCGCTCATGAACTTAGAACGCCAATTAATGCATTACTGGGTCAGAATCAGGTTACGCTCAGTCAAACCCGAAGTATCAGTAAATATCAAAAAACAATTGCCGGAAACATTGAAGAGCTGGAAAATATTTCGCGGTTAACCGAGAATATACTGTTTCTTGCCAGAGCAGATAAAAACAATGTGTTGGTAAAACTGGATTCGCTCTCTCTTAACAAGGAAATTGGGAATTTGTTAGACTATCTGGAATACCTTTCAGAAGAGAAACAGATTCGTTTTCAGGTCGAGTGCAATCAGCAAATCTTTGCGGATGAAATTTTACTTCAACGAATGTTATCGAATCTTATTGTTAACGCCATTCGATATTCACCAGAAAAATCGTGCATTCATATAACCAGTTTTCTTGATGCCAACGGCTCTCTTAATATTGATATCGCCAGCCCTGGATCGAAAATTAATGAGCCGGAAAAACTCTTCCGTAGATTTTGGCGGGGAGATAATTCGCGTCATTCTGCAGGTCAGGGGCTTGGCCTTTCTTTAGTCAAAGCAATTGCCGAATTGCATGGGGGAAGTGCTACGTATCACTATTTAAATCAACATAATGTGTTCCGTATTACGTTACCGCAAAGAAATTAACCTATGGCTTCAGTACGCCACAGGTTAACCGTGAAAAAACGCAGCCACGTCGTGAGTACTCACGTGGCTGCGATTGATTATGCGCTTATATTACAATGTAACAGGGATTAACCCACGTAAGCTGCCAGCATTTCCTGTGCTGCCAGTTTACCCAACGCATTCGCTGCGAAAGGACTGTCGCCGGTGAGCAGTTTACGGTCTTTATGAACTCGCCCGGTGATGTCGTCATTAATAATGTTCATGCCCATTTTCTTCAGCTCTTCGCCGAAGTACCAGGTGAGATGACCCGGCATATAGCCAATATCTGGCGTTTGTTTGTCTGCGGCGTCTGGGAATGCGCAAATGGAATAACCGTTCAGTGGGTTATCGCCGTGGCGAAGCGCCAGAAATGCCGCTGGGCCGTGGCAAAGGGAGATAACAAAACGGTCATTTTTGATTGCCCACTGTAAAGCGGCAGCTACGTCCTGGCTTTCTGGTAAACCAATAAGTGCGCCATGACCACCAGGAACAAAGATTGCTGCATATTCGCTGTCAGCATTGAGGCTGGCGACAATATCCGCGAGTTTCTTCGGATTGCGGAACAACGATTTATGCTGCTCAAAGAACGGCATTACCTTTTCATCTTTGTGTGGCATAGCCCAGTATTCAAACTTGGTCATCAGGCCGGAAATGGTCGCCACTTCGAATTCGAAACCTGCAGCATGGAGATGATACAACGGCAGCAACGTTTCAATCGGATGGTTACCGGTTGAGAACAATTTGCCGTTGTCGGTCGGCAAATAACGTTCGTCCGCGGCGATCACCAGAATTTTGTGTTTACCGCGATACGGTTTTGGATAGTCCACGCCATCAAGATCAGAGACAGGACTGGTATATTGGCTAAGCGAATATTCTGAAGGGAAGAATGCATTATCTTCAGCAGTATCGACCTGCGGATCTTTACTTTTTTGAACAGTCATAGTGTATTCCTTGTTGTTGCTTAGTTAGGTTAGTCACTATATTTGCGACTGAGCTGGTCGCTATTTTTAACCAGGCTGGAAAATTGAGTCAATATATCGAAAGCGGTAGGCGACGAGGGAAAATATGTAATGATGATGCTGCACTGATGTTGAATGTTTCTCACGCCAAATTTTCCTTTTTGAGTCATGTGGTCACAAGTGACTTCAATGATTTTAGACCATTATCAGAGATCTGGGACGACGATGAGAGATTTAGTGCTATGGAATATTGCTATTCTGTTGAATATTTATATCCCGAACTGCTGTAGAAAAGGCTTTTTTCATGCACTATTTTTGCAAATATTTTTATATGGGAGGTGGTTTTGTTGCGGATTAATTCATAAAGAAATGCATTTGGGGTGGCTGGAAGAGTCGCTGGTAGATGTTATTGTGCCAGGAGGGGCAGGGTAAGGTGCTGTATCGATATGTTTGGCAATTGCGTGTGCCGTAGATGGAGATGAAATGATCTTACCCAGTAATAGTGGACACTCGGCTAAGTGAGTAAACTCTCAGTCAGAGGTGACTCACATGACAAAATCTGTATCAACCAGCAAAAAAGCACGTAAACAACATTCGCCTGAATTTCGCAGTGAAGCCCTGAAACTTGCTGAACGCATCGGTGTGCTGCCGCAGCCCGTGAACTCAGCCTGTATGAATCACAGCTCTACAACTGGCGCAGTAAACAGCAACATCAGCAGACTTCTTCTGAACGTGAGCTGGAGATGCCCACCGGGGTTGCACGTCTCAAACGGCAGCTGGCAGAGCGGGATGAAGAGCTGGCCATCCTCCAAAAGGCCGCGACATACTTCGCGAAGCACCTGAAATGAAGTATGTCTTTATTGAAAAACATCAGGCGGAGTTCAGCATCAAAGCAATGTGCCGTGTGCTCCGGGTGGCCCGCAGCGGCTGGTATACATGGTGTCAGCGGCGTACAAGGATAAGCAAGCGTCAGCAGTTCCGCCATCAGGTGTTTGCGCTGCTAATGTCATACTCACAGACCAGCCTTGAACGATGACCATGACGTTACAGGACTGAGAATTGGGTAACGTTGAGCAGCCAGAAGAAGTCTGTCAGTCCTATCAGGTAAATATTTCAGCAGATCAAAACCTTCAGTGTGAAGTTGTGGATGTATCCGGCACGGCGTGTTTCGGCCTCATTCTTGAGATCGACCGGGGTGTACCGAC
This sequence comes from Escherichia sp. MOD1-EC4550, assembly GCF_963876935.1. Classification (NCBI taxonomy): domain Bacteria; kingdom Pseudomonadati; phylum Pseudomonadota; class Gammaproteobacteria; order Enterobacterales; family Enterobacteriaceae; genus Escherichia; species Escherichia sp. MOD1-EC4550. Next base: position 180,521 of record NZ_CAWNSE010000015.1, read on the forward strand.
GCTGCATATTCACGCAGCTCATAACGGACTGGTACTAATACCGGATTCACCAAGCCATGGATATGAAAATGCCCCAGTAGATCGTTTTTCGTATAACAGCCCGTCCCTGTGGGTGCCAGGGGTGTAACAAGGTATTAAACCCAGCGGCATAGAAGCCAAGGGTAATTAAACAAACAACTAAATAGCTCAGGGGATTACTGATGAGCGATTTTTGATAGTTCCGTTCAGATATATAAGGTGTAATTGTGCCAGAGATCATCTCAGGCACAATTTATTAGCCCAGGACGTTAATTTAAGTCGCTGCACTGGTAACTTGGGTGTTGACAGTTAGGGCTAAGATATTCAGCGATGGTGTTAAATTCGGATTGTTGTGTATAAATTAATAGTTCATCGTGAGGAATAGCGAGGTTACTATGGTTAGTGTGACGAGTAATATATATCCAAATAAAACAGAGAATGATAATAGCCAGTTACAAAATCAGAATCTAAGGGAGAGTATCGAAAAAAGCCTCGAGAGTAATATTTCTAAGTTAAATGCGATGGAACAAAGTGGCCTGCTCGATAATTATAGGGCAAGGTCTCACGATGACAGTTTTCGTGAAGTTTTTCGCAGTTTATTATTATACATTTTAGATTCTTTTCATATCTATCGACATGATATTAGTGATAAATTGGTTCCTTATTTTCATGTTACGCCTGAATCGGAGAATGCGAATTATAAGACATGGATTGCCGTTACAGGCATGGATAGTTATACAAAAATTGAGCAGACCGGAAGTAATAAATTTAAAGTCACTGATATGTATCGTGAGCTCAATAACAAAAAAAAATGTTTTGATCGAAAGAGTAGGGAACAGGATTTTAGTGGTCGAAATGTAAAAGAGTTTATAAGGTTATTATCAGATCACGATCAATTTGAAAAACATCAACTCTCAGAATTAACAGTTGCTGCAAATGCTCTTAAGCTGGAAGTTGCTAAAAATAACTATAACATGTCCTCCTGTACTGATAAGCAAACCGAATGCCGAATGATCGAGCTTCTAAAGGAACAAAAAGATTTAATTCCAGAACAGTATTTACATCAATCAGGTATGGAAAACCTTACGCTTGGAGAGGCGGAATTTAGCTCACTCCTTGCAGATGCAAAAAGACAAGTTCTGGAGGGAAGTTCATTTGTTTTATGTTGTGGTGAAAAAATAAACAGCACTATAAGAGACTTACTTAGCGAAAAATTTCATGCTAACGAATCTTTCACTCGCTCTGGATCTCTTTCTCATGATGTTTATGAGAAAATATTCGAGGAATTTATTTTCAAATCTGATGAATGTCATCTGGTGAGAGAGTCTTTAGAGCAGGATCGTATAACGCCAGAAAAAAGAGAAGAAATTATTTCTTGTTTATCCAGTCCTACCGGGATTGGAAATTTGTTTTATGCTTGTTCACAAGCATTTCATGTTGCTAATGATAACGCTGCACATGATGTGCGTAGCGCCGCTCTAGCTGTTAGCGATAAATTAATTGATTGTCCGAGTTTTGTTGCTTTGAATGGTAGACATAACCATCTTCATGCCGATTTCTCAGCAAACGGATTCACACAAACCCTTTACGTTTTAAGAGCAGTCGTAAATAGCGAGAATAACAACTTTGATATTGCTAATTATATCTATACCACTAAAGGCGAAAGTATCATCCCTAACAACGCTGAAGATGATAATCGGTCAAGGGATAATGATATCCGCAATATAAAGAGAAATTTCTCTGGCAATATTACGATTGCAACTTACAAATAATTCGCTTTTTTCAGTAATACGCGCAAAACGCTTACCTCTCAGGTAAGCGTTTTGACGATAAACCCAACATCATTAGGCCAATACATACCCCATATCTACTTGAACAACATCGCGCTTATCGTTAAGGTATGCGCGTTTTTATCCGCCAGGATCCAATCATGATCAGCGTTGCCCTTACATACCCTTACCCACAAGTTTTCTGGGATATTTCTATGTCATTAATTGACAACATTAATCGTGTTAATCCTGACCATATTGCTTTTGGGCCTGGTGGCGAATCATTTTTTCTTGCCAGATATCCTCCAGGTCTCGCCAACATTACTGTTGCTGTTTTTATATCAGGAGGATTTTTCGGAGGTGCTGTATTTTCAACAAGAAGCCAGAGGTATTTCCACTCATCTCCGGGGGGAATAAATTTGCTAGATATTTCTGGCATAGTTTTATACAATGAGGTTATATACATGATTCGCCAGGCTATTATTAAATATAGCGCGAGACTGTTCCGGGTTCTTTCAAACGTTTCAAGCTGTAATGTCTCAACCTGACATCCACTTTTTAATACTTAAAAAAAACTTCAATTTGCCAGCGTTGTAAATACCACTGAATAAGTTGTGCTGGTTCCGTTAAATCTTCAACAGGAATATTACTCATTAACTACCAGATAAGAGGTTGGGTCCCTTTCGGTGGGTTTCTTTCTTTTGCAAGCAAAACTGTTACGGTTACCGGAACACAACGAAGCTTTCCTCTACGTCCGGTGGGGGGATGCAGTGTCAGTCTGGCCAGGCGCAATTCCTGTGTCACTGTTCTGGCTGGCTGCCCCCGCCCATCTGGTATAGCGAATTGAACCAGTTGCTGCGGTGTAATCTCCATGATTCTTTCGTGCAACAACCTATTATCCCGTTTTCCATTGATATTCAGCGTGGCTCTGTTATTAAATTTCATTCTGACAAGCCAGTCAGCTTTTATTCCGGGAGTCTGTTCTGTGTGTTCAAACAGATCATAAAAATCGCCTTCGCGCTCAGAAATTGACAATACATGGGTAGCAGGGCATTGGCGGGCCAGTTCTGTTGCTTTATTATATCCTTCAACCCAACGCCAGGTTTCTTTTTCACTGACATGTTTTTATGAAGTAAATCATTGCAGATTTCTTATCGGGTATTTTTACTGGTCTTTAATTCATCCCTGAACCACTGATAGTCATCATAAACCCCAAGGCAAACACCTGACTCACTGATGACGAGTTGAGGATGAAGAAATAAGTTTCTTTCATCTTTATATTTTTTAGGACCAACTCCCTGTTTTTCATTCAGACCAGAATAATTAAGTTCAATTGTATCCTGTAAAACTAAAACTCTTTTAAACTGCTGAGCTCTTTCAATGATGTTTTCTTTGTGAGGAGCCATGATTTTATTAGGCTGTGTCCCGTAATAGTTTGAGCTATAGTAACGGTCTGTTTCCACAACATATTGAACCATAGCTCGCTACGACCTCCCCGATGAAGCATGGACCATCATCAAGCCCTTGTTGCCCCCTGAACCTGCCACACGACGGGCCGGGCGCCCATGTGCAGAGCATCGTAAAATCATCAACGGCATGTTCTGGGTATTGTGTTCCGGCGCACCATGGCGCGATTTACCCGAACGATTTGGGCCATGGAAAACCGTTTATAACCGCTTTAACAGGTAGTCAAAGTCAGGCGTGATTAACATCATTTTCAACAGATTGCTTTCACTACTTGATGCGAACGGCTTTGTTGACTGGTCTGCCACAGCGCTGGATGGCAGTAATATCCGGGCACTAAAATGCGCCGCCGGAGCTCAAAAAAACATCCCGATATCGACGGAGATAATGGGCTGGGTCGCTCTCGAGGCGGTTTGGGCACCAAAATCCATCTGGCAACAGACGGAAGCGGCCTCCCGTTAAATATCGTGCTAAGCCCCGGGCAGTCTCATGAAAGCCAGTTCGCGCAACGACTTCTGGACGGCATTGGCGTTCATCGTCAGAACGGTTGCATGAAACGCCGTGGTCATGTTGTGCTGGCCGCCAAAGCGTACTCCGGACTCACATTGCGCAACGAGCTGAAAAATAAAGGCATAAAGGCAGTCATCCCCCGAAAATCAAATGAAAAAATGGCATCGGATGGACGAGCACGGCTTGATCGCGATGCATATCGCAATCGCAACGTCGTTGAACGGTGCTTTGGTCGCCTGAAAGAATACCGCCGCATCGCTACGCGTTACGACAAAACGGCGAGAAATTATCTGGCGATGGTGAAACTGGGCTGCATCCGACTCTTTTATCAACGGTTGCGTAATTAAGGGACACAGCCTAGTGTTATGTTTTACAGTAACACGCCGCGGCGCGTTGGCTGATTAGAACTGGTAGACTAAGCCCACAGCAACGATATCATCGGTAGCGATGCCGTTTGCTTCGTAGAAGTCATCATCGTTGTCCAGCAGGTTAATTTTGTAATCAACATAGGTGGACATATTTTTGTTGAAGTAGTAGGTCGCACCGACTTCAACGTATTTAACCAGATCTTTGTTAGTGTAACGCGGGTCGCCGTTGCCGTCATGAGCCCAGCCGCCTAAATCCTTCCCTTTAGATTGCAAGTAAGCGATGGACGGGCGCAGACCGAAGTCGAACTGATACTGAGCAACAACTTCAAAGTTTTGGGTTTTGTTAGCGATGGCATTAGCATCACCGTAACCAGTCATGTTACGGGTTTCAGCATACATAGCTGCTAAGTAAACGTTATTAGCGTCGTATTTAGCACCAACGGTCCATGCTTCTGCTGTTTCACCGCCAGCAGTTATATCATTTCTATCACCGGCACGGGTATTATGGAAATCAGGCTTTGTTTGCTCATCAGTACGGTCAGAATTGGAGTAAGCAGCACCGAAACTTAACCCGAAGTCAAAGTTATAGGAGGTTGACATACCATAACCGTCACCATTCTCTTTAGAAAGTTTACGACCATCGCCGCTACCGGAGCCTTCCTGACCAAAGAGGAAACCGTCCCCGGAACCTTCATTATTACCCTGATATTGTAAAGCAAAGTTCAAGCCATCAACCTGACCAAAGAAGCCATTATTACGGTAGGTTGCAACACCGTTGGTTCGACCGTTCATGTAGTTGTCGGCACCCGCGTAGGTATCGCCACCAAATTCTGGCAGCATATCGGTCCATGCTTCGATGTCATATACGACACCGTAGTTACGACCATAATCGAAAGTACCATTCTGACCAAAACCTAAACCTGCGAATGCCAGACGGGTAGCTGAGTTATCTCCATCGCCTTCTGTGCCATTTGCTTGAAGGTTGTATTCCCACTGACCATAGCCAGTGAACTGGTCAGCGATTTGTGTTTCGCCTTTGAAACCGATACGGGCATATGACATATCGCCATCAGCGCCCGAGTTGTCAGAGAAGTAGTGCAGACCTACTACTTTTCCGTACAAATCCAGTTTATTGCCATCTTTATTATAGACTTCAGCCGCATTTGCTGCGCCAGCAACTAATAACGCCGGGACCAGCATTGCCAGAACTTTTCTTTTCATTATGTATTCCCTTGTGATTATAATCTTCATGAATATATCAATAAGTGCCGTTATCCAAAAAAAAGCACATTTGGATACTATTCTATGAAGTTCATTTTATTTTAAGGATTACATGTAACAAATGTATTTAAAAGATTTCAAAATGTTTCCAATCTATTTAATATAATTCAGAATTATGAATTCTAGATATATACATTCATGATAATTATGAATATATATCAATATGTTATGAGTTGATTGGAAAGATAGGAAGTGTCAATGATTGTTGTGCCAGACGGCCTATGTGATCGCGCGCACATTAATGAAGGCATAAAAAAAGCCGGCATCATGCCGGCCCAAAAAATATAAACAAGACGATAAAAGGCTAATAACGGGGTTATCATGACACAGAAATCTAAAAAGGTATAATTGTATTCAGTGCTAATGTATTGTTTGGGTGAATTAATAAAACCATTATCCAAGATAAAAATAAATCTTTATTGCTGTTTTTCCGGTAATTATTGCCGTTGCGCAAAAATTATCTATTTGCTCAAAAAATGATTGAGTCTTGACTGACTCATCCAATGTGGAAAAATGTGACTTTTATCACATAATAGTACTAAGTCTGAATTTTCCGGGTTATCTCAAAATGGAATACGGTTCGACAAAGATGGAAGAGAGACTCTCTCGCAGCCCTGGCGGCAAATTGGCTTTGTGGGCTTTCTATACATGGTGTGGCTATTTCGTCTGGGCAATGGCGCGATACATCTGGGTGATGAGCCGGATCCCCGATGCCCCCGTGTCGGGATTTGAAAGTGATTTAGGATCTACTGCGGGGAAGTGGTTAGGAGCATTGGTCGGATTTCTGTTTATGGCCCTGGTTGGTGCCTTGCTAGGCGGCATTGCCTGGTACACCCGACCTCGTCCCGCACGTAGCAGACGCTATGAATAAAAACTGCTAAGGTTGCGACTCTTTGGCAACGGAGCGCGTATGGACTTACAACACTGGCAGGCACAGTTCGAAAACTGGTTGAAAAACCATCATCAACATCAGGACGCGGCACATGACCTGTGTCATTTTCGCCGCGTCTGGGCTACGGCACAGAAACTGGCGGCAGATGACGACGTTGATATGCTGGTGATTTTAACCGCCTGTTATTTTCACGATATCGTGAGCCTGGCGAAAAATCATCCGCAACGGCAGCGTTCTTCAATACTGGCAGCAGAAGAGACGCGTCGCCTGCTGCGTGAAGAATTCGCGCAATTTCCAGCGGAAAAAATCGAGGCTGTTTGCCATGCCATTGCCGCACACAGTTTTAGCGCGCAAATCGCCCCTTTAACGGCGGAAGCTAAAATCGTTCAGGATGCGGATCGGCTGGAAGCTCTGGGGGCGATTGGCCTGGCGCGTGTGTTTGCCGTTTCGGGGGCGTTGGGCGTGGCATTGTTTGATGGCGAAGATCCGTTCGCGCAGCATCGCCCACTTGATGATAAACGTTACGCACTGGATCATTTTCAGACTAAGTTGCTGAAGCTACCGCACACCATGCAAACCACAAAAGGCAAACAACTGGCGCAGTACAACGCGCAATTTTTAGTCGAGTTTATGGCGAAGCTCAGTGCTGAGCTGGCGGGGGAGAATGAAGGTATCGATCACAAGGTGATTGATACGTTTTCACCGGTTGGCTGAGCACGTGGCCCTAAATGATGGTAATTATGTTAACCTGTCGGCCATCTCAGATGGCCGGTTAAATCTATGCAGGAAAATATATCAGTAACCGATTCATACAGCACCGGGAATGCCGCACAGGCAATGCTGGAGCAACTGCTGCAAATTTATGATGTCAAAACGCTGGTGGCGCATCTTAATGGTGTGGGTGAGAATCACTGGAGCGCGGCAATTTTAAAACGTGCGCTGGCGAATGACTCAGCATGGCACCGTTTAAGTGAGAAAGAGTTCGCCCATCTGCAAACGTTGTTACCCATTCCACCGGCACATCATCCGCATTATGCGTTTCGCTTTATCGATCTATTTGCCGGGATTGGTGGTATTCGTCGCGGTTTTGAATCGATTGGTGGGCAGTGCGTGTTTACCAGCGAATGGAACAAACATGCGGTACGCACTTATAAAGCCAACTATTATTGCGACCCGGCGGCGCATCACTTTAATGAAGATATTCGCGACATCACTCTCAGCCACAAAGAGGGTATAGGTGATGACGCGGCGGCGGAACATATCCGTCAACATATTCCTGAGCACGATGTTTTACTGGCCGGTTTTCCTTGTCAGCCGTTTTCTCTGGCTGGCGTATCGAAAAAGAACTCACTCGGACGAGCGCACGGTTTTGCCTGTGATACCCAGGGCACGCTGTTCTTCGATGTGGTGCGTATTATCGACGCGCGTCGCCCGGCGATTTTTGTGCTCGAAAACGTCAAAAACCTGAAAAGCCACGACCAGGGGAAAACGTTCCGTATCATCATGCAGACGTTGGACGAACTGGGCTATGACGTGGCAGACGCAGAAGATAATGGCCCGGACGATCCGAAAATCATTGACGGTAAACATTTCCTTCCGCAGCACCGTGAACGCATCGTGCTGGTGGGTTTTCGTCGCGACCTGAATCTGAAAGCCGATTTTACCCTGCGTGAGATCAGCAAATGTTTCCCTGCACAGCGAGTGACACTGGCGCAGTTGCTGGACCCGATGGTTGAGGCGAAATATATCCTGACGCCGGTTCTGTGGAAGTACCTCTATCGTTATGCGAAAAAACATCAGGCGCGCGGTAACGGCTTCGGTTATGGAATGGTTTATCCGAACAATCCGCAAAGCGTCACGCGTACGCTTTCTGCTCGTTATTACAAAGATGGCGCGGAAATTTTAATTGATCGCGGCTGGGATATAGCCACGGGTGAGAAAGACTTTGACGATCCGCAGAACCAGCAACACCGCCCACGTCGGTTAACGCCTCGTGAATGTGCGCGCTTAATGGGCTTTGAAGTACCAGGAGAAGCGAAATTTCGCATTCCGGTTTCGGACACTCAGGCCTATCGCCAGTTCGGTAACTCGGTGGTCGTGCCGGTCTTTGCCGCGGTGGCAAAACTGCTTGAGCCAAAAATCAAACAGGCAGTGGCGTTGCGTCAGCAGGAAGCAAAACATGGCCGACGTTCACGATAAGGCTACACGCAGCAAAAATATGCGCGCAATTGCCACGCGCGATACGGCGATTGAGAAGCGCCTCGCCAGTTTGTTAACCGGGCAGGGACTGGCGTTTCGCGTTCAGGACGCCAGTTTGCCCGGACGCCCGGATTTTGTTCTTGATGAATATCGCTGCGTGATATTTGCCCACGGCTGCTTCTGGCACCATCATCACTGCTATCTGTTTAAAGTGCCTGCGACTCGAACCGAGTTCTGGCTGGAGAAGATAGGTAAAAATGTTGAGCGCGATCGCCGCGATATCAGTCGCTTGCAGGCGCTTGGCTGGCGCGTACTGATTGTCTGGGAGTGTGCGTTACGTGGGCGCGAGAAGCTGACGGATGAAGCGCTTAGCGAGCGTCTGGAAGAGTGGATCTGCGGCGAAGGTGCCAGCGCGCAGATCGACACGCAGGGGATTCATTTACTCGCTTGATGCGTCCTGAATAACTGGCGCAACTACGGGTTTTGCTGGGAAGAGATATTTTCCCAACGTGACCAGTACCACCGCGAAGACAATCACGCCCAGCGCCAGCCATTCAATCTTCGACAGCGTTTCGCCGCCCAGTCCTGTACCCAGCAAGACCGCGACCACCGGGTTAACGTAGGCGTAGCTGGTGGCGAGAGCTGGACTGACATTACGGATTAAATACATATAAGCGTTGATGGCGATAATCGAACCAAACAGCGCCAGATAACCGACTGCAAGGAAGCCTGAAAGGGAAGGGATCGTCGTCAGTTTTTCACCCGCAATCATCGACGCGATCATTAACACCACGCCTGCCGCCAGCATCTCAATCGCACCCGCCATCATTCCTACAGGCAAGGTAATGCGCGAACCGTAAACCGAGCCAAACGCCCAGCTAATCGAGCCGATTAAAATCAGAATCGCGCCCCACGGATTGCCGCTTAAATTACCCCCGCTATTAAGCATGATGATTCCGGCAAGCCCAATGGCGATACCCACCCATTCCAGTTTGCGCGTTTTAATGCCAAACAGGCGGCTGAAGCACAGGGTAAAGAGGGGCACGGTTGCAACCACTACGGCGGCGATGCCGGAAGGAACATTTTGATGTTCGGCAACCGTTACCATGCCATTACCGACAGCCAGCAATAACAGGCCAATCAGCGCGGCATTGAGCAGCGGACATAGCGGGGGGAGTTTGTGTCCGCGCAGTAGCAAAAATGCCAGCAATAAAATACCGGCTGCCAGGAATCGAACGCCCGCCATCATTAACGGAGGCCAGCTTTCCACGCCAATCCGAATGACAAAATAGGTTGAGCCCCAAATGATATACAACGCAAACAGCGCGCCAAAAAGCGGTAACAACTGGCGGAAACGCATAATCCCTCACGGTGAAAATAAAAAGGTGGTTCATAGTAAACGTGAAAATCATTCTGCTGGCGAGAGATATAATTGCACTTGATTGTTAAAAAAATGTTGACCTATGAAGCAAGTATCAGAGCTGCCGTTTTTGCTTCATACTTACTCCCTTCAACAATAAAAATGAGAGGGAATGCTTTTGGCCGGGAGTAGTTTACTGACGTTGCTCGATGATATCGCCACACTGCTGGACGATATCTCCGTGATGGGCAAACTGGCGGCGAAGAAAACCGCCGGTGTACTAGGGGATGATTTATCGCTCAATGCACAACAAGTTTCAGGTGTGCGTGCCAACCGGGAACTTCCCGTGGTCTGGGGAGTGGCGAAAGGATCGCTGATCAATAAAGTGATTCTGGTACCGCTGGCGCTGATCATCAGTGCATTTATCCCGTGGGCGATTACGCCTTTGTTGATGATTGGCGGCGCGTTTCTCTGCTTTGAAGGGGTAGAGAAAGTGCTGCATATGCTGGAGGCGCGTAAACACAAAGAAGATCCGGCGCAGAGTCAGCAGCGTCTGGAGAAGCTGGCGGCGCAGGATCCGCTGAAGTTTGAAAAGGACAAAATAAAAGGGGCGATTCGTACTGATTTTATTTTGTCTGCGGAAATCGTCGCCATCACGCTGGGGATTGTGGCAGAAGCGCCGTTGCTTAATCAGGTGCTGGTGCTTTCAGGCATCGCACTGGTAGTGACCGTGGGCGTCTACGGGCTGGTAGGGGTTATTGTTAAGATTGATGACCTGGGGTATTGGCTGGCGGAAAAATCCAGCGCGCTGATGCAGGCATTGGGTAAAGGGTTATTGATTATCGCGCCCTGGCTGATGAAAGCGTTATCGATTGTCGGCACGTTGGCGATGTTCCTCGTCGGTGGCGGGATTGTGGTTCATGGTATTGCGCCGCTACATCACGCCATTGAACATTTCGCCGGGCAGCAAAGTGCAGTGGTGGCGATGATATTACCGACTGTTTTAAATCTGATACTTGGTTTTATCATCGGCGGCATTGTGGTACTTGGAGTGAAAGCGGTAGCGAAAATGCGCGGTCAGGCACATTAATACTCGCACTGGCTATTATGCAAAATTCGCCATCTTCAACTAAGGTGAACAAGTTTCACTCGAAAAAAGGAGGCGAGTATGAGCTTTATGATTAGTGAGGAAGTTACGGTTAAAGAGGGCGGCCCGCGGATGATTGTCACCGGCTATTCCAGCGGTATGGTTGAGTGTCGTTGGTATGACGGTTATGGGGTCAAGCGGGAAGCTTTTCATGAAACCGAGCTTGTTCCGGGGGAGGGGAGTCGTCCTGCGGAAGAAGTTTGAAAGAGTATCATTAACATCAGGCCGGATCACATCCGGCCTGATGTGCCAATGCCTGCAATGAATGATTGTCGCGTCTTGTTATGTCACCATTATAAAATTATGACTGTTTTGCGGTACGCTATCGCCAGGTTATGCCAGAATCATAAAAAAGCAGGTTGGGAGTCGTCAGGGTGCAGCACGAGACAAAAATGGAAAACCAGAGCTGGTTGAAAAAACTTGCGCGCCGCCTGGGGCCTGGTCATGTCGTTAATCTCTGCTTTATCGTAGTGCTGCTTTTTTCCACCTTGCTCACCTGGCGTGAAGTGGTGGTTCTGGAAGATGCCTATATCTCCAGCCAGCGTAATCATCTGGAAAACGTAGCTAACGCGCTCGATAAGCATCTGCAGTATAACGTCGACAAACTGATCTTTTTGCGTAATGGCATGCGCGAAGCTCTCGTAGCGCCACTGGATTTTACCTCTTTGCGTAATGCCGTAACGGAGTTCGAACAGCGTCGCGACGATCACGCCTGGCAAATCGAACTCAACCGACGACGCACCCTGCCAGTCAATGGCGTTTCGGATGCATTAGTCAGCGAGGGAAATCTCCTGTCTCGCGAAAATGAAAGCCTCGACAATGAAGTTACTGCTGCGTTGGAGGTTGGTTACTTGCTACGACTGGCGCACAATTCCTCGTCGATGGTCGAACAAGCTATGTATGTCTCGCGTGCCGGATTTTACGTTTCGACGCAGCCGACCTTGTTTACGCGCAATGTACCAACGCGTTATTACGGCTATGTCACCCAACCCTGGTTTATCGGTCATTCTCAACGAGAAAATCGTCAACGCGCGGTACGTTGGTTCACCTCGCAGTCAGAACACGCCAGCAATACTGAACCTCAGGTTACCGTCAGTGTTCCGGTAGACAGTAATAACTACTGGTATGGCGTGCTGGGGATGAATATTCCTGTACGTACCATGCAACAATTTCTACAAAACGCCATCGATAAAAACCTCGACGGTGAGTATCAGCTCTATGACAGTAAGCTGAGATTATTGACCTCTTCCAATCCTGACCATTCAACAGGGAATATTTTTGATCCTCGTGAACTGGCCTTGCTGGCGCAGGCAATGGAACATGACACGCGGGGCGGCATTCGTATGAACAGTCGCTATGTTAGCTGGGAACGGCTGGATCACTTTGACGGTGTGCTGGTGCGCGTCCATACGCTAAGCGAAGGGGTGCGCGGCGATTTCGGCAGCATCAGCATTGCATTAACCCTGCTGTGGGCGCTCTTTACCTCCATGTTACTCATCTCCTGGTATGTGATTCGCCGGATGGTCAGCAACATGTATGTTCTGCAAAGCTCGTTGCAGTGGCAGGCGTGGCACGACACCTTAACCCATTTATATAACCGTGGCGCCCTGTTCGAAAAAGCCCGTCAGCTTGCTAAATTGTGTCAGACACACCAACATCCTTTTTCTGTCATTCAGGTCGACCTTAACCATTTTAAAGCGATTAATGACCGCTTTGGTCATCAGGCGGGCGACCGCGTGCTTTCTCATGCTGCCGGGTTAATTAGCAGTTCCTTGCGTGCTCTGGATGTTGCCGGGCGGGTCGGTGGCGAGGAATTTTGTGTGATTCTGCCAGGGGCGAATCTGGCGCAGGCCGCGGAAGTTGCAGAACGTATTCGCCTGAAGTTAAATGAAAAAGAGATGTTGATCGCCAAGAGTACGACGATACGCATTAGTGCCTCGCTGGGGGTAAGCAGCAGCGAGGAAACAGGTGATTATGATTTTGAACAACTCCAGTCACTGGCTGACCGTCGGCTTTATCTCGCTAAACAGGCAGGGCGCAATCGGGTGTTCGCGAGCGACAACGCTTAACGGGCAGAGAGAAAATGGTCCAGGCCTTCACGCCAGCCTTCCGGTCCTTCTCGCTGCGTTCGCCAGACGCGGGCCGGATCCTCATGATGCAGATGCACCCCTTGACGATTTAGCCCTTTCACAATCACCGCGTAATCCATTACCTCCAGTAAGGGCGCATCGTTTGGCCCATCGCCCAGACCAAGCGTGGTTGGTCGTTTGCCTAACGATTGTTGATAGGTCGCGATGATCCAGTTTGCGGCCTGATCTTTTCCGGCAGAGGCATCCAGTACGTGCCAGAAGCGCGCCCCCTGCATAAACTGCAAGCCCAGCTCGTTCAGACGGGCGGTAAATTGCGCCATCCGCTCGTCACTGTCGCGCCAGATAAGCGTTACAGATGCCTCATGTAACTGCGTCAGTGCCGCCTGGCTACGGCTTAATCCCGTCCATTCGGCGATGGTTTCATCGTCGACGTCATCAAAAGTTGTGAATTTAAAATGCTCTTTCTCACGCAGCGTATTTAATACCTGGCTGATTTCGCCATGGCTAATACCTGAGATGATGCGTGGAAAACCGTCTATATCCTGCCATTGCTCAGCAAGCTGGATCACTGCGCCATTTTCGGCAATCAGCGGTAAACCTTGTAGCCCCAACGTTTTTTGCAAGTACAGCATTTCCGCCGAGGTTTTACTGCTACACAGAATGACAGGAACATTTGCTTGCCGTAAACGGGTGAGCCAGGAGGCGGCCGGTTGCCAGTCATAACTATGACTGTCCAGCAGGGTGCCATCAAGATCGCTAAAAACCAGTAGTGGTTGTTGAATTGAAAGCATGGTTGCGCAGTACTCCCCTTACCAGGATGATTCTCAAAACAGCACAAATTATCAAAGATGATTTTTTCGGGAGCGATCCCGTTGACGCCAGAGCCACCAAGGGGTGACGCGCGTCACATTTCTATTCATAAGTAGCGTTAATCATTCATATCACGAATATTTTCTTGTCAGCGAAAAAAATTGCGGATAAGGTGATGAACACATCAGATTTCCTGGTGTAACGAATTTTTTAAGTGCTTCTTGCTTAAGCAAGTTTAATCCCGACCCCCTCAGGGTCGGGATTTTTTTATTGTGCATTCAACGATTCACTTCAGAGACGCTGAAGTCATGAATATCCAGTTCGAAGGCATCCGCCAATTCACGCCATGTATGATATTCACGTCCATCGACACTAACGTGTTCAGGATCGTGCTGGCTGCGATGAACTTCGCTTTCGCTAATTTCATTGATCGCCGCCAGCAGGGCATCGACATCGACACTGACCTCACGTTTTGCGGTATCGCTGTACTCTTTTGCGGTTTTCATCATCTTTCCTCGCAACCGTTACTCTGTTGTTGCCACCAGTCGTTAAGTCCGCCTGGCATCTCTTAAGTATAGACCGTCGAGAAAATCAGCACTCGCGCGCGCCTGGCGCTGCCAGAAAAACGAAATTGTTCTACACTGGCACAAAGCCACAGGAGGAAAACGATGAAGGTGAATGATCGGGTAACAGTCAAAACGGATGGCGGTCCGCGTCGTCCTGGCGTGGTACTGGCAGTTGAGGAGTTTAGTGAAGGCACAATGTACCTGGTTTCGCTGGAAGACTACCCGCTCGGCATCTGGTTCTTTAATGAAGCAGGGCATCAGGACGGTATCTTTGTGGAGAAAGCAGAGTAATCTAATTCAGCCTGACTGGTGGGAAACCACCAGTCAGAATGTGTTAGCGCATGTTGACAAAAATACCATTAGTCACATTATCCGTCAGTCGGACGACATGGTAGATAACCTGTTTATTATGCGTTTTGATCTTACGTTTAATATTACCTTTATGCGATGAAACGGTCTTGGCTTTGATATTCATTTGGTCGGAGATTTGAATGGTTCCCTGACCTGCCATCCACATTCGCAACATACTCGATTCGGTTCGGCTCAATGATAACGTCGGCATATTTAAAAACGAGGTTATCGTTGTCTCTTTTTTCAGAATATCGCCAAGGATATCGTCGAGAGATTCCGGTTTAATCGATTTAGAACTGATCAATAAATTTTTTCTGACCAATAGATATTCATCAAAATGAACATTGGCAATTGCCATAAAAACGATAAATAACGTATTGGGATGTTGATTAATGATGAGCTTGATACGCTGACTGTTAGAAGCATCGTGGATGAAACAGTCCTCATTAATAAACACCACTGAAGGGCGCTGTGAATCACAAGCTATGGCAAGGTCATCAACGGTTTCAATGTCGTTGATTTCTCTTTTTTTAACCCCTCTGCTCAACAGATACCCGGTTAAACCTAGTCGGGTGTAACTACATAAATCCATAATAATCGTTGACATGGCATACCCTCACTCAATGCGTAACGATAATTCCCCTTACCTGAATATTTCATCATGACTAAACGGAACAACATGGGTCACCTAATGCGCCACTCTCGCGATTTTTCAGGCGGACTTACTATCCCGTAAAGTGTTGTATAATTTGCCTGGAATTGTCTTAAAGTAAAGTAAATGTTGCGATATGTGAGTGAGGTTAAAACAAATATTTCGCCACAGGAGTATCCTGGAAGATGTTCGTGGGTATTATTTTTCAGATAATCCTTAGGATAACAAGATAAACATTAGGGAATCATATTACAGGTAATTCGCTGATAATATCTGCCAGCAAATTAAAAATTTCACTGAATAAATGTTCGCAAAAAGGCGCAATTAAAGGCATTAATGCCGCCATTAATGAGATACCGACAGTCAGAGTTAATGGAAATCCAATAACAAAAATGGATAATTGCGGGGCCATACGATTCAGTAAACCTAATGCCAGATTCAGTGTCAGCAGCAGAGTAATGAGTGGTAACGCCAGCATCAGTCCATTGAGGAAAATCAAACTCCCTGCTTTGGTGAGTGCCAGAAACGCATTGCTATTCAGCGGCTCGCCACCAATAGGCAGGGTGTGAAAGGTATCCACCAGCAGTGAAATCAGCCATAAATGACCGTTAAATGTCAGGAACAGCAGTAACGCCAGCATATCCATGATGCGTGCTAAAACGGGCATATTGAGATGGCTGCCCGGATCGACAAACGTCGCAAATGACAGCCCCATTTGCAGACCGATAATTTCGCCAGCCGTTCGTACAGCGGCAAAGGCAAACTGCATGGTAAAACCAAGCGCAATGCCGATCAGGATCTGCTGCACGGCCAGCCACAGAGCAAAGAACGAAAAAACAGGAACATCGTTGGCAGGTAATGATGGGGCAATGGCGAACGTGATCATCATTGCCAGACCCAGTTTTACCCGTTTCGGCACGCTGCGTTCGCTCAGAATTGGCGCGGTAGAAATAAGCGCCAGCACGCGTAGTAACGGCCAGAAGTACAGACTTAGCCAGGAAAGCCATTGATCGCTTGTCACCTGCAACATTGTACGGGCTACCCGATGATATACGGCAGGTTAGTGAACAAGGTGCGGACGTAATCCAGCAACAGATTGAGCATCCACGGTCCAGCAATAATAATGGCGATAAATACGGCGATGATTTTCGGAATAAACGACAGCGTCATTTCATTAATCTGCGTGGCGGCCTGCAAAATACTGATGATAAGGCCCGTGACCAACGCCACCAGCAACAGCGGGGCAGCCAGCGCCAGCGCGACTTTCATCGCTTCAGTCCCCATCATCATGACCGATTCAGGTGTCATTTTGCCTCTCTAGCTGTAAAAGCTCTGCGCCAGCGAACCGACCAGCAATTGCCAGCCATCCACCAGTACAAACAGCATCAGTTTAAAGGGCAGAGCAATGGTGGCCGGGGGCACCATCATCATCCCCAATGCCATCAGTACGCTGGCAATCACGAGGTCGATAATCAAAAAAGGAATGAAAATCGTGAAGCCTATCTGAAATGCGGTTTTCAGCTCGCTGGTCACGTAGGCCGGGAGCAAAATGCGCATTGGCACGGCTTCAGGTCCCTGCAACGGGCCGGTATTCGCCAGTCTGGCAAACAACCCTAAATCTGCCTCGCGGGTCTGACGCAGCATAAACTCACGCAGCGGCTGCGCCCCTTTTTCCAGCGCCTCCTGCATTGAGATTTTCTCTTCGCTGAACGGCTGGTATGCATCGACATAAATTTTGTCGATCACCGGCGACATTATAAAAAAGGTCAAAAACAGTGCCAGCCCAAGCAATACCTGGTTGGGTGGTGCGGAGGGCGTGCCCAGCGCGTTTCGCAATAATCCAAAAACAATGATGATACGGGTGAAACTGGTCATCATCAGTAAAATCGCTGGAATAAACGTCAACGAGGTAATGAACACCAGCGTCTGCACCGGGAGGGACCAACTTTGTCCACCGCCAGGCAGCGGCTGACTGGTGATACCCGGCAGTTGTGCGAAGGCGAGGGGGGTAACCAGCCAGAGAAGAACAGGTGCGACAGACAACAAACGACGCATCAGGATCTCCCGCTACGCTTAAGCAAGTTTTTCATGACCGACTGAAAATCGGTCTGCGGTATCTCTTCCGTTGGCGCAGAAGGGGGAAGTTTATGCAGCAGATTGATTTGCCCTGCGGTAACGCCGAGCACCAGGCGTGCATCTTCCACATCGACCACCACGACCCTTTCACGGGCGCCCAGCGAAGCACTGGCGCTAATTTTCAGACCGTTAACGCCAGTTCGTTTGGGGGCAAATCCCAGCCGTTTTACCAGCCAGGCAGCAGCGAGGATCAGGGCAATAATGGCGATCAGTGCGCCGCTCACCTGCAGCAGCGGTGCAGCAGAAACCGGCGCGGACGGTTGCACAGTAGCGTGGTTATTCATCGCTAACGGCTCAGGCGGCGCATTCGCTCAGACGGAGTAATGATATCGGTGATCCGCACGCCATATTTATCGGCAACGACCACCACTTCGCCCTGGGCGATTAAATAACCGTTGATCAGAATATCCAGCGGTTCGCCTGCCAGGCCGTCCAGCGCTACGACTGACCCTTGTGTCAGGCGCAACAGCTCTTTGATGGTCATCCGCGTGCGGCCCAGTTCGACGGTCAGTTTAACCGGAATATCCATAATCAGGTCGATATCCTGCAACGTTCCGCTGACATCACCGCCGCCAAATTGCTGGAATACCGCGTCTGCAGCGCTTTTACTGCTGGTTGATTTTTGTTCGCTCAACGCTTCAGCCCACAGATCGTCCATTGCGCCGTTGTTATCATCGGCCGGATTATTCAAGTCACTCATTTGGGCTGTTCCTCGTTCAGAGAATTCAAAATCGGGTTAATCAAATGTTCAATCCGTAACGCATACTGGCCGTTGAGGGTGCCGTACTGGCTGGTCAGCACCGGAACGCCGTCAACATGGGCGATGATGCGATCGGGTTTTTCTATCGGCAGGACGTCGCCGGGTTTCAGTTTTAAAATTTGCGACAGACGCAGCGATATATCGGCAAAGTTAGCGACCAGCTCCAGCTGTGAGTGCTGCACCTGACGCACCAGGTTATCGCGCCAGTTCTGATCTTCATTTCGTGAGTTTTCCAGCGGCGGGTTAACCAACAATTCCCGTAGCGGCTCGATCATGCTGAATGGCAGACAGATATTAAATTCGCCGGTCAGGTTGCCAATCTCCACATGGAACGGTGTGTTAACCACGATGTCGTTCGGCGAGGTGGTGATATTGGTAAATTTCACCTGCATTTCCGAACGCACGTACTCGACATCCAGCGGATTAATTGCCTTCCAGGCGTCGCTATAGCCTTCCAGCGCCAGCTTCAACATACGGTTGATGACGCGCTGTTCAGTATGGGTAAACTCGCGACCTTCCACTTTGGTTGGGAAGCGTCCATCGCCGCCAAACAGGTTATCCACGGCGATAAACACCAGACTCGGCGAGAACACCACCAGCCCTGTGCCGCGTAGCGGTTTCAGGTGGATTAGGTTCAGGTTGGTCGGCACCGGCAGGTTGCGGGCAAATTCATGGTACGGCTGAATGCGGATGGCCCCGACGGTAATGTCCGGGCTACGGCGCAATAGGTTGAACAGCCCCATACGGAAATGGCGGGCAAAACGCTCATTAATGATTTCCAGCGCCTGCAAACGTTCGCGTACAACCCGTCGTTGGGTATTCGGATCGTACGGACGAATGTCACTATCGCTGTTAACACTGGCCGTCGGTTCGTCTTTGACTTCGCTGTCACCATTCAACAGCGCATCAATTTCAGCTTGAGAAAGAATACTATCGCCCATGTCGTTATCGCAGAATAAAAGCGGTATACAGCACGTCGGTGACATCCTGTTTCGGTTGCCCGGCAACAAGCGGGGTGGAAAGTGTGGCTTTAATCTCAGCAATCAGGCTTTTCTTGCCTTTTTCTGTCGCCAGTACGGCAGCATCCTGACGCGAAAACAGTAACAGCAAACGGCTACGGACTTCCGGCAAATACTCACTTAGCCGCGAGCGGGTAGCTTCATCTTTTAGCCGCAGAGTTATGCCGATATAAAGTACGCGATCCGCATCACCCAAATTGACCGTAAAGGTATCCAGCGCATAGAAGACCGGGGAGGGCACGACGCGCTGCTGCGCTTTGTCGTCAGCGGCAACCTGATGCGAATGCCAGTAGCTGTAACCTGCGCTGGCACAGGCCGCGAGGGTAATGAATACCAGAATCGGGATCCAAAGCGATCGCTTGCTTTTCTTGCTTATCGCGTAATCAGTCATGTGTTGCGGTCTTCCTGTGTCGCTACTGCTTATCGGCTAATTATCCTGCGTCTTGAACGCAACAAAGCGGGGAAAAGACGCGGATTACGGTGCTACCTCTGACGTTAGGCGAAAATATCAACGCCACTGTTGCCTGTTACGCGCCCTTGTAAAGAGACGGGAACGGGTAGCGTATCGTCGTCTTCACCCGCCAGAGGTTCATGATTTGCTGTGCGCTGGCTTTGCTGATGCTGTGAAGCGGCCTGTTGCTGACCACTAAAGCTTTCGCCACTGATGTTGCTTTGCCCTAACTGAATGCCACTTTCTGCCAGCTGCGTACGCAGTACCGGTAGCGCAGCTTCCAGCGCGGCGCGTACGTGCTGATGCGGTGACACCATCTGGATTTGCGCCTGGCTATCATCCACTTTGAGGGAGATTTGTACTTCACCTAAATCCTGCGGGTGCAGACGCAACTCTGCACTTTGTTGCCCCTGGCGGGTAAACAGCGAAATATGCTGGCTTAATGATTGTTGCCATTCGTGAGAACCCAGCGGCGCACTCAAAACAGGTGCTGCGACGGTGGGCATCGGCTGTGTCTGGTGCGGAGTGATGAGCGGGCTGACGGCAGCGGTCACCGGCGAAGGTGTGCTGATGACTTCCGCTTTACTCTGGGCATCTGCTACCAGCGGTGTTACTGGCTGAGCTTGCGCGTCAGGGGCGTCATCAGGCTGTGCGGTTGTGAATTGCGCCGTAGTCAGTTTTGTGTAGAGAGTTGGTTTCTCTGTCGGTAACACGGTTGACGGCGCATCAGCCACTTTGGGCGTATTGTCAAAACCCGGCAACATCGCAAAAAGGGCGCTCAGGCTTGCGGTGACGTCTTCATTAAGCTCATCTGCTTTTTCGTCTTTTGTCGTATTTTTGTCAGCCACCGCAGCCAACGTCATCGTCTGAGCGGTGGTTAACGGTGTTGATGTGGATTGTTCGTCGTTGATGACAGGCGGTATTTCATCCTCAGGGATCAGTAAATCCGCTTGTTGCACATCGGAAAGAATATCGCTAACCAGCGGCTCACCTTTTGTTGTGGGTTTATCTGTTGCCACCAGCAACTGAGGGGCCGCTTTGTCGGTTGTTGTTTCACCTGCTATTGCTCCACTCAACAATGCGAGAAAATCTTGTGCAGCATCGCTGGCTTTACCGCCGGGCAATATGGCGGTGTCAACGTCAGCGGTAATCACGGGCGCTAAGCGAATCATTCGGGTTTCCTCATGGTGGCACGTTGGGCGAACTCATCCATCTTTTTCTGATCGAGACGGTTTTCTGCAAGCAGTGCCGCCGTGGATTGCCGTTCCTGCAGTGTCTGCCAGGCCTGCAAACGTTGTTTCTTTTCTCGCCAGCTGTTCAGGGCAATGTCTACTTTCTGCGTCCACTGATTAAGTTGCTGGCGATGCTGAGTAATGGCTTTTTCCAGCGTCTGGATAAACTGCTGATAGTTGATCCAGCGGTTACTGGTCATCCCGGCACTCATATCGCTGTTGAGGTTATTGCGATATTCATTCTGATAATCGATCAGCATTTTGAGTTGTTCCTCTGCCTGCTGGCATCCGCGACGCATTTCACCCAGCAGGCGCGCGGCATCTTCTACCTCTTTTTCTGCCAGATCTTTCAGGGTCGCCAGCGCGCCATGTTCTGCCATCTGCCGTTATCTCCTGCGTTTTCACACTGTCGGGAATATGCGCTCCAGCCCCTGGAGAGACTCTTCCCAGTCCGCGCGTTCAAAAATGCCTTGTTGCAAATAGCCCTCCAGCTGCGGCCACAGAGCGATGGCTTTATCGAGCATTGGATCGCTGCCTTTGGCATACGCGCCGACGCTAACCAGATCGCGGTTACGCTGAAAACTCGACAACAGCTGTTTGAAGGTGCGCACTCGCGCGTAATGTTGCTCGCTGATCAACGCCGTCATTGCACGGCTGATCGACGCTTCAATATCAATCGCCGGATAGTGTCCGGCTTCCGCCAGACGACGAGAAAGTACAATGTGACCGTCGAGGATCGCCCGTGCGGAGTCGGCAATCGGGTCCTGCTGGTCATCGCCTTCGGTGAGCACGGTATAAAACGCCGTAATTGAGCCGCCGCCGCTGATACCGTTACCGGCACGCTCGACCAGCGCCGGTAATTTGGCGAATACCGACGGTGGATAACCTTTGGTGGCAGGCGGTTCGCCAATTGCCAGCGCAATCTCACGTTGGGCCATCGCGTAGCGGGTGAGGGAGTCCATAATCAGCAACACATGCTGACCACGATCGCGAAAATCTTCGGCAATGCGCGTGGCATAGGCGGCACCTTGCATTCGCAGGAGCGGAGAAACATCCGCTGGAGCGGCAATCACCACGGAGCGTGCACGCCCTTCGGCACCGAGGATATTCTCAATAAAATCTTTTACTTCGCGCCCACGTTCACCAATCAAACCCACGACAATGACATCGGCGCGGGTGTAACGTGCCATCATCCCCAGCAGCACACTTTTACCGACACCAGAACCAGCAAATAGCCCCATACGCTGCCCGCGCCCAACGGTAAGCAGGGCATTGATTGGGCGCACGCCCGTGTCCAGCACATGTTCAATCGGTGTACGTTGCAAAGGGTTAAAAGGCGGGGTGATCAGCGCACCTGTTTCGGTCGTATCGGGGGAGGGAAGGCCATCAAGCGGTTTACCGCTGCCATCCAGAACGCGACCTAATAACGCCGGACCGAGTGGCAACTGCTTGCCGCTTTGCAGCCCTTCAGCCGAAATGTGTTTGGCATAAACGCGCGCGCCGGGCAGGACACCTTCCACTTCTTCCAGCGGCATTAAAAACAGCCGTTGACCGTTAAAGCCAACCACTTCGCTTTCTACTTCATGCGTTTCCGACCCGTTCTGGCGCTCAATCACACAGGTTGCGCCGAGCGGCAATTGTAATCCGGTAGCCTCCAGCACCAGCCCGGTGGCGCGGGTTAATCGCCCGTAGCGACGTACCGCAGGCAACTGCGCCATTTTGGCTTCGAAGTTATCCAGCGTGGTTAGCCAGCGAGTCAGGCGCGTGGTCATTACACCACTCCTGGTGCTGCCAGACGGCAGAGTTCTTGCCAGCGAGTAGCGACGCTGGCATCGAGATCGCCTTCATCGGCGGAGACTTTGCAGCCGCCTGGATGGAGCGTGGGATCGCCCCGCAAGCGCCAGCCATGCAAACTTAAGGTTGCGCCCAGCATATCATCAACACGTTGCAGATCATCCGGGTGCACGCGCAGTTGCGGTTTGCCGCTGAATAACGGTTCTTGCTGCAATAACTGTTGGATCTGTTTGATCAGCGCCGAGTTGTCCACCGTTGGCGTTTGACCGATGACCTGGCGCGCCGCCTCCAGCGCCATCTGCATCAGGCGCGAAGCAATCACACTATCAAGTGCATCAAGGGTAGTTTGAAATTCGCTGACCAGTTGCTGCATCCGGGCATGAATTGGCGCTTGCTGGGATTTTGCCTGTGCCAGCCCTTGTTCCAGCCCCTGGGCCAGACCTTCCTGATAGCCTTGCTCATGGCCTTGTTGGCGACCTTCGGCAATCCCCGCCTGATAACCTTGCTCATGGGCCTGCATTTGCAGTTGTGCCAGTTGCTGCTCAAGGCTGGGTTCAGTCTCTTCAATGATGGTTTCTTCTGGCTCGGCCATTGGCACAAACTCTGCCTGTGATGGCGCGAGATCGTCTGGCGTCCAGGTTTTCCACGGCAAATTATCAGACATAGGTATCCTCGCCGCTACCAATCACCATCTCGCCAGTTTCGGCAAGGCGGCGCACAATCAGCAGAATCGCTTTCTGTTCGTTTTCCACCTGCGACAGACGCACCGGACCACGGTTGGCGAGATCGTCGCGCAGAATATCGGCGGCACGCTGCGACATATTGCGCAGGAACTTCTCGCGCAGTGGTTGCTCGGCCCCTTTCAGCGCGATCAGCAACGATTCGGAATCCACTTCCTGCAACAGACGCTGGATGCTGCGATCGTCGACATCCACCAGATTTTCGAACAGGAACATCTCGTCGATAATTTTTTGCGCCAGTTCGCCGTCGAATTCACGCACGGCAGAAATAACCGCTTCTTCCTGCTGAGTTTTCATCAGGTTGATAATTTCGGCTGCTGTTCTCACGCCGCCCATTTTGCTGCGCTTGAGATTCTGACCGTCGAGCAGACCATTCAGTACTTCGGTCAGTTCCGCCAGCGCGGCTGGCTGCACGCCGCCAAAGGTGGCGATACGCAACATCACGTCGTGGCGCAGACGTTCATCGAACAACGCCAGAATATCGGCGGCTTGCGCACGCTTCAGATGCACCAGAATGGTGGCGATAATCTGCGGATGCTCATCGCGAATCAGATCGGCGGCGCTCTGCGGCTCCATAAAGTTGAGCGTTTCAATACCGCTGGCGGTATCGCGGGTTTCGAGAATATCTTCCAGTAGGCTGGCGGCACGTTCTTCACCGAGGGCTTTGACCAGCACCGAACGCAGATAATCGTTGGCGTTGATATTCAGTGCGGCAAACTGTTCAGCTTCTTGCTCAAACTCCGCCAGCACATCGGTTAGCTGCTTGTTGGAGATCTGCGTGACGTTCGCCATTGCTGCACTCAGGGTTTGCACTTCGCGCTGGGAGAGGTGCTTGAACACCTCTGCCGCCCGGTCTTCGCCAATGGTCATCAGCAGGATGACGCTTTTATCGGTGCCTGTCAGGTTACTCATGATCGTTATTTATCCACTGGCGAATGACCAGCGCCACCACGCGCGGATCGTTATCAGACATTTCACGGATACGCTGGCTCATGACCTCTGCCCCCAGACGTTGGTTCGCGCGTCGTTGTTGGAGTTGTTCATCTTTGCTCAGGCGGACTTCCACCGCATCTTCCACTTCCTCGCGGGCCTGCGCCTGTTGCTGCACAGCTTTCATCGCCTCAGCGCGACGAGTTAGCTGTGGACGTACCGCTTTACGCCACAGTAGCCACGCCACCAGCAGTACCAGCAACCAGCGTCCGGCGCTCAGCAACTGATCGATAAATACCTGTTGTTGCCAGAACGGCAGTTCTCCACCGCTTTCGTCGCTGCTATTGAACGGCGAGTTAACGACATTGAGTGAGTCACCGCGTTTTTCAGAAAAGCCCATCGCCTCGCGGGTCAGATCTTCAATTTGCTTCATCTGTTCGTTGCTGAGAGGCAACGGTTTGCCATCTGGCAAGGTTTTGTAATTCACCACTACCGCGACTGACAGACGTTGCACATCGCCCACGTTCATTTTGGTATGACGAATGGTGCGATCGACCTCGTAGTTACTGGTTTCATTACGCTGTGTGCTACGCGGCCCATTATTGCTGGTAGTACTTGCCTGCTGCTGGCGATTATTTTGATTTGCCGGAGGCGTGCTGATCGGCGCGTTATTTGCGGGTGCTGGTTGATTCGACAACGCACCCGGTACGCCGCCTGGATAACCGGAACCGCTTTGCTCGCTCTCATTAAGCTGGCGTGAGCGGAGCGCCGCCTGAGATTTATCACCGTTAGGGCGATACTGCTCTTCGGTTTGCTCCTTACTGGCGAAGTCCAGTTGCGCCGTAACCTGGGCGTGAATATTGCCGTTGCCGACAATAGGCGACAGGATCGCTTCAATACGCCGCTGAATTCGGCCTTCGACATCACTGGCATATTTCAACTGAGCATCATTAAGATCGCGCCCGCTGGTGTTGGATTGGGTTAACAGATGTCCGCCCTGATCCACCAACGTGACGTTCCCCGGAGGCAGACCAGCCACCGCGCTGGAAACCAGATGCACAATGGCGCTAATTTGCCCTTCATCGAGTGCGCGGCCGGGTAACAGATTTACCGTCACTGATGCAGAAGGGGATTTTTGTTCACGGACGAATAAAGACGGTTTTGGCATTGCCAGATGTACGCGCGCCCCTTTTACCGGGCCGATAGTTTCGATGGTACGAGAAAGCTCGCCTTCCAGCGCCCGCTGATAATTCACCTGTTCGCTGAACTGGCTGATACCAAACTTTTCCTGATCGAGCAGTTCGAAACCGACCGCGCCGCCTTTGGGCAAACCTTGTTGCGCCAGGCGCAGGCGCAGTTCGTGAACTTTATCTGCCGGAACTTCAATCGCGCCGCTGGCTTCGCTGAAGCGGTAAGGAATATTCATTTGCGTCAGTTGGCTGACAATTGCGCCACCATCCTGATCGGAAAGATTGCTGAATAATGTGCGGTAGTCGGGGGCTTTCGCCCACAGGATCAGTGCGACCATGACCGCCACTGCCGCGGAACCGGCAACAATCAATGGAATTTTCGGATTCGCACGCAGGCGATTAAGCCACTCAAGAGATTTTGTCTGGGCTGCAGTCGCATTCATCGCGCACCTCGTGGCTGATTATGGACGGCGTTATTGGCAAAGTGGAACAAGACTCACTCCCGGGTCAGCAAACTCGAAAAATTGACGCTCTCATTATTTGTGCTTTCGTTTTTTTCTATCCGCCAATAAACCCGTTTTTTTGTTGCTATTTAGCGCCTTTGTCTTATTGACTTACTGGTAGGCTTTGCTACCAGAAATTATCCGGGAGATGAAAATGTCAGCGATACAGGGGATTGAAGGGGTTATTAGCCAGTTACAGGCTACGGCGATGAGTGCGCGTGCGCAGGAATCACTGCCGCAACCGACCATTAGTTTTGCCGGGCAGCTGCACGCCGCGCTCGATCGCATAAGCGATACACAAACCGCCGCCCGCACGCAGGCAGAAAAATTCACCCTCGGCGAACCCGGCGTGGCGTTAAACGATGTGATGACCGATATGCAAAAAGCCTCAGTTTCAATGCAAATGGGGATTCAGGTGCGTAATAAGTTGGTGGCGGCGTATCAGGAAGTGATGAGCATGCAGGTGTAGGTTGTGTAACCTGTTGTTGATTACATCCGATCTCACCGCGTGGGGCATGGATGGGGCAAACACACTCAATTTCTGGTTTAAAATGGAAACCTGATTCTGAAAGTTTTCTGCCATCCACGATCTGTAAACGCGATAACCCCCCTGAACATCAGAGTGTCTCCTTTAACACGCATCACCAGGTCGGTTGTTGTTACGACCACAGACGCAATAGTAACGTTTGGATAATTTAATCTTTGTTGATGTTTTTATTCATATTCCGGGCTAGGGAAATAATCAGGCGTGATTGTGTCACTGGAATAGAGGTTTCTTGTGGCGTATGTGGAAGGGGCGTCTAGAGACAAGGCGTTTCCGGCTGGTGATAAATAAAGGCGCAGCACGTCGAATGCAAGAATGTGCTGCGTCTGGCTCATGGCAATTCATTATTTTCGCATAGCGTCAATGACAAAAATCGACTGAGTGGATCAAGTTGATAATCAGCAAACGGTTCGCAATCAACGAAACCATGCTTCAAATAAAGTTGATGGCAGGCCGTAAATCCAGCCTGTGTACCCGTTTCTAAGCTCAGGCGATGAAGGCATCTGTCATGGGCGACCTGCAAAATGTGGCGTAAAATCAGACTGGCGACACCCCGACGTAAATAATTTGGCGCGGTACGCATTGATTTCAGTTCGCCATGTTTATCATCCAGCAACTTCAGCGCACCAATTCCTGCGAGTTGTTCGCCTTCCCATACTGACCAGAATGTCACTGTCGGGTTACGTAATTTTTGCACATCTAAAGCATGACTGCTTTCGGGGGGAGACTGCTGCAGCATGCCGGAAATATGGTAAGCCACTAATGCTTGCACTGCTGGATGGGTGAGATCATCTGTTTTAATCGTGAACATGACGATTCCGTATTGGTGTTATTTTTGCAATATGCCAACAGGTAATGAAATCTTTGTCTAATAGAGATTTCTTATGACGCAGTATTGTTGAACAATAATCTCCAGGCTTATCAAACAGGGTGAATTATCTTCGCGCCCTGGTTTTTGACATTACCCACCGCGCGCGATACCGGGTGCCAGGTGAACTGGTTTGCTGGAACACAGCCACTGGCAGCAATTTCAGAGGCTTCTTTACCGCTAATCTCTTGCCGCATCCATTCCCGCGCAGCTTCTGGCGACAGTACCAGCGGGCGGCGGTCATGAATATCCACCAGCCCCTGGTCTGCCGCTGCAGTGACAATCAAAAATCCTTCGGCCTCGTCACCGCGCTCAAACGGTGTGCTACCTATCGCGGCTATAAAAACAGGTTGTCCATCAGCGCGATAGATAAAATAAGGCTGTTTTTTGTCGCCTTCTTTTTTCCACTCAAACCAGCCATCGGCAAAACAGATTGCCCGACCATGTTGCCAGAGCGGTTTAAACATGCGACTGGTTGCGGCAGTTTCTACGCGGGCGTTAATCAGCGGCGGTTTATCCCACCATCCGGGAGCATATCCCCAGAAAACCGGATCGAGATGAAGGTGTTCATCACGTTCACTGAGCAGAAGAACTTTGGTTCCCGGTGCGACGTTGTAGCTGCCAATGGGCTCGGGATCGTAGGGAATATCGCGTTCTATATCTTCCGCGAGAAGTGCAAGGTAATCTTCACGCGTTTGGGATTGGGCAAAGCGTCCACACATAGAAACCTCCTGAGATCACCCTGAAAAGAATAGGAGAGGAGGCGGGTAAAATCTATGTGATACAGAGGTAACGATGTTCCCGCTGTGGGACACAGCGGGAAGGAGGGATTACTTCTGAATTAAATAACGAATGGTCGGCCCGTCTTGCTGAATATCCAGCACCGTATAGCCGTGATTACGCGCATCCAGTGGAATATTATTGATCGACTGCGGACAGTCGCTCACCACTTCCAGGATCTCACCTTTTTTTAACTGCGGCATCGCCTCAAGGGTTGCAACTGCCGGATAAGGGCAGGGTTCACCCACCATATCAAGGCGGTAATCAGGAACGATATTTTTCATGCGATCTCCTTAGCTGTCTGCGGTGCCGCACGGCGGAAGAAGCGTTTTTCCCAGCCGATAATCAACATCAGCGCAGCAAACAGCAGCAAATATGTCACCAGCAGGCCACCCATCGGGCCAAAGGTTTTCAGTAGGTTGATTTTGTCCCAGTCGGTGGCCAGCGCCGGAGCGAAATCATCCCAGTAATACGCCAGAATCGTTGAGCCGATCACATTGCCCAGACCGACCCACCAGTAGTGCACCTGGCCTTCTACCGCGCGGTACATCCAGCCGGTTTCGCAGCCGCCTGCCAGCACGATGCCAAAACCAAACAGTAAACCACCGATTACCGCGTTCGGCCCCGCCCACATGATTTTGGGTTCAACGCCTAACTGGACGTAACTGAAGATCCCGATGGCACTTACCGCCATACCGATAATGATTGCTTTCGCCATGTGGGTACGTCCGGTGATCCACATATCGCGGAACGCCGAAGTAAAGCAGATTTGCGCACGTTCAATCAGTAAACCAAAGCCGACGCCAAACAGCATTGCCAGCCCCAGTTTTGGTTGGTTCATCGCCGTCAGCAGCGCCCAGCCCAGCATGCCGAAAAAGACCAGCATCCCGAGACGAAAACGACGCCGCGCCTGATCCGGTTTTTGCGTCAGCGGTGAGGCGGCAGAAACTTTCTGCATTTTCACGGGAATACGGAAGATGGGCAGCAGGGTAAAGCGCGCGCCAAACCATGAACCAATGGCAGTGGCGATGGCAAAGAACCAGGCATGCAGCGAGAACTGAGGAATGCCGGTAAAGAACGCCGCCAGGTTACAGCCCATTGCCAGACGCGCGCCAAAACCGGCGATAATGCCGCCAATGATGGCCTGCATAATGCGGATACGGCTGCGCGGCATGCGCAGTTTGACATTGTTGGCCCACAGCGCTGCAGCAAAGCAGCCGCCAAACATACCGAGGATCATCATGCCGTCGATGCGGGTTAATGGCGATCCTTCCAGATGAATAATTTTAAAATAACCCCACTCTTCAGCATGGACGCCAAACAGCTGCAAAAGCTGACCGCCCCAACGGGTAAATTCACCCGTGACTGCCCAAAAGGTGCCAGTGATGCCAAAATAGTAAGTGGAGAGAATACCCGCCGCGATGACCGCGGGGATGGGCGCCCAGAATTTAATCAACCAGGCGTGTTTGAATTGCTGCCATGACATGAATGTAGCCTCTGAACTCAGAAGGTTTGAAACAAGAGTCGCGAATCATACATCAAACAAATTTATTTTCGGGGTAATAATTCACAAAAATAATAGTTAGATCAAATTTCTCTCTGAACCTGGAAAGGCTGGCGACATCAGGGCTTTAATGCCACAATCCTCTTTTCTTCTCATGCAGGACGAATGATGAAAAAACTCGCAATTGCAGGCGCGCTCATGTTGCTGGCGGGCTGTGCCGAAGTCGAAAACTATAACAATGTCGTTAAAACCCCCGCGCCGGACTGGCTGGCGGGCTACTGGCAGACCAAAGGGCCGCAAAGTGCGCTGGTCAGTCCGGAAGCGATAGGCAGCCTGATTGTCACTAAAGAGGGCGATACCCTGGATTGCCGTCAGTGGCAGCGGGTGATTGCTGTGCCGGGTAAGTTGACATTGATGTCTGATGATCTCACTAACGTTACCGTAAAACGTGAGCTGTACGAGGTTGAGCGTGAAGGTAACACCATTGAGTACGATGGAATGACGATGGAGCGTGTGGATCGCCCGACGGCAGAGTGTGCCGCTGCGCTGGATAAAGCGCCGTTACCGACGCCATTGCCGTAATGAAATCTCCCCGGCTTGCCGCCGGGGATGAATTTAAATCACCTCTTCGATAACCCACACGCTGACGCTGCCGCCGTTGCAAAAGAAGGTCGCTTCGCCGTTTTCGTCGGTTACTACACTTTCTTGCCGGTTCCCCAGAAAATCACGCCAGGTTTTATTGCCGTAATTCTCTCCTAAATGAATGGTTTTTTCGCCATCATCTCCGTTCGACATGACCACCACGCAGCCGGGATATTCGTCGGTGCCACTGCGGCTAAAGGCAATGCAGTTCGGATGGTCGAAAAATAACGTCTGTACACCGTGGGCGAAACGCTGACGGGCGAGAATTAACTCATCAAGCTGTTCGATTATTGGCATATCTATCGGATAGGTTTGCCCGTCACCGCCGACATCTTCGTAATGCGCGCCATAGAGGTCAGGATAGAACACCGAAGGAACGCCATTTTCCCGCAACAAAATTAAGGCATACGCCAGCGGTTTAAACCACGGTTCGACCGGCGCTTCGAGGGCTTGCAACGGTTGGGTGTCGTGGTTGGCAACGAGGGTTACGGCGTGAAAAGGATCGGCTTCCACCAGCGTCCCAGTGAAAATCTGCGTCATGTCGTAGCCGCGTCCCATGCGCGATGCTTCATGGAATTTCATCTGCAGCGGCGCATCGAACAGCATGGTTTTGCCTTCCACCTGATCAATATACGTTTGCAGCTTATCAACTTCATGCGACCAGTACTCCGCCACAATAAACAGCGGCTTTGGCGCAACTTCTTGTACGTGTTCGATCCACTCTTTATAAAACCACGCCGGAATATGTTTGACCGCATCAAGACGAAAACCGTCGCATTGCGTTTGTTCCATCACCCAGCGCGCCCAGTATTTAATCTCTTCCGTCACGGCATGATTGCGGAAATCGATATTCTCACCCATCAGGTAATCGAAATTACCGAGTTCATCATCAACCTGATCGTTCCAGCCTTCGCCGGTGTAGTCGTTAACAATTTTAAAAATGCCATCTTCATCAGGATTTTCGATATGGTCGATACCGCTAAAACATTTGAAATCCCAGATAAACTGCGAGTATTGCCCGGCACGGGCGGGGAAGGTGTAACGCGTCCAGCCTTCGCATTCAATGATTTCTTCATCAATTTGCGTACGGTCGTCAGCATTAACGCGCTGCACGCGAATAGCTTCTTTTTCATCCGCGCCCATTTTGTGATTGACTACCACGTCCAGCAGCACCGCAATGTCATTACGTTTCAGAGCGTCAATGGCGGCCAGCAGTTGTGCTTTATCGCCATATTTAGTAGGGATGCTGCCTTTCTGATCAAACTCGCCTAAATCAAATAAATCATAGGAGTCGTAGCCGACCGAATACCCGCCCGATGCGCCTTTATAGGCGGGCGGCAACCAGACCATATTGATACCAATATCATTAAAACCGTCGGCGCGCTCGGCCAGTTCAGGCCAGAGCTTACCGCCTTCCGGGTAATACCAGTGAAAACATTGTAACAGCGTGGGATTACGCATTCTTCGACTCCATTCAAGGGGAACATTAGAAGCGTAGCCGTAATCGGATTATTCGCGAGCCATCGGCTCGTTAAGATTCAAAAGAGGTTATCCTGCGGAGCCAGCACAAAGCCGCCCTGATCGCCATAGGCACTTAACACCGATTTTTGCACCGATGACTGACCGACCAGTTTCGCCAGTTCATCCATCCGAATCTGCAATAACTGCTTTACCCTGCTTTCGTTGTCGAGAATCAGGCGCAGCATCGGGCGGAGTTGCTCCTGCATCGTGGTGGACGGATCAATCTCTTCAGTCAGATGTGCAATCTCCTGCACCGCATTCACATACGCCATTTCGCTGGCGATGAGTTCGTCCCATTGTTCTTCCGTTGCCAGGCGTAACATGAGCTGGCTTTTTTCGACGAGTTGTTGCCAGGCGAAATACAAATGCGGTGCATGGTTCATCAGACTGGGTCCTGAATCAAAGAAGGGGAGAGTAACGACTCTTTCCAGGCATCGGCAATATTACGCATTAATGCTTCCACTTCTTCGACTGCGGAGACATCGTTGCGTAAATTGGCTTGCAGCAAGCGCCTGACCATATAGCTATAAAGAGCAATCAAGTTTTGGGTTAGTTCGTCTTTGCTCTCTTCATCAAGACTCACCCGCAGCCCGTTCTCAATGATGTTGATCGCTTTTGACAAAGAGACGCCTTTGCCTTGCTGATTGTTGTCCTGCATAAACAGGCGCGCTCTAACCAGTGCGCTCAGCACTCCATCAAATAGCATGGTGACCAGCTGTTGCTGGCTGGCGCTCATTACGGCGCTTTCGACGCCAATTTGTGCATAGGCCTGGGTGCCTTTTGCCGCGTACATGACCTGTCTCCCGATGAATATTGATTACTTGGAATTACTGTTGTTTTCGAACTGCTGCGTTAAGTAGCTGCTGGTGCTGTTTAACGAGGTCATTAAAACGTCCAGTTGGGTAAATTGTTCTTTGTAGCGAGCGACCTGCGCATCAATGCGATCGCTGGCGGCGTTGTAGTCTTTAGTTAACTTATTCAGGGTCTTACTAACGCCATCGGTAGCGGCTTTAATAATGCCCGTTGTCGAAAGCCAACTGGTCAGGTTGCTGCCGATGGTGGTCGTGATGCCGGTTTTTTTACCATCGCCAACAATCAATGCACCTACGCCGCTGGCATCTTTTTTCAATGCAGCGGTGAGTTTGTCGGCATCCAGTTCCAGTTTGCCATCGCTGGGATCGGTCGTGATACCAATCTGCGCCAACGTTTTATAGTTGGAAGAACTAACGGTATTACTCAGCATCGATTTCAACTGCGTCTGAATCGTCCGCAACGTGGAGTCGCCGAGCAGTGCGCCATTGCTAGAACTCTGGCTATCAGCTCCCGCATCTACGGCGGTGTATTTGGTCAGGCTGCTGAAGGTATCTATTAGCGAGTTATAGGCATTCACCCAGTCTTTAATCGCCGTTTGCGCTTTGGAGGTGTCCTGAGTGATGGTTAGCGTCTGGTTGCCCGTGGTGACATCGTTCAGGTTCAGGGTGATGTTTTCCAGCGCGTCGCTGATAGTGTTGCTGCTGTTCTCGATGGCGACGTTGTTGACCGTCAGCTGCGCATTCTGGGCGGCGACCGAGACCTCCATACCGTTGCTGCTGGCACTGGCGTCATAGCCCATAAAACTTTGTAGCGCATCATCACCGCTGACCGAGAGTGTCATCGCATTATCAAGGCCGGTGTCATTTGATGTGACTGACAGACGATATTCACCGTTACCCACGTTAATGATGCTTGCGCTTACGCCTGCTTTTGCGTTGTTGATGGCATCACGGATCCCGCTTAACGATGAGTTAGCCGCGCTGATATCAATGGTAATCGGATCTTTGTCGCCGCCTTGTTGAATGGTGAGTTTGCTGTCGCTAGTGGCGATCGCCGTTTTCGTATCGTCTCTGGTGGTGCGCGTGGTCAGGGTTTGCGCCTGCGCCAGATGGCTGACGCTGATGGTGTATTTCCCGGCGATGGCGTTACCCGCGGTGGTGGCACTGAACGCGGTGGTGCTGCTGGTAGTGCTGGTGGCGGAAAAAAGATCGGCTTTAGACAATGCAGTATTGGCGGTCTGGAAAGTCGTCAACGCGCTTTTCAGCGTACCGTAGGCGCTAAGTTTAGCGGTAAACGACGATTGCTGATTTGAAATAGGGGTTAGCGTCGCTTTTTGCGCGGCGGTGAGGCTATCGAGGATTGAACTTAAATCCAGACCTGACCCGACTCCCAGCGATGAAATACTTGCCATGCGATTTCCTTTTATCTTTCGACACGTAAAACGAATACCGGGGTTATCGGCCTGAATTGCGCAAAGTTTACGTTTAATTGTTTTTTTTAATAGCGGGAATAAGGGGCAGAGAAAAGAGTATTTCGGCGACTAACAAAAAATGGCTGTTTGTGAAAAAAATTCTAAAGGTTGTTTTACGACAGACGATAACAGGGTTGACGGCGATTGAGCCGACGGGTGGAAACCCAATACGTAATCAACGACTTGCAATATAGGATAACGAATCATGGCACAAGTCATTAATACCAACAGCCTCTCGCTGATCACTCAAAATAATATCAACAAGAACCAGTCTGCGCTGTCGAGTTCTATCGAGCGTCTGTCTTCTGGCTTGCGTATTAACAGCGCGAAGGATGACGCCGCAGGTCAGGCGATTGCTAACCGTTTTACTTCTAACATTAAAGGCCTGACTCAGGCCGCACGTAACGCTAACGACGGTATCTCCGTTGCGCAGACCACTGAAGGCGCGCTGTCCGAAATCAACAACAACTTACAGCGTATTCGTGAACTGACGGTTCAGGCCACTACAGGGACTAACTCCGATTCTGACCTGGACTCCATCCAGGACGAAATCAAATCCCGTCTCGACGAAATTGACCGCGTATCCGGCCAGACCCAGTTCAACGGCGTGAACGTACTGGCAAAAGACGGTTCGATGAAAATTCAGGTTGGTGCGAATGACGGCCAGACTATCACTATTGATCTGAAGAAAATTGACTCTGATACGCTGGGGCTGAATGGGTTTAACGTTAACGGCAAAGGTACTATTGCGAACAAAGCTGCTACAGTCAGCGATCTGACCGCTGCTGGTGCAACGGGAACAGGTCCTTATGCTGTGACCACAAACAATACAGCTCTCAGCGCTAGCGATGCACTGTCTCGCCTGAAAACCGGAGATACAGTTACTACTACTGGCTCGAGTGCTGCGACCTATACTTATGATGCGGCTAAAGGGAACTTCACCACTCAAGCAACAGTTGCAGATGGTGATGTTGTTAACTTTGCAAATACTCTGAAACCAGCGGCTGGCACTACTGCATCAGGTGTTTATACTCGTAGTACTGGTGATGTGAAGTTTGATGTAGATGCTAATGGCGATGTGACCATCGGTGGTAAAGCCGCGTACCTGGACGCCACTGGTAACCTATCTACAAACAACGCCGGCATTGCATCTTCAGCGAAATTGTCCGATCTGTTTGCTAGCGGTAGTACTTTAGCGACAACTGGTTCTATCCAGCTGTCTGGCACAACTTATAACTTTGGTGCTGCGGCAACTTCTGGCGTTACCTACACCAAAACGGTAAGTGCTGATACTGTTCTGAGCACAGTACAGAGTGCTGCAACGGCTAACACAGCAGTTACTGGTGCGACAATTAAGTATAATACAGGTATTCAGTCTGCAACTGCGTCTTTCGGTGGTGCGAATACTAATGGTGCTGGTAATTCGAATGACACCTATACTGATGCAGACAAAGAGCTCACCACAACCGCATCTTACACTATCAACTACAACGTCGATAAGGATACCGGTACAGTAACTGTAGCTTCAAATGGCGCAGGTGCAACTGGTAAATTTGCAGCTACTGTTGGGGCACAGGCTTATGTTAACTCTACAGGTAAACTGACCACTGAAACCACCAGTGCAGGCACTGCAACCAAAGATCCTCTGGCTGCCCTGGACGACGCTATCAGCTCCATCGACAAATTCCGTTCATCCCTGGGTGCTATCCAGAACCGTCTGGATTCTGCGGTGACTAACCTGAACAACACCACTACCAACCTGTCTGAAGCGCAGTCCCGTATTCAGGACGCCGACTATGCGACCGAAGTGTCCAACATGTCGAAAGCGCAGATCATCCAGCAGGCCGGTAACTCCGTGCTGGCAAAAGCTAACCAGGTACCGCAGCAGGTTCTGTCTCTGCTGCAGGGTTAATCGTCGTAACCTGATTAACTGAGACTGACGGCAACGCCAAATTGCCTGATGCGCTGCGCTTATCAGGCCTACAAGGTGAATTGCAATTTATTGAATTTGCACATTTTTGTAGGCCGGATAAGGCGTTTACGCCGCATCCGGCAACATGAATGGTAATTTGCCAGCAACGTGCTTCCCCGCCACCGGCGGGGTTTTTTCTGTCCGCAATTTACCGGTAACCCCCAAATAACCCCTCATTTCACCCACTAATCGTCCGATTAAAAACCCTGCAGAAACGGATAATCATGCCGATAACTCATATAACGCAGGGCTGTTTATCGTGAATTCACTCTATACCGCTGAAGGTGTAATGGATAAACACTCGCTGTGGCAGCGTTATGTCCCGCTGGTGCGTCACGAAGCATTGCGCCTGCAGGTTCGACTGCCCGCGAGCGTGGAACTTGACGATCTGCTACAGGCGGGCGGCATTGGGTTACTTAATGCCGTCGAACGCTATGACGCCCTACAAGGAACGGCATTTACAACTTACGCAGTGCAGCGTATCCGTGGCGCTATGCTGGATGAACTTCGCAGCCGTGACTGGGTGCCGCGCAGCGTGCGACGCAACGCGCGTGAAGTGGCACAGGCAATAGGGCAACTGGAGCAGGAACTTGGCCGCAACGCCACGGAAACTGAGGTAGCGGAACGTTTAGGGATCGATATTGCCGACTATCGCCAAATGTTGCTCGACACCAATAACAGCCAGCTCTTCTCCTACGATGAGTGGCGCGAAGAGCACGGCGATAGCATTGAACTGGTTACTGATGATCATCAGCGAGAAAACCCGCTACAACAACTGCTGGACAGTAATCTGCGCCAGCGGGTGATGGAAGCTATCGAAACGTTGCCGGAGCGCGAAAAACTGGTATTAACCCTCTATTATCAGGAAGAGCTGAATCTTAAAGAGATTGGCGCGGTGCTGGAGGTCGGGGAATCGCGGGTCAGTCAGTTACACAGCCAGGCCATTAAACGGTTACGCACTAAACTGGGTAAGTTATAACGTCAGTAAATGCCGCACTTTAATTTTGACTACCAGGAGTTCTTAATGATGGTGCAGCACCTGAAAAGACGGCCATTAAGCCGCTATCTTAAAGACTTTAAACACAGCCAGACCCATTGCGCGCATTGCCGTAAATTACTCGACCGCATTACCCTCGTTCGCGACGGCAAAATAGTGAATAAAATCGAGATTTCCCGCCTGGACATGCTGCTTGATGAAAATGGCTGGCAAGTGGAACAAAAATCATGGGCGGCATTGTGCCGATTCTGCGGTGATTTACATTGCAAAACGCAGAGTGATTTTTTCGATATTATCGGCTTTAAGCAATTTCTTTTTGAGCAAACTGAAATGAGCCCAGGTACGGTGCGTGAATATGTCGTTCGTCTGCGCCGTTTGGGTAATCATCTACACGAGCAAAATATTTCCCTCGAACAGCTGCAGGACGGTTTCCTTGATGAAATCCTCGCCCCGTGGCTGCCCACTACCAGCACCAACAATTACCGCATTGCGTTACGGAAGTATCAACACTATCAGCGTCAAACGTGTACCGGACTTGTGCAGAAATCCTCCAGCCTGCCTGCTTCTGATATATATTAAATAAGAATAAGATGTAGCGGAGTTGTTTTTGTGTTTACAAACAATGGCTCTACACTGCAAACAGACATAACAACATTCGGGGTGAATATGAAATTAGCACATCTGGGACGTCAGGCATTGATGGGTGTGATGGCCGTGGCGCTGGTTGCGGGCATGAGCGTTAAAAGTTTTGCAGATGAAGGTCTGCTTAATAAAGTCAAAGAGCGCGGCACGCTGCTGGTAGGGCTGGAAGGAACTTATCCGCCGTTCAGTTTTCAGGGGGATGACGGCAAATTAACCGGTTTTGAAGTGGAATTCGCCCAACAGCTGGCAAAACATCTTGGCGTTGAGGCGTCACTAAAACCGACCAAATGGGACGGTATGCTGGCGTCGCTGGACTCTAAACGCATTGATGTGGTGATTAACCAGGTCACCATTTCTGACGAGCGCAAGAAAAAATACGATTTCTCTACCCCGTACACCATTTCCGGTATTCAGGCGCTGGTGAAAAAAGGTAACGAAGGCAGCATTAAAACGGCTGATGATCTGAAAGGCAAAAAAGTGGGTGTCGGTCTGGGCACCAACTATGAAGAGTGGCTGCGCCAAAATGTTCAGGGCGTCGATGTGCGTACCTATGATGATGACCCGACCAAATATCAGGATCTGCGCGTAGGCCGTATTGATGCGATCCTCGTTGACCGTCTGGCTGCGCTGGATCTGGTGAAGAAAACCAACGATACGCTGGCAGTAACCGGTGAAGCATTCTCCCGT
The DNA here is from genome assembly GCF_963876935.1 of Escherichia sp. MOD1-EC4550. Classification (NCBI taxonomy): domain Bacteria; kingdom Pseudomonadati; phylum Pseudomonadota; class Gammaproteobacteria; order Enterobacterales; family Enterobacteriaceae; genus Escherichia; species Escherichia sp. MOD1-EC4550. Next base: position 219,194 of record NZ_CAWNSE010000015.1, read on the forward strand.
CAGGAGTCTGGCGTAGCGCTGCGTAAAGGAAATGAAGACCTGCTGAAAGCGGTGAATGATGCAATTGCGGAAATGCAAAAAGATGGCACTCTGCAAGCCCTTTCTGAAAAATGGTTTGGTGCTGATGTGACCAAATAATCAGCATAATGACAAAAAAGGGCGCTTTCACTAGCGCCTTTTTTATTTACGCGTTTTCAGCGTGCATAATAAGAAAATCACAACAACACACATCGGAGGCTGTTATGCCACTGCATAATTTAACCCGTTTTCCACGGCTGGAATTTATCGGCGCGCCAACGCCGCTCGAATATCTGCCACGCTTTTCTGATTATCTTGGACGGGAAATTTTCATCAAACGGGATGACGTCACCCCCATGGCAATGGGCGGCAATAAATTACGTAAGCTGGAATTTCTTGCGGCAGATGCTCTGCGCGAAGGTGCCGATACGCTGATTACTGCCGGGGCGATCCAGTCTAACCATGTGCGCCAGACTGCCGCAGTCGCTGCGAAACTCGGTCTGCACTGCGTGGCGCTGCTGGAAAATCCTATTGGCACAACCGCAGAAAACTATTTAACCAACGGCAATCGTTTGTTGCTGGATCTGTTCAATACCCAGATTGAAATGTGCGACGCACTGACCGATCCCAATGCCCAACTGGAAGAGCTGGCGACGCGAGTCGAAGCACAAGGCTTTCGCCCGTATGTCATTCCGGTTGGCGGTTCTAATGCTTTGGGTGCGCTGGGTTATGTGGAGAGTGCGCTGGAAATCGCGCAACAGTGTGAAGGGGCGGTTAATATTTCGTCGGTGGTGGTCGCGTCGGGCAGTGCCGGAACTCACGCCGGACTGGCTGTTGGGCTGGAACACCTGATGCCTGAAAGCGAACTGATTGGCGTGACCGTGTCGCGTTCCGTTGCCGATCAATTGCCGAAAGTGGTTAACCTCCAACAGGCGATTGCGAAAGAACTGGAGCTGACCGCATCAGCGGAAATTTTACTCTGGGATGACTATTTTGCACCTGGCTACGGCGTGCCGAACGACGAAGGCATGGAAGCAGTGAAATTGCTGGCGCGGCTGGAAGGCATTCTGCTTGATCCTGTGTATACCGGAAAAGCGATGGCGGGGCTGATTGACGGTATCAGTCAGAAACGCTTCAAAGATGAAGGGCCGATTCTGTTTATTCATACCGGCGGCGCGCCTGCGCTGTTCGCCTATCATCCCCACGTTTAGCTCCGGAAACGCTCATGCAAGAAAGTATACAACTGGTTATTGATTCCTTGCCGTTCCTGCTGAAAGGGGCTGGGTATACGCTGCAACTCAGTATCGGCGGCATGTTTTTTGGCTTACTGCTAGGGTTTATTCTCGCGCTGATGCGCCTTTCGCCAATCTGGCCCGTGCGCTGGCTGGCGCGTTTTTATATCTCTATTTTTCGTGGTACGCCACTCATCGCACAACTGTTTATGATCTATTACGGCTTGCCGCAGTTTGGCATCGAACTAGATCCCATTCCGTCAGCAATGATTGGTCTGTCGCTAAACACTGCCGCCTATGCTGCCGAAACGCTGCGCGCCGCCATTTCTTCTATTGATAAAGGTCAGTGGGAAGCTGCTGCCAGTATTGGTATGACGCCGTGGCAGACCATGCGTCGCGCGATTTTGCCACAGGCGGCGCGAGTGGCGTTGCCGCCGCTGTCGAACAGCTTTATCAGCCTGGTAAAAGATACGTCGCTGGCCGCGACAATCCAGGTGCCGGAGCTGTTCCGTCAGGCGCAGTTGATTACCTCGCGTACGCTGGAGGTGTTCACCATGTATCTGGCGGCTTCGCTCATCTACTGGATCATGGCGACAGTGTTATCGACGTTGCAGAACCATTTTGAGAATCAACTTAATCGCCAGGAGAGAGAACCAAAATGAGTGCCATTGAAGTTAAGAACCTGGTGAAAAAATTCCACGGTCAGACGGTGCTGCACGGTATCGACCTTGAGGTGAAGCCTGGCGAAGTAGTGGCAATTATCGGTCCGAGTGGTTCCGGCAAAACCACGTTGCTACGCAGCATAAATCTGCTGGAACAACCGGAAGCGGGAACCATTACCGTTGGCGATATCACCATTGATACTGCACGTTCATTAAGTCAGCAAAAATCGCTGATTCGCCAGTTGCGTCAGCACGTCGGGTTTGTCTTCCAGAACTTTAATTTGTTTCCGCATCGTACGGTGCTGGAAAACATTATTGAAGGGCCGGTGATCGTCAAAGGCGAACCGAAAGAAGAGGCCACGGCGCGCGCTCGCGAGCTGTTGGCGAAAGTTGGGCTGGCAGGTAAAGAAACCAGCTATCCACGTCGTTTGTCTGGCGGTCAACAGCAGCGTGTCGCGATTGCGCGAGCGCTGGCTATGCGTCCTGAGGTGATTTTGTTTGACGAGCCAACGTCGGCGCTGGATCCAGAGCTGGTGGGCGAAGTCCTGAACACCATCCGTCAGCTGGCGCAGGAAAAGCGCACGATGGTGATTGTGACGCACGAAATGAGCTTTGCCCGGGATGTTGCGGACCGGGCGATCTTTATGGACCAGGGGCGGATAGTCGAGCAGGGGGCCGCAAAAGCGTTATTTGCCGATCCTCAGCTGCCTCGCACTAGCCAGTTCCTCGAGAAGTTTCTGCTGCAATAATAAGAAAAAATCAGCCCCGACGATTTACCAGTCGGGGCGGGACGCCACTTCAAACGTGATAAAACTGCTTAACAAATCAGCATAACTTATTAATAACATAAGAGAATGCGATGGCTTGCAAAAGTAATTCATTGCCTGAATAATATAAATTATATATAAATCTTATTTATGTGATAGTTTGAATTATCATTATAAATGATACTCACTCTCAGGGGCGTTGCGGTTTACTATGCAGGATACGGATTTTTTCAGCTGGCGTCGCACGATGCTGTTGCGTTTTCAGAGGATGGAGGCCGCAGAAGAGGTCTACCATGAAATAGAGCTTCAGGCTCAGCAGCTGGAGTACGATTACTATTCGTTATGTGTTCGCCACCCGGTACCATTCACGCGACCTAAAGTAGCTTTCTACACCAATTACCCTGAGTCGTGGGTGAGTTATTATCAGGCAAAAAACTTTCTCGCCATTGATCCTGTGCTGAACCCTGAAAACTTTAGTCAGGGCCATTTAATGTGGAATGATGACTTATTCAGCGAAGCACAGCCATTATGGGAAGCCGCGCGCGCACATGGTTTACGCCGCGGTGTCACTCAGTATTTAATGCTGCCAAATCGGGCGCTGGGCTTTTTGTCCTTTTCCCGTTGCAGCACGCGCGAAATACCCATTCTTAGTGATGAACTGCAATTAAAAATGCAGTTACTGGTGCGCGAAAGTCTGATGGCTCTGATGCGTTTAAATGATGAAATAGTGATGACGCCAGAGATGAATTTCAGCAAGCGCGAAAAAGAAATTCTGAAATGGACGGCGGAAGGGAAGACATCAGCAGAGATAGCGATGATTTTGTCAATCTCTGAGAATACGGTCAATTTCCATCAGAAAAACATGCAGAAAAAAATCAATGCACCGAATAAGACCCAGGTTGCCTGTTACGCGGCCGCTACTGGCTTAATTTGATCGCTTTTCTTTCTGCGTGCCAGATGCAAAAACCGGCTGAAAGGCATGCTCTCAGCCGGTTTTATATTACTGACGGTAGGCTTGTTTAATTTGCTTAACCGTTTTGGAAAATACTGCAGCCTGGGTTTCGTCTTCGATCAGCGCAAGCTGTTTTTCCATCTTTAACATCACGCGGCCCGCGTCAGCTTGTCCCATCGCCTGCAGCATCAGCGTCAGCATCGCTTTCAGGCAGGAGACTTCATTTGCCAGTTCTTGATTATTCTCGGCAGTAGAAAAATCAGGCGTACTCATTTATTTTCCTCGTCATGTTGCAATGAAAATTTGCGGTGAAAAATGTTAAGGCGGCGGAGTATACCATAAGCTTTGCTAAAAATAGCAGTGGTTGTTTTTTGAGCGTGCCGTCAACGGTGCTATTAAATGCGTTAATATAATGACCAATAAATATTTTTATCATGAATGTTTTTTGCCCGTATTGTTCGGGTTAATTAATGTTACATATTCAGCGGGCTGATTTTCATTTTTGCTGAATAAAGGTAATTTTTGTCACATTTCGTCGCAGGGCTTACTGTGAAACGATCCGGTAAGCCGTTGGTGACGGGCGTGACCATAACTGTGGACAATCGAATTGACAAAAACGAGAGAAAAATCGAATACCCACCATTTTTAACGTTTCAAAGTTGCAATAAAAACCGCTAATATACGAATGACTAACTATCAGTAGCGTTATCCCTATTTCTGGAGATATTCCTTTGATCAACGTTCTACTTGTTGATGACCACGAACTGGTGCGCGCAGGGATACGACGCATTCTGGAAGATATAAAGGGTATAAAAGTCGTCGGTGAGGCATCGTGCGGTGAAGACGCCGTTAAGTGGTGCCGGGCAAATGCCGTTGACGTGGTGCTAATGGACATGAGTATGCCGGGCATTGGCGGTCTTGAGGCGACGCGTAAAATCGCGCGTTCTACAGCTGATGTAAAAATCATCATGCTTACGGTCCATACAGAAAACCCTTTACCAGCGAAAGTCATGCAGGCCGGTGCTGCGGGCTACCTCAGCAAAGGCGCGGCTCCGCAGGAAGTCGTGAGTGCGATTCGTTCTGTCTATTCTGGGCAGCGTTACATTGCTTCTGACATCGCTCAACAAATGGCGTTAAGCCAGATCGAACCAGAAAAAACAGAAAGCCCATTTGCCAGTTTGTCTGAACGTGAATTGCAGATTATGCTGATGATCACCAAGGGCCAGAAGGTCAATGAGATCTCAGAACAGCTCAATCTCAGTCCGAAAACGGTGAACAGCTACCGCTATCGTATGTTCAGTAAACTAAACATTCATGGCGATGTTGAGCTGACTCACCTGGCAATTCGCCATGGTCTGTGTAATGCGGAGACATTATCAAGTCAGTGAGTGATCAGTTTGACGCAAAAGCGTTTTTAAAAACCGTAACCAGCCAGCCAGGCGTTTATCGCATGTACGATGCTGGTGGTACGGTTATCTATGTCGGCAAAGCGAAAGACCTGAAAAAACGGCTTTCCAGCTATTTCCGTAGCAACCTCGCTTCGCGCAAAACCGAAGCGCTGGTCGCCCAGATCCAGCAAATTGATGTAACGGTTACTCATACAGAAACCGAAGCGCTGTTGCTGGAACACAACTACATCAAACTCTATCAGCCGCGTTACAACGTTTTGCTACGCGATGATAAATCTTATCCTTTTATCTTCCTGAGTGGCGATACCCACCCGCGTCTGGCGATGCATCGTGGTGCGAAGCATGCCAAAGGTGAATATTTCGGCCCGTTCCCGAATGGCTATGCCGTACGTGAAACACTGGCGTTACTGCAAAAGATATTCCCCATTCGCCAGTGCGAAAATAGTGTTTATCGCAATCGCTCGCGTCCGTGTCTGCAATATCAGATAGGGCGCTGTCTGGGACCGTGCGTTGAAGGACTGGTGAGTGAAGAAGAATACGCTCAGCAGGTCGAGTATGTGCGCCTGTTTTTGTCTGGCAAAGATGATCAGGTGCTTACGCAACTCATTAGCCGTATGGAAACTGCCAGCCAGAATCTGGAGTTTGAAGAAGCGGCACGTATTCGCGACCAAATTCAGGCGGTGCGACGCGTCACCGAAAAACAGTTTGTGTCCAATACCGGCGACGACCTTGACGTTATTGGTGTGGCGTTCGATGCGGGCATGGCTTGTGTCCACGTATTGTTCATTCGTCAGGGTAAAGTGCTCGGCAGCCGCAGCTATTTCCCGAAAGTGCCGGGCGGTACGGAACTGAGCGAGGTGGTGGAAACCTTCGTAGGTCAGTTCTATTTACAAGGCAGCCAGATGCGCACCTTACCGGGTGAGATCCTGCTCGATTTTAATCTTAGCGATAAAACGCTGCTCGCCGATTCCCTTTCAGAACTGGCGGGACGCAAGATTAATGTTCAAACCAAACCTCGCGGCGATCGGGCGCGTTATCTGAAACTCGCGCGCACCAATGCGGCGACGGCCTTAACCAGCAAACTTTCGCAGCAATCTACCGTTCACCAGCGACTGACCGCGCTTGCCAGCGTGTTAAAATTGCCGGAAGTGAAGCGGATGGAGTGCTTTGACATCAGCCATACCATGGGTGAACAAACCGTCGCCTCCTGTGTGGTATTTGATGCTAACGGCCCGCTGCGTGCGGAGTATCGGCGCTATAACATTACTGGCATTACGCCGGGCGATGATTATGCGGCGATGAATCAGGTGCTGCGTCGGCGTTATGGTAAAGCCATCGACGACAGTAAGATCCCGGATGTGATTCTTATCGACGGCGGTAAAGGCCAGCTTGCGCAGGCGAAAAATGTCTTCGCCGAACTGGATGTCTCATGGGATAAAAATCATCCGCTGCTACTTGGCGTTGCCAAAGGAGCAGATAGGAAGGCTGGGCTGGAAACGCTGTTCTTTGAGCCGGAAGGTGAGGGATTCAGTTTGCCGCCAGATTCTCCCGCGCTGCATGTTATCCAGCATATTCGCGATGAATCACACGATCACGCGATTGGCGGGCACCGCAAAAAACGGGCGAAGGTTAAAAATACCAGTTCCCTTGAAACCATCGAAGGCGTTGGGCCAAAACGTCGGCAAATGTTGTTGAAATATATGGGCGGTTTGCAAGGTTTACGTAACGCCAGCGTCGAGGAAATTGCAAAAGTGCCGGGTATTTCGCAAGGTCTGGCAGAAAAGATCTTCTGGTCGTTGAAACATTGATGTCTCTGTAGCAACATAGGGGTAATCTTACTGACAACAGATAGTTACCCGTCATTATGCAATTTAATATCCCTACGTTGCTTACACTGTTCCGTGTCATCCTTATCCCATTCTTTGTATTGGTCTTTTATCTACCTGTCACCTGGTCGCCGTTTGCCGCCGCGCTCATTTTCTGCGTCGCGGCGGTGACTGACTGGTTCGATGGTTTTCTGGCACGCCGCTGGAACCAGAGTACCCGGTTTGGTGCTTTCCTTGACCCTGTAGCAGATAAAGTTCTCGTGGCTATCGCCATGGTGCTGGTAACCGAGCATTATCACAGCTGGTGGGTGACATTACCGGCGGCAACGATGATCGCCCGTGAAATTATTATTTCTGCCCTGCGCGAATGGATGGCAGAGTTGGGTAAACGCAGTAGCGTGGCTGTCTCCTGGATTGGGAAAGTGAAAACCACTGCCCAGATGGTAGCGCTGGCCTGGCTGCTGTGGCGTCCGAACATTTGGGTTGAGTACGCCGGTATTGCACTTTTCTTTGTGGCTGCGGTACTGACTCTGTGGTCAATGTTGCAATATTTGAGCGCTGCGCGTGCAGATTTGCTTGATCAGTGATCGTTTCGGCGCAATTTTCAGCAAACGATCAAAAGTGGTGAAAAATATCGTTGACTCATCGCGCCAGGTAAGTAGAATGCAACGCATCGAACGGCGGCACTGATTGCCAGACGATAATAAAATCAAGTGATTAACTGATTGCTTGATGAATGCGGGAATAGCTCAGTTGGTAGAGCACGACCTTGCCAAGGTCGGGGTCGCGAGTTCGAGTCTCGTTTCCCGCTCCAGTTTAAAAGGCATCGGCGTCAAGCGGATGTCTGGCTGAAAGGCCTGAAGAATTTGGCGCGTTAACAAAGCGGTTATGTAGCGGATTGCAAATCCGTCTAGTCCGGTTCGACTCCGGAACGCGCCTCCACTTTCTTCCCGAGCCCGGATGGTGGAATCGGTAGACACAAGGGATTTAAAATCCCTCGGCGTTCGCGCTGTGCGGGTTCAAGTCCCGCTCCGGGTACCATGGGAAAGATAAGAATAAAATCAAAGCAATAAGCAGTGTCGTGAAACCACCTTCGGGTGGTTTTTTTGTACCTGCAACTTGTCGTTACACCCTCCTTAATTTTTAATCACCGGCAAAGCCACTCAAAAAGTATCTCTGATACGGACCGACATGTAAGATAGGTGTTGGCGAGTTGAGATCCACAAGGAAAAGCGTATGAAAACGGGACCGTTAAACGAAAGTGAGTTGGAATGGCTGGACGATATTCTGACCAAATACAACACTGACCACGCCATTCTTGATGTGGCGGAGCTGGACGGTTTATTGACGGCGGTGTTGAGTTCTCCGCAAGAGATTGAACCGGCACAGTGGCTGGTTGCCGTATGGGGTGGGGCTGACTATGTGCCACGCTGGGCGTCAGAGAAAGAGATGACGCGCTTTATGAACCTGGCTTTTCAGCATATGGCCGATACCGCAGAGCGTCTGAACGAATTCCCGGAGCAGTTTGAGCCGTTATTCGGCTTGCGAGAAGTCGATGGCAGCGAGCTGACGATTGTTGAGGAGTGGTGCTTTGGCTATATGCGGGGCGTGGCACTTTCTGACTGGTCAACGTTGCCCGATTCGTTAAAACCGGCGCTGGAGGCGATTGCGCTGCACGGTACTGAGGAAAACTTCGAGCGGGTAGAGAAGATGTCGCCAGAAGCGTTTGAAGAGAGCGTAGATGCCATTCGACTGGCGGCGCTTGATTTACATGCATACTGGATGGCGCATCCGCAGGAAAAAGCTGTTCAGCAACCGATCAAAGCAGAAGAGAAACCGGGTCGTAACGATCCTTGTCCGTGCGGCAGTGGTAAGAAATTTAAGCAGTGCTGCCTGCATTAAGAGGTCAAATTGGGTGTCAGCGTTAATTCTGGCACCCAATAAGATCTAATCATCCCACTTCTGGTAACAAGCCTGCCGCAATCAAAAATTGCACGCCAATCACAGCAATACCACAGAGAAACACCACCACCAGCGCCGGACGACCACCTTTCACCCGGTAACCCGCCTGAGGATTGTGCTTTCTGCTTTGCCAGGTCAACAGCGAAGGGATAATCAATGCCAGTACCGCCAGCGCCACACCGGCGTAACCCAGCGCCATTACAAATCCTCGTGGATAAAACAGTGCAAACGCTAACGGCGGCAGAAAGGTAATTGCACCAGTTTGCAATCGTCCACCAACGGTATTTGAACGCTGAAACAAATCTGCCAGATAATCAAATAAACCTAACGCAACGCCGAGGAATGACGTGGCGAGGGCTAAATCAGCAAATAAATGCACCGCCAGCTCAACATGCGGAGAGGCCACCATTTCGCGTAACGCCTGTAACAGCCCGTTTAATCCGGCATGATTAGCCAGCAATCCCATAAAGGTTGTTGAATCAATGCTGCCAAGCGTCGCCAGCTGCCAGAAAATATATGCCACCAGGGGGATCGCACTACCGGTTATAAACACCCAGCGTAGCTTACGAATATTGCCATCCATATAACTGACAATGCTCGGCACGCTACCGTGAAAACCAAACGACGTAAAAATCACTGGGATTGCAGACAGTGCCAGCCCCTGTTGCAACGGCAGGGTTAAAAGATTCACCTTATGAATATGCGGAAGTAGCAGTACCAGCATCACCACCAGAAAAATAATTTTGGCGCTGAACAGAAAACGGTTAAATAAATCGACCAGCGAAGTTCCGACACAAACCACGCCACCGGCAACAAAAGTGAACAACAGCACGCCAGCGGTTGCCGACATTGAAATACCTGTCCAGTCGCTGATGCTGGAAGCCAACAATTCACCAGCACCGCTGATGTATGCCGCAGTCAGAGCATACATTAAGAACATCATACTGAAGCCCGTCAGCCACTGACCGTAGCGTCCCAGATAGCGTTTTGCCAGCGTGCCCAGACCGGTATCTGCCGGGACATGCTGGTACACCTCCAGTAGTAATAGCGCCGTGTAGCACATCAACGCCCAAAGCCCAATCAACAAGATTAACGTGACGCTAAAACCAACACCTGCCGCAGCCAGCGGCATTGCCAGCATGCCTGCGCCAATTGTGGTTCCCGCCACGATAAAAACACTTCCCAGAGTTCTGTTTTTCACGCTTTCTTCTGTCCTGACGATCTTTATGAGTGATATCTGCGGCGCAGGTTAAGGCATAACGGCGGATTCGTCAAACCGGCGTTACATATGGTGTAAATATAAATGTACAATAAAATGCGTTCAGTCCTGCGCTGGCGCAAAGTCTTGGTAAGCGGCAATCGCTACGCTAGCCTTTTTTTGAGGAGGAACGATGGACTCTATTCACGGTCATGAAGTGTTAAATATGATGATTGAATCAGGTGAGCAATATACGCATGCCAGTCTGGAAGCTGCGATTAAAGCGCGTTTTGGTGAACAGGTACGTTTTCACACTTGCTCGGCAGAAGGGATGACAGCGGGAGAGCTGGTAGCGTTTCTGGCAGCAAAAGGCAAATTTATACCTTCGGAAGAAGGTTTTTCGACCGATCAGAGTAAGATTTGCCGTCACTGATTTGAAACGGCGGCAGTAAACCTGCCGCCGGAGAACATTAGTTTTGTGTGTCGAGGGTAGAGAGTTCTTTGTCGATAAAATACAAACCTTCGCCGCTTTTGCCTGCAAGGCTTAATTTATCAATAATCGATTTGAACAGTTTCTCTTCTTCATGCTGCTCAGAAACATACCATTGCAGGAAATTAAATGTTGGGTAGTCCTGATTGGTCATTGCAGCATGAGCCAGTTCGTTAATTTTCTGCGTGATTAATTGTTCGTGTTTATAGGTTTCCTGGAATAATTCATCAAGTGAGGAATATTCAGCAAACGGAGATTCAACGGTATTAATACGCGGTAAGTTGCCGGTATCAGTCAGATAATCAAACAGACGCTGCATATGCGTCATCTCTTCCTGGGCGTGGCGGCGCAGGAACGCGGCAGCACCTTCGAAGGTATGATAGCTGCACCAGGCGCTCATTTGCTGATAAAGCAGTGAAGAGTACAGTTCCAGGTTCATCTGCTCATTAAGTTTTTCAATCATTTCTGGTTTCAGCATGATAGTGCTCCACAAAGGTTATATTTGTTGCTGTGGCGTCACTATAATTTGTTATTTTATTATTTGCAAAAGGTAAAATATAAACTTCATTTATTAAAAATACGAATGGGAATAAAACGCATTACCGCTATTTATTTAATCAGCGAAGATCCCCCTCGCTGATTAAAACGTTTAGAGAAAGACAGGGAAGGCGGAATGATGGCACTGATATGACAAAGTGAATTCCGTATTCAAACATAAGGAACCCGCAAAGAGGCTACAGTTGCCTACTGGCTGACCAAAGGGGATAGCGTGGGTATAGCCTTCCTGCTGGCATGCGCGATCGGCGATCCCGCGACTGACATAACGATCGGTACGGGCATGCTGCAAAAAAGCCTGATCATAAACCAACCGAACAATACCTGTTGCCGCGTCAACTTCGCCCACATGAGCCTGGCGAGTAACTGTGCACCCCGCCAGCGTTATTAATGAAAGAGTCAGAATCAGAAGTCTCATGGTCCAGCCAGAAGAGTAAAAGAAAGCAGTATTTTACGCGTTACAGCGCTGCGACAATGGCCGGAAAAGACGCCTGGCAGGCGCTATTTCTCGCCATCTGTATGTGTCAGAAATGGGGGGGGCTGCTTTTTGATTATCATTTTTATAACATTAAAGGGGTATATATGTGATTTGCATCACATAAAGATTGATTTTTGTGATGATTGTCATATTATAAGTGCAAAGACAATAACACCTGCATAACAAATAGTCGGAGTGCCGCGATGAAACTGCGCAAGATCCTGAAAAGTATGTTCAATAACTATTGCAAGACGTTCAAAGACGTACCGCCAGGCAATATGTTCCGATAACAAAAAACCTGCTCCGGCAGGTTTTTTTGTGTCCTGATGACGGTGTATGTGACTATCGCTGAAGATGTGAAGCCGCTACTATAACGGCTTTCAAAATGCTATCAGGAGTTTACGATGTCCCAGCCGCTGAATGCCGATCAGGAACTGGTTTCTGATGTGGTTGCTTGCCAGTTGGTTATCAAACAAATTCTCGACGTTCTGGATGTAATCGCGCCCGTTGAAGTTCGCGAAAAAATGTCCAGCCAGCTGAAGAATATCGACTTTACTCACCATCCCGCCGCCGCAGACCCGGTCACCATGCGGGCAATCCAAAAAGCCATCGCGCTGATTGAACTCAAGTTTACCCCACAGGGCGAATCCCATTAAAAAAACCGCTGCTTCAAACAGATGAGGCAGCGGTTTCTCAAAAACTTCATCGGGGCAATGCATTAGCGCCGATGTATGATCAATGCAGCTGGTGTGACACGACATTTAGAACATGTTGGTCGGTCTGCACAGGGCACATACCCGCAAGTTTCGCACTGCGCACTTCATCAAGAATGGTTTGCAGCAATAGGCCATCATGCTGCTGCTCTTTTTCCAGCTCGCGCAGGAAATTGACGGTTGAATCATCATTCAGTTCTTTAGCTTCATCGGCTAACTGTGCCAGCGTGCTTGAACGTTGCTCGTATTCTTCCATCGTTTTTTGGAAAAGTTCTTCCAGTGAGTTCAGTTTTTCACCGGGAACATCAATGGCTTTAACGATGGGAGTAGCGCCGACACTCTTCATAAAGTTAAACATGCGCATCATTTGGGTCACGTTACTCTGTGCCTGTGCGCGAAGGAAAGTGGCGGTGCCGTTCAGACTCTGTTCAGAACACCAGTTACTCAGGTGAAGGTAGAGATTGGATGCGTAAAACTCGCGGTTCATTTGAGAGTTGAGTTTGAGAAGCATTCCAGCGGTTGCCATACCTAATATCCTTATATCCAGAAGTGGAGAGGTGCAAGATAAATCAAAACACCATAATTACTGTTTGCAGAATAATTCCTTTCTGCCGGTCCGAAATGTGATCGTGGAGTCAATTCTGACGATGATCTGAAATAAGAATAACGTCTGAACGGGTATAAGAAAATGCTTAAATCATCAAGTTTATATATTTTTACATTTCATTGATGAAATCAATGTAACTGCAATGAATTTTAATGATGATGCTTTTTGTATCTTGTTGATATTAATAGAGGGATTTGAATTCATGATGAAGCAATGATTTTTTAAAACGTTTTTTCATTTTTGCGATATGGCTCTCAGTATACGTGTTCTGTTAATTAATGAGCACGGTGATAATTAATGGCGAAATGAATGACGCTCATTTTCCACATCTTTGAGTTGCGGTTATTACACCATTTCAAAAACTCAACGCCAGGTAATGCACCCTATTGACTGGTTAAAAAGAAGACATCCCGCATGGGTACCAAAGACAACAAGGATTTCCAGGCTAATCTTATGGATTAATCTGCTGCGTGCTCGGTGATTTGTCTGACAAATAAGCTTTTCCTTATGTCTTTTCCCGCTAAATTTATGCACGTTCTCACTGTAATTCTGCGATGTGATATTGCTCTCCTATGGAGAATTAATTTCTCGCTAAAACTATGTCAACACAGTTACTTATCTTTTAGTTAAAAGGTAATGCTTTGTTTTCCGATTAATTTAACGAAAGTCATTCGTTTTTGCCCTACACAAAACGACACTAAAGCTGGAGAGAACCATGCACAAATTTACTAAAGCCCTGGCAGCCATTGGTCTGGCAGCCGTTATGTCACAATCCGCTATGGCGGAGAACTTGAAGCTCGGTTTCCTGGTGAAGCAACCGGAAGAGCCGTGGTTCCAGACCGAATGGAAGTTTGCCGATAAAGCCGGGAAGGATTTAGGGTTTGAGGTTATTAAGATTGCCGTGCCGGATGGCGAAAAAACATTGAACGCGATCGACAGCCTGGCAGCCAGTGGCGCAAAAGGTTTCGTTATTTGTACTCCGGACCCGAAGCTCGGCTCTGCCATCGTGGCGAAAGCGCGTGGCTACGATATGAAAGTCATTGCCGTGGATGACCAGTTTGTTAACGCCAAAGGCAAGCCAATGGATACCGTTCCGCTGGTGATGATGGCAGCGACCAAAATTGGCGAACGTCAGGGCCAGGAACTGTATAAAGAGATGCAGAAACGTGGCTGGGATGTCAAAGAAAGCGCGGTGATGGCGATTACCTCCAACGAACTGGATACGGCTCGTCGCCGTACTACGGGTTCTATGGATGCGCTGAAAGCTGCAGGATTCCCGGATAAACAAATTTATCAGGTACCTACCAAATCTAACGACATCCCGGGGGCATTTGACGCTGCCAACTCAATGCTGGTTCAACATCCGGAAGTTAAACATTGGCTGATCGTCGGTATGAACGACAGCACCGTGCTGGGCGGCGTACGCGCGACGGAAGGTCAGGGCTTTAAAGCGGCCGATATTATCGGTATCGGTATTAACGGTGTGGATGCGGTGAGCGAACTGTCTAAGGCACAGGCAACCGGCTTCTACGGATCACTGCTGCCAAGCCCGGACGTACATGGTTATAAGTCCAGCGAAATGCTTTACAACTGGGTCGCAAAAGGTGTCGAACCGACCAAATTCACCGAAGTTACCGACGTGGTGTTGATCACGCGTGACAATTTTAAAGAAGAACTGGAGAAAAAAGGGTTAGGCGGTAAGTAATCTGCCGAAAAAATTCCCCTCTGCATGATGCAGAGGGGGTGTGAACGACCAGTGATTCTCGGAGACGTTATGCAACAGTCTACCCCGTATCTCTCATTTCGCGGCATCGGTAAAACGTTTCCCGGCGTTAAGGCGCTGACGGATATTAGTTTTGACTGCTATGCCGGTCAGGTTCATGCGTTGATGGGTGAAAATGGCGCAGGAAAATCAACTCTCTTAAAAATCCTCAGCGGCAACTATGCGCCAACCACGGGTTCTGTAGTGATTAATGGACAAGAAATGTCCTTTTCCGACACGACCGCGGCACTTAACGCGGGTGTGGCGATTATTTATCAGGAACTGCATCTCGTGCCGGAAATGACCGTCGCGGAAAACATCTATCTCGGCCAGCTTCCTCATAAAGGCGGCATAGTGAATCGCTCACTGCTGAATTATGAAGCGGGTTTACAACTTAAGCATCTTGGTATGGATATTGACCCGGATACGCCGCTGAAATATCTCTCTATTGGTCAGTGGCAGATGGTTGAGATTGCCAAAGCGCTGGCGCGTAACGCCAAAATCATCGCCTTTGATGAGCCAACCAGTTCCCTTTCTGCCCGTGAAATCGACAATCTTTTCCGCGTTATTCGTGAACTGCGTAAAGAAGGGCGCGTGATCTTATATGTTTCTCACCGTATGGAAGAAATATTTGCCCTCAGTGATGCCATCACCGTCTTTAAAGATGGGCGTTATGTCAAAACCTTTACCGATATGCAGCAGGTTGATCATGACGCGCTGGTGCAGGCGATGGTCGGGCGCGACATCGGCGATATCTACGGCTGGCAACCGCGTAGTTATGGCGAGGAGCGGCTGCGTCTTGATGCTGTGAAAGCACCAGGCGTGCGTACGCCAATAAGTCTGGCGGTTCGTAGTGGTGAAATTGTCGGTCTGTTTGGTCTGGTGGGGGCCGGGCGCAGTGAATTAATGAAAGGCATGTTTGGCGGGACGCAAATCACCGCCGGTCAGGTTTATATCGACCAACAGCCGATTGATATTCGTAAACCGAGCCACGCTATTGCCGCAGGCATGATGCTCTGCCCGGAAGATCGTAAAGCGGAAGGCATTATTCCTGTGCACTCCGTTCGCGACAATATCAACATCAGTGCCAGACGCAAACATGTGCTCGGCGGTTGTGTAATCAACAACGGTTGGGAAGAAAACAATGCCGATCACCACATTCGTTCGCTCAACATCAAAACGCCGGGCGCAGAGCAACTGATCATGAATCTTTCAGGCGGAAATCAGCAAAAAGCCATTCTGGGCCGCTGGTTATCGGAAGAGATGAAGGTCATTTTGCTGGATGAACCTACGCGCGGCATTGATGTTGGTGCTAAGCATGAAATTTACAACGTGATTTATGCGCTGGCAGCGCAGGGCGTGGCGGTGCTGTTTGCCTCCAGCGACTTACCTGAAGTCCTCGGCGTTGCCGACCGGATTGTGGTGATGCGCGAAGGCGAAATCGCCGGTGAATTGTTACACGAGCAGGCAGATGAGCGTCAGGCATTAAGCCTTGCGATGCCTAAAGTCAGCCAGGCAGTTGCCTGAGTAAGGAGAGTATGATGTCTTCTGTTTCTACATCGGGTTCTGGCGCACCTAAGTCGTCTTTCAGCTTTGGGCGTATCAGGGATCAGTACGGCATGTTGGTGGTGTTTGCTGTGCTTTTTATCGCCTGTGCCATTTTTGTCCCAAATTTTGCCACCTTCATTAATATGAAAGGGTTGGGCCTGGCAATTTCTATGTCGGGGATGGTGGCGTGTGGCATGTTGTTCTGCCTTGCTTCCGGTGACTTTGACCTTTCTGTCGCCTCCGTAATTGCCTGTGCGGGTGTCACCACGGCGGTGGTTATCAACCTGACTGAAAGCCTGTGGATTGGCGTGGCAGCGGGTTTGTTGCTGGGCGTTCTCTGTGGTCTGGTCAATGGCTTTGTTATCGCCAAACTGAAAATAAATGCCCTGATCACGACACTGGCAACGATGCAGATTGTTCGAGGTCTGGCGTACATCATTTCAGACGGTAAAGCGGTCGGTATCGAAGATGAAAGCTTCTTTGCCCTTGGTTACGCCAACTGGTTCGGTCTGCCTGCGCCAATCTGGCTTACCGTCGCGTGTCTGATTGTCTTTGGTTTGCTGTTGAATAAAACCACCTTCGGTCGTAACACCCTGGCGATTGGCGGGAACGAAGAGGCCGCGCGTCTGGCAGGTGTACCGGTTGTTCGCACCAAAATTATTATCTTTGTTCTCTCTGGACTGGTATCAGCGATAGCCGGAATTATTCTGGCTTCACGTATGACCAGTGGGCAGCCAATGACGTCGATTGGCTATGAGCTGATTGTTATCTCCGCCTGCGTTTTAGGTGGCGTTTCTCTGAAAGGTGGCATCGGAAAAATCTCATATGTGGTGGCGGGTATCTTAATTTTAGGTACCGTGGAAAACGCCATGAACCTGCTTAATATTTCTCCTTTCGCCCAGTACGTGGTTCGCGGCTTAATCCTGCTGGCAGCGGTGATCTTTGACCGTTACAAGCAAAAAGCGAAACGTACTGTTTGATGATTTTTTCTGCAACAATTTAGCGTTTTTTCCCACCACAGCCAGCCGCCACAACGGTTGGCTGTTCTTCGTTACAAATGGCGACCCCCGTCACACTGTCTATACTTACATGTCTGTAAAGCGCGTTCTGCGCAACACAATAAGAAAAGAGAAGGAGGAGAACCGGGTGACAGAACCGTTAACCGAAACCCCTGAACTATCCGCGAAATATGCCTGGTTTTTTGATCTCGATGGAACGCTGGCGGAAATTAAACCGCATCCCGATCAGGTGGTCGTGCCTGACAATATTCTGCAAGGACTTCAGCTACTGGCAACCGCAAGTGATGGTGCATTGGCATTGATATCAGGGCGCTCAATGGTAGAGCTTGACGCTTTGGCAAAACCTTATCGTTTCCCGTTAGCGGGCGTGCATGGGGCGGAGCGCCGTGACATCAATGGTAAAACGCATATCGTTCATCTGCCGGATGCGATTGCGCGTGATATTAGCGTGCAACTGCATACGGCTATCGCCCAGCTTCCCGGGGCGGAGCTGGAGACGAAAGGGATGGCCTTTGCGCTGCATTATCGTCAGGCTCCGCAGCATGAAGACGCATTAATGACATTAGCGCAACGTATTACTCAGATCTGGCCACAAATGGCGTTACAGCAGGGAAAGTGTGTTGTCGAGATCAAGCCGCGAGGCACCAGTAAAGGTGAGGCGATTGCTGCCTTTATGCAGGAAGCTCCCTTTATCGGGCGAACGCCGGTATTTCTGGGCGATGATTTAACCGATGAATCTGGCTTCGCTGTCGTTAACCGGCTGGGCGGAATGTCAGTAAAAATTGGCACAGGCGCAACTCAGGCATCATGGCGACTGGCGGGCGTGCCGGATGTCTGGAGCTGGCTTGAAATGATAACCACCGCATTACAACAAAAAAGAGAAAATAACAGGAGTGATGACTATGAGTCGTTTAGTCGTAGTATCTAACCGGATTGCACCACCAGATGAGCACGCCGCCAGTGCCGGTGGCCTTGCCGTTGGCATACTGGGGGCACTGAAAGCCGCAGGTGGACTGTGGTTTGGCTGGAGTGGCGAAACAGGAAATGAGGATCAGCCACTAAAAAAGGTGAAAAAGGGTAACATTACGTGGGCCTCTTTTAACCTCAGCGAACAGGATCTTGACGAATACTACAACCAATTCTCCAATGCCGTTCTCTGGCCTGCTTTTCATTATCGGCTCGATCTGGTGCAATTTCAGCGTCCTGCCTGGGATGGCTACCTACGCGTAAATGCAATGCTGGCAGATAAATTATTGCCGCTCCTGCAAGACGATGACATTATCTGGATCCACGATTATCACCTGTTGCCCTTTGCGCATGAATTACGCAAACGAGGGGTGAATAATCGCATTGGTTTCTTCCTGCATATTCCATTCCCGACGCCGGAAATCTTCAACGCGCTGCCGACATATGACACCTTGCTTGAACAGCTTTGTGATTATGATTTGCTGGGTTTCCAGACGGAGAATGATCGTCTGGCGTTCCTGGATTGCCTTTCTAACCTGACCCGCGTCACGACGCGTAGCGCAAAAAGCCATACGGCGTGGGGCAAAGCGTTTCGAACGGAAGTTTACCCGATCGGCATTGAACCGAAAGAAATAGCGAAACAGGCTGCCGGACCACTGCCGCCAAAACTGGCGCAACTCAAAGCGGAACTGAAAAACGTACAGAACATCTTTTCTGTTGAACGACTGGATTATTCCAAAGGTTTGCCGGAGCGTTTTCTCGCCTATGAAGCGTTACTGGAAAAATATCCGCAACATCACGGTAAAATTCGTTATACCCAGATTGCGCCAACGTCGCGTGGTGATGTGCAAGCCTATCAGGATATTCGTCATCAGCTCGAAAATGAAGCCGGACGAATTAATGGTAAATATGGGCAATTAGGCTGGACGCCGCTTTATTATTTGAATCAGCATTTTGACCGTAAATTACTGATGAAAATATTCCGCTACTCTGACGTGGGCTTAGTGACGCCACTGCGTGACGGGATGAACCTGGTGGCAAAAGAGTATGTTGCCGCTCAGGACCCAGCCAACCCGGGCGTACTTGTTCTTTCGCAATTTGCGGGAGCGGCAAACGAGTTAACGTCGGCGTTAATTGTTAATCCCTACGATCGTGACGAAGTTGCAGCTGCGCTGGATCGTGCATTGACTATGTCGCTGGCGGAACGTATTTCCCGTCATGCAGAAATGCTGGACGTTATCGTGAAAAACGATATTAACCACTGGCAGGAGTGCTTCATTAGCGACCTAAAGCAGATAGTTCCGCGAAGCGCGGAAAGCCAGCAGCGCGATAAAGTTGCTACCTTTCCTAAGCTTGCGTAAGTGCGGTTAATCTCCCGTAAGTGGAACTAACAGCACATCGACCTCACTTGAGGCAATCACTCTTTTCGCCGAGCAGGATGCTCGCGAAAAGAAACTGTGATTGTGATTACCGCAAATCACCAAATCGAAATGATGTTTGCGACAAACCTCCAGAATATGTTCGCTTAACTCACCGTAGGCAATAAACGTCTCGTCAACGGGATACCCCGCATCCTGAATTAACTTATCAAGAAAGCTTTGCGTTTCTTCCTGCATCACGCTGCGTAAATCTTCAAGCATCGGCGCGGCTAATTGATTGTACATTTCCGGGTCGGAAGCGAGAGTAATTAAACTGATGTGTCCCTTTACTGGACTGGCGATAGATACCGCTTTTGCTAGCAGTTGCTGACTTTCCGGTGTAACCGCAACGGCGACAAGAATATTGCTATAGCTCATAACCTGTTCCTTATTCTGTGAACTTCAGGTGACATTAAAGCTTTACTCCTAATGGAGGAAGGACGCAATTCGAACTCAGTCAAACAGGTAAATATTAGCCTGGTTATTAGTAAAAACAATTAATCAATGACGCCCAGCAATCATATAATTTCAATTGTTATTATAAGGAAAAAATGTACTAATTCCCCTTATTAAACAAATGGGTAATATATGTAAAACATTTTGTTAACATTAAGTGGGTTGTTGCCTGTCTTTGCCTTAAATCAGTTTATTGTATTGTAAGTGCCTGTTTGTAAATAGATTGACTGATTTTGCATTAGACCAATTATTTATAGCAGATGATTATTTACGGTGAGTTATTTTAACTGTGCGAAACATCTCATTTCGATTATTACGGTTTCACTTTTGCTTACCATCGGTGTGAAAAACTTTTTAACAGATTGAAATACACCCAAAACAAAAGTATGACTTATACATTTATGTTAAGTAATTGAGTGTTTTATGTGATCTGCATCACACATTATTGAAAATCGCAGTACCCCTCCGTTGTATGTGCGTGTAGTGACGAGTACAGTTGCGTCGATTTAGGAAAAATCTTAGATAAGTGTAAAGTACCCCCTCTATTTGTAAGGACCTATTAAACCCAATAAGGTGGGGCTGTTTTATTGCAGCTTATCGCAACTATTCTAATGCTAATTACTTTTTACCGGGGCTTCCCGGCGACATCACGGGGTGCGGTGATACCGCATAAAAATAAAGTTGGTTATTCTGGGTGGGAATAATGCATACCTCCGAGTTGCTGAAACACATTTATGACATCAACTTGTCATATTTACTACTTGCACAGCGTCTGATTGTTCAGGACAAAGCGTCCGCAATGTTTCGTCTCGGCATAAATGAAGAAATGGCGACAACGTTAGCGGCACTGACTCTTCCGCAAATGGTTAAGCTGGCAGAAACCAATCAACTGGTTTGTCACTTTCGTTTTGACAGCCACCAGACGATTACTCAGTTGACGCAAGATTCCCGCGTTGACGATCTCCAGCAAATTCATACCGGCATCATGCTCTCAACACGCTTGCTGAATGATGTTAATCAGCCTGAAGAAGCGCTGCGCAAGAAAAGGGCGTGATCATGAGTGAAAAAAGCATTGTTCAGGAAGCGCGGGATATTCAGCTGGCAATGGAATTGATCACCCTGGGCGCTCGTTTGCAGATGCTGGAAAGCGAAACACAGTTAAGTCGCGGACGCCTGATAAAACTCTATAAAGAACTGCGCGGAAGCCCACCGCCGAAAGGCATGCTGCCATTCTCAACCGACTGGTTTATGACCTGGGAACAAAACGTTCATGCTTCGATGTTCTGTAACGCATGGCAGTTTTTACTGAAAACCGGCTTGTGTAATGGCGTCGATGCGGTAATCAAAGCCTACCGTTTATACCTTGAACAGTGCCCGCAAGCAGAAGAAGGACCGCTACTGGCATTAACCCGTGCCTGGACATTGGTACGGTTTGTTGAAAGTGGATTACTGCAACTTTCCAGCTGCAACTGCTGCGGCGGCAATTTTATTACCCACGCTCACCAGCCTGTTGGCAGCTTTGCCTGCAGCTTATGTCAGCCGCCATCCCGGGCAGTAAAAAGACGTAAACTTTCCCAGAATCCTGCCGATATTATCCCACAACTGCTGGATGAACAGAGAGTACAGGCTGTTTAACTGATACGGTGTGGCGAAACATTCCAGCAGCGGTAACGACGTACCGCTGCTTTTTTTTGCCCCAATCGCGCGTTAACGTCTGACGACTGAACATCCTGTCATGGTCAACAGTGGAAGGATGATGTCGTGCTTATCTTATTAGGTTACCTGGTTGTTCTCGGTACAGTTTTCGGCGGTTATCTGATGACCGGTGGAAGCCTTGGAGCACTCTATCAACCCGCTGAACTGGTGATTATTGCCGGTGCAGGGATTGGGTCGTTTATCGTCGGCAATAATGGCAAAGCGATTAAAGGCACGCTGAAGGCGCTGCCGTTGCTGTTTCGTCGCTCCAAATACACCAAAGCTATGTATATGGATCTGCTGGCTCTGCTTTATCGGTTGATGGCGAAATCGCGGCAGATGGGGATGTTTTCGCTGGAACGCGATATTGAAAATCCCCGTGAGAGCGAGATCTTCGCCAGCTACCCACGCATCCTTGCGGATAGCGTCATGCTTGATTTTATCGTCGATTATCTGCGTCTGATTATCAGCGGTCACATGAATACCTTCGAAATTGAAGCCCTGATGGATGAAGAGATTGAGACGCACGAAAGCGAAGCAGAAGTCCCGGCGAACAGTCTGGCGTTGGTCGGGGACTCACTTCCGGCGTTTGGTATTGTCGCGGCTGTGATGGGGGTCGTTCACGCGTTAGGTTCAGCCGATCGTCCTGCCGCCGAGCTGGGGGCGCTTATCGCACATGCGATGGTGGGGACTTTCCTCGGTATTTTATTGGCTTACGGATTTATTTCCCCATTAGCGAGTGTTTTACGTCAGAAAAGCGCCGAAACCAGCAAAATGATGCAATGCGTCAAAGTCACACTGCTTTCTAATCTGAACGGTTACGCACCGCCTATCGCCGTTGAGTTTGGTCGCAAAACGCTCTATTCCAGCGAACGTCCGTCGTTTATTGAACTGGAAGAGCATGTGCGTGCGGTGAAAAATCCGCAACAACAGACGACAACCGAGGAAGCATGAAGAATCAAGCGCATCCGATTATTGTCGTCAAACGACGCAAAGCCAAAAGCCACGGGGCAGCACATGGATCGTGGAAGATTGCTTATGCCGACTTTATGACCGCGATGATGGCCTTTTTTCTGGTGATGTGGCTAATCTCCATCTCCAGCCCAAAAGAGCTGATTCAGATTGCGGAGTACTTCCGGACTCCACTGGCGACTGCGGTTACGGGCGGCGATCGCATTTCTAATAGTGAAAGCCCAATTCCCGGTGGGGGTGATGATTACACCCAAAGCCAGGGGGAAGTGAATAAGCAGCCGAACATCGAAGAGCTGAAAAAACGCATGGAGCAAAGTCGATTGCGGAAATTGCGTGGCGATCTCGACCAGTTGATTGAATCCGATCCGAAACTGCGGGCGTTACGTCCACATCTCAAAATCGATCTGGTCCAGGAAGGTCTACGTATTCAGATCATCGATAGCCAGAATCGCCCGATGTTCAGAACCGGCAGTGCCGACGTCGAACCCTATATGCGCGACATTCTGCGCGCCATCGCGCCCGTACTGAACGGTATTCCCAATCGTATAAGCCTCTCGGGTCATACCGATGATTTCCCTTACGCCAGTGGTGAGAAAGGTTACAGCAACTGGGAGCTTTCTGCCGATCGGGCCAATGCATCCCGCCGCGAACTGATGGTTGGCGGATTGGATGGCGGCAAAGTGTTACGTGTCGTCGGCATGGCGGCAACGATGCGCTTAAGCGATCGCGGTCCTGATGATGCTGTCAACCGTCGCATCAGCCTGCTGGTACTGAACAAACAAGCCGAACAGGCCATTTTGCATGAAAACGCCGAAAGCCAGAATGAGCCAGTAAGCGCCCTGGAAAAACCTGAGGTTGCACCACAGGTCAGTGTTCCCACAATGCCATCAGCCGAACCGAGGTGACAGCGTGAGTATGGATATAAGCGATTTTTATCAGACATTTTTTGATGAAGCGGACGAACTGTTGGCTGATATGGAGCAGCATCTGCTGGTTTTGCAGCCGGAAGCGCCAGATGCCGAACAATTGAATGCCATCTTTCGGGCTGCCCACTCGATCAAAGGAGGGGCAGGAACTTTTGGCTTCAGCGTTTTGCAGGAAACCACGCATCTGATGGAAAACCTGCTCGATGAAGCCAGACGAGGTGAGATGCAACTCAACACCGACATTATCAATCTGTTTTTGGAAACGAAGGACATCATGCAAGAACAGCTCGACGCTTATAAACAGTCGCAAGAGCCGGATGCCGCCAGCTTCGATTATATCTGCCAGGCCTTGCGTCAACTGGCATTAGAAGCGAAAGGCGAAACGCCATCTGCAGTGAGCCGATTAAGTGTGGTTGCCAAAAGTGAACCGCAAGATGAGCAGAGCCGCAATCAGTCGCCGCGACGAATTATCCTTTCTCGCCTGAAGGCCGGGGAAGTCGACCTGCTGGAAGAAGAGCTGGGGCATCTGACAACGTTAACTGACGTGGTTAAAGGGGCGGATTCTCTCTCGGCAATATTACCGGGCGACATCGCCGAAGATGACATCACAGCGGTACTCTGTTTTGTGATCGAGGCCGATCAGATTACCTTTGAAACAGCAGAAGTTTCGCCAAAAACATCTCCCCCACCAGTGCTTAAACTGGCAACCGAACAAGCGCCAACTGGACGCGTGGAGCGGGAAAAAACGACACGCAGCAGTGAATCCACCAGCATTCGTGTGGCGGTAGAAAAGGTTGATCAATTGATTAACCTCGTCGGAGAGCTGGTCATCACTCAGTCTATGCTTGCCCAGCGTTCCAGCGAACTTGACCCGGTTAATCATGGTGATTTGATTACCAGCATGGGGCAGTTACAACGTAACGCCCGTGATTTGCAGGAATCAGTGATGTCGATTCGCATGATGCCGATGGAGTATGTCTTTAGTCGCTATCCCCGGCTGGTGCGTGATCTGGCGGGAAAACTCGGCAAGCAGGTAGAACTGACGCTGGTGGGGAGTTCTACCGAACTCGACAAGAGCCTGATAGAACGCATTATCGACCCGCTGACCCACCTGGTACGCAATAGCCTCGATCACGGTATTGAACTGCCAGAAAAACGGCTCGCCACAGGTAAAAACAGCGTCGGAAATTTAATTCTGTCTGCCGAACATCAGGGCGGCAACATTTGCATTGAAGTGACCGACGATGGGGCGGGGCTAAACCGTGAGCGAATTCTGGCAAAAGCGGCCTCGCAAGGTTTGACTGTCAGCGAAAACATGAGCGACGACGAAGTCGCGATGCTGATATTTGCACCTGGCTTCTCCACGGCGGAACAGGTCACCGACGTCTCCGGGCGCGGCGTCGGCATGGACGTCGTTAAACGTAATATCCAGGAGATGGGCGGTCATGTCGAAATCCAGTCGAAGCAGGGTACTGGCACTACGATCCGCATTTTACTGCCGCTGACGCTGGCCATCCTCGACGGCATGTCCGTACGCGTTGCGGATGAAGTTTTCATTCTGCCGCTGAATGCGGTCATGGAATCACTGCAACCCCGTGAAGCCGATCTGCATCCACTGGCCGGCGGCGAGCGGGTGCTGGAAGTGCGGGGTGAATATCTGCCCATCGTCGAACTGTGGAAAGTATTCAACGTCGCGGGCGCGAAAACCGAAGCCACCCAGGGAATTGTGGTGATCTTACAAAGTGGCGGTCGCCGCTACGCCTTGCTGGTGGATCAATTAATTGGTCAACACCAGGTTGTGGTTAAAAACCTTGAAAGTAACTATCGCAAAGTCCCCGGCATTTCTGCTGCGACCATTCTTGGCGACGGCAGCGTGGCACTGATTGTTGATGTCTCCGCCTTGCAGGCGATAAACCGCGAACAACGTATGGCGAACACCGCCGCCTGAATGAGTAAAAAGGTAACAATATGACCGGTATGACGAATGTAACAAAGCTGGCCAGCGAGCCGTCAGGCCAGGAATTTCTGGTATTTACCCTTGGTGATGAAGAGTACGGTATTGATATTCTGAAAGTGCAGGAGATCCGTGGCTATGATCAGGTAACACGGATTGCGAACACGCCAACGTTTATCAAAGGCGTCACGAATCTGCGCGGTGTTATTGTGCCGATTGTGGACTTACGAATTAAGTTCAGCCAGGTGGATGTGGACTATAACGACAACACGGTAGTTATCGTCCTGAATCTCGGACAGCGGGTGGTCGGCATCGTGGTTGACGGCGTCTCAGATGTGCTTTCATTGACGGCGGAGCAAATTCGTCCGGCACCGGAATTTGCCGTGACGCTTTCAACAGAATATCTCACTGGACTCGGCGCACTGGGCGACCGCATGTTGATTCTGGTGAACATCGAAAAACTGCTGAACAGTGAAGAGATGGCGCTGTTAGATAGCGCGGCGTCAGAAGTGGCGTAATTATCCCGATTTTCTCAATTGCAATGAACCCGATGATCTGCGCATCGGGTTTTTTATGTCAATTTTGCGGTGGATGGCATCATTAATAAAGTTTCCCTCCTTCTTGCCGATAACGAGATCAACTTGTTTTCAGGAAGGTGCCTTATGATTAACCGTATCCGCGTAGTCACGCTGTTGGTAATGGTGCTGGGGGTATTCGCACTGTTACAACTTATTTCCGGCAGTCTGTTTTTTTCCTCCCTTCACCATAGCCAGAAGAGCTTTGTGGTTTCCAATCAATTACGGGAACAGCAGGGCGAGCTGACGTCAACCTGGGATTTAATGCTGCAAACGCGCATTAACCTGAGTCGATCAGCGGTGCGGATGATGATGGATTCCTCCAATCAACAAAGTAACGCCAAAGTTGAATTGCTTGATAGCGCCAGGAAAACTTTGGCCCAGGCCGCGACACATTATAAAAAATTCAAAAGCATGGCGCCGTTACCTGAAATGGTCGCTACCAGTCGTAATATTGATGAAAAATATAAAAACTATCACACAGCATTAACTGAACTGATTGATTATCTTGATTATGGCAATACTGGAGCTTATTTCGCTCAGCCAACCCAGGGAATGCAAAATGCAATGGGCGAAGCGTTTGCTCAGTACGCCCTCAGCAGTGAAAAAATGTATCGCGATATCGTCACTGACAACGCAGATGATTATCGATTTGCCCAGTGGCAACTGGCGGTTATCGCGCTGGTGGTGGTAATGATTCTGCTGGTGGCGTGGTACGGCATTCGCCGTATGTTGCTTACACCGCTGGCAAAAATTATTGCTCATATTCGCGAAATCGCCGGTGGTAACCTGGCGAATACCCTGACCATTGATGGGCGCAGTGAAATGGGCGATCTGGCGCAGAGCGTCTCACATATGCAACGCTCTTTGACTGACACCGTCACTCATGTGCGCGAAGGCTCTGATGCCATCTATGCTGGCACCCGTGAAATTGCGGCGGGCAATACCGATCTTTCTTCCCGTACTGAACAGCAAGCATCCGCGCTGGAAGAAACTGCTGCCAGCATGGAGCAACTCACCGCGACGGTGAAGCAAAATGCCGATAACGCCCGCCAGGCCTCGCAACTGGCGCAAAGTGCCTCCGACACCGCCCAGCATGGCGGCAAAGTAGTGGATGGCGTAGTGAAAACGATGCATGAGATCGCCGATAGTTCGAAGAAAATTGCCGACATTATCAGCGTTATCGACGGTATTGCCTTCCAGACTAATATCCTCGCGCTGAATGCCGCGGTTGAAGCCGCGCGAGCGGGTGAACAAGGCCGTGGTTTTGCCGTGGTGGCGGGCGAAGTGCGTAATCTTGCCAGTCGCAGCGCCCAGGCGGCAAAAGAGATCAAAGCCCTCATTGAAGACTCCGTCTCGCGCGTTGATACCGGTTCGGTGCTGGTCGAAAGCGCCGGGGAAACAATGAACAATATCGTCAATGCTGTCACTCGCGTGACTGACATTATGGGCGAGATTGCATCGGCATCAGATGAACAGAGCCGCGGCATCGATCAAGTCGCATTGGCGGTTTCGGAAATGGATCGCGTCACGCAACAGAACGCATCGCTGGTGCAGGAATCAGCTGCTGCCGCCGCTGCGCTGGAAGAACAGGCCAGTCGTTTAACACAAGCGGTTTCTGCGTTCCATCTGGCAGCCAGCCCACTCACCAATAAAACGCAAACATCATCTCGTCCTGCCAGTGAGCAACCACCGGCACAGCCACGACTGCGAATTGCTGAACAAGATCCAAACTGGGAAACATTTTAACGAGCATTGACTAACGCGGTCATTGCCGCCTGAGGGGGAGCGTTGATGTTTAATCGTATTCGAATTTCGACCACGCTGTTTTTAATTTTGATTCTCTGCGGGATCTTGCAGATTGGCAGTAACGGCATGTCTTTTTGGGCATTTCGCGATGATTTGCAACGATTGAATCAGGTCGAGCAGAGCAATCAGCAACGTGCGGCATTAGCGCAAACTCGGGCGGTGATGTTACAGGCCAGCACCGCGCTGAATAAAGCGGGCACTCTGACGGCGCTTAGCTATCCGGCAGATGACATTAAAACGTTGATGACGACGGCGCGCGCCAGTCTGACGCAATCCTCTACGTTATTTAATAGTTTTATGGCGATGACTGCGGGCAACGAGCACGTGAGGGCGTTGCAAAAAGAGACGGAGAAAAGTTTTGCCCGTTGGCACAACGATCTCGAACATCAGGCGACCTGGCTTGAAAGTAATCAACTTTCGGATTTCCTCACTGCGCCGGTGCAGGAATCACAGAATGCGTTTGACGTTAACTTTGAGGCCTGGCAGCAGGAGATCAACCATGTGCTGGAAGCCGCCAGTGCGCAAAGCCAGCGTAACTATCAGATTTCGGCGCTGGTGTTTATCAGCATGATTATTGTTGCAGCGCTCTACATCAGCAGTGCGCTGTGGTGGACGCGCAAGATGATTGTTCAACCACTGGCCATCATCGGTAGCCATTTTGACAGCATTGCTGCGGGTAATCTGGCGCGTCCGATTGCGGTATATGGTCGCAATGAGATCACCGCCATTTTTGCCAGCCTGAAGACCATGCAGAAGGCTTTACGTGGGACGGTGAGCGATGTGCGTAAGGGAAGCCAGGAGATGCACATTGGTATCGCGGAGATTGTCGCAGGCAATAACGATCTCTCAAGTCGTACCGAACAGCAGGCGGCATCGCTGGCACAAACGGCCGCCAGTATGGAGCAATTAACCGCCACGGTAGGGCAAAACGCCGATAACGCACGACAGGCGTCGGAACTGGCAAAAAATGCCGCCACAACGGCGCAGTCGGGCGGTGTTCAGGTCAGTACCATGACTCACACCATGCAGGAGATCGCCACCAGCTCGCAAAAAATTGGCGACATTATTAGCGTTATCGACGGCATTGCTTTCCAGACCAATATTCTGGCCCTGAATGCGGCAGTGGAAGCGGCTCGCGCCGGAGAGCAGGGGCGTGGTTTTGCGGTAGTGGCAGGTGAAGTGCGCAATCTTGCCAGCCGTAGCGCCCAGGCGGCAAAAGAGATCAAAGGACTGATCGAAGAGTCTGTCAATCGTGTCCAGCAGGGTTCGAAACTGGTGAATAACGCCGCCGCGACTATGACCGATATTGTCAGTTCGGTGACCCGCGTGAACGACATTATGGGAGAAATTGCCTCTGCGTCGGAAGAACAACGGCGGGGAATTGAGCAGGTTGCACAGGCTGTCAGCCAGATGGATCAGGTGACTCAGCAGAACGCCTCGCTGGTAGAAGAAGCGGCGGCGGCAACGGAACAACTGGCGAACCAGGCTGACCATCTTTCGTCGCGTGTGGCGGTATTTACCCTTGAAGAACATGAAGTAGCACGACATGAGTCGGCGCAGTTACAGATTGTGCCAGTGGTATCCTGAAGTGATTGAGAAGGCGCTATGACTTCATCTCTGCCCTGTGGGCAAACGTCTTTATTGTTACAGATGACCGAGCGCCTGGCGCTTTCCGACGCGCATTTTCGGCGGATAAGTCAATTGATCTATCAACGAGCCGGGATCGTCCTGGCCGACCATAAACGCGATATGGTCTACAACCGATTAGTTCGTCGCTTGCGTTCGCTGGGACTGACAGATTTCGGCCATTACTTGAACTTGCTGGAATCTAATCAGCACAGCGGTGAGTGGCAGGCGTTTATCAATTCGCTGACCACGAATCTGACAGCATTTTTCCGTGAGGCACACCATTTTCCTCTGCTCGCGGATCATGCCCGGCGTCGTTCTGGCGAGTATCGTGTATGGAGCGCGGCGGCTTCGACCGGCGAAGAACCGTACAGCATTGCGATGACACTGGCTGACACATTGGGCACCGCGCCCGGACGCTGGAAAGTGTTTGCCAGCGACATTGACACCGAAGTGCTGGAAAAAGCCAGAAGCGGTATTTATCGCCATGAAGAGTTGAAAAACCTGACGCCGCAGCAACTGCAGCGGTACTTCATGCGGGGGACGGGACCGCATGAAGGATTGGTGCGTGTGCGTCAGGAGCTGGCGAACTATGTTGATTTTGCCCCGCTGAATTTACTGGCGAAACAATACACCGTGCCGGGGCCGTTTGATGCGATCTTCTGTCGTAACGTCATGATCTACTTCGATCAAACTACCCAGCAGGAGATTTTGCGCCGCTTTGTTCCGCTCCTTAAACCCGACGGATTGCTGTTTGCGGGTCACTCTGAAAACTTTAGCCACCTTGAGCGCCGCTTCACGCTGCGTGGTCAGACGGTGTATGCGCTAAGTAAGGATTAACGATGAGCAAAATCAGGGTGTTATCTGTCGATGATTCGGCACTAATGCGCCAGATCATGACAGAAATCATCAACAGCCATAGCGACATGGAAATGGTGGCGACCGCCCCTGATCCGCTGGTTGCGCGTGATTTGATTAAGAAATTCGATCCCGATGTATTGACGCTGGATGTTGAAATGCCGCGGATGGACGGACTGGATTTTCTCGAAAAATTAATGCGTTTGCGTCCAATGCCCGTTGTGATGGTTTCTTCCCTGACCGGCAAAGGGTCAGAAGTTACGCTGCGCGCGCTGGAGCTGGGGGCGATAGATTTTGTCACCAAACCGCAGTTGGGTATTCGCGAAGGAATGCTGGCGTATAGCGAAATGATTGCTGAAAAGGTACGCACGGCAGCAAAGGCGAGCCTTGCGGCACATAAACCATTGTCGGCACCGACAACGCTGAAAGCGGGGCCGTTGTTGAGTTCTGAAAAACTGATTGCGATTGGTGCTTCAACGGGGGGAACTGAGGCAATTCGTCACGTCCTGCAACCGTTACCGCTTTCCAGCCCGGCACTGTTAATTACCCAGCATATGCCGCCCGGTTTCACCCGCTCTTTTGCCGACAGACTTAATAAGCTGTGCCAGATCGGGGTTAAAGAAGCCGAAGACGGAGAACGTGTCTTGCCGGGGCATGCCTATATTGCGCCGGGCGATCGGCATATGGAGCTGGCGCGTAGTGGCGCAAATTATCAAATCAAAATTCACGACGGCCCGGCGGTTAACCGTCATCGGCCTTCGGTAGATGTGTTGTTCCATTCTGTCGCCAAACAGGCGGGGCGTAATGCGGTTGGGGTGATCCTGACCGGTATGGGCAACGACGGCGCGGCGGGAATGTTGGCGATGCGTCAGGCGGGAGCATGGACCCTTGCACAAAACGAAGCAAGTTGCGTGGTGTTCGGCATGCCGCGCGAGGCCATCAATATGGGTGGTGTTTGCGAAGTGGTCGATCTTAGCCAGGTAAGCCAGCAAATGCTGGCGAAAATCAGTGCCGGACAGGCGATACGTATTTAAATCAGGAGTGTGAAATGGCGGATAAAGAACTTAAATTTTTGGTTGTGGATGACTTTTCCACCATGCGACGCATTGTGCGTAACCTGCTGAAAGAGCTGGGATTCAATAATGTTGAGGAAGCGGAAGATGGCGTCGACGCCCTCAATAAGTTGCAGGCAGGCGGTTATGGATTTGTTATCTCCGACTGGAACATGCCCAACATGGATGGCCTGGAATTGCTGAAAACGATTCGTGCGGATGGCGCGATGTCGGCATTGCCGGTGTTAATGGTGACTGCAGAAGCGAAGAAAGAGAACATCATTGCTGCGGCGCAAGCGGGGGCCAGTGGCTATGTGGTGAAGCCATTTACCGCCGCGACGCTGGAGGAAAAACTCAACAAAATCTTTGAGAAACTGGGCATGTGAGGATGCGACTATGATGCAACCATCAATCAAACCTGCTGACGAGCATTCAGCTGGCGATATCATTGCGCGCATCGGCAGCCTGACGCGTATGTTGCGCGACAGTTTGCGCGAGCTGGGGCTGGATCAGGCAATTGCCGAAGCGGCGGAAGCCATCCCCGATGCCCGCGATCGTTTGTACTATGTTGTGCAGATGACTGCCCAGGCTGCAGAGCGGGCGCTGAACAGTGTTGAAGCGTCACAACCACATCAGGATCAAATGGAGAAATCAGCAAAAGCATTAACCCAACGTTGGGATGACTGGTTTGCCGATCCGATTGACCTTGCCGATGCCCGTGAACTGGTGACAGATACGCGGCAATTTCTGGCAGATGTCCCCGCGCATACCAGCTTTACTAACGCGCAACTACTGGAAATCATGATGGCGCAGGATTTTCAGGACCTCACCGGACAGGTCATTAAGCGGATGATGGATGTCATTCAGGAGATCGAACGTCAATTGCTGATGGTGCTGTTGGAAAACATCCCGGAACAGGAGTCGCGTCCAAAACGTGAAAACCAGAGTTTGCTTAATGGACCTCAGGTTGATACCAGCAAAGCCGGTGTGGTAGCCAGTCAGGATCAGGTGGACGATTTGTTGGATAGTCTTGGATTTTGATTTGTATTGCCTGATGTGGCGTAACCGCGTCATATCAGGCGATGACGCCGCATCCGACAAACGCACACCATGCTTGATGTGTGCAGCAAAAGCCCTAAATCCCCCCTGTTTTGCCCCTTACTCAGACCATTGAACGCTTTGCGCTCTGGCATCATTCACGCTTAATACTCTTTCCAGGATTGGCGACGTGTCTGACGAGAGCGACGACAAAACAGAAGCCCCCACACCCCACCGACTTGAAAAAGCGCGGGAGGAGGGGCAGATCCCGCGTTCCCGTGAACTGACCTCACTGCTGATTTTGTTGGTGGGCGTCTGTGTTATCTGGTTTGGCGGTGTGTCGCTGGCCCGTCGATTGTCGGGCATGCTCTCCGCTGGGCTGCATTTTGATCACAATATTATCAATGACCCGAATCTGATCCTCGGGCAGATTATTCTGCTGATCAGAGAAGCCATGTTGGGGCTGCTGCCGCTGATTAGCGGCGTGGTGCTGGTGGCGCTCATTTCTCCGGTCATGCTGGGGGGGCTGGTATTTAGCGGCAAATCCTTGCAGCCAAAGTTTTCCAAACTCAACCCACTACCGGGAATTAAACGGATGTTCTCGGCACAGACTGGCGCGGAGTTGCTTAAAGCGATTTTGAAAACCATCCTGGTTGGCAGCGTGACGGGGTTTTATCTCTGGCATCACTGGCCGCAGATGATGCGCTTAATGGCTGAGTCTCCGATTACTGCCATGGGTAATGCGATGGATCTGGTTGGGCTATGCGCACTGCTGGTGGTGCTTGGTGTTATTCCGATGGTGGGATTTGACGTTTTTTTCCAAATCTTTAGCCACCTGAAAAAACTGCGTATGTCGCGGCAGGATATTCGTGATGAGTTTAAACAAAGCGAAGGCGACCCTCATGTTAAGGGGCGGATCCGTCAGATGCAGCGAGCTGCCGCACGGCGTCGGATGATGAACGATGTGCCGAAAGCGGATGTCATTGTCAATAACCCGACCCACTATTCGGTAGCGTTGCAGTATGACGAAAACAAAATGAGCGCACCGAAAGTGGTCGCTAAAGGTGCAGGGCTTGTCGCACTGCGCATTCGTGAAATTGGCGCTGAAAATAACGTCCCTACGCTTGAAGCGCCGCCGCTGGCGCGAGCGCTGTATCGACATGCGGAGATCGGTCAACAAATCCCAGGCCAACTGTACGCCGCGGTGGCGGAGGTGCTGGCCTGGGTCTGGCAACTGAAACGCTGGCGTCTGGCTGGCGGACAGCGCCCTGTTCAACCTACTCATCTTCCGGTGCCGGAAGCCCTGGATTTTATTAACGAGAAACCGACCCATGAGTAATCTGGCCGCGATGCTGCGCCTGCCCGCAAACCTGAAATCGACACAATGGCAGATCCTTGCCGGACCGATTTTGATCCTGTTGATCTTGTCGATGATGGTGCTGCCCCTGCCCGCATTCATACTCGACCTGCTGTTCACCTTCAATATTGCCTTGTCGATAATGGTGTTGCTGGTCGCGATGTTTACCCAGCGCACGCTTGAGTTTGCTGCGTTTCCGACCATTCTGTTGTTTACCACCCTGTTACGTCTGGCACTTAACGTGGCTTCAACCCGTATCATTTTGATGGAAGGGCATACTGGCGCGGCGGCGGCAGGGAAGGTGGTCGAAGCGTTCGGTCACTTCCTCGTTGGTGGCAATTTCGCTATCGGTATCGTGGTGTTCGTCATTCTCGTGATCATCAACTTTATGGTTATTACCAAAGGTGCCGGGCGTATCGCAGAAGTAGGCGCGCGCTTTGTTCTCGATGGTATGCCAGGAAAGCAGATGGCGATTGATGCCGACCTTAACGCCGGACTGATTGGTGAAGATGAGGCGAAAAAACGCCGCAGTGAAGTCACTCAGGAAGCCGATTTTTACGGCTCAATGGACGGGGCAAGTAAGTTTGTTCGCGGCGATGCCATCGCCGGGATCCTCATCATGGTCATTAACGTTGTCGGCGGATTGCTGGTCGGTGTGCTGCAACATGGCATGAGCATGGGACATGCGGCGGAAAGTTATACGCTATTGACCATTGGTGACGGTCTGGTAGCACAAATTCCGGCGCTGGTGATTTCTACCGCCGCGGGGGTTATCGTTACGCGCGTCAGCACTGATCAGGATGTTGGCGAACAGATGGTGAATCAGCTTTTCAGTAACCCGAGCGTTATGTTGTTAAGCGCCGCCGTGCTCGGTTTACTCGGCCTGGTGCCTGGAATGCCGAACCTGGTATTTTTGCTGTTCACTGCCGGATTGCTGGGGCTGGCCTGGTGGATCCGCGGACGCGAACAAAAAGCGCCTGCCGAACCAAAACCGGTAAAAATGGCAGAGAATAATGCCGTTGTCGAAGCAACGTGGAACGATGTACAACTGGAAGATTCTCTGGGAATGGAAGTGGGTTATCGCCTGATCCCGATGGTCGATTTTCAGCAGGATGGTGAACTACTGGGTCGTATTCGCAGTATTCGCAAGAAATTTGCCCAGGAGATGGGGTTTCTGCCGCCAGTGGTGCACATTCGCGACAATATGGATCTGCAACCTGCCCGCTATCGCATTTTGATGAAAGGCGTGGAGATAGGCAGTGGTGATGCTTATCCGGGGCGTTGGTTGGCGATTAACCCTGGTACCGCTGCCGGGACGTTACCTGGTGAGGCGACCGTCGATCCAGCATTTGGCCTGAATGCTATCTGGATTGAAAGTGCGCTAAAAGAACAGGCGCAGATTCAAGGGTATACCGTGGTTGAGGCCAGCACGGTGGTGGCTACGCATCTTAACCACCTCATAAGCCAGCATGCCGCAGAGCTGTTTGGTCGTCAGGAGGCGCAACAGCTGCTGGATCGTGTCGCTCAGGAGATGCCAAAGCTGACGGAAGATCTCGTTCCTGGCGTCGTCACGCTCACCACACTGCATAAAGTGCTGCAAAATCTGCTCGATGAAAAAGTCCCGATTCGCGATATGCGCACCATTCTCGAAACGCTGGCGGAACATGCGCCCATCCAAAGCGATCCACATGAATTAACCGCCGTCGTGCGCGTGGCGTTAGGACGGGCTATAACCCAGCAGTGGTTTCCTGGCAAAGATGAAGTCCATGTTATTGGCCTCGATACACCGCTGGAACGTTTGTTACTACAGGCCTTGCAGGGTGGGGGCGGACTGGAGCCTGGGCTGGCGGATCGTTTACTGGCACAAACTCAGGAAGCGCTATCCCGTCAGGAGATGCTGGGTGCGCCGCCAGTATTATTGGTGAACCACGCGCTGCGACCATTATTGTCTCGCTTCCTGCGTCGCAGCCTGCCGCAGTTAGTGGTGCTGTCGAATCTGGAACTATCAGATAACCGACATATCCGTATGACGGCGACGATTGGCGGCAAATAATGAGAGCCTTATTAGCAATATTATTGTTTCCGCTGCTGGCGCAAGCCGCCGGGGAGGGGATGTGGCAGGCGAGCAGTGTGGGCGTTACGTTGAATCACCGTGGTGAATCGATGTCGTCAGCGCCTCTTTCTTCGCGACAACCTGCATCAGGATTGATGACGCTGGTTGCGTGGCGTTATCAGCTTATCGGCCCAACTCCCGTAGGGCTGCGGGTTCGCTTGTGTTCACAATCTCGTTGTGTCGAATTAGAGGGGCAGAGCGGAACCACCGTGGCCTTTTCCGGTATACCGGCGGCAGAACCGTTGCGATTTATCTGGGAAGTGCCTGGCGGCGGGCGGTTAATTCCGCCGCTAAAAGTACAACGTAATGAAGTGATTGTGAATTATCGCTGAAGGACAAATAAAAATTACGCGCTCGCGGCATGTTTAATAAATCAGTGAAAAAGGCTCGATGTTTTGTTGCAATTATTTATCAGGAATAGCTTGCAACAAAACATGCCAAAAATATGTGAATTATCCTCTTGTCAAAGGGCTTGGATAAAAATCTTCAGAGTTACGGTATAACTGCAACTGGCGAGTTCGCGTATTGGTCTGTATGATCATACATGAGAGCCATTCTGATTCAGAATAAGGGTCACTTAAATCCTGAACGTCTTCATTTGAAAGGATTAATTCACATTCTTTGTCCCTAAAATCCAGCCAGGCTCGTTGTGATTTTTTAAGCAAGTTAAGTTGTTCGGTATCAGGTTTTTTGACACCTGTGCGTGGTACTTGTTCTATATAACGATAAGCTTCACCATAAGCTTTATTTAATTGCGCATCGACGAGATTGTATTCTTGTCGCAGGCATGATTTGATCACGTTAATGTCAGTATCATCATCTGAATTTTTTTGCCAACAATCTTTGATGGCTGAAATGTCATGGTCATTGACTATAACCGTATCTTCTGCGTAAGCCTGGCAAGAGATAATGCCTAATGTTAATACAAGAAATTTAAACACTGCGGTATTCCTTAAATTCAACCGTTATCGTTTCCCTGGGGCCGGATATTACGCTTCTGGCCTCTTATCCAACAGTGAGAAAACAGTGGCATGTCCATTTTCAGAATACATTTAGATGGCAATAAAAAAGCCTGATCAGGTAACCCTGATCAGGCTTCACTCTCACGAAAAATCGATTACATACGCTCTACTGTCTCAATACCCAGCGTATCCAGGCCCAGCTTCAGCGTCTTCGCCGTCAGTTGTGCCAGTTTCAGACGACTGTTACGCACTTCTTCGTTTTCTGCGCTGAGGATCGGGCAGTGCTCGTAGAAGCCAGAGAACAGACCGGCCAGATCGTACAGGTAAGCACACATTACATGCGGCGTGCCTTCACGGGCAACCACGGTGAGGGTTTCTTCAAACTGCAGCAGGCGAGCTGCCAGTTGTGCCTCACGATCTTCACGGATGATTACCGGGGCTGCAGCCAGTTGCTCTTCGTTAATTTCTGCTTTACGGAACACGGACAATACACGCGTGTAAGCATACTGCATGTATGGCGCGGTATTACCCTCAAACGCCAGCATGTTGTCCCAGTCGAAGATGTAGTCAGTGGTACGGTTTTTGGATAGATCTGCGTATTTAACCGCACCAATACCAACCGCATTAGCCAGTTTTTCCAGCTCATCGGCTGGCATATCCGGGTTCTTCTCTGCCACCAGACGGCGTGCGCGTTCCAGGGCTTCATCCAGCAGATCGGCCAGTTTCACCGTACCGCCAGCACGCGTTTTGAACGGTTTGCCGTCTTTGCCCAGCATCATGCCGAACATATGGTGTTCCAGCGGTACGGATTCCGGCACATAGCCTGCTTTACGGACGATCGCCCACGCCTGCATCAGGTGTTGATGCTGACGGGAGTCGATGTAATACAGCACGCGATCGGCATGCAATGTTTCATAACGATATTTCGCACAGGCGATATCAGTGGTGGTGTAGAGATAGCCACCATCTTTCTTCTGAATGATCACGCCCATCGGTTCGCCTTCCTTGTTTTTGAACTCATCAAGGAATACGACGGTTGCGCCTTCGCTTTCTACAGCCAGACCTTTGGCTTTGAGATCAGCCACGATACCCGGCAGCATCGGGTTGTACAGGCTTTCGCCCATCACGTCATCACGAGTCAGCGTCACGTTCAGACGATCGTAGGTGATCTGGTTCTGCGTCATGGTGATGTCGACTAGTTTGCGCCACATCTCACGGAAGTATTCGTCACCGCTTTGCAGTTTTACCACGTAGTTACGTGCACGCTCAGCGAACGCTTCATCTTCATCGTAATGCTTTTTCGCATCGCGGTAGAAACCTTCAAGATCAGCCAGCTCCATTTCACCGGCATTTTCCTGCTGCTGCTTTTCCAGCCATGCAATCAGCATACCGAACTGAGTGCCCCAGTCGCCGACGTGGTTTGCGCGAATCACTTTGTGACCGAGGAACTCCAGAGTACGAACTGCTGCGTCACCAATAATGGTAGAGCGCAGGTGACCAACGTGCATCTCTTTCGCCACGTTTGGCGCAGAGTAGTCAACCACAATGGTCTGTTTTTCTGGCGTAGCAACACCGAGACGATCGGACGCCAGCGCCTGCTGAACATGTTCAGCCAGGAATGCCGGATCAAGGAAAATGTTGATAAAGCCAGGACCCGCGATCTCAACTTTGCTGGCGATACCGTTAAGATCCAGATGAGTCAGCACCTGCTCTGCTAATTGTCGCGGTGCCATACCCAGTTTTTTAGCAACTGCCATCATGCCGTTAGCCTGATAGTCGCCGAACTGAACTTTTGCTGACTGACGAACCTGCGGTTCGCAATCCGCAGGCGCGCCTGCCGCAATCATGGCCTGACGGACTTTTTCTGAGAGAAGAGCCTGAATATTCACCGGAATACCTTACATTGATGAAGCGAGCAAAAATTGCCCGCACCAGTTAAAGAAATTAGGGCGGGAGTATACTGCAAATGGCTGTTTTCGTCAGCAACGTGCGCGTGGTGTATTGCCGTTTTCACTATTGCATCAGAAGCGGCGTGAAATCAGCGGTTGGTTGGCGCAGGGCAACAGGGTAAATTAACGCTTTTACTGAAAGACGAAGAGTGATTATGGCGAACTGGCAATCTATCGACGAGCTGCAGGATATTGCATCGGATTTACCGCGATTTACCCACGCATTAGATGAACTTTCCCGCCGTCTGGGGTTGGATATCACTCCACTGACTGCCGATCACATTTCTTTGCGTTGCCATCAAAACGTCACCGCTGAACGCTGGCGTCGCGGGTTTGAACAGTGCGGCGAGCTTTTGTCAGAAAATATGATCAATGGCAGGCCGATTTGTCTGTTTAAATTGCATGAACCGGTACAGGTTGCGCACTGGCAGTTTTCCATTGTGGAGCTACCGTGGCCCGGGGAAAAACGTTACCCGCACGAAGGTTGGGAACATATTGAAATCGTTCTGCCGGGCGATCCAGAAACGCTGAATTCCCGTGCGCTGGCATTGTTTTCTGATGAAGGACTCAGCCTGCCGGGGATCTCAGTTAAAACCAGTTCGCCAAAAGGTGAGCATGAGCGATTACCGAATCCGACGCTGGCGGTCACCGATGGCAAAACGACCATTAAATTTCATCCGTGGTCCATTGAAGAGATCGTTGCCAGCGAGCAGTCGGCGTAATTAAGGAGCAAAAATGGCATTACTGGAAATTTGCTGTTACAGCATGGAATGCGCGCTAACGGCGCAGCAAAACGGCGCAGACAGAGTTGAATTATGCGCAGCCCCAAAAGAGGGGGGCTTAACGCCGTCGTTGGGGGTATTGAAATCCGTGCGCCAGCGGGTGACGATCCCTGTGCATCCAATTATTCGCCCACGCGGTGGTGATTTTTGCTACAGCGACGGTGAGTTTACCGCCATTCTTGAGGATGTGCGCACAGTCCGCGAATTAGGTTTTCCTGGACTGGTGACGGGCGTTCTCGATGTTGACGGGAATGTCGATATGCCACGAATGGAAAAAATAATGGCTGTTGCCGGTCCGCTGGCAGTGACTTTTCATCGCGCCTTCGATATGTGCGCTAACCCTTTAAATACACTCAATAATCTTGCGGAATTGGGCGTTGCTCGGGTACTGACATCAGGGCAAAAATCAGACGCACTGCAAGGTTTATCAAAAATTATGGAACTTATTGCCCATGGTGATGCTCCAATCATTATGGCCGGAGCAGGAGTCCGTGCAGAAAACCTGCACCACTTCCTCGATGCCGGAGTGCTGGAAGTCCATAGCTCCGCGGGAGCGTGGCAAGCCTCACCAATGCGTTATCGTAATCAAGGATTGTCCATGTCATCAGATGCACACGCGGACGAGTATTCGCGTTATGTCGTAGACGGGGCGGCGGTTGCAGAAATGAAAGGAATCATTGAACGCCGTCAGGCCAAATGATTTTTACCGTTGCATCATGTCGCCCAATATGATGCTTGCTCGTACCAGGCCCCTGCAATTTCAACAGGGGCCTTTTTTTATCCCCGAGAAGTATAAAAAACGAACGATTTCTGTGATCAGTTGAGCGCGTGACAGTGCGCATAGCGTTGTGCTAAAAATTTTTATATATTCATATTAATTATGTAATTTAAATTACTAAAACTGACAAATATATATTCTAAATAACAACTGGGTTATTCCTTAGCAATTAATGATTACATTGTAATAAATCATATTCTTTATCGATTATTTCAGGCAGTGTTGTGCCGAATTATGCAAGCGGTCAATTCGTTGTATATTTAATTATACAATGATTTCGGTGTTCTGGAATTAATTAGAGGAATCTATGCGAGGGAAAAAACGCATTGGGTTATTATTTTTGCTGATAACGGTTGTGGTTGGTGGCGGCGGGTTATTACTGGCGCAAAAAGCCTTACATAAAACGTCGGATACCGCATTTTGCCTTTCCTGCCACTCGATGAGTAAACCTTTTGAGGAATATCAGGGAACTGTCCACTTTTCTAACCAGAAAGGGATACGTGCGGAATGTGCCGATTGCCATATTCCAAAGTCAGGGGTGGATTATTTATTTGCTAAATTAAAAGCTTCTAAAGATATTTATCATGAATTTGTTAGCGGCAAAATAGACAGTGACGATAAGTTCGAAGCGCATCGTCAGGAAATGGCCGAAACAGTATGGAAAGAATTAAAAGCAACTGATTCTGCAACGTGTCGTAGTTGCCATTCTTTTGATGCCATGGATATTGCCTCGCAAAGTGAATCTGCGCAGAAAATGCATAACAAAGCGCAAAAGGACGGCGAAACCTGTATCGATTGTCATAAAGGCATTGCCCATTTTCCACCAGAAATAAAAATGGATGACAACGCGGCGCATGAGCTGGAAAGTCAGGCCGCTACTTCAGTTACCAATGGCGCACATATTTATCCTTTCAAAACTTCTCGCATAGGCGAGCTGGCTACCGTGAATCCTGGTACCGATCTCACCGTCGTTGATGCCAGTGGCAAACAGCCGATCGTTCTGTTGCAGGGTTATCAAATGCAGGGCAGTGAAAACACGCTCTACCTGGCGGCAGGTCAACGGCTGGCGCTAGCCAAATTAAGTGAAGAAGGTATCAAGGCGTTAACGGTAAACGGGGAATGGCAGGCTGACGAATACGGCAATCAATGGCGTCAGGCGTCTTTACAGGGTGTGCTTACCGATCCCGCATTAGCGGACCGTAAACCGCTATGGCAATACGCTGAAAAACTTGACGATACCTATTGCGCTGGTTGCCATGCCCCTATTGCCTCCGACCATTACACCGTCAATGCATGGCCGTCCATTGCCAAAGGAATGGGGGCGCGAACCAGCATGAGCGAAAACGAACTGGACATTTTGACGCGGTACTTCCAGTACAACGCCAAAGATATTACCGAGAAACAGTGATCCTCGTTGATCAGGGAGGAAGTTATGACATTAACAAGACGTGAATTTATTAAACACAGCGGTATTGCCGCTGGGGCGCTGGTGGTGACATCGGCTGCACCGTTACCTGCATGGGCAGAAGAGAAGGGCGGCAAAATCCTCACCGCAGGCCGTTGGGGAGCGATGAACGTAGAAGTGAAGGATGGCAGGATTGTTTCTTCGACAGGCGCGCTGGCGAAAACCATACCAAACTCCTTACAGTCTACAGCGGTGGATCAGGTACACACCACGGCGCGTATTCAGCATCCGATGGTGAGAAAAAGCTTTCTTGATAATCCACTGCAACCGGCGAAAGGTCGTGGCGAAGATACTTATGTACAGGTGAGCTGGGAACAAGAATTAAAACTTATTCATGAGCAACACGATCGCATTCGCAAAGCTAACGGACCATCGGCCATTTTTGCCGGATCTTACGGCTGGCGCTCTTCTGGCGTGTTACATAAAGCGCAAACCTTACTGCAACGTTATATGAATCTTGCGGGCGGTTATTCAGGGCATAGCGGCGATTATTCAACCGGGGCGGCACAGGTAATCATGCCGCACGTGGTGGGTTCCGTGGAGGTGTATGAACAGCAGACCTCCTGGCCACTGATTCTGGAAAACAGCCAGGTTGTGGTGCTGTGGGGGATGAACCCGCTGAATACCTTAAAAATTGCCTGGAGCAGTACCGATGAGCAAGGGCTGGAATACTTCCATCAGCTGAAAAAATCTGGCAAACCAGTGATTGCCATTGATCCTATCCGCTCCGAAACCATCGAATTCTTTGGCGATAATGCCACCTGGATCGCGCCGAATATGGGCACCGACGTGGCACTGATGTTAGGGATTGCACATACCCTGATGACACTAGGCAAACACGATAAAGTGTTCCTTGAAAAATACACCACCGGGTATCCGCAGTTTGAAGAGTACCTCGCAGGTAAGAGCGATAATACGCCGAAGAGCGCGGCCTGGGCGGCGGAAATTACTGGCGTACCGGAAGCGCAGATAGTCAAACTCGCTGAACTGATGGCGGCAAATCGCACAATGCTGATGGCAGGCTGGGGAATTCAACGCCAGCAATATGGTGAACAGAAACACTGGATGCTGGTGACGCTGGCGGCGATGTTAGGGCAGATTGGTACACCGGGCGGCGGGTTTGGTTTCTCTTATCATTACTCAAACGGTGGCAACCCGACGCGTGTTGGCGGCGTGCTGCCGGAAATGTCTGCGGCGATTGCCGGACAGGCCAGCGAGGAAGCTGATGATGGCGGAATGACGGCGATTCCTGTCGCCCGTATTGTTGATGCGCTGGAAAATCCTGGCGGCAAATATCAGCATAACGGTAAAGAACAAACGTATCCGAATATCAAAATGATCTGGTGGGCGGGTGGCGGTAACTTTACCCATCACCAGGATACCAATCGTCTGATTAAAGCATGGCAGAAACCGGAGATGATCGTCGTTTCTGAATGCTACTGGACCGCAGCTGCTAAACATGCAGATATCGTATTACCGATCACCACATCGTTTGAGCGCAATGACTTGACGATGACCGGTGATTACAGCAACCAGCATATTGTACCGATGAAGCAGGCAGTCGCTGCGCAATTTGAAGCGCGTAACGATTTTGATGTGTTTGCCGATCTTGCTGAATTACTCAAACCTGGCGGAAAAGAGATCTATACCGAAGGTAGAGATGAAATGGCGTGGCTGAAATTTTTCTATGATGCCGCTCAGAAAGGTGCGCGTGCGCAACGCGTGACTATGCCGATGTTTAATGCTTTCTGGCAGCAAAATAAACTGATCGAAATGCGCCGCAGCGAGAAGAACGAACAGTACGTTCGTTATGGTGATTTCCGCGCCGATCCGGTGAAAAATGCGCTGGGTACGCCAAGCGGC
This sequence comes from Escherichia sp. MOD1-EC4550, assembly GCF_963876935.1. Lineage (NCBI taxonomy): Bacteria > Pseudomonadati > Pseudomonadota > Gammaproteobacteria > Enterobacterales > Enterobacteriaceae > Escherichia > Escherichia sp. MOD1-EC4550. The sequence continues at coordinate 263,006 of NZ_CAWNSE010000015.1, forward strand.
AAAATTGAGATTTACTCCAAAACGCTGGAAAAATTTGGCTATAAGGATTGCCCGGCACACCCAACCTGGCTTGCGCCTGATGAGTGGAAAGGTTCCGCTGACGAGAAGCAGTTGCAGCTTCTGACCGCACATCCGGCACACCGTTTACACAGTCAGCTTAACTATGCGGAACTGCGTAAAAAATATGCGGTTGCCGATCGTGAACCGATCACTATTCACACCGAAGATGCTGCTCGCTTTGGTATTGCGAATGGCGATCTGGTGCGTGTCTGGAACAAACGTGGTCAGATTCTGACAGGCGCGGTGGTGACTGACGGGATCAAAAAAGGCGTGGTATGCGTGCATGAAGGTGCATGGCCAGATCTGGAAAATGGCTTGTGTAAAAACGGCAGTGCGAACGTGTTAACGGCGGATATCCCCAGCTCTCAGCTGGCAAATGCCTGTGCCGGTAACTCTGCGCTGGTGTATATCGAAAAATATACGGGCAATGCACCGAAGTTAACGGCGTTTGATCAGCCAGCTGTTCAGGCATAAGACGTGAAAAGCGCCCGGAAACGGGCGCTGAGGTTATGCAAACGTAAAACTGCCTGATGCGCTATGCTTATCAGACCTACATAGTCCCTGCAACATATTGAATTAAAAAGGCTTTGTAGGCCGGATAAGGCGTTCACGCCGCATCCGGTAGTAATACCAGACCTTTACGGCTTGCGCGCAATCAGTACCGCGCGTTTAGGCGCAGGATAACCTTCTACCGTCTTACCCGGATCATGCGGGTCGAGAAAATCGGCCAGCGATTCAGTAACCATCCATTCGGTGCGTCGCTGCTCTTCGGTCGTGGTAACGCTCACATCCGCAATGCGGATATCAACAAAACCACACTTCTTCAGCCAGTTTTTCAACGCCAGGGCTGACGGGATGAAATAAACATTGCGCATTTGCGCGTAACGATCGCCTGGTACCAACACTGTGTTTTCATCGCCATCAATAACCAGCGTTTCCAGCACCAGTTCACCTTCATTCACCAGTTGATCTTTTAACTGCCAGAGATGCTCCAGCGGTGAACGACGATGATAAAGCACGCCCATCGAAAAGACGGTATCAAAGGCTTTCAGTGCCGGAAGTTGTTCAATGCCTAACGGCAGCAGATGCGCCCGTTGGTCGTTACCCAATAGTTTACGCACCGCTTCAAACTGGCATAGGAACAGTTGCGTAGGGTCGATACCCACCGCCAGATGTGCGCCTGCGCCAATCATGCGCCACATGTGATAACCGCTGCCGCAGCCGACATCAAGAATGGTGCGCCCGGTTAAATCAGAAAGATGGGGCAGAACACGATCCCATTTCCAGTCAGAACGCCATTCGGTATCGATGTTCACGCCATACAGTGAAAACGGCCCTTTGCGCCACGGCATGAGGTTGCGCATCAGTGTTTCAATGCGCTTAATCTGCCCGGCGCTCAGTGGCTCTTCGCTTTCTGCCGTCACGCTATGTAGTAAATCAAGACGATACGGTTTAATTTCAGGCAGAAATTCCACCGCATTGGACCACTGTTTAAACAGACCGTGCTGCTGTTCGCGCTGCCAGCTGGCAATCTGCGCGGGCAGCGTTTCCAGCCAGTGTGAAAGATGATTTTTGGCAATCAGAGAATAAAAGTTACCAAAGTCGATCATGCAGCGTCCTCTGCTTTTAATGCCACCAGTGAACCAAAGTTAAAGCACTGGAACCATAGCTCGCTATGTTCAAAACCGGCTTGATGCAGGCGAGCTTTATGTGTTTCCACGGAATCGGTCAGCATGACATTTTCCAGCATACTGCGCTTCTGGCTGATCTCCAGTTCACTGTAACCGTTGGCACGTTTAAAGTCGTGGTGCATGTTGAACAGCAGTTCACCAACTTTGGCATCTTCGAAACTGAATTTTTCTGAAAGCACCAGCGCGCCGCCCGGATTCAGCCCTTGATAAATTTTATCCAGTAACGCCTGACGCTCTGAAGGTTCCAGGAATTGCAGGGTAAAATTCAGCACAACCATCGATGCATTTTCAATGGTGATATCGCGAATATCACCTTCAATAACGTCTACTGGCGTAGGGGCTTTATAAGCGTCAATATGACGACGGCAGCGTTCAATCATCGCCGGAGAGTTGTCGATGGCGATAATTTTGCAATTATCATGATGAATATTGCGACGCACTGAGAGCGTCGCCGCGCCCAGAGAACAACCCAGATCGTAAACCTGCGTACCAGGTTGAACGAAGCGTTCGGCTAACATACCAATCATGGAAATAATATTGGAGTAGCCGGGAACGGAACGCTGGATCATATCCGGGAAGACTTCGGCTACCCGTTCATCAAAGGTCCAGTCGCCCAGTCTGGCGATAGGGGCAGAAAATAGCGTGTCGCGGTGAGACATAACGTAAAAATCCGGGAAAAAGAAAGTGGCGTATTGTGCGCTAACGCAGGGAGAAAACCAACTCCCAGGGCATATACCAAAGATTCGCCAGCACCATCAGCAACAGCGCACACCAGGTGGCGCTCATGCCAGAACGTCGCCAGCGGAACAGACGGTGATGAAAACCGTAATAATGCATCAGACGACCAGCAAGCAAAACGATGCCGCAAATATGCACCATCCAGGTTTCTGCGCCATTCATTTCCATAAACAGCATCAACACAATCGCGATGGGAATATATTCCACCGCGTTACCATGAATGCGAATAGCGCTTTGCAGTTCGCTAAAACCGCCGTCACCATAGGCAACGCGGTACTGCATTCGCAGGCGAACGACATCAAAAGAGAACTTCATTAATAACAACGCACTTAAAACGGCATATAGCGCGCTTACCATACAAACTCCCTTTAAAATGGCCGATGGCACCTGTCTATGATAGGTGGCAAATTCAGAAAAGAGAAGATTGCTGTGGAATAGCCGGAACTGCTCCGATCTCTGGAAGTGTTTTACGTAAGCCTTCCCACAGGGTATGTACCAGTTCCGGTGCCTGGGCAATATCTGGCGTATGTAAAAAAAGATAAGGCGTAGTGGTCTGATGCCACTGCGCTAATTTTTGTAACCAGACCTGAAATAATTCCCGGTTTTGCGTCATATCATCACTACCGATAAAACGGATCAGCGGATTTGTCGCCGTCAGCACAGCATGTACGGGAACTTTAGGTTTTTTCCGTTGAGCGTCGCGAATAGCTTCACTGTGTGGGCGTGCTGCATGAACCGGGCGGCTGTCTAAAATCACCCGATTAACGCCGCGCTGATGTAAACCGCGATTAAGTGTTTGTTCCTCTTCCCCTTTGGCGAAAAACTGTGGATGGCGGACTTCCACACCATAATTAAACTCGCCGGGAAGAGAGTCGAGAAAATGCCAAAGCGCAGGCAGATCCCGTGGGCCAAATGTGGCAGGCAGTTGCAGCCAGTATTGCCCAATGCGCGGCGCTAACGGTGACAAGCGAGTCAAAAATTCAGTTACTAAATCATCGCAATGCCGTAATGCTGCCTGATGCGAAATGGTCGCCGGAAACTTAAAACAGAAGCGAAAATTATCTGTGGTCTGCTCACGCCAGCGCAGGACAACCTCGGATTTCGGCAGGGCGTAAAGCGTGGTGTTGCCCTCCACACAGTTAAAGTGGCGGGCATACTCTTCAAGGCTGGTGATCCCCAACCGCACCCATTTAGGATGCGACCATTGCGGCAGACCGATGTAAATCATAATGCGTTGAGGATCTCTTCCACACTGCGCACACGGGCGATGCGTGGGTAGATATGGTTGATGCTGTTATTGTGCTGCTCGGCGCTGGCGGCGCTGCAGGCGTCTTCGGCAATCACCAGATTAAAACCGAGTTCCCAGGCATTGCGGGCGGTGGATTCAACACCGATATTGGTCGAGATCCCACATAATACTATTGTATCGATACCCCGGCGGCGTAATTGCAACTCCAGATCCGTACCGTAAAACGCACCCCATTGACGTTTGATGATTTCGATATCGCTGTCGGTTGCACCTAATGCAGCAGGATGTTGCCACCAGTTTTCGGGTAACACTTTAGCGGGGGAGGGGGCATCAACCGGCTGTTTTAATGCTTCGGCATAATCGGCAGACCAGCCAACGCGCACCAGAAACACGGGCTGACCGCTCGCGCGAAATTTCGCCGCCAGCTTCCCGGCGCGATTAACCACCTCATCGGCAGTATGCGGGCCACCGGCAAAAGGTAAGATGCCTTCTTGTAAATCAATCACCACCAGCGCAGTGGTTTTAGCATTCAGTTCAAGCATGTTGTCTCCTGATAAAACGAAATCGTGCCTTTCACCTTAATGCGATTAGCTGATGGCGGAACGACAAATTTTGTTAATTTTTATGAGTTCGGGCAACACCTTTATAGCAAACTGGCGTAGAGTCTGATTTCAGGCCCGATATAAAGTGGTAACGAGGCGTTCCAGCGCGGGCCAGGCTCTTACGGTGCGGCAGAATTTCCAGTATAATAGCCGCCTTTTTTCATTCAGTTGTGACATACAGCTAACGCTGCGACTTGGTCACCTGCGCAGCAGGGGGCATCCGCCGGCAGCTAAGTTAAGGGATATCTCATGCGTACAGAATATTGTGGACAGCTCCGTTTGTCCCACGTGGGGCAGCAGGTGACTCTGTGTGGTTGGGTCAACCGTCGTCGTGATCTTGGTAGCCTGATCTTCATCGATATGCGCGACCGCGAAGGTATCGTGCAGGTATTTTTCGATCCGGATCGTGCGGACGCGTTAAAGCTGGCCTCTGAACTGCGTAATGAGTTCTGCATTCAGGTCACGGGCACCGTACGTGCGCGTGACGAAAAAAATATCAACCGCGATATGGCGACCGGCGAAATCGAAGTGCTGGCCTCCTCGCTGACCATCATCAACCGCGCAGACGTTCTGCCGCTTGACTCTAACCACGTCAACACCGAAGAAGCGCGACTGAAATACCGCTACCTCGACCTGCGTCGTCCGGAAATGGCTCAGCGCCTGAAAACCCGCGCTAAAATCACCAGCCTGGTGCGCCGTTTTATGGATGACCACGGCTTCCTCGACATCGAAACTCCGATGCTGACCAAAGCCACGCCGGAAGGCGCGCGTGACTACCTGGTGCCTTCTCGTGTGCACAAAGGGAAATTCTACGCACTGCCGCAGTCTCCGCAGCTGTTCAAACAGCTGCTGATGATGTCTGGTTTTGACCGCTACTATCAGATTGTAAAATGCTTCCGTGACGAAGACCTGCGTGCTGATCGTCAGCCTGAATTCACCCAGATCGATGTGGAAACCTCTTTCATGACCGCGCCGCAAGTGCGTGAAGTGATGGAAGCGCTGGTACGCCATTTGTGGCTGGAAGTGAAGGGCGTGGATCTCGGTGATTTCCCTGTAATGACCTTTGCGGAAGCAGAACGCCGTTATGGTTCTGATAAACCGGATCTGCGTAACCCGATGGAACTGACTGACGTTGCTGATCTGCTGAAATCCGTTGAGTTCGCGGTATTCGCAGGTCCGGCGAACGATCCGAAAGGCCGCGTTGCCGCTCTGCGTGTTCCGGGTGGCGCATCGCTGACCCGTAAGCAGATCGACGAATACGGTAACTTCGTTAAAATCTACGGCGCGAAAGGTCTGGCGTACATCAAAGTTAACGAACGTGCGAAAGGTCTGGAAGGTATCAACAGCCCGGTAGCGAAGTTCCTCAACGCTGAAATCATCGAAGCCATCCTGGATCGTACTGCCGCGCAAGATGGCGATATGATTTTCTTCGGTGCTGATAACAAGAAAATTGTTGCCGACGCGATGGGCGCATTGCGTCTGAAAGTGGGTAAAGACCTTGGTCTGACCGACGAAAGCAAATGGGCACCGCTGTGGGTTATCGACTTCCCGATGTTTGAAGACGACGGTGAAGGCGGCCTGACGGCAATGCACCATCCGTTCACCTCACCGAAAGACATGACGGCGGCAGAGTTGAAAGCTGCACCGGAAAATGCGGTGGCGAACGCTTACGATATGGTCATCAATGGTTACGAAGTGGGCGGTGGTTCTGTGCGTATCCATAATGGGGATATGCAGCAGACGGTGTTTGGTATTCTGGGGATCAACGAAGAGGAACAGCGCGAGAAATTCGGCTTCCTGCTCGACGCCCTGAAATACGGTACTCCGCCGCACGCAGGTCTGGCATTCGGTCTTGACCGTCTGACCATGCTGCTGACCGGTACCGACAACATCCGTGACGTTATCGCCTTCCCGAAAACCACGGCGGCAGCGTGTCTGATGACCGAAGCGCCAAGCTTTGCTAACCCGACTGCTCTGTCCGAGCTGAGCATTCAGGTTGTGAAGAAGGCAGAGAATAATTGATATGACTTATAAGCGTCCCGTTTCTATTCTGGTGGTTATTTATGCGCAAGATACGAAACGGGTGCTGATGTTACAGCGGCGTGATGATCCCGATTTCTGGCAGTCGGTAACCGGCAGCGTGGAAGAGGGGGAAACCGCGCCGCAAGCCGCCATGCGCGAAGTAAAGGAAGAGGTCACCATTGATGTTGTCGCTGAACAACTGACCTTAATTGACTGTCAGCGCACGGTGGAGTTTGAAATTTTTTCACATTTACGTCATCGCTATGCGCCGGGCGTAACGCGTAATACGGAATCTTGGTTCTGTCTTGCACTCCCGCACGAGCGCCAGATCGTTTTCACTGAACATCTGGCCTACAAGTGGCTTGATGCGCATGCTGCGGCGGCGCTCACAAAGTCATGGAGCAACCGGCAGGCGATTGAACAGTTTGTAATTAACGCTGCCTGAACAGGCAGGGCTACCTGGAGATATTTTTATGGCAGGTCATAGTAAATGGGCCAACACCAGACATCGTAAAGCTGCGCAGGATGCTAAGCGCGGTAAAATCTTCACTAAAATCATTCGTGAGCTGGTAACCGCGGCTAAGTTGGGCGGTGGCGATCCGGATGCTAACCCGCGTCTGCGAGCAGCTATTGATAAAGCACTGTCTAACAACATGACCCGTGACACCCTGAACCGCGCAATTGCCCGTGGTGTGGGTGGTGATGATGATGCAAACATGGAAACCATCATCTACGAAGGTTACGGTCCTGGCGGCACGGCAATCATGATTGAATGTCTGTCTGATAACCGCAACCGTACCGTTGCTGAAGTGCGTCACGCATTCAGCAAATGTGGCGGTAACCTCGGTACTGATGGTTCCGTAGCCTATCTGTTCAGCAAAAAAGGCGTGATCTCCTTCGAGAAAGGCGATGAAGACACCATCATGGAAGCAGCACTGGAAGCAGGTGCTGAAGACGTTGTGACCTATGATGACGGCGCGATTGATGTCTACACTGCATGGGAAGAAATGGGTAAAGTACGCGACGCTCTGGAAGCTGCAGGTCTGAAAGCAGACAGCGCGGAAGTTTCCATGATCCCGTCCACCAAAGCTGATATGGATGCAGAAACCGCACCGAAACTGATGCGTCTGATCGATATGCTGGAAGATTGCGACGACGTGCAGGAAGTCTACCATAACGGTGAAATCTCTGATGAGGTTGCAGCGACTCTCTGATGAGGCCTGCTAAACAGCAAAACGGAGACGCGTGATGGCTATTATTCTCGGCATTGACCCGGGTTCGCGCGTGACCGGCTATGGCGTCATCCGCCAGGTGGGCAGGCAGCTGTCCTACCTGGGTAGCGGATGTATACGCACCAAAGTAGATGATTTACCGTCTCGTCTTAAGCTCATCTATGCGGGCGTGACGGAAATCATCACCCAGTTCCAGCCTGATTATTTCGCCATTGAACAAGTCTTTATGGCTAAAAATGCCGACTCGGCCCTGAAGCTGGGGCAGGCGCGTGGCGTGGCGATTGTGGCGGCGGTGAATCAGGAATTACCGGTATTTGAATACGCGGCACGTCAGGTAAAACAAACGGTGGTAGGTATTGGTAGTGCCGAAAAAAGCCAGGTGCAGCATATGGTCCGCACTTTGCTGAAACTGCCCGCTAACCCGCAGGCGGACGCCGCCGATGCGCTGGCAATTGCCATCACCCACTGCCACGTTAGTCAGAATGCGATGCAGATGAGCGAATCGCGGCTGAACCTGGCGAGAGGGCGACTGCGTTAAGTTATACCGCCTCGGTCAATTCAGGCTGAGGCGTTCCTACTCCCTCCGCATGAATCAACACCAAACCCGGATGATGCCACAAACTGGCTGGCGTGACGGTTTTACGCTCCCACGGAATCGAACCTAAAAACCAGAATTTCCAGAAAGTGAGTTTTGCATTCGGATTGCTGTTTAGCAGTTCTCCAAACGTCTCAATTTCACCCACCGGGATACATAGCGCCTCTTTATAAATATCAAAAACGAATTTTGAACAGAACTGGCGGGAAGATTCGTATTTAAAACCGGTGTGGTAGAACTTATGCAACCGGGCAGGGACCTTTTCGACAAGAGCAAGTTTCTGCTCTGCGGTTAAACCTCCTGCCAGGCGGCGAACACCGTAGCGTTGATCGGTCGACCGTTCAATAAATCGTGACAAAGTTGTGATTGTGGAGAGCGGAACTCGACTCTCCGCAACCAGGTAATCATCACCGTCATGTCCGATGATTATCCCCACATGGTTGCTCCAGCATTTCGAGGCTGCAGAGATTTGCCCAAACAGGCGAGCACCGATGCAGGTAAAAACAATATCACCGGTTTCATATTTAGCTGGGTAATTTATTTTCACTATATCAATCCATTATTTATATATAAAACAGCATCTATCTTTCGTGATGGTAAAGCATTAGCATTGTATTGTAATAATGACAAGGAATGTTTTATGCGGTTATTTATTAATGTGATAATTATAGTTTCGATCAGTCAATGCGTGAATGTATTTGCTCAAGATAATGTCATTCGCTATCCCTGGCGATATGGACGTATTTCTTTAAATGAGAATAATGAGTTTGTGCCTCAAATTATTCATATGCGTGATGATATCTACGGCGTGGGTGAAGCTGGTGCAAGCCTTAACGATGCGAGAATGGCGCAAAGTGGTGTCACCGTGAGGCTTAGCGTTATACAGCAGGGGCAGGTGGTGAATGCTTTACTGGATTTCTACAATAGCAATAATCAACCTGCTTATATCTTTGAAGGTGGTTTGATGCCTTGCAATAAAGCCTTTGACATCACAACAAGCAACATTGTCCTTGATGGGATGTGTGGAATTTATGATGGGGTCGATGGCTGGCAAGTTATTCCTGCGGGTGATCATTATAAAGAATCATTTTCACTCACTCAGGCTTTTGAATTTCTGCCGGGAAAACATCATTATAAAATTAATGCCGGAAGTTTTATCATCAGAGTGGGGGATGATATTTTTGCAAGAGAGGACGCCGAAAGCATTCTTTTTGATTTGATTAACTGGCGATATGGCTATGTGCTAAAAAGTTATGAAAGGGTGTCGAAGGGGGATTTGATGGCAGGATATTATGCTCTGTATGAATACTCAGGCGCTGACATAATTGATGAGTATGATATTTACTCAAACCAGGTCTCGATTGATCTTAATGGTGACGAGTTAGCGCATACGGAGTCATATCAGTGGCGTATTGATAGTGGAATGATCCCGCAAAAATTCAGCGTTCAGGGACTCGCTGAATGATTAGTCCTCTACCTGCTTGCCAGATACAGAGGCGCGGATGAATTTATCAAGCGTATTCAATCAGCTTTTAATCTCATTTGCTCTTGCCGGGACGTTGATATTAAGCACCTATCTCATGGAAGCTCACTACCCACGTTTCAGGAAGCCAATTGCGCTCTTTTACTTCTTTTTAGCGATTTATACCAGTTATGCTGCCGTTCTGGAGTATGAGTACCACCGCAATAGCTTGACTACGCTCGCAAAAGTTTCTTCGGTTCGTTATACCAGTAATTTTGAGCGTAGCGCCTCGCACTCCTGCAATTTACTGCGGGGAGGAAGGATTGATTGCACGGGGCTGTATGCCTATGACCTGACCTGGCAGATTGACGGTAAGACCTGGAATTTGCATGTTGAGGACAAGCGTATAAAACCAGGAATCACCATGTGCGTGAAGGTTGTAAAAGATCGCCCCGCCATCGGGAAACCCTGTGAAAACGTGTTTTTCAATATCAGCCCTTTGCCGATTCTGATAGCTATATGGGCAATAAGCGCATTTATATTTGCGGTCTTACTCCTTCACCAACTAAAAAAATGCCGCGAATGGAAGCACGCCAGCAAGGAACGTGGAAAAATTGGCCATTAGAAGTCAAAGAAAGAGTGCGATGTAAGGTGATTCATAGAAAATTTCAGATACCGTGAGCCAAAGGATTATCAGTTCTGAAATGATTTAATATCATCCCTCGCTGGATATCTATCCAGCATTTTTTTATCATACAGCATTATCTTTGATTCATTACGCAGGAGCGTCATGTGATAGGCAGACTCAGAGGCATCATCATTGAAAAACAACCCCCGCTGGTATTAATTGAAGTGGGCGGCGTAGGCTATGAAGTGCATATGCCGATGACCTGTTTTTATGAACTCCCTGAAGCGGGTCAGGAAGCGATCGTTTTCACCCACTTTGTGGTGCGTGAAGACGCGCAACTGCTGTACGGTTTTAACAATAAACAAGAGCGCACGTTGTTCAAAGAGTTGATCAAAACCAACGGCGTTGGGCCTAAACTGGCATTGGCAATCCTCTCCGGAATGTCAGCGCAGCAGTTCGTTAATGCCGTTGAGCGTGAAGAAGTGGGGGCTCTGGTGAAACTGCCGGGTATTGGCAAAAAAACCGCCGAACGCTTGATTGTCGAAATGAAAGACCGATTTAAAGGTTTACATGGCGATCTCTTTACGCCAGCTGCCGACCTGGTACTCACGTCACCTGCGAGCCCGGCGACCGACGATGCTGAACAGGAAGCGGTTGCCGCGCTGGTGGCGCTGGGCTATAAACCACAAGAAGCAAGCCGCATGGTGAGCAAAATCGCTCGCCCTGACGCCAGCAGTGAAACATTAATTCGCGAAGCCCTGCGCGCCGCGTTATGAGGTAAAGGATGATTGAAGCAGACCGTCTGATTTCTGCCGGTACCACTTTGCCGGAAGATGTGGCAGATCGCGCCATTCGCCCCAAATTACTGGAAGAGTATGTTGGTCAACCGCAGGTTCGTTCACAGATGGAGATTTTCATCAAAGCAGCGAAACTGCGCGGCGATGCCCTCGATCATCTGTTGATTTTTGGTCCTCCGGGGTTGGGTAAAACTACGCTTGCCAACATTGTCGCCAATGAAATGGGCGTGAATTTACGCACGACTTCTGGTCCAGTGCTGGAAAAGGCGGGCGATCTGGCCGCGATGCTCACTAACCTTGAACCGCATGACGTGCTGTTTATTGATGAGATCCACCGTCTTTCGCCAGTGGTGGAAGAGGTGTTGTATCCGGCAATGGAAGACTACCAACTGGATATTATGATTGGTGAAGGTCCGGCGGCACGCTCCATTAAAATTGACTTGCCGCCGTTTACTCTGATTGGTGCAACCACGCGCGCAGGTTCGCTGACATCACCGTTGCGCGATCGTTTTGGTATTGTGCAGCGTCTGGAGTTTTATCAGGTGCCGGATCTGCAATATATTGTCAGTCGCAGCGCACGCTTTATGGGGCTTGAGATGAGTGATGACGGCGCGCTGGAAGTTGCTCGTCGCGCTCGCGGTACTCCACGCATTGCCAACCGTCTGCTGCGTCGAGTGCGTGACTTCGCCGAAGTGAAGCACGATGGCACCATCTCGGCGGATATCGCCGCCCGGGCACTGGATATGCTGAATGTTGATGCTGAAGGTTTCGATTATATGGACCGCAAATTGTTGCTGGCGGTAATCGATAAGTTCTTTGGTGGGCCGGTAGGTCTGGATAACCTGGCGGCAGCCATTGGCGAAGAACGTGAAACCATTGAGGATGTACTGGAACCTTATTTGATTCAGCAAGGCTTTTTGCAGCGTACACCGCGCGGGCGTATGGCGACAGTGCGGGCGTGGAACCACTTCGGAATTACGCCGCCAGAAATGCCGTAAGTCGGATAAGGCATTCAAGCCTAATCCGACAATTGTGCAAAGTGCCTGATGCGACGCTGTACGCGTTTTATCAGGCCCTGTCAGAAATAACGATACCGTAAGTCGGATAAGACGTTCACATCGCATCCGACATTTTAGGTTTAAATTAGATGGCCTGCTTTTTCATCATACTGATAATAAATAACAGTGCCGCACATAGCACTACCGACGGACCCGCCGGCGTATCGTAAAATGCGGAAAAGGTTAAACCGCCAGTTACTGCCACCATTCCCACCAAAACAGCGACACCGGCCATCTGTTCCGGCGTGCGGGCAAAGCGACGCGCTGTAGCTGCAGGAATAATCAGCAGCGAAGTAATAATCAACGCGCCGACAAATTTCATCGCTACACCAATCGTCAATGCTGTCACCAGCATCAACAACAATTTCACGCGCTGTAATTTCACACCATCAACAAACGCCAGATCAGGGCTAATCGTCATTGACAGCAAATTGCGCCATTGCCAGAACAGAATCGCCACCACGATGACCACGCCAATCGCAATAGAGATGAGATCTTCTGGCGTCACTGCCAGCAAATCACCGAACAGGTAAGCCATCAAATCAACACGAATGTTAGACATCAGACTAACGACCACCAGGCCCAGCGACAGGGCACTGTGCGCCATAATCCCTAATAACGTGTCGATCGCCAGCTGTGGGCGCTTCTCCAGCCATACCAGACCGCCCGCCAGCAGCAGCGTAACGGCAATTACCGCATAGAATGGATTCACGTCCAGCAACAAACCAAACGCGACGCCAAGTAATGAGGCATGAGCCAGTGTATCACCGAAATAAGACATACGACGCCAGACCACAAACGAACCCAGCGGACCCGCGGCACAGGCGAGCATGATCCCGGCTAACCAACCAGGAAATAATAATTCAATCATGAGCGATCATTTCCCCGACGCAAAACAATTCGTCCCTGTAAATCGTGACGATGATTATGATGATGGCGATAGATACCCAGTTGTTCAGCACCACGAGGACCAAACATAGAAATAAACTCCGGATGCAGGGAAACAACTTCCGGTGTGCCGGAACAACAAATGTCGTGATTCAGGCAAAGCACTTCATCGGTTTTTGCCATTACCAGATGCAGATCGTGAGAGACCATTAAAACGCCACAATCCAGTTCGCGACGCAACTGGTCAATAAGGTCATATAACGCCACCTGACCATTCACATCCACGCCCTGAGTGGGTTCATCCAGCACTAATAATTGCGGTCGATTTAACAATGCTCGCGCTAACAATACACGCTGTGTTTCGCCACCCGAGAGCTTTTGCATCGGTGCGTTAATCAGATGCCCGGCCTGGACACGTTTCAGTGCAGGCAAAATATCTTCTTTATGTGTGCCAGGGCGTAAGCGTAAAAATCGATTTACGGTCAGTGGCAATGTGGTGTCGAGATACAGCTTCTGCGGTACGTAGCCGATGCGCAGTTTTCCGTTGCGCTTGATAACCCCTTCATCGGGTGTTACCAGTCCGAGCACTACCCGTACCAGTGTCGACTTACCTGCGCCATTTGGCCCAAGTAAAGTTAAAATTTTTCCAGGTTTAAGTTCCAGCGACACATCAGAGAGGACGCGGCGTTGGCCGAAAGAAACCGAGACATTTTCCAGGGAAACCAGACTTGTCATGTTAATTTTAGTCTTGCAGTAGTCATGAAATGTTATAATATCACACTTCTCATATTCATTACGATGATTGGTCGCATTATGTTACATAAAAAAACGCTTCTTTTCGCAGCATTATCTGCCGCTCTCTGGGGCGGTGCAACACAGGCCGCAGATGCTGCCGTTGTCGCTTCGATTAAACCCGTTGGGTTCATCGCTTCTGCCATTGCTGATGGGGTAACAGAAACGGAGGTTTTACTACCTGACGGCGCTTCAGAACATGATTATTCACTGCGTCCATCAGATGTAAAACGCTTACAGAACGCGGACTTAGTCGTTTGGGTTGGCCCGGAGATGGAAGCGTTCATGCAAAAACCGGTAAGTAAATTACCTGAAGCGAAACAGGTAACGATTGCGCAGCTAGAGAATGTGAAACCGCTGCTGATGAAAAGTATTCACGGCGATGATGATGATCACGACCACGCGGAAAAAAGTGACGAAGATCACCATCACGGCGATTTCAACATGCATCTTTGGCTTTCCCCAGAGATAGCGCGGGCTACAGCGGTTGCAATCCATGGAAAATTAGTGGAACTTATGCCGCAAAGTCGAGCCAAACTTGACGCCAACCTGAAGGATTTTGAGGCACAATTAGCCTCAACCGAAAAGCAGGTTGGTAACGAGCTCGCGCCGCTCAAGGGGAAAGGTTATTTCGTTTTTCACGATGCTTACGGCTATTTCGAAAAACAGTTCGGACTGACACCGCTTGGTCATTTTACCGTTAACCCTGAGATTCAACCTGGCGCGCAGCGTTTACATGAAATAAGAACACAGTTGGTTGAGCAAAAAGCAACCTGCGTTTTTGCTGAGCCACAGTTCAGGCCAGCGGTCGTTGAGAGCGTCGCACGAGGGACATCCGTTCGTATGGGAACGTTGGATCCCCTGGGGACGAATATCAAACTGGGTAAAACAAGCTATTCAGAATTCCTGAATCAATTAGCCAACCAGTATGCGAGCTGCCTGAAAGGAGATTAATGAGGAAGTGATTACGTGCAACAGATAGCCCGCTCTGTCGCCCTGGCGTTTAATAATTTACCGCGACCACACCGCGTTATGTTGGGGTCGCTCACCGTTCTTACTCTGGCCGTCGCTGTCTGGCGGCCCTATGTTTATCACCGCGATGCCACGCCAATTGTCAAAACCATTGAGCTGGAACAGAACGAAATTCGTTCGCTCTTACCTGAAGCCAGTGAGCCGATTGATCAAGCTGCACAAGAAGATGAAGCCATTCCCCAGGATGAACTGGATGACAAAATCGCCGGTGAAGCGGGCGTGCATGAATATGTTGTTTCCACTGGCGATACGCTAAGCAGCATTCTCAATCAGTATGGTATTGATATGGGTGATATCACCCAACTGGCTGCTGCCGACAAAGAATTGCGTAACCTGAAAATCGGTCAACAACTCTCCTGGACATTAACCGCGGACGGCGAACTGCAGCGCCTCACCTGGGAAGTGTCTCGTCGGGAAACCCGAACCTATGACCGTACTGCCGCTAACGGTTTTAAAATGACCAGCGAAATGCAGCAAGGAGAGTGGGTCAACAATCTGCTGAAAGGTACCGTCGGGGGAAGCTTTGTTGCCAGCGCCAGAAACGCCGGTTTAACCAGCGCCGAAGTGAGCGCAGTGATTAAAGCCATGCAGTGGCAAATGGATTTCCGCAAACTGAAAAAAGGCGATGAATTTGCGGTGTTAATGTCACGAGAAATGCTTGATGGCAAACGTGAGCAAAGCCAGCTGCTGGGCGTACGTTTGCGTTCAGAAGGTAAAGATTATTACGCAATCCGCGCTGAAGATGGCAAATTCTACGATCGTAACGGTACTGGTCTGGCGAAAGGATTCTTGCGATTCCCGACGGCGAAACAGTTCCGTATCTCGTCTAACTTTAACCCGCGTCGTACTAATCCGGTGACTGGTCGTGTTGCGCCACACAGAGGTGTTGATTTCGCCATGCCACAGGGTACGCCGGTGCTTTCAGTGGGTGACGGTGAAGTGGTGGTTGCCAAACGCAGTGGCGCAGCAGGTTATTATGTGGCTATTCGTCATGGTCGCAGCTACACCACGCGTTATATGCACTTGCGTAAGATTCTGGTGAAACCAGGACAGAAGGTGAAACGTGGCGACCGTATCGCGCTTTCCGGTAATACCGGACGTTCAACCGGGCCGCATCTGCACTATGAAGTATGGATAAACCAGCAGGCCGTAAACCCGCTGACGGCAAAACTGCCGCGTACCGAAGGGCTGACCGGCTCCGATCGTCGCGAATTCCTGGCGCAGGCCAAAGAGATTGTGCCGCAGCTACGGTTTGATTAATTAACATCCATTCGCAGCCGGTACGCAGTCAGTACCGGCTTTTTTTATTTGGTGCGGGGCAAGTTGCGCCGCTACACTATCACCAGATTGATTTTTGCCTTATCCGAAACTGGAAAAGCATGGAAACGAAAAAAAATAATAGCGAATACATTCCTGAGTTTGATAAATCCTTTCGCCACCCGCGCTACTGGGGGGCATGGCTGGGCGTAGCAGCGATGGCGGGTATCGCTTTAACGCCGCCAAAGTTCCGTGATCCCATTCTGGCACGGCTGGGACGTTTTGCCGGACGACTGGGAAAAAGCTCACGCCGTCGTGCGTTAATAAATCTGTCGCTCTGCTTTCCAGAACGTAGTGAAGCTGAACGCGAAGCGATTGTTGATGAGATGTTTGCCACTGCGCCGCAAGCGATGGCAATGATGGCTGAGTTGGCAATACGCGGGCCAGAGAAAATTCAGCCGCGCGTTGACTGGCAAGGGCTGGAGATCATCGAAGAGATGCGGCGTAATAACGAGAAAGTGATCTTTCTGGTGCCGCACGGCTGGGCCGTCGATATCCCTGCCATGCTGATGGCCTCGCAAGGGCAGAAAATGGCAGCGATGTTCCATAATCAGGGTAACCCGGTTTTTGATTATGTCTGGAACACGGTGCGTCGTCGCTTTGGCGGTCGTCTGCATGCGAGAAATGATGGTATTAAGCCTTTCATCCAGTCGGTACGTCAGGGCTACTGGGGATATTATTTACCCGATCAGGATCATGGCCCCGAGCACAGTGAGTTTGTTGATTTCTTTGCCACCTATAAAGCGACGTTGCCCGCGATTGGTCGATTGATGAAAGTGTGCCGTGCGCGCGTTGTACCGCTGTTTCCAATTTATGATGGCAAGACGCATCGTCTGACGATTCAGGTGCGCCCACCGATGGATGATCTGTTAGAGGCGGATGACCATACGATTGCGCGGCGGATGAATGAAGAAGTCGAGATTTTTGTTGGTCCGCGACCAGAACAATACACCTGGATATTAAAATTGCTGAAAACTCGCAAACCGGGCGAAATCCAACCGTATAAGCGCAAAGATCTTTATCCCATCAAATAAAAAAAGCCTCTCGCGAGGAGAGGCTTCCGCCGTGTGATAAGTTCAAGTTTGCTTCAGAAGATTCGAAATCTGTTGAACTATCATTGAACTGTAGGCCGGATGAGGCGTTTTCGCCGCATCCGGCAACGTACTTACTCTACCGTTAAAATACGCGTGGTATTAGTAGAACCCACGGTACTCATCACGTCGCCCTGGGTGACAATCACCAGGTCACCAGACATCAAGTAACCTTTATCGCGCAGCAGATTAACCGCTTCGCTGGCAGCTGCGACGCCGTCATTGGCGCTATCAAAGTGCACCGGCGTAACGCCACGATAGAGAGCAGTCAGATTCAGCGTACGTTCATGGCGCGACATAGCGAAAATCGGCAGACCGGAGCTGATACGGGAGGTCATCAGAGCGGTACGACCCGATTCGGTCATAGTGATGATCGCCGTAACGCCTTTCAGGTGGTTAGCCGCGTACATTGCTGACATGGCGATAGCTTCTTCCACATTGTCGAACTGAACGTCCAGACGGTGTTTAGAAACGTTGATGCTCGGGATTTTTTCCGCACCCAGGCAAACACGCGCCATGGCTGCAACGGTTTCTGAAGGATACTGACCAGCAGCAGTTTCTGCAGACAGCATCACAGCGTCAGTACCATCCAGAACGGCGTTTGCTACGTCCATGACTTCTGCACGGGTCGGCATCGGGTTAGTAATCATTGACTCCATCATCTGGGTCGCAGTGATTACCGCGCGGTTTAACTGACGTGCACGACGGATCAACGCTTTCTGAATGCCGACCAGTTCCGGGTCGCCAATTTCCACACCGAGGTCGCCACGTGCAACCATTACCACATCAGAGGCGAGGATAATGTCATCCATTGCATCCTGGCTGCAAACGGCTTCCGCACGTTCAACTTTGGCGACAATTTTTGCATCACAACCTGCGTCGCGAGCCAGGCGGCGTGCATAGTTCAGATCTTCGCCGCAGCGCGGGAAGGAAACAGCCAGGTAATCTACGCCAATCAACGCCGCAGTCTTAATGTCTGCTTTGTCTTTTTCGGTCAGCGCTTCAGCCGACAAACCACCGCCGAGTTTGTTGATACCTTTATTGTTGGAGAGCGGACCGCCGACGGTCACTTCGGTGAATACTTTCATGCCTTGAACTTCCAGTACTTTTAACTGGACGCGACCATCGTCCAGCAGCAGGATGTCACCAGGCACGACGTCAGCAGGCAGGCCTTTGTAGTCGATACCGACTTTTTCTTTATCGCCTTCACCTTTACCCAGGTTGGCGTCGAGCAGGAATTTATCCCCAATATTGAGGAAAACTTTGCCTTCTTTAAAGGTGGATACACGGATTTTGGGCCCCTGGAGGTCACCCAGAATAGCCACATGACGCCCCAGTTTTGCGGCAATCTCACGAACTTTATCCGCGCGCATTTTGTGATCTTCAGGAGAGCCGTGAGAAAAGTTCATCCGTACAACGTTTGCACCCGCAGCGATAACTTTCTCAAGGTTATTATCGCGATCTGTTGCTGGGCCTAACGTGGTAACGATTTTTGTTCTGCGAAGCCTTCTGGACATGTAATACTCCGTTGACTGAAACAACCAGGTGTTGCTTGAACATGAAATCCGAATGAAATAACGCCGTTATGGCGATAAAGTAATCTCATTCGGATGTCGTATAAGATTAGAACAGTGACAGTCGTTTTTAGCGATCGTCACTTAAATTAAGTAACTGCTTATCAAAACGCGATTCCTTCAGCGCTTCCTTGACCCGCTTCAAGTTATCTCTGAATTTTGCACCGCGTCGCAAAGTAAAACCTGTTGCCAGCACATCTATCACGGTCAGCTGTGCAAGTCGAGAAACCATGGGCATATAAATGTCAGTATCTTCCGGTACATCGAGGGTAATTGCTAGCGTTGCTTCTCGGGCAAGCGGGGTACCCGCAGAGGTGAGGGCAATCACCATGGCGTCGTTTTCCCGTGCCAACTGCGCCAACTCGACCAGATTTTTTGTTCTTCCAGTGTGAGAAATCAGCACCACCACGTCTCCGTCGCTACAATTCATACAACTCATGCGTTGCAGCACGATATCATCGGAGTACACCACCGGAACATTAAAACGAAAGAACTTATTCATCGCATCGTGGGCAACGGCGGCAGAAGAGCCTAATCCAAAAAACGCGATTTTTTTGGCCTGAGTGAGCAAGTCGACGGCGCGGTTAACGGCAGATTTATCCAGTGAATGACGGACATGATCGAGCGTCGCCATTGCCGACTCAAATATTTTTCCCGTGTATGATTCAACGCTGTCATCTTCATTGACGTTGCGATTAACATAGGGGGTGCCATTCGCCAGACTTTGTGCCAGATGCAGTTTAAAATCAGGAAAACCGCGCGTGTCCATACTGCGACAGAAACGATTCACCGTCGGTTCACTAACATTGGCCTCCAGCGCCAGAGCAGCAATACTCGAATGGATCGCGTTATCGGGCGAAGCCAGAATGACCTCGGCAACTTTGCGCTCTGATTTGCTCAAATGTTCCAGCTGAGACTGGATTTTTTCCAGCATATTCATGATGTAAAGAGACTCACGGGTAATGACGATTTCCGCACTGAAAGAAATCGAAATGCAGTTTTGACAGATATTACGCCTGTGCGCTGTGTTAATGACAAAAGCAGATAAAAAAGTTGTTATTTTTTTTCATAACATGATCAGTGTCAGATTTTTACCCAATGGAAAACGATGATTTTTTTATCAGTTTTGCCGCACTTTGCGCGCTTTTACTGTAATCGCACGGGTGGATAAGCGTTTACAGTTTTCGCAAGCTCGTAAAAGCAGTACAGTGCACCGTAAGAAAATTACAAGTATACCCTGGCTTAAGTACCGGGTTAGTTAACTTAAGGAGAATGACATGGCGGTAACGCAAACAGCCCAGGCCTGTGACCTGGTCATTTTCGGCGCGAAAGGCGACCTTGCGCGTCGTAAATTGCTGCCTTCCCTGTATCAACTGGAAAAAGCCGGTCAGCTCAACCCGGACACCCGGATTATCGGCGTAGGGCGTGCTGACTGGGATAAAGCGGCATATACCAAAGTTGTCCGCGAGGCACTCGAAACTTTCATGAAAGAAACCATTGATGAAGGTTTATGGGACACCCTGAGTGCACGTCTGGATTTTTGTAATCTCGATGTCAATGACACAGCTGCATTCAGCCGTCTCGGCGCGATGCTGGATCAAAAAAATCGTATCACCATTAACTACTTTGCCATGCCGCCCAGCACTTTTGGTGCAATCTGCAAAGGGCTTGGTGAGGCAAAACTGAATGCTAAACCGGCACGCGTAGTCATGGAGAAACCGCTGGGGACGTCGTTGGCGACCTCGCGGGAAATCAACGATCAGGTTGGCGAATACTTCGAGGAGTGCCAGGTATACCGTATCGACCACTATCTTGGTAAAGAAACGGTGCTGAACCTGTTGGCGCTGCGTTTTGCTAACTCCCTGTTTGTGAATAACTGGGACAATCGCACTATTGATCATGTTGAGATTACCGTGGCAGAAGAAGTGGGGATCGAAGGGCGCTGGGGCTATTTTGATAAAGCCGGTCAGATGCGCGATATGATCCAAAACCACCTGCTGCAAATTCTTTGCATGATTGCGATGTCTCCGCCGTCTGATTTGAGTGCAGACAGCATCCGCGATGAAAAAGTCAAAGTACTGAAGTCTCTGCGCCGCATTGACCGCTCCAACGTGCGCGAAAAAACCGTACGCGGGCAATATACTGCGGGCTTCGCCCAGGGCAAAAAAGTGCCGGGCTATCTGGAAGAAGAGGGCGCGAACAAGAGCAGCAATACAGAAACCTTCGTGGCGATCCGTGTCGACATTGATAACTGGCGCTGGGCCGGTGTGCCATTCTACCTGCGTACTGGTAAACGTCTACCGACCAAATGTTCTGAAGTCGTGGTCTATTTCAAAACACCTGAACTGAATCTGTTTAAAGAGTCGTGGCAGGATCTGCCGCAGAATAAACTGACTATCCGTCTGCAACCTGATGAAGGCGTGGATATCCAGGTACTGAATAAAGTTCCTGGCCTTGACCACAAACATAACCTGCAAATCACCAAGCTGGACTTGAGCTATTCAGAAACCTTTAATCAGACGCATTTAGCAGATGCCTATGAACGTCTGCTGCTGGAAACCATGCGCGGTATTCAGGCACTGTTTGTACGTCGTGATGAAGTAGAAGAAGCCTGGAAATGGGTGGACTCCATTACTGAGGCGTGGGCGATGGACAATGATGCGCCGAAACCGTATCAGGCCGGAACCTGGGGACCGGTTGCCTCGGTGGCGATGATTACTCGTGATGGCCGTTCCTGGAATGAGTTTGAGTAATATCTGCACTCATCCTTTATGGTTATTTTACCGGTAACATGATCTTGCACAGATTGTAGAACAATTTTTACACTTTCAGGCCTCGTGTGGATTCACCCACGAGGCTTTTTTTATTACACTGACTGAAACGTTTTTGCCCTATGAGCTCCGGTTACAGGCGTTTCAGTCATAAATCCTCTGAATGAAACGCGTTGTGAATCATCCTGCTCTGACAACTCAATTTCAGGAGCCTTTATGAATCCACAATTGTTACGCGTAACAAATCGAATCATTGAACGTTCGCGCGAGACTCGCTCTGCTTACCTCGCCCGGATAGAACAAGCGAAAACTTCGACCGTTCATCGTTCGCAGTTGGCATGTGGTAACCTGGCACACGGTTTCGCTGCCTGCCAGCCAGAAGACAAAGCCTCTTTGAAAAGCATGTTGCGTAACAATATCGCCATCATCACTTCCTATAACGACATGCTCTCCGCACACCAGCCTTATGAACACTATCCAGAAATCATTCGTAAAGCCCTGCATGAAGCGAATGCGGTTGGTCAGGTTGCGGGCGGTGTTCCGGCGATGTGTGATGGTGTCACCCAGGGGCAGGATGGAATGGAATTGTCGCTGTTAAGCCGCGAAGTGATTGCGATGTCTGCGGCGGTGGGTCTGTCCCATAACATGTTTGATGGTGCGCTGTTCCTCGGTGTGTGCGACAAGATTGTCCCCGGGCTGACGATGGCAGCCCTGTCGTTTGGGCATTTGCCTGCGGTGTTTGTGCCGTCAGGTCCGATGGCAAGCGGTTTGCCAAATAAAGAAAAAGTGCGGATTCGCCAGCTTTATGCTGAAGGTAAAGTGGACCGCATGGCGCTGCTGGAGTCAGAAGCTGCGTCTTATCATGCTCCAGGGACATGTACTTTCTACGGTACCGCCAATACGAATCAGATGGTGGTGGAGTTTATGGGGATGCAGTTGCCGGGCTCTTCTTTTGTTCATCCGGATTCTCCGCTGCGCGATGCTTTGACCGCAGCCGCTGCGCGCCAGGTTACACGCATGACCGGTAATGGTAATGAATGGATGCCGATCGGTAAGATGATAGATGAGAAAGTGGTGGTGAACGGTATCGTTGCACTGCTGGCGACCGGTGGTTCCACTAACCACACCATGCACCTGGTGGCGATGGCGCGCGCAGCCGGTATTCAGATTAACTGGGATGACTTCTCTGACCTTTCTGATGTTGTACCGCTGATGGCACGTCTCTACCCGAACGGTCCGGCCGATATTAACCACTTCCAGGCGGCAGGTGGCGTACCGGTTCTGGTGCGTGAACTGCTCAAAGCAGGCCTGCTGCATGAAGATGTCAATACGGTGGCAGGCTTTGGTCTGTCTCGTTATACCCTTGAACCATGGCTGAATAATGGTGAACTGGACTGGCGGGAAGGGGCGGAAAAATCACTCGACAGCAATGTGATCGCTTCCTTCGAACAACCTTTCTCTCATCATGGTGGGACAAAAGTGTTAAGCGGTAACCTGGGCCGCGCGGTTATGAAAACCTCTGCCGTGCCGGTTGAGAACCAGGTGATTGAAGCGCCTGCGGTTGTTTTTGAAAGCCAGCATGACGTTATGCCAGCCTTTGAAGCGGGTTTGCTGGACCGCGATTGTGTCGTTGTTGTCCGTCATCAGGGGCCAAAAGCGAACGGAATGCCAGAATTACATAAACTCATGCCGCCACTTGGTGTATTATTGGACCGGTGTTTCAAAATTGCGTTAGTTACCGATGGACGACTCTCCGGCGCTTCAGGTAAAGTGCCGTCAGCTATCCACGTAACACCAGAAGCCTACGATGGCGGGCTGCTGGCAAAAGTGCGCGACGGGGACATCATTCGTGTGAATGGACAGACAGGCGAACTGACGCTGCTGGTAGACGAAGCAGAACTGGCTGCTCGCGAACCACACATTCCTGACCTGAGCGCGTCACGCGTGGGAACAGGACGTGAATTATTCAGCGCCTTGCGCGAAAAACTGTCCGGTGCCGAACAGGGCGCAACCTGTATCACTTTTTAAGACGACAAATTTGTAATCAGGCGAGAGAAAACTCTGATGAAAAACTGGAAAACAAGTGCAGAATCAATCCTCACCACCGGCCCGGTTGTACCGGTTATCGTGGTAAAAAAACTGGAACACGCGGTGCCGATGGCAAAAGCGTTGGTTGCTGGTGGGGTGCGCGTTCTGGAAGTGACTCTGCGTACCGAGTGTGCAGTTGACGCTATCCGTGCTATCGCCAAAGAAGTGCCTGAAGCGATTGTGGGTGCCGGTACGGTGCTGAATCCACAGCAGCTTGCAGAAGTCACCGAAGCGGGTGCACAGTTCGCAATTAGCCCGGGTCTGACCGAGCCGCTGCTGAAAGCTGCTACCGAAGGGACTATTCCTCTGATTCCGGGGATCAGCACTGTTTCCGAACTGATGCTGGGTATGGACTACGGTTTGAAAGAGTTCAAATTCTTCCCGGCTGAAGCTAACGGCGGCGTGAAAGCCCTGCAGGCGATCGCGGGTCCGTTCTCCCAGGTCCGTTTCTGCCCGACAGGTGGTATTTCTCCGGCTAACTACCGTGACTACCTGGCGCTGAAAAGCGTGCTCTGCATCGGTGGTTCCTGGCTGGTTCCGGCAGATGCGCTGGAAGCGGGCGATTACGACCGCATTACTAAGCTGGCGCGTGAAGCTGTAGAAGGCGCTAAGCTATAAAAGTCAAAATGCCCGATCGTGAATCGGGCATTTTTGTAGCGTTTTTCGCCGGGGTTAAGCTTGTACTTTTACCTGTGCTGCGGCGTGCTTTGCGCGCTCAATCGCTTCATCAACGCTCTCAGCGGTCGCCAGCGCTACACCCAGACGACGGCTGCCATCAATTTCCGGCTTACCAAATAAACGAATCTGCAAACCTGCCCCTACGGCATTCTGCACATTATCAAACGTGACATTCTGACTGGTCAGTTGTGGCAGGATAACGGCAGAAGCTGCAGGGCCATACTGGCGGATCCCGCCAACCGGAAGTCCGAGGAAAGCACGCACATGCAGGGCAAATTCCGAGAGATCCTGAGAAATTAACGTCACCATCCCGGTGTCATGCGGGCGAGGGGAGACCTCACTGAAAATCACCTCATCACCACAGACAAACAGCTCGACACCAAACAGACCATAACCGCCCAGTGCCAGTACTACTTTGCGGGCAATCTCCTGCGCACGTTTCAGAGCCAGCTGACTCATTTGCTGCGGTTGCCAGGATTCACGATAGTCGCCATCTTCCTGGCGATGACCTACCGGTGCACAGAAATGGACGCCATCCACTGCGCTGACGGTTAGCAGGGTAATTTCGATGTCAAACTTAACGACGCCTTCAACAATCACGCGGCCCGCTCCGGCGCGTCCACCTTGCTGAGCGTATTCCCACGCATGTGTAAGCTGCTCGGCGGAACGAATAAACGTCTGCCCTTTGCCGGAAGAGCTCATTACCGGTTTAACTATGCAGGGATAGCCAATAGCGGCAACTGCTTCGCGGAAAAGACTTTCACTATCGGCAAAACGATAAGTTGAAGTGGGTAGCTGCAGTTCTTCTGCCGCTAGGCGACGGATACCCTCGCGATTCATCGTTAATTTCGTTGCGCGAGCGCAGGGGACAACATTCACTCCTTCCTCTTCAAGCTGGATCAGCATATCGGTGGCAATAGCTTCGATCTCCGGCACGATATAATGTGGTTTTTCCAGTTCAACCACACGGCGTAATGCATCACCATCAAGCATATTAATGACATGGGAGCGATGCGCGACATGCATGGCTGGTGCGTCGGCATAGCGATCGACGGCAATCACCTCTACGCCGAGACGCTGACACTCGATGGCCACTTCTTTACCCAGTTCACCGGAGCCTAATAACATCACGCGAGTTGCTGCCGGACGCAGCGCAGTGCCTAATAACGTCATAACGAATATCCCCTGATTAATTCCGCGCGCAGTATAAACGAAAACGTTTGCGCGTGTCTTTATTGTTGATGTTGATTTCCCAATCGAGAAGAAATATACTGTATAAAATCACAGTTATTATGAGAGGCTGCAAATGGCGGTTGAAGTTAAATACGTAGTCATTCGTGAGGGCGAAGAGAAAATGTCGTTTACCAGCAAAAAAGAAGCCGATGCTTATGACAAAATGCTTGATACGGCGGATCTGCTTGACACCTGGCTGACAAATTCTCCAGTGCAAATGGAAGACGAGCAACGTGAAGCCCTTTCGCTATGGCTGGCAGAACAAAAAGATGTGCTGAGCACCATTCTGAAAACCGGCAAATTACCGTCCCCACAGGTCGTCGGTGCTGAATCCGAAGAGGAAGATGCCTCACACGCGGCCTGAAGCAACTTGCGCTCCTGACAATTTGTACCATGCTTTCTCCTGAATCATTGTGCTATGGAGAAAAACATGAAAAAAAGAGGGGCGTTTTTAGGGCTGTTGTTGGTTTCTGCCTGCGCATCAGTTTTCGCTGCCAATAATGAAACCAGCAAGTCGGTCACTTTCCCAAAGTGTGAAGGTCTGGATGCTGCCGGAATTGCCGCGAGCGTAAAACGTGATTATCAACAAAATCGCGTGGCGCGCTGGGCAGATGATCAAAAAATTGTCGGTCAGGCCGATCCTGTGGCATGGGTCAGTTTGCAGGACATTCAGGGTAAAGATGATAAATGGTCAGTACCGCTAACCGTGCGTGGTAAAAGTGCCGATATTCATTACCAGGTCAGCGTGGACTGCAAAGCGGGAATGGCGGAATATCAGCGGCGTTAATGGCCTCTGATAATTCGATTGACCGTCGGCGGATGCGGCGCGAGTGCCTGGTCCGCCCTACAAGGCACTTCAATCGTAGGCCTGGGAAGACGCAACAGCGTCGCATCGGGCAATCAGCATCAAACAATGCCACTCAAAACGTCAAATTACGTTCACCTAAAATACCCTTATCACCTGATATACAGTGAACACCTTACCTGGCGCGAATTTCTTTGAATAACGGCCTGCCGACCCGCTTATTTGCGCATCTTTTGTCTCGATATACATTTTCTGACATCCTCATCCGCTATGCTACAGGCACTAAAAATGGTTATTGAGGAGCAAATATGGCTAACTGGTTAAATCAACTGCAATCCCTGCTTGGGCAAAGCAGTTCTTCTACCTCCTCGTCTGCGGATCAGGGATTGGGCAAACTTTTAGTGCCTGGCGCATTAGGCGGACTGGCTGGGCTGCTGGTCGCAAATAAATCAGCACGTAAACTTCTTACGAAATATGGCACCAACGCGTTGCTGGTTGGCGGCGGAGCGGTAGCGGGTACGGTGCTGTGGAATAAATACAAAGATAAAATTCGCGCGGCGCATCAGGACGAACCGCAGTTTGGCGCGCAAAGTACGCCGCTGGATGAGCGTACGGCACGTTTGATCCTTGCGCTGGTCTTTGCCGCTAAAAGTGATGGTCATATTGATGCCAGAGAACGTGCGGCAATCGACCAGCAATTGCGTGAAGCCGGCGTGGAAGAGCAGGGGCGTGTACTCATTGAGCAGGCAATCGAACAACCGCTGGATCCACAACGCCTGGCTACCGGGGTCCGCAATGAAGAAGAGGCGCTGGAAATCTATTTCCTGAGCTGCGCGGCTATTGATATTGACCATTTTATGGAACGCAGTTACCTGAATGCCCTGGGTGACGCGCTGAAAATC
This sequence comes from Escherichia sp. MOD1-EC4550, assembly GCF_963876935.1. NCBI lineage: Bacteria > Pseudomonadati > Pseudomonadota > Gammaproteobacteria > Enterobacterales > Enterobacteriaceae > Escherichia > Escherichia sp. MOD1-EC4550. The sequence continues at coordinate 290,311 of NZ_CAWNSE010000015.1, forward strand.
CCCCAGGATGTTCGTGAAGGTATTGAACGCGATCTCGAACAGCAAAAACGTACTTTGGCGGAATAATTCCGCTCTCTGGATAGCCTGAAGTTGACTATTTCGGGCTATCCAGAACCGCACAGCCATTTGAGCAGGCTGATTTTCTCTGTCTGCATAACATTCGATATCCGCGCCATTACCTGTCATCATCTAAGCAATGACTCCCCTGTTTCGCTTGCATCCCCGGTGAGTTTTGCCACCCTTATAAGATGTTTCAACCAGAAAGAACAATAACATGCTACCAAAAGCCGCTCGCATTCCCCACGCCATGACGCTTCATGGCGATACGCGCATCGATAATTACTACTGGCTGCGGGACGATACGCGTTCTCAGCCGGAAGTCCTGGACTACCTGCAACAAGAAAATAGTTACGGTCATCGGGTGATGGCCTCACAACAAGCCTTGCAGGATCGAATCTTAAAGGAAATCATCGACCGTATTCCGCAAAGAGAAGTTTCTGCGCCCTACATTAAAAATGGTTACCGCTACCGGCATATTTATGAACCTGGCTGTGAATATGCTATCTACCAGCGTCAATCGGCGTTCAGTGAAGAATGGGACGAGTGGGAAACATTGCTCGATGCTAACAAACGCGCAGCGCACAGTGAGTTTTATTCCATGGGCGGAATGGCGATTACGCCCGATAACACCATTATGGCTCTGGCAGAAGATTTTCTTTCCCGACGCCAGTACGGAATTCGTTTTCGTAATCTGGAAACAGGTAACTGGTATCCGGAACTGCTGGATAACGTTGAACCCAGCTTTGTCTGGGCAAATGATTCCTGGACTTTCTACTATGTTCGCAAGCATCCGGTGACGCTGCTTCCTTATCAGGTCTGGCGTCACGCCATCGGTACGCCAGCATCGCAGGATAAACTGATCTACGAAGAAAAAGACGATACCTATTACGTCAGCCTGCATAAAACGACCTCGAAGCACTATGTAGTCATTCATCTGGCCAGCGCCACCACCAGTGAAGTTCGCCTGCTGGACGCGGAAATGGCCGATGCCGAGCCGTTTGTTTTTCTGCCGCGACGCAAAGATCACGAATACAGCCTTGATCACTACCAGCATCGGTTTTATCTGCGTTCCAACCGCCACGGCAAAAACTTTGGCTTATACCGTACCCGTATGCGTGATGAGCAACGGTGGGAAGAGTTAATTCCGCCACGCGATAACATTATGCTGGAAGGGTTTACGCTGTTTACCGACTGGCTGGTGGTTGAAGAGCGTCAGCGCGGGTTAACCAGTTTGCGCCAAATCAACCGCAAGACCCGGGAAGTCATTGGCATTGCCTTTGATGATCCGGCCTATGTGACCTGGATTGCCTACAATCCAGAACCTGAAACCGCGCGATTGCGTTATGGTTATTCTTCCATGACCACACCAGATACTTTGTTTGAACTGGATATGGATACCGGTGAGCGTCGTGTATTAAAACAAACGGAAGTTCCTGGTTTTGATGCGGCGAATTACCGCAGTGAACACCTGTGGATAGTCGCCCGTGATGGCGTCGAAGTCCCGGTTTCGCTGGTTTATCATCGCAAACATTTTCGCAAAGGACACAACCCGCTACTGGTGTATGGCTACGGTTCTTACGGCGCAAGTATTGATGCCGATTTCAGTTTTAGCCGCTTGAGTTTGTTGGATCGTGGATTTGTCTACGCCATTGTCCATGTTCGCGGCGGTGGTGAGCTGGGGCAACAATGGTACGAAGACGGAAAATTTCTGAAGAAGAAAAATACGTTTAATGATTATCTTGATGCCTGCGATGCATTGTTAAAACTGGGCTATGGCTCTCCTTCGCTCTGTTATGCGATGGGCGGGAGTGCGGGAGGCATGTTGATGGGCGTTGCAATTAATCAACGCCCGGAATTGTTCCACGGCGTTATCGCCCAGGTACCGTTTGTTGATGTTGTAACAACGATGCTTGATGAATCAATTCCTCTTACCACTGGTGAGTTTGAAGAGTGGGGGAATCCGCAGGATCCGCAATATTACGAGTACATGAAAAGCTACAGCCCGTATGACAACGTTACCTCCCAGGCTTATCCGCATTTGCTGGTAACGACCGGTTTGCACGATTCTCAGGTGCAATATTGGGAACCGGCAAAATGGGTCGCTAAATTGCGCGAGCTGAAAACCGATAACCATCTTTTATTGCTCTGTACCGACATGGACTCAGGCCATGGCGGTAAATCTGGTCGCTTTAAATCGTATGAAGGCGTAGCGATGGAATATGCTTTTCTGGTCGCGCTGGCACAGGGAACATTACCCGCTAAGCCAGTAGATTAAGTATTTTCCAGATAATGTTTCAGTGTTAAACGCAGCTCCGGGCTCATGCTGTCCAGGTTATTAAATAACCAGCGCAGATAGCCCGGATCGCGTTCGGCAACGTCGGAAACCGCTTTGCCACGGTATTTGCCAAAGGTGAAGGTCGTCATCAACGATGGACGTCCGGTGATATCGGCCATCTGTTCTGCCGTCCAGCCGGAGGTGTTCATAATATCGATAAGCAACGCAGCGGTGATATAACAGTCATACAACGCGCGGTGATGATGCAGGCCCGGCGGCGTCTGTACAATGAGCTTCCGTGTTTTATATAACGCCATATTGCTGTACTTGATCCATGGCCACAGACGACGGGCCAGTTTCATAGTGCAAATCCACTCACCGGGCATCTCAGGCAGTACGCGGCGGTCAAAGCTGGCGTTGTGCGCGACATACCATTCACTACCGTAATAGTGCGGGATCACATCTTCAATCCACGGTTTATCGGCGACCATGGCTTCGGTGATGCGATGAATCGCCATCGCCTGTGGACTAATAGGACGATCGGGGCGCACCAGGTGGCTCATGGGGTTGACGATTTTTCCGTCAATGACATCAACAGAGGCAATCTCAACGATCCCTCCCTGCAAACCGCAGGTTTCTGTATCGATAATGCGCAACATGGCATGCTCCAGGCCGAAAAAGCCTAGCGTAATGGAATGATATCGCCTTGCCAACCCTGAGATGAACGCTGACCGACTAACAATAATGAACCACGATCGGCGCGAACGATGAGACGACCATGTTCATCCTATAGTGCACTGTTACCACGGGCATTTGCCATCAGCACGGCAATTGAGTACTGATGTGAAAAAAATTGTAAGCGGCGGGTCGACGCCAGCAGGTCGGGTTCCCCCAGACATTGCCCCGTCGTAAACAGTGAACAGGTCGGGTCCATATCCATACCTTGCGGTTGTTCATCGACCACCGTGATGGTTCTGGAACGACGGCTCAGGCATGCACCATGACTCTGATGGTAGATCCCCGGCGTTTTTCGCCACGGTGCGAACACCGCAATTCCACGAATAAAGCGATCGTTATATTCAACGGGAAGGCCGGCAATGATGGTCATTCGCCAGGTCGTTGCAGCATAACAAAGCGGGTCTAACAGCGAGAGATCGGGTGGGGCAGGAAGGGCACGTCGCGAATAATCACACCCCAGTAAAGAAAGCGATGGAAAAACTAACAGCTGACATTGTTGCCTGGCGGCGGCCCTCACAAACTCCAGATGATGAGCTACCTGTTCGGTCAGTGAGGTTTTACGAGGCTCATATTGCGCTGCTGCAACTTTCCAGAACGACATAATGACTTCCTTTTCAAAATGACTGCAAATTATGGGGGCGGTTTAGAAAATACTCATAATTTAGCAGGCGTTATGTAAGAAAGTGTAACTCTGTATAAGTTTTATTTAAGTTTGGGCTCGTAAGGTAAACGTGACAGATTGACCGACGCTAAACGGTGGGCGATAAGTCGCTCGCGAAACCAGCTGCGCAAATGTTCAGGCTGTTCACGTTCAACCGCTTCAGCGATCACCGGCATATTGTAGCGTTCTTTAAATGCCACCCCGGCTGCCGCCAAATCGACATTCACTTTATCCATTTCTGTTTGATCCAGTTTAGCCAGATTCTTCAGCATTCTTAATCTCCTCATCATTCGCGGGCAAAAGTTACTAAGAGTGAGCCTGGATGGCAAGCCGGAATTGATGATCCTCGACTCAGACATTAGACAAGGTTATGCTCTGTAAAAAAGTTATTACAAAAAGGAATAGATAATATGACTTCAACTGCACGCTCCCTTCGCTACGCGCTGGCAATCCTGACCACTACGTTGGTGACACCTTCCGTCTGGGCACATGCGCATTTAACGCATCAGTATCCTGCGGCAAACGCGCAAGTGACAGCTGCCCCGCAGGCAATCACTTTAAACTTCTCGGAAGGCGTTGAAACAGGATTCAGTGGTGCAAAAATCACGGGGCCAAAAAACGAAAATATTAAAACATTACCGGCGAAGCGGAATGAGCAGGACCAAAAGCAACTGATTGTTCCACTGGCCGATTCGCTGAAACCCGGAACCTACACCGTTGACTGGCATGTTGTTTCGGTGGACGGGCATAAAACGAAAGGACACTACACCTTTAGCGTGAAATAAATCATGCTGGCGTTTACCTGGATCGCGCTGCGATTTATCCATTTCACCTCGCTGATGCTGGTTTTTGGCTTCGCAATGTACGGTGCCTGGCTGGCCCCCTTAACGATTCGTCGCTTGCTGACGAAGCGTTTTCTGCGTTTACAACAGCACGCTGCCGTCTGGAGTTTGATCAGTGCCACTGCAATGCTCGCCGTTCAGGGCGGGTTGATGGGAACGGGATGGTCAGATGTATTTTCGCCAAACATTTGGCAGGCTGTTTTGCAAACGCAGTTTGGTGGTGTCTGGTTATGGCAAATTGTTCTCGCCCTCGTAACGTTGATCGTCGCCCTTATGCAACCGCGGAATATGCCACGTTTGCTGTTTATGCTCACTACCGCGCAATTTATTCTGCTGGCGGGAGTCGGGCATGCGACGCTGAATGAAGGGGTAACGGCGAAAATCCATCAGACTAATCACGCGATTCACCTGATCTGTGCGGCGGCGTGGTTTGGAGGATTACTGCCGGTGCTCTGGTGTATGCAACTCATCAAAGGCCGTTGGCGACACCAGGCTATTCAGGCGCTGATGCGTTTTTCCTGGTGCGGGCATTTTGCGGTGATCGGCGTACTGGCAAGCGGCGTGCTTAATGCATTGTTGATTACCAGATTTCCCCCCACGCTTACGACTTACTGGGGCCAACTCTTATTGCTCAAAGCCATCCTGGTGATGATTATGGTGGTCATCGCGCTGGCTAATCGTTATGTTCTTGTACCGCGCATGAGGCAGGATGAAGATCGTGCGGCTCCCTGGTTTGTGTGGATGACTAAACTCGAATGGGCGATAGGTGCGGTAGTGCTGGTGATCATCAGCCTGCTTGCGACTCTCGAACCTTTTTGATGGATTACGAAAATGATGAAAAAAAGTATTCTGGCGTTTCTGTTACTCACCAGTTCTGCAGCGGCGCTGGCGGCACCGCAGGTGATTACCGTCAGTCGTTTTGAAGTGGGTAAAGACAAATGGGCATTTAACCGCGAAGAGGTGATGCTGACATGCCGACCGGGCCATGCGTTGTATGTTATTAATCCGAGTACCCTCGTGCAGTATCCTTTGAACGATATCGCACAAAAGGAAGTCGCCAGCGGGAAGACCAATGCCCAGCCCATTTCGGTGATTCAGATTGATGATCCTAACAATCCAGGTGAAAAAATGAGTCTGGCACCGTTTATAGAGCGAGCTGAAAAACTCTGTTAATTACCTAAAATAGCCTTTTGATTTCCAATAAAAAACCGCCTCAGTTCTTTCACCAGAACAGGCGGTTTTTAACATTTAAGCTGATGACCACCACGCTTTTTATTGACCATTTTGCACGCAAACTGGAAAACCTGGCGTCGTCATCTATTCTTAAAGGGCAAGGCAACTAAGCCTGCATTAATGCCAACTTTTAGCGCACGGCTCTCTCCCAAGAGCCATTTCCCTGGACCGAATACAGGAATCGTGTTCGGTCTCTTTTTATCTGTTAAAAGCCAGAAGCATTCCCTTCGCTGACTTTATAGTCAACCATAACACACACTCTACTGTCTGAGTCCAGCGTTTTTTAACATTCTTGTTAAGATTATGTGATCTTTAGCGCGGGAGGAAAATATTGATGAAACAGCCTGCGCCCGTTTATCAGAGAATTGCGGGTCATCAATGGCGACATATCTGGCTTTCAGGCGATATACACGGTTGTCTTGAGCAGTTGCGCCGCAAATTATGGCATTGTCGTTTTGATCCGTGGCGAGATTTACTTATCTCAGTGGGAGACGTTATCGATCGTGGGCCGCAAAGTTTACGTTGCCTGCAGTTACTGGAACAACATTGGGTTCGTGCGGTAAGAGGCAATCATGAACAGATGGCGATGGATGCGCTGGCATCCCAGCAGATGTCTTTGTGGTTGATGAATGGCGGCGACTGGTTTATTGCGCTGGCAGATAATCAACAGAAACAAGCGAAAACGGCGCTGGAAAAATGTCAGTATTTGCCCTTTATTCTTGAAGTACACAGTCGCACCGGCAAACATGTTATTGCCCATGCCGATTATCCGGATGATGTTTATGAATGGCAAAAGGACGTCGATTTGCATCAGGTCTTGTGGAGCCGCTCACGATTACGTGAAGGCCAAAAAGGGCAGGGAATTACAGGTGCTGATCATTTCTGGTTTGGTCATACACCGTTGCGCCATCGCGTGGATATTGGCAACCTGCATTATATTGATACCGGTGCTGTCTTTGGGGGAGAACTGACTCTTGTGCAATTGCAATAATTAAAAATCACCGTACTCCTGTGCAGGTCGCCAGAAACCATCTATAAAATCCTCAATCGGAAAACAACCGCCATGGCGGATCCGTTGATCGCTCATAGAATAAAGACACTGCTGTTCCGTGTTGTAGACATCCACAACAATATCTTCACAACCGCCATCCAGGTAGCAAACAAAAAGTACCAGCGCGAACATTTCATCCCCGAAGTGTGGTGCCGTACCGTTAAGTTTAGGAGAGATTTTACAACGAGGGAATAACCAGGATAAATAACCCGCCATGCCGACGGGTTCTTTTTGGATCAGGCAAGACGCATAATCCAGGCATCAGATTGTTGATCGTAGCGGGTACGGTAAAGGACAGAGTGTTCGCCATTTAGCAGAGCAGGAATACTGGTTTCGGCGTCCCAGGCATCCAGTTGCATACATAAATCGGGGTCTGATTTACAAGGAATGGTTAACGTTCGATCACCCGGCGATTCGCCGTGTAATTCGCCGTCGTCGATTTCAAAAGCGCCTATGCGCACACTGGTTTTCATCTTCGTGCTCTCCATTTAGCTGCCGGTTGTGGTACGACCAGTCCGATCGCACCATTTTTCAGCCTAGTTGAGGCAGCCGAATGTGCCAGTCAAAAAGTGCGCTTTTTTTGTGCGCTGTCAGGCGTTACCTGTAAAAAGTTTCCCGTCCCGCACCAGTTCACGCGGGTAGCTGTTTTTCAGTCGCGAACCAATCCGTTTGGCTAAACCAATCGGCTGATGCTGGAAAGTAACCAATACATCATCCGCTACTGGCGCGGCTTGCGGGTAAACATCGCGCCCGCGATACCACTCTTCCGCTTCCTGCGGTGTCAGTTCAAAAGCGTTCACATTGTCGGGGGAGGCAAGGGCAATAACCGCTTCATGCTGCCAGCGATAACCTTTGTTATGTGTTTCGGCAAGTTTAATCCCCAACCGAGAAAATCGGACTTTACCGATCAAGGCTTCAATGCCCACCGGGAACAACCACAGTTCTTTGTCGCGTTGCCAGAGTCGCAGGTTTCCATCCCAGTTTAAGCCAACACTTGCAGCCGCCTGACGAATTTGACCGGCTTCGCGATCTTTCACCGGGCTAAACGGGAAATTGCCCACTTTGTATTTTGGGGCGGGTAAGACGGGGATCGCCTGAGTTTTACGCAGACGAGCAACGAAGAAGCCTTCGCAGTCGTAAATTTGTGGGAAAACATGCAAAAAGCCTTCTTCGGTCAGCGCCTTATTTGCACCAGGGAAGAGATCGCCAAGCGGTAAAAACTCTACTGCGTCGGGGTAAGTCTCTTTCAGCCACCGGCAGACGGCTTCATTTTCTTCCTGGTTTAAGGTACAGGTCGAGTAAACCAGCGTACCGCCAGGGCGTAATGCATGAAAGGCGCTGTCGATCAGTTCCCGTTGGGTAGCTGCGATTTCCTGATTGCTTTCTGGTGACCAGTTTTTTAGCGCATCGGGATCTTTACGCACCACGCCTTCGCCGGAGCAGGGAGCGTCCAGCAAAATGGCATCGAACATTTCTGGCACTGCCGCACCAAATACACGGCCATCAAAATGCGTGAGCGCAACATTACGGATGCCACAGCGGCTGATATTGGCATGTAACACTTTTACCCGACTGGCGGAAAACTCATTGGCAAGGATCGCCCCTTCGTTATTCATCCGCGCGGCAATTTGCGTCGTTTTGGAGCCGGGCGCGGCAGCGACATCCATCACTCGCTGTGGTGCATTACCGTCAGCAAACAAGGCGGCGACGGGCAACATTGAACTGGCTTCCTGAATATAAAACAGGCCACTTAAATGCTCGGCGGTACTACCCAATGGCAAGGCATCTTCATCGTCGCGTTCAATCCAGAAACCTTCTTCACACCACGGAATTGGCGTAAGCGTCCAGCCATAAGGGGCGGTTAATTGCAGGAAATCAGCAACGGAGATTTTCAGCGTATTAACGCGAATACTACGGCGCAACGGGCGCTGACAGGCGGCAAGAAAATCATCAAATGAGAGCGTCGAAGGCATTGCTTCGCGCATTTGTGTCAGAAAGGCGTCCGGGAAATAAACGGTGTGTTGGGCCACGAGCATGTACCACTGGCAAAAAAACAGGCGCGCAGTTTAGCATAAACGCTCCGGCGCAGGCACGCCGGAGCAGTGGGCATTATTTGGGAAGCGCTGTTCCCCATTCACGCCACTCTTTCGGTTCACTTTCCTGCAACAGGAAGTGCTTGCCTTCCTGGGCTTTCGGTGCCAGCGGCGTACCCGGAGGCGTAGCAAAGGCGATGCCGCCACGGATAAATTGGTTAAAGGTGCCGGTTTTCACGACGCCGCCCGTCAGACCAAAGTCCAGACTGTAACCCGATGCCAACCAGAAGACGGAATTGTTACGCACCAGGTGTTGATAGCGTTTACTGATGCGCATCGCAATCATCACGCGATCTGACAATGTCCCCAGCGTCATTCCGGTAACCGTACCGACTTCCAGACCACGGAACAGCACAGGCGTACCGATGCCTAACGAACCGGCTTCCGGCGCTTCAACAATAATGCTTAAGCCATCCAGGTAACGCGAATCAGTTATGGTGGCCTCTTGTAATTCAAAGTCGCGGCGAGGATTGCCCCGGCCTGGTTCGACGTTGATATACGGCTGGAGGATAGTATCAAGATGCTCAACGCCAGCTGCCGAAATTTGCGGTGTGACCACTGAGAAGCGTGTACCACCGCGTGCAAAGGTCTGGACATATTCCGGATAGAGTACCGCCTTTGCCTGTACTTCATTGCGCGCGGTAATCAGATCCAGCGTCTGGATTTGCCCGATATCAATACCGAGATAGCGAATTGGCATCCCGACCGCCAGTTTTCCGGCATCGAAAGCGTGAAGCGTAATTTGCCCTCCAACCGCACGGGCCGCTGTTTCGGAAGCATACAGAATTCGCTTGTCGCCTTTACGCTGACTGGCGCTGGCACCGCTGAGGTTATCGAAGCTAATAGCCCCCTTTAATGCTCTGGAGAGCGGGGATGCCTGTACAGTCAGACCACTACCATTTAGCTGAACTTTCGCCCCACCTTCTGCCCAGAACACGCTGTTGCTGGTCAGAAGGTTGCGATACTCCGGCTTAATATGCAGATCGATATCAAACGCGTTAGCTCGCGGACGCACAGTAATAACTTCACCAACTTCAAATTTACGGTACAGCACTACCGATCCTGCCTGCACATCTGGCAATGTCTCTGCACTCAAACTCACGGTTGTGGTGGGTAAATCGCTAAGGCTGTTCTCCAGCGCTTTTTCCAGATTGGCATACAGCGGATAGCTGGCTTTCATCTCGCCTTTATCGCCTGGCAGAATACGTATCCCGCCGTTAATCCATTCTGAGGCGCTGGCACCGAGAAACTCAACGCCATCCAGCCCCACCTTCACGTCGACACGGCTGTTGACGACAAATTTGCTATCGCCTTTTACCAGTTCGCGATGCTGAGGCTCGATGGCGACGGTAAAGGTGACGCCTTTGCTGGTGAGTTTACGATCAATAACCTGGCCTACCTGCACGCCGTGAAGAATGAGCGGCTGACCAGCATCAATGCCGTAACTTTCCGGCGCAGTCAGGGTCAGCGTCAGAACATCTGGCTCATGGAGCAGGGCTTTTTCGCCAGGAACAACAATAAACTCTTTACTTGGCTCACCGTCGCCCGGCACCAACTCGAAGGTTTTGCCGGTCAGCAAGGCACTGAGATTAGCATCGCTAAGGGATAATTTTGGATTACGTAATTCGATGCGGGTATTTTCCCGTAACAGCGTGACGACGCTGGGATCAACGGTCATTTCCCCAGTGACTTTACCACCAGGATTTAAATCCAGTTTAGTCAGCTGTCCGACTTCCAGCCCCTGATACATTAACGGCGTCGAGTCGGCGGTTAATCCGGCCCCACTCGGCAGTTCCAGTTTTATTATTACGCCACGCTGGCTGTGGGCGAGATCTTCATACAGACCAAAGGTATCTTCCGCCTCGGCAGGTTTCGACTCTTCAGGTGAATCGAAGGCAATCGCACCGTTAACCAGTGCCGCCAGACTTTCCAGTTTCACCTTCGCACCACTGATACTGACGTTGGCATCAACGCCAGAAACGTTCCAGAAACGGCTACCTTTTTTCACCAGATCGGTAAAACGCCGCTCGATCAGGACATCTATCACCACACCTTGTTTATTGGGATTGATGGCATAGTCGTAGACTTTACCCACCGGGATCTTACGGAAATAGACCAGTGAACCACTGTTCAGTGAACCGAGATCGGGGGCTTGCAGGTGGATCATCAGATCGCCATTATCCAGCCGATATTTCGGTTGGGTATCGAGTGCGACAAAGTGATCCTGCTCTTTACCTTTACCCGGCATCATGCCGATATAGTTACCCCCGACGAGGGCGTCCAGCCCGGAGACACCTGCCAACGAGGCTTTTGGCGTCACCAGCCAGAACTGTGTCTCCTCGCGCAGCGCATCTTTCATATCGGACTTGATGCTGACTTTGACTTCAATCTTACGAAGATCGTCGCTCAGGCTGATATCCTGCACTGTTCCGACCTCAACGCCCTGATAACGAACAGGTGTGCGGCCCGGGACGATACCGTCCGCCGACATAAAGTCGATGGTGACGGTATTACCCCGATCCTGATAACTGTCCCAAATCAGCCAACCGGCAATCATAAGCGCGATGAACGGCAGCAGCCAGAAAGGTGAGATACGGCGTTTATTTTTAATCTGCGCTTCAGTCGTCGAAGCGGGCGTTTCCTGACTCATGTGCATCCCAAAGTAAGCGGCTGTCCAGCCATTCCACAGCAAGAATAGTCAAAATTACCGCTGCGCCGAAATAAAACGCAGCCGGTCCCATAGTAAAAGCGAGGATCTGATCGCGATTAATCAGCGACATGGTTAAAGATATGACAAAAAGGTCAAGCATCGACCAGCGACCAATCCAGGTCACCATCCGCAGTAACAGAATGCGTGTGCGTAAACCTTGCTGGCATTTAAAATGAATACTCAACAGTAAAGTGAACATGACGATCACTTTAGTAAACGGCACCAGAATACTGGCGATAAACACGATTCCGGCGACCGCAATGTTGCTACTTGCCAGCGACATAATCCCGGAAAGAATCGTATCTTCCTGCCGCCCACCATTCAGATAAATGATAGAAATAGGTAACAGGTTGGCAGGTAACAACAACACGATTGATGCTAACAGCGCCGCCCAGCACTTTTGCAGACTATGACGGCGACGCAGGCGTAGCGGGATATGGCAACGCGGGCAGCGACCACGCTGATCGGGATAGCCGGTAAAATGGCATCCCAGGCAGACACGAAGTTTCTCGTCCCTACGCGTAGCGGGGCGCTGTGGATAAAATCGCGCCCACAGTTCCTCGACATTAAGATGTGACAACGTCACCGTGGTCAATATCACTAATGCAACAAAAGAGAACAGACCAATACCCGCCTGAATGTGCGCATAATCCTGCACCTTTATAGAAGCAACGCCAATACCGACCAGATAGATGTCCAGCATCACCCACTCTTTCAGTCGCTCAAGCATCAGCAGTACCGGACGTAGATTCATTCCCAGTCGGTTACCAAACCATAAATAAGCTATGGAGGTCACCAGAATGAGGGGGGCACCAATAACGCAAAAAAAGACCATCGCCCCCGTTATTGCATCGCCCTGTTTGGTCATTTGCCAGATGCCTTGCATGACATTGGCGTCAATACGAATACCTAACAGCCAGATATGCAACAGCGGTTCGCCCCAGGCAAACGGCATCAGCAACAGCATGGTGAATGCCATTGCTGCCAGGCGCGTTAGCGACCAGTCGCGCCCGTCACGAATTTTTGCCTGACAGCGCGGACAATAGGCACTTTGATGAGAGTTTATCTCGGGTAGGCTAAACAGCATGTCACATTGCGGGCAACGTTGGTAATCACCACGCGGCAGTTCCTCGCCAATTGCCCTCACTGTTATCTTTTTTGTCGGCGTAATTTGTGGTGTGTTAAGAGCCATGACGTGCCAAATGTAATAAGAATTAACATTAATCTTAACCCATGATGGGAATGATCTTGAGCATTAACGCATTTAATGCTTATTTTAATAGGCTGGCAGTTCCAGGTAAGACAACCAAGTGATTATATAATGAACAAAACAGAATTTTACGCGGATTTAAACCGTGACTTTAACGCGCTGATGGCGGGAGAAACCAGTTTTCTGGCAACGCTTGCTAACACCAGTGCGTTGTTATATGAGCGTCTCACTGACGTAAACTGGGCAGGTTTTTATTTACTTGAGGACGAGACGTTGGTTCTCGGACCGTTTCAGGGCAAAATTGCTTGTGTACGCATCCCCGTCGGGCGCGGTGTGTGTGGCACTGCAGTTGCCCGTAATGAAGTGCAGCGAATCGAGGATGTTCACGCTTTTGACGGACATATTGCCTGTGATGCAGCAAGTAATTCTGAAATTGTCCTGCCGCTGGTGGTGAAAAATCAGATTATTGGTGTTCTCGATATCGACAGTACCGTCTTCGGTCGCTTTACAGACGAGGACGAGCAGGGCTTACGTCAGCTTGTGGCACAGCTTGAAAAGGTGCTTGCAATGACGGATTACAAAAAATTCTTTGCGAGCGTCGCAGGATAATCAACGGATAACGTAGCATTTACTGATGGCGTCATTATAATGACGCCTGTTCATGCCTGCGCTTGTTGGCTACGTCCGTTGTAATCAGGAAATTTCATGGAAAATCAACCTAAGTTGAATAGCAGTAAAGAAGTAATCGCGTTTCTGGCCGAACGTTTTCCCCACTGTTTCAGTGCGGAAGGTGAAGCGCGTCCGCTGAAAATCGGTATTTTTCAGGATTTGGTCGATCGTGTTGCCGGGGAAATGAACCTGAGCAAAACGCAATTGCGATCCGCTTTACGTCTCTATACCTCGAGCTGGCGTTACCTTTACGGTGTTAAACCCGGCGCAACGCGTGTCGATCTTGACGGCAACCCATGCGGTGAGCTGGACGAGCAACATGTAGAGCATGCTCGCAAGCAGCTTGAAGAAGCGAAAGCACGTGTTCAGGCACAGCGTGCTGAGCAGCAAGCGAAAAAACGCGAAGCTGCCGCAGCTGCTGGTGAGAAAGAAGACGCACCGCGCCGTGAACGCAAGCCACGTCCGACCACGCCACGCCGCAAAGAAGGCGCTGAGCGTAAACCACGTGCGCAAAAGCCGGTAGAGAAAGCGCCAAAAACAGCAAAAGCACCTCGCGAAGAACAGCACACCCCAGTTTCTGACATTTCAGCTCTGACTGTCGGACAAGCCCTGAAGGTGAAAGCGGGTCAAAACGCGATGGATGCCACCGTATTAGAAATCACCAAAGACGGCGTCCGCGTCCAACTGAATTCGGGTATGTCTTTGATTGTGCGCGCAGAACACCTGGTGTTCTGAAACGGAGGCCGGGCCAGGCATGAACATGTTTTTTAGGCTTACCGCGTTAGCTGGCCTGCTTGCAATAGCAGGCCAGACCTTCGCTGTAGAAGATATCACGCGTGCTGATCAAATTCCGGTGTTAAAGGAAGAGACGCAGCATGCGACGGTGAGTGAGCGCGTAACGTCGCGCTTCACCCGTTCTCATTATCGCCAGTTCGACCTCGATCAGGCATTTTCGGCTAAAATCTTTGACCGCTACCTGAATCTGCTCGATTACAGCCACAACGTGCTGCTGGCAAGCGATGTTGAACAGTTCGCAAAAAAGAAAACCGAGTTGGGTGATGAACTGCGTTCAGGCAAACTCGACGTTTTCTACGATCTCTACAATTTGGCGCAAAAGCGCCGTTTTGAACGTTACCAGTACGCTTTGTCGGTACTGGAAAAGCCGATGGATTTTACCGGCAACGACACTTATAACCTTGACCGCAGCAAAGCTCCATGGCCGAAAAACGAGGCTGAGTTGAACGCGCTGTGGGACAGTAAAGTCAAATTCGACGAGTTAAGCCTGAAGCTGACAGGAAAAACGGATAAAGAAATTCGTGAAACCCTAACTCGCCGCTACAAATTTGCCATTCGTCGTCTGGCGCAAACCAACAGCGAAGATGTTTTCTCGCTGGCTATGACGGCGTTTGCACGTGAAATCGACCCGCATACCAACTATCTTTCCCCGCGTAATACCGAACAGTTCAACACTGAAATGAGTTTGTCGCTGGAAGGTATTGGCGCAGTGCTGCAAATGGATGATGACTACACCGTTATCAATTCGATGGTGGCAGGTGGCCCGGCAGCGAAGAGTAAAGCTATCAGCGTTGGTGACAAAATTGTCGGTGTTGGTCAAACAGGCAAGCCGATGGTTGACGTGATTGGCTGGCGTCTTGATGACGTGGTTGCCTTAATTAAAGGGCCGAAGGGCAGTAAAGTTCGTCTGGAAATTTTACCTGCTGGTAAAGGGACCAAGACCCGTACTGTAACGTTGACCCGTGAACGTATTCGCCTCGAAGACCGCGCGGTTAAAATGTCGGTGAAGACCGTCGGTAAAGAGAAAGTTGGCGTGCTGGATATTCCTGGCTTCTATGTGGGTTTGACAGATGATGTCAAAGTACAACTGCAGAAACTGGAAAAACAGAATGTCAGCAGTGTGATCATCGACCTGCGTAGCAATGGCGGTGGGGCGTTGACCGAGGCAGTATCGCTTTCAGGCCTGTTTATTCCTGCAGGTCCGATTGTTCAGGTCCGTGATAACAACGGTAAAGTTCGTGAAGACAGCGATACCGACGGTCAGGTCTTCTATAAAGGCCCGCTGGTGGTGCTGGTTGACCGCTTTAGTGCTTCGGCTTCAGAAATCTTTGCTGCGGCAATGCAGGATTACGGTCGTGCGCTGGTTGTGGGTGAACCGACATTTGGTAAAGGCACTGTCCAGCAGTACCGTTCATTGAACCGTATTTACGATCAGATGTTACGTCCTGAATGGCCAGCTTTGGGTTCTGTTCAATACACGATCCAGAAATTCTATCGCGTTAACGGCGGCAGTACGCAACGTAAGGGCGTAACGCCAGACATCATCATGCCGACAGGTAATGAAGAAACGGAAACGGGAGAGAAATTTGAAGATAACGCGCTGCCGTGGGATAGCATTGATGCTGCAACCTATGTGAAATCAGGCGATTTAACGGCCTTTGAACCGGAGTTGCTGAAGGCGCATAATGCGCGTATCGCGAAAGATCCTGAGTTCCAGAACATCATGAAGGATATCGCGCGCTTCAACGCCATGAAGGACAAGCGCAATATCGTTTCTCTGAATTACGCGGTGCGTGAGAAAGAGAATAATGAAGATGATGCGACGCGTCTGGCGCGTTTGAACGAACGCTTTAAACGCGAAGGTAAACCGGAGTTGAAGAAGCTGGATGATCTACCGAAAGATTACCAGGAACCGGATCCTTATCTGGATGAGACGGTGAATATCGCACTCGATTTGGCGAAGCTTGAAAAAGCCAGACCCGCGGAACAACCCGCTCCCGTCAAGTAACATCAATCAGGCACAAGAAATTGTGCCTGATTTTTTAACAGCGGCAAGATGCCGTAAATCAGATGCTACAAAATGTAAAGTTGTGTCTTTCTGGTGACTTACGCACTATCCAGACTTGAAAATAGTCGCGTAACCCATACGATGTGGGTATCGCATATTGCGTTTTGTTAAACTGAGGTAAAAAGAAAATTATGATGCGAATCGCGCTCTTCCTGCTAACGAACCTGGCCGTAATGGTCGTTTTCGGGCTGGTACTGAGCCTGACAGGGATACAGTCGAGCAGCGTTCAGGGGCTGATGATCATGGCCTTGCTGTTCGGTTTTGGTGGTTCCTTCGTTTCGCTTCTGATGTCCAAATGGATGGCATTACGATCTGTTGGCGGGGAAGTGATCGAGCAACCGCGTAACGAAAGGGAACGTTGGCTGGTCAATACTGTAGCAACCCAGGCTCGTCAGGCGGGGATCGCTATGCCGCAAGTGGCTATCTACCATGCGCCGGACATCAACGCTTTTGCAACCGGTGCGCGCCGTGATGCCTCTCTGGTTGCTGTCAGCACCGGTTTGCTGCAGAACATGAGCCCGGATGAAGCCGAGGCGGTAATTGCTCACGAAATCAGCCACATCGCCAATGGTGATATGGTCACCATGACGCTGATTCAGGGCGTGGTGAACACCTTCGTTATCTTTATTTCCCGTATTCTGGCGCAGCTGGCTGCTGGCTTCATGGGCGGTAACCGTGACGAAGGTGAAGAGAGCAACGGCAACCCACTGATCTACTTTGCCGTCGCGACGGTGCTGGAACTGGTGTTTGGTATTCTGGCGAGCATTATCACCATGTGGTTCTCGCGTCACCGTGAATTCCACGCCGATGCGGGTTCAGCAAAACTGGTTGGTCGTGAGAAAATGATTGCCGCGCTGCAACGTCTGAAAACCAGCTATGAACCGCAAGAAGCAACCAGCATGATGGCTTTCTGTATTAACGGGAAGTCGAAATCGCTCAGTGAGTTGTTCATGACTCACCCGCCGCTGGATAAACGTATTGAAGCTCTGCGTACGGGTGAATACCTGAAGTAATATGAAGTAAATACTAAAAAGCGCGTCCTGATCGACGCGCTTTTTTTATGCACAGAAAACCCCCAGCTAGGCTGGGGGTTCCGG
>NZ_CAWNSE010000016.1:0-312008 GCF_963876935.1 Escherichia sp. MOD1-EC4550
TGGCCCCAATTGTCTTATATTTCCTTATCTTTTCATATTATTATCAATAAGTTACATCAGGCATCTTCTCTTTTTAATTTTTCGTTTATGAGATTATTTCTTTCCCATAATCCGGCAAAACGTGCAGCATTACTGGCGGTATAACGCACAGTATGGCGAATATTTCGATGCCCGAGATAATCCTGAATTAAACGGGTATCTGCACCACGCTCCGCCAGTTCATAACCGCAAGCATGCCTTAACATATGAGGATGAGTCTGCGTCACGGTTCCAGCTTCAATACCGGCATCGCGAATAATGCGATAGGCCTGCTGGCGAGAAAGTCGACTCCCGCGGCGAGAAATAAATATGGCGTCGGTCTGGTCAGCGCCTTTCCAGTTAGTACGTTCCTGGGTCCAGCGCTCCACAGCTTCACGCTCATCAAAACGTAACGGGTGAACGGTAGAAAATCCGTTCTTCAGTCGGCGGATATTTATTCGACCTTCGTTAAGGTCAAGATCCTGATAATGCAGATCAAGCAGTTCACTAATACGCATCCCATGCCGATATGCCAACAAAATTAGGCAATAATCTCTGGCTCCCGTTGCCCCGTAACAAACCGCCTGCATCATGTCCTGAACTTCTTTACCGGTAAGATAACGACGTTTACTCACAATAGTAGTACTCCTGACTGAGATATATTTGAATGAATACCTATAGGAAACCTCGATCGGTTAAAATTAGCCCAATAGATAAAAAGATAACCACACAGGAAGTTATGTGGCTATCAGTCAATTACATTAAATATCATACAAAAATAAAATATCACTGATGTGACAACATCTATTTTCATTGATTTGATTCAATATAACAATAGATTGCAGCGGATTAACTTCCAGTTGCTTAAAAAATAAAGAAAAAAGTGCAAAAACAGGAGAACTTGAGTGATGTGTAAATTTATGAATGATTTTGTTTATTTATTTTGAAGAACATAAACCATTGTATTTTGTATGGATATGGTTAACTTAATGTTTATTATGATAATTAAGAATCACACTTACAATAACATCAATTAATAAATGGTTAATCATTTTTGATATATCGTAAGAATAATGTATTTTTTAACACCATCCCTGGTATCTCATCTATCTCTATAAAACTGCGTGATGCTGTCGTCCTCTGGCTCTATCCCAGATGCCGTAAAAACGCCCTGCATTGCTGGCGGTATACCAGACAGTATGACGAATATTGCGATGCCCAAGATAATCCTGGATAAGTCGTGTATCTATTCCCATATTCGCCAAAGCAAAACCACACGAATGGCGTAACATATGCGGATGAATCTCCAGTGATAACCCAGCATTACCACCAGAAGTCGAGATAATATGGTAAAACTGTTGCCGAGAAAGCGGGTTCCCCTTACGTGATAAAAATACCCACTCGCTCTCAGCATGCGGATAAGAAGTTCGTTTACTCAACCAGTTTTTTAAAGCCTGAACTTCTTTGTTCAATAGCGGGTGCGTTGTTGAAAAGCCTTTTTTTAATCGATGGATATAGATACACTTTGCCTTAAGATCAATATCCGAAATCCTCAATCGACAAATTTCACTCGCCCGGAAACCATGAATAAAACAAAGCAAAGTCAGACAATAATTACGTGCTGCATGAGGCCCGGTATTTGCTGCTTTAAGGAGTGACTCGATTTCACTATGGGTCAGGAAGTTCCTTTTTTTGTTATCAGCCTTATTCTTCATCGTTTTCCCTTATAATTACAGACGCGCACTAGCTGTGCTGGGTTAGCAATAATCCAACATTTTAATCCTGATTATGTTTATAAAAGCGAACGTTTGCTTAATAACTAACGTAAGTGGACCAGTTCTTCTGAGTGAACTTAAATGGAGTAGCGATAGTTACTTATAATAACTTTGCCATACAAACGCCATGCTCTTGCATGCTATGTACCTTTATATATTTATCAATCTGATACGAATCTAATAATAACCCGCATCATTAATGCAACTAATCTTATCTATATATCATGTGATATGTTCTGTAACAAGTAAAATCAACATAAAAAATTCAGCAAAATTTAATATTCGTTCAACTAGCCGTCTCACATATGACATTATTAGTCAACTGCATTTGCCACAAAATGGCTATTTCATGGAACGCAGTAATTTCTTAGCGTCTATTATCATGCTAATTCTTAGGTCCCTAGCGATTATTCCTGCCTGGTTCGTCAGCTTACGCCATGAGATTGCTACATTCCTTTTTATCCTGGAGATATGGGGGAACGCAGGCGACGCTTTTTCATCTACATTCATTGGTAAATATAGCTTTGGTCACTACGTCTTAAACCTTCTTCAATCACAGCTATTCGCCGGGCGATACGGCAAACAAACTAAGTGAAGCATCATCCTGAAAACACCAATGCGTACTGAACATCAACAAGCCTCTCCTGATCGACTTCAGAAGTGACCAGTTACAAGCCACAAATCAGGAAACATATTTCATGATGAGAATTATGATCAGCCTGATGGCGGGTAAACACTTATTTTCACCACGCTCACTGAGTTAGCCAGCAAAGCTCCCCTTGTTTAGAGTGCAAATAAATAACATACAAAACAAATAGTTAATCAAATATCTTTGATTTGTGAAGGCCATCGTAAGTGTTCGTCTGACTTCAAATGGCATCTTCTTCATAGAAAAATATAGACATATTTTGTGACGCGAATTGCAAATCTGGTTTTGTTATATGGATTGAGTGATTTTTGATCTGGTATAACAGGTATAAAGGTGTACCGCAGTAGTCAATGAGACTGAGCATCTCGCAATCTATGACAAACATCACTTCAGTCTGAAAGGAATATGAAAATGAGATCAACAGACACTCTATTTTATGACTCTGGATAAAATGGATTGAGTAAGTGATATAGCTTACGAACATTCAAATCAATTAAACATCAGAAGAGATTTTATACTCAGGTATTTAATCTGGTTCTCTGTTTATTTAAATAATGTGGAAAGAGAATTTTCACAGGAGACCTTATACAAAAAATATAAAATACAGCTACTCGTTGCCAAAGACACTATAAGCCTGGCAAAAAATATTACACAACATAAATGCTAATTGTTTATGCGGGCTTTGTATTGCTTTCTGTATCCTACAAATGAGTGAAATATATGAAAAAGGCTAAAATACTTTCTGGCGTATTATTACTGTGCTTTTCGTCACCACTAATTTCCCAGGCTGCGACACTGGACGTACGTGGTGGATATCGTAGTGGAAGCCACGCCTATGAGACTCGACTCAAAGTCAGTGAGGGATGGCAAAATGGATGGTGGGCAAGTATGGAAAGTAATACCTGGAATACCATTCATGATAATAAAAAGGAAAATGCCGCACTCAATGATGTTCAGGTTGAAGTTAATTACGCGATTAAACTTGATGATCAATGGACGGTGCGCCCGGGAATGTTAACGCATTTTAGCAGTAACGGCACACGCTACGGACCCTACGTAAAATTGTCCTGGGACGCGACAAAAGATCTTAATTTTGGCATTCGCTATCGTTACGACTGGAAAGCTTACCGACAACAAGACTTATCCGGTGATATGTCTCGTGATAACGTTCATCGTTGGGATGGATATGTCACTTACCATATTAATAGTGATTTCACCTTCGCATGGCAAACGACGCTATACAGCAAACAAAACGATTATCGCTACGCAAACCACAAGAAATGGGCGACAGAAAATGCATTTGTTCTACAATACCATATGACGCCCGATATTACGCCATACATAGAATATGACTACCTTGACCGTCAGGGTGTTTATAACGGCAGAGATAATTTATCGGAAAACAGTTATCGCATTGGTGTGTCATTTAAACTGTAGTAGACAGGAGACAGTCACAATGAATAAAACAATAACGGCGCTTACTATCATAATGGCTTCATTTGCCGCAAACGCGTCTGTATTACCGGAAACTCCTGTGCCATTTAAAAGTGGTACCGGAGCAATTGATAACGACACTGTCTACATTGGTTTAGGTAGCGCAGGTACGGCATGGTACAAGCTGGATACACAGGCCAAAGATAAAAAATGGATAGCGTTAGCTGCATTCCCTGGTGGGGCGAGAGATCAAGCAACCTCTGCATTTATTGATGGCAATCTGTACGTATTTGGCGGCATTGGCAAAAACAGCGAAGGCTTGACTCAGGTATTTAATGACGTACACAAATACAACCCCAAAACCAATAGCTGGGTTAAATTGATGTCGCACGCGCCGATGGGCATGGCGGGCCATGTGACTTTTGTACACAACGGCAAGGCTTATGTTACTGGCGGTGTTAACCAGAATATCTTCAATGGCTATTTTGAAGATCTCAACGAAGCTGGAAAAGATTCAACCGCTATAGATAAAATCAACGCCCACTATTTTGACAAAAAAGCAGAAGATTATTTCTTCAATAAGTTTCTGTTGTCTTTTGATCCCTCAACACAGCAATGGAGTTACGCTGGCGAATCTCCCTGGTACGGGACGGCTGGTGCAGCGGTTGTGAATAAAGGCGATAAAACCTGGCTTATTAATGGTGAAGCCAAACCAGGACTACGAACGGATGCCGTATTTGAACTTGATTTCACCGGTAATAATTTAAAATGGAATAAACTTGCTCCCGTCTCATCACCAGATGGCGTCGCTGGCGGTTTTGCAGGCATGAGCAATGACTCACTTATATTTGCCGGAGGGGCCGGATTCAAAGGTTCACGAGAAAATTACCAGAACGGTAAGAACTATGCGCATGAAGGCCTGAAAAAATCATATAGCGCTGATATTCATCTTTGGCATAACGGGAAATGGGATAAATCTGGCGAATTATCGCAAGGTCGGGCCTACGGAGTATCATTGCCCTGGAATAATAGTTTATTAATTATTGGCGGTGAAACTGCAGGCGGCAAAGCGGTGACGGATTCAGTTTTGATCTCTGTGAAGGATAATAAAGTCACAGTACAAAACTAATGCTTCAGGGCCCCAGTAAAGGGGCCCTGCTATCAATTTATCATTTCAATTACGCGAAAATTATATGAACGCAATAATATCGCCCGATTATTACTATGTTCTTACCGTTGCTGGTCAGTCTAATGCCATGGCGTATGGCGAAGGACTGCCATTACCGGACAGGGAAGATGCGCCTCATCCCAGAATTAAACAATTAGCGAGATTTGCGCATACGCATCCCGGAGGCCCGTCATGTCACTTTAACGACATTATTCCACTGACTCACTGCCCACACGATGTTCAGGATATGCAGGGTTATCACCATCCTCTGGCAACGAATCATCAAACACAGTACGGCACCGTTGGCCAGGCACTGCATATTGCACGGAAATTACTGCCCTTTATTCCTGATAATGCAGGGGTTCTCATCGTTCCGTGTTGCCGTGGCGGATCGGCTTTTACTGCGGGCAGCGAAGGGACATATTCAGAACAGCACGGAGCCAGCCATGATGCTTGTCGTTGGGGAACGGATACTCCGCTGTATCAGGATTTAGTCAGCCGAACGCGAGCCGCACTGGCAAAAAATCCGCAGAACAAATTCCTCGGCGTATGCTGGATGCAAGGCGAATTTGACCTAATGACCAGTGACTACGCGTCACACCCTCAACACTTTAATCATATGGTTGAAGCCTTTCGTAGGGATCTAAAACAATACCATTCTCAGCTTAATAAAATTACTGACGCGCCGTGGTTTTGCGGCGATACCACCTGGTACTGGAAAGAAAATTTCCCTCATGCGTATGAAGCTATTTATGGCAATTATCAAAATAATGTTTTAGCCAATATTATTTTCGTCGACTTCCAGCAACAAGGTGAAAGAGGACTGACGAACGCGCCTGATGAAGATCCAGACGATTTAAGCACGGGATATTTCGGTTCAGCGTACCGGTCAGCGGAGAACTGGACGACGTCACTGCGAAGCAGTCATTTCAGCTCAGCAGCCCGTCGGGGGATTATTTCTGACAGATTTGTAGAAGCAATTTTGCAGTTTTGGCGCGAAAGGTGAGCGGGGAGTTTATTCATGGGGGATGTCCTTGTCCGTTCCCAAAACAGGCAACAAAAAACAAATGAGATCAAGGTAATATCTCTTCACTTGCAGGCTCGAACAGCAGGCAATTGCCAATATAATAATCTGGCACAAGGGTGAAAAACGCGCACCGCATAAACCGTTGTTATTGCTTACAGATTAGCCGGATGCCTTAATAGACATCCGCGCCTTTTCGATTATGGCTCGGAAATCTACGAATCTCTGCACAGTTTACTGGAACGTTTTGGACCACAGCGTTCACAGTACCGACCTGATATGCCGTTCTGGCGATTATAAGGCGACGGATTCTGGCAAATAGACGATGATAATATGCTTAATGATGTTCAAAGAAATTAGGCCATCATTATATTATTGCTTGCATTTTCTTTCATTCCCAAAAGCACCCGCCATTAATCCCAGGCGCATTATGCAAAGGAAAATGATTAGGTAAACAATAAGATTTATAATCAGGAAAGGCGACTCGCAATAAAACGCAAAGTCGCCTTAACATTGGTAAAATATGCCCTTTACTACTCCTGTATCATGAACGGCTCATCACATTTAAAGCTGACGTTGATCCAGACTGCTATATATTGCCTTTATTTCATTTTTTACGCTTTCGCCACGGTACACCAAAGACGTATCGTATCGTTGATACTTATCTTCCCGTGCAGCACTGAACCAGTTAAAAGATCCGACACACAGCAGTTCTTCATCCTCAATCACAATTTTGCTGTGGACACGATTAACCAATTTCGTAGCGATACCCATCTTATTGAGCTTTTCAACAGCATCATTCAGCAGATGTTTTTTCTCCTGACGCTTATCATCATCGACATGCGCTATATTGCAGTTTTTATCCGTCACCACAGTAATATCAATGCCCCGGGAACGGGCCAAAGCCATTGATGCCAGAAATCCCGTTTGCTCCATTTTTTGCCAGGATAACCAAGGGGAAATAATCGTTATTTTCTTTTGAGCTCCGGCAAGAGTCTTGTTCAAAAATTCATCATGCTGCTCCACGCCATGCAGCGTTGAAATTTGTGTATGTGCGGAAATTAAATCCTGTCGTTTATGAAACTCAAATTGCAACGCATTATTATCTGAAGAAAAGAGATATTTTGCCAATAACCCTCGCGGCGAAAATGCGGGCTGCATCTCGATAAGGTCCATATCGCCAAATACCAGAAAACTATCTTTAGCGCGTGAGACAGCAACATTGAGGATACTGCTGTTGCTATCAAGAAACCTGCCATCTTCATGTTTTGAGTAGACTGGAGAAAAGAGAACAATCGCCCTTTCTGCCCCCTGCAAGGAGTGCACAGTCCCCACTGTCAGTGAACCCTCCTCGTCTTTGCCATTAATTTCCAGCTTACGCAATGACGTTTTGATAGCATTAACCTGCGCCGAAAATGGCGTCACAACACCAACAACTTTGTACAGTGGTTCCCCGTAATGGCGCTCTATATCATCCTTATGTGCCACCAGCCATGCTGCTATTGTTTCAGCTTCAAGAGGGTTATAACGGCTCCCCCCATTTGGCTTCATGCCTCTACCATCAATATGTAAATATCCCATTGCGGGGAAAATCGTCCCTTTTTCCATCCCTCTTTTAGGCTGCAACTTACCGTGATAGCAAAGTGAGTTACAGTAGCCGATGATGTTATTGAAACAGCGACGATGCTCATACAGATACATTCCGCGCTCGAACTTGGGATCATACTGGTAGTGAGAGTTAAACTGGGCTACCTGCATTACGCTGCCAGATGCTGCACTTTTTCCAGACCCACACACGTGAGTATATGTATTTATTAACTCTTCCTGAGTGCCACCAGAAATAATATTCTCCTCAAGCATATTGCCCATATCAGTGACGGGTAGACAATTCCAGATTGGAGCTATTTGCTCCGTATCGCCAATCACCAGCGCTTTCTTCGCCAATGCAAAGGAAGCTGCAGCAACCTCCGGGAGTACCTGCCCGGCTTCATCGACAATCAGTAAATCAGCAAAGTTATATAAATAATTATTATCCGATGTTCTATCGCCACCAAAAGATTTTCTTCTGTTCATATGGTAAGGCAACATGTAGCAGGTCATCACCACACAAGGAGTAAGTTTCATTCTTCTTAGCCAACGAGCCTCGGCGATAGTTATCCCGGTAATTCCTTTTTCTTTTTGCAAATTATCTATAGCTGCCATATCAATCAGCCAACGCCCCTCCCAATAATGGGTCGCTACCAAGAACGCTGGAAAACGAATCTGAGTATCGGCAAGTTCATCCGCTCCTGAAAGATTCAATTCATCGTCACCTCTGTAACCCAAAGCATAAGTCAACTCACGCCATTGTTTTGCAGCTTCTATTTCGCGTCGGGCTATATCCTTCGCATAGTTGATGTTCTGTTGGCACTCATCCTGCTCCTTTTGCGTTTTAGCAATCAAACTATCAATAAATTCATCAATATCTTCGGGATAATTTCCCTGGAACGATGTCATTCTTGTGCCAAACGTAGAGTCCAGGAAGAGGTTAATCTGGTAATGGCGTTTAGTACGAACAGCAGGAAGCCATGACAAAACCGCATACACTAGCGACTCATCAGCACGGTATTGCTGCCACTGCTTTTTACCTCTGGTTAAAAGTGAAATTTCATTGCCAATATTGAGAAGACGTGTGTTTTCGTCCTGAAGATACTGGTCGAGATTCTCACTGATGGCTCGCTGTTCATGGCGGATATCATTAAGCCTGCGCCATGCGGGTTCGATTTGCTGAAGTTGAATAAACTGTGAAGTTAAACGTTCATGCAAAAGCGTCACTACATGCTCTGGTGAATTGCACTCTCCAGCTCCAAACGCCACCTCCGCTTTTTCAAGGTAAAATGCCCGGGCTTTTTCCAGATATTCCTGGGATTCAACGTGGTTAAAAAAATCTTCAGTCTGGTATTTCTTCGCAGCCTCAACCTGACGGCTTTTAGACGGAAAATAAGCGCCATAGCTTATTACCTCCGGCAACCAACGACCAGCCATTACGCCAAAACCAGTAGAGAAATCTTTTCCAAAGGCTTCAATAATATTGGTGACGGCCTGATTGTTAGTTGATGTGGCAATAATTACAGGAGGTTCAGCTTGATTAAGTGCGGCTCTAGTCCATTCGGTGGCGATAATAGAAAGCACCAGCGTAGTTTTACCCGTTCCCGGAGGACCGTTAACAGCGAGCATATCCCCCTGCTGTTGAGTCAGATAATGGCTCAGGGCATCGCGCTGCGCCACTGCCAGCGGAAACTTATCGCCGGAATGCCCCAGACGTTCGCAGAACATAGCATTCTTAGCGAGAAGTGGCTCTAGTGGAACCATTTCATTTGAGGCAAAACGCGTTAATAGAGGAACCTTAACCTGGCTCATCAGCAGATGGTCATACAAAGGCAGGATATGAACACTGGCCCCTACATGCTGGCTAGCTTTAACAATATAACCGTATCCAGCCCGTTCGTATGGCTCAGATGTAGCGACCCAATTTCCAGCGACGTTTCTTAAAAGGTTATCTGACTGTTGAAGATAATTTTGCCAATGCTGACGATACCTGGCATGGCGTTCCGCTTTCTCTTCGTCAGTTTCTTCGTAATGTTCTGGTTGACCTTCATTAATGGTGGCTGTGTTATGCGTAGTTTTGTATTTGTCATATTGCACCAACTCACCAATAGAAAAATGACCGGAAGGGAGAGGTTCAAGCAGATCGCGGGGAATAGTGGCTGAAGCGGCAGGAAACAAAAAACCTTCCCTATTAAGAAGAGCGGAGGTAACCAGTGGCGTAATAATTGCGGGTGCACCTGCCGTTTGCTCTTTGCCATGCTTTACAATGCGGTTCCATACCTGGGGCCGTAACACGACTTCAACGTTTTTTACAGACTCCCCTTCACCGTCAAAAAATGCCCGAATAGTTTCGTCATCCAACTGCCCTGCGGTGATATTTATCCACCGAATGAATGATTCTGTATCTTTACGTGAAAACGTTCCTTTGCCAGATTCGGCGTCAGCTAAGGAGTTGCGCCAGTATGAAGTGAATCCCAATGTATTGCTGTCCATTTCTCATTCCGTGACATAATAGAAATCATTGATTTCATTGATGTAAATATTACTTATGATTAAACATTGTCCACGATGCGAGCGCGATCGCAATAAATATTGTGCCTGGAGGATGGATTAGATTTTCTGAAAGAGCTAAATCCTTAATAGATAAACGCGTACATACTTGGTTCGGTATTCTTAAGGGATTTAATATGGATTGAACCAGGTTGACGTTAGTTGAAAAAAACAGTGGAAAAGATTTGTGTGGCGCGGATTTCAGGCATAAAAAAAGACCTCAATTGAGGTCTATTTACATACTTTTGGTGCGAAGGCCGCACCGCTCTTTCAAACATAATTCATTGAAATTAATGTGATTTATTAACCCAAAAATCACTTTGTATACTCACATGTATACTCAGCGCGATTCTCTGAGAAATCAACAACCTGAATAATCAGTCGGTACTTTAACGCTTCACAATGTTTATCGGAATTTCAAGTAAAGACAAATGCTGCATATCAAGCATTCAGGATGGATAACGCTAAGCTCCTAAACCTGGAGTAAGCCTCATCCCATGTGATCTTCCGCTCTCCATACACCATTGGAGAAACAAACTGCTGATAGCGCATCTGGTAGAGAGGATTGTTCGCCAACTCATCCAGTCCCATTTTTAGCTCATCAACTGGAGACGCGCAAAACTGCGGGTACTGGTTGCCGTAACGCTGAATGTCTTGCTCAATAGTTTGTTGAACAAAATCAACGAGCAGACTCATATCAACATGACTCGTCTCAACAATACAGTTTGTATCGTAGATATGACGTACCAGCGATGCATCATCAAATCGCTCAACATCTCGCACAACTGCCGCAGTACGACGTAACATCGCCACCAGCTTTTCAGCCTGTGTGCTAATGATAGTTGCGCATGGAAACGCTGAAACAATAGCCGCTTTTCCCGTGATCCCTGTTACCAGTGAATGAATATCCCGTAATTCAGAGGGCTCCAGTAACTTCGCTTCCATCAGTTCCAGTCGGATAAAAGGACGCAAACAAGGTGCCTGCACCACTCGCTGTGGATAACGAACAGGTATGTCATTATAACGATATTCATCCCGCGTCACTTTTGGATAATCATCATCAAAATTGAACACACCCGATGAAGCTATTGCACTGGAAACTGCCTGAACAATTTCTTTACGGGTATTTTTTCGCTGAGTGCGGGAAAGTGCCTGAAATGCATCCTTAGGCACCAGTTTGATATCCACATCTTCCGACATGCGATTAAGTGCGACACCTGATTTTGCCAGAGCGGTTCCTCCGGCAAACACCAACTGATGAGTATCGAACACCAGAGGTTTAAGCAATTGCAAAAGCTCAACGATATAGTGATCTTTTTCCACAATTGCGACAGACTCAATACCAAGCGCGTCAGCCACTTCAGAAAAAAGAGTGGTTAAATCATCCATTTAATCTGCTGTTCCCTACAGATAATACGCGTTTAAAACGCCGGGGGGTTTTTATCTCGGGTGAAGCTGGGATCTGCGTAGAAGTACCGCTATTGTATGCCTGCGTTGCGCCAGCAAAACGATAGCGTACTTTCAGGCGTTCCAGCGTTTCGACAATCACCGCTGAAGAGCCTCCGGGAGCCGCTGGCATTACCTTGCCTGTAATACCGTTCCGCCGTGCTTTGGTATACACGCCATAACCAACCTTCAACAGTTGCCCTTCCCTGACAAGATCGCGCAATACCCGACCAACCTGATCGTAGCCTGCAATATCTTTAAAGTCGTCACGAGTGAATACGTAACGTTTAGAACGTTTCAGTCGTGACTGAATGCGTGCTTTTATCGTCATATTCGCCTCCTGAGTCATTGCATAAAGAGTAGCAAAAATACGACATTTTAGATAGCAAACATACGACATTCATTTTGCTGATAACGCTGACGGAAAGTGCTTCGCCACGATATCATTCATCTTCTCCACCAAATCCAGGCGTTTGAAAGTGATATGCCCACTGCCCTTCTGAAAGTAGCGAATAATGAACAAATCATCTTCGAAAATCTGCTGATGCGGATTATCGCGCACAAAACCCATAAACCGGATGGAGACATCATGCCGGTTATCGGGAATGGTCTTCCCATCCAGCAGGTAGAACATCCGTTCCAGATCGGCAAGCTGATCTCTCCGCCAGCCCCAGTTCAGGCTGTAGCCCCATCTGTCATGCTTCACCAGATTGTTAACGATAATCTTCTTACCGAAATAACAGGGATTATTGGTTTTGTAATCCCAGCTCAATCCCTTAAATACATTGATAATCCCACGTTCGAAAACGTCCTGCTTATTGTGGTGGAGTTGTTCAAAGGTACTCAGGATGTTGGCTTCGCTAATCGCCGGGAGATCGCCCTCCTCCAGGTTCTTTGCCCACTGACTGCGGGCTTCGGCATCCATCAGAGTCAACATCCCGGACTTCAGCATGAGATCGCGCCAGATGCTGCGATCGATATTGCGGGTGATCACCGGCATCGCTTTGTCGGTTGGTTGCATTAGCCAGCAGTCAAAGGCATATCCATTACGCATTGCCCAGGTTCCAGCCACATCACCGCCAATACTGGATGTCAGGCTGGAGATATCATGAAGTTTTTGGATTAACGTCGCTATCTGGTTCAGTGCACTATCACGTCCTGTGACGATACGCTCAACACTGGTCGAGCAAATTAGCTCGTTATGATCGGTTAAGACTTCAGCTTCTGTTTGCATAATCTTTTGTCCGTATAAAAGCAAATGCGCCAGCCATGAACAGCAGGCGCATTATGCAGGGAGTTATGAGGGAAGTAATTTTGGCGATGTAAATCGGGAAGGAGACTCGCAGATTCACCGTGCCGTGGTGTTATGGCAGCGACGCAGCAGACCTGTAGCCTGCCGCGCCCGCAAAATATCGACCGCACGAAGATAAGGCGTCTGTTCCTGCCAGCTAAATCCTTTCCTGTCGATACGGATCAATTCGTACTTCTCCACCAGAAAATTGATGGCATCAACCAGAGTGATCCCGGCGTCTATGTGTTCCTGAATCACCTTTTCATTGTTGAATGGTGTGTCATTAAGGTTCAGTCCGTAGTGCTGCTCCAGCAGGCGGGCCAGTAATGTTTGCCAGACCACGACGGGCGACAGATATGACGTCGTCGCCCGCAGCGTCGTTGCAGGAATAATTTTCATAACGATGTTCCGTATTAAGGAGGTTAAAACTCAGCGTTGAGTGGGATAAATAGCGATATAGACGTAACCACAGGAACCCAGCGTATCGGCTTCGCAGGTTAGTCCTTTGGCGTATAGCGTGACGGTACGTTGTTGGCAGGGGGAGAGTTCACCGTCAGCCAGTTTCAGCTCCAGTTGTTTCATCAACACCGGAAAAGCCTGGTCGATATGCAGCAGATCCGGGGAGCTGAATTTCCCGGTGATTGCGGCCCGATCAGCCAGGTAATGCAGGTTATGTCTTTCCTGTACCAGTCGAGCAGTGAAGCGTGGTGTTACGGTACAGGGAAGCCCCCATTCTTGTTGCATGACCTTGTCCTTTTGCAGCATTACAGCCAGCCCCGTTCGGCAAAAGAGAGGACATCCCCCGCCCCAATAATGAAATGATCCAGCACCCTCACTTTCACCAAATCCAGTGTCTTAACAATATTCGTTGTAATAAGTCTGTCGGCCCGACTGGGTTCCGCCACGCCGGAGGGATGGTTATGCGCAAGGATTACTGCTGCGGCATTGTGCCGTAGCGCAGATTTCACAATCTCACGGGGATGTACTTCTGTACTGTTAATCGTGCCGAGAAATAGCGTTTCGTGTTCCAGCAGTCGGTTCTGGTTATCGAGGTAAAGCACAACAAACATTTCCCGCTCCTGTCGTGCCAGATGCAGCTGCAGCCAGGTTTTTGTGGCGTCAGAGGAAAGAAAAGATTCGCCAGGATTGCGTTGATATTTCTCCAGCAGACGCATCGCACGGCGGATAATGCGTTGTTCACTCACCGAAAATACCGGTGTTAGCATCAGTTCAGACATCGTGTTTCCTTTACCATTAATAGCGTTATTTATGAGGCCAGTTGCAACATGTTTTCAGCCATCACCCACAGGGCGCGGTTGAGCCTGACATCGCCGTCGATGCCTTTAATGGCGCGGGTGTGCGTGCGACCACCTTTTGCCGTGCGCCCGTTTAAACCACCTTTGATCAGGTTCTCCTGAATACGCTGGTAGGTCGTCCACAGATCGCCGGATTCATCCTGCCAGCGGCGGGGAGCCAGCAACTGGGATTCCGTCACCGGCTGGTGCTCTTCGCCAAAGCGGTAAGTCAGCGCCGCCTTTGCCAGCGCCTGTTGCGCAGGGGGAGGCAGCATCAGCGACTGCATGGCATCGCGTTTCTCTTCAACCTGGTCAAAAACACTGAGGACTTCATAAGCGCCTTCAATCACTTTCTCCACAACATTGCCTTTATGCGGTACCCGTACTTCACCAAACGACTCGCCGCAGACCAGCCCGTTACAACAAACAGAACGGAACAGCCCTGGCAGCATCTGATAAGAACTGGAACCGTCATGGCTGTTGAGCAGAATAATTTCCGGCACCTGGTTGTGATTGATCTGGTCTTCCCGGCGCAGACGCAGCATGTGTTTTGTATGCTCACGTTTACCCACATCACGAACGCGGGTCTGGCAGGCAAAGAAAGGATGAAATCCTTCACGCTGGAGGTTATCGAGCAGGGTAATGGTGGGAATGTAGGTATAGCGTTCGCTGCGTGATTCGTGCTTATTTTCCCCGAATACGCTGGGGACATACTGCATCAGTTCGTCATGCGTTAATGGGCGATCGCGACGGATTTGATTTACGCGACCAAAGCGGCTGGCTAATTTCATAGTAAATTCCTTAATAAAGAATATAAAAAACAGGCCGCATCTTCTGAAAAATTGCGGCTAATTTAATGCGTGATTAAAACGGACGGTAGTATAGGTGGGATAAAATAACAGGTGCAAGCAGATATTAAATTACATTCCGGCAGTACATATATGAGCGTGATATAGTGCTGAAATAATACATATCTGAATTCTCCCGGTGATTATCACCGGGAGAATTTAAGTTTGAAATAACACCTCAACCACGGGATAATCTTGTTTCTATTCCCTGAACCCTTTCGTCTATTAGCCTTTCAATAACAGATATTTTATCTGACTTGTAAAATTTAACCAGAAAATCCAGACGTTCTTTATGCGTATCACTGATAGACTCCTGTTCCCGTTTTTCAGAAAGTTTACGTCTGAAGTTTTTTTGGTAAAACGCTTTATTTATTTTCTTTACCGCTTTCTGCTGGAGGTCATCATCCGCTGACCATAAATCCAGCATGGCATAAATGGCATGATAGGTTTCTACACTATTCAGTGGTTCCGGAATCTGAAAGGGGTCTAAATGGTTTCCTGTATTACCACCGTGCTCTTTCTGGAATTTATTAATATAATTATAAGCCCATGTATAGACATCGTTATTATCCTCATTAAGCCAGCGTAATTTTATTCTCTGATGTTCATTTCTCCTCCAGAATACAAGCCTCTCATATAGCCACTGTCTCATCAACGGTGCCTGATTAGTCTCAATATTGATATAGTCCAGTAATGCAACGATGATTGAGTATCTTTCGTTATGGCTTGCAGGAGAATCTGTTATTCCAGCTTTCTGATACCAGTTAGTGTTTAAATTTGTGCCCAGCTTTTCGTTAATTGACTCCATACAGCGGTAATCAAGACACATCACGCCCCATAGCCAGAACGTCGCTCTTTCATTTTCTTTTAACCAACTAAAATATTTCTCCGGCAGAAGCGTCGTATTAATCGACAGCTCCAGTGAGCGAATAAAATCACTTCGCTGAATGGGATCGGGATACCCGGCCTCGAGGGCTGTATTAATAATTCTCTCCGAAAGAGATGTATCTGGATTGTTCCCGTCAAACGCGAATTGATTTGCTCCCTGAATGTTTTTCCTGATGTACCAGAAGAGAAACCTGCTGGTTCGGATGTCCTTCACTGCTATTGATGAGCGCACATTAACGGCCATTGTTCTACCTCGTCATCCTTGTTAAATCAGTCGAAATCAATAGCGTAATTATGACGTGTTTTCGAAGTAAAACCGTAGCAATAAATCAATAAAAGTGGAAAACACGTAGTAATATCGTGTTATTCCATAGTAATAGAGTACCATTAACGTAGTTTTTTATTTATTACCATACTCACAGATCCCGCCTGTAGAAAACGGCTGGATAGTCTTAAATTTTTCCACGTATAGCCCTGGTGGCTTTACGGGTGAAACCTCCCAGGATAACGAGTTGACATCTGGAAGATGTCATTCATGACCGCAAACCATAGATTAGGTCAATGTATTAATTATAACTTAAGAGTAAATCTCTTTGTCTTCAAGAACAGATAATTAACTACGAACACCAGTAAATACCGGGCCTCTACTCTTTTTATCACCCTTTCTTTATGAATCAACATTGCCGGTATTAATATTATGTTTATCACTCATTCATTAGATTCAGCATATAGAGGGATGACACCAGAGACAGGGAAAAGTAATCCAGATCGGCATAGCTCAGTGAAAAGTTACTACAGCACTTATGGATATGTAACCAACCACAAGGAACTGAAGCATGAAACTGAATGAACGATATGGCAAGCCTAATGCACACTATATGAAACGTCTGGAAGAGATTACCCGTTATGCGATGGATGATTACGCCAGAATACTGGCTTTCAGAGTGGATTTATTACTGCCAGTGGATAATAGCCATAAAGGGTATGACTCAGCGGTTATTACCCGTTTTATAGCCTCACTGAAAGCGCAGATAGCCGCATATTTACAACGGCGCAGGAGAGACGGTAAACGTGTTTATCCCTGTAAGCTGCGATATGCATGGGTAAGAGAATTTGGTGAACTGAATGGCAACAAGCATTATCACATGCTGTTGCTGGTTAATCGGGAAGTATTCAGAAACACCATGCTGAATACGGAGAATTCAGCGCAACCTCGCGGATTGCTGGTGGGAATGGTGGCGCGTGCATGGGCTGTGGCGCTTAGGCGTACCGGAGATATGGCAAATAAAGTCCCCTTTCATTTACCGGGCGTCTCTTATGAACTTGATCGCAGAAATGGCACAAATACGGACTTTTTCCGCAGCTACATATACCACATCAGTTATCTGGCGAAGGAGTACACAAAAAACCACGATGACGGTGAACGTAACTTTGGTTGTAGTCAGGGATAAGTAATTTATTACCGGAGAAGTGATTGTAATGGCGGAGTATGCAACATCATCTTAAATCAACGGGTTAGTGTTGCTGCTCCTGTCTTTTATCAACGTAAAGACAGAAGGATAATCGTCATGAACAATCAACCGAATACCGATACTGACCTGATGAATGACAAACTGGTGACGATGGCATTTATTACCACGTTTACTGGCCTGACCGACAAATGGTTCTATAAACTGATTAGTGAAGGCAAGTTTCCAAAGCCTATCAAACTGGGGCGTAGTTCCCGCTGGCGGGAAAGTGAAGTTAAACGCTGGCTGACGGAACGTATTGCAGAATCCCGCTATTAATCCCCCTGACACTATCTCTACACGCTTTACCCATAACACTATATCAGTGAGCGCCTGACAGGACCGTTGCGGTGCATCTAGCGACGCGTAACTACACTATGCCCGGATGAAATACGTTTCGTTTAACGTCGTCGAAAAATAATTAACCGGGGAATAGCCTGCTTATTTAGCAGGAATTCCCCGGATGCTGCTACAGGTAAAATTAGGAATTAAATGTCCAGCTACCCGTATCGGTCACAATATCAGCTTCAATGATACGGTCACACTTCATATATTTGAACGTAGCCACATCACCGAATTTATATTTGGCTGGCAGGGTTCTGTTACCGACGCTCTCCATTTTACAGTTCCCTCTGTTTACCCGAATGGATTTCAGCACCACGTTGTCATCAGTGATAGTGAGCTGAATAACACCATATTTGGTATTCCAGCCTTCATTGCTGACGGAGCTGCCGAACTGAACTTTAAACGGTGGTGTCGTAGATTGCTGTGCCTGCTGTTGTTGAGAGGGAGCAGGTTTATTAACCTGCTGGCTACCAACGCTATTAATGCCATTCTGAAGGAGGCTCCTGGAAACCTTAATGGTACCCGGCTTGCATGATACTGTGCTGGTTTCCTGCCCCGTTGCATTCATGGCAGTGTAATAAGCATCACCTGTACCGTCATATTCTGAATAATTGACTGCAACCGCGCCTTCGATATCTTCATTTTCTCCACGTAATGTGAAAGAAGCGGTTCCTGCTCCCGGATTAGCCGCCAGAGTCTGTTTCGCTTCGCCGGAAGGAATATCCAGTTTGATAACGGAACCTCCTTCTTCGGAGTCACCACCTGGCGTTTCAAAACTGATATAAACGGTATTGCTGACGTGGCTGAGTGTCATTTGCTCGCCGTTATCCAGCAGACATTGCAGGTCATAGGCCCCGACTGCATAAGCAGGGTGGAATGCAAATAAAGATACAAACAATGCAGGTATAATGATTAGTTTCATTAAGCACTTCCCTATCCAAAAAAATGGTCCCAGGCATTACCAGCCCACTCGATAAGTTTGTCTTTCCCCTTACGGGTAAGCTCTTTGACAGGCTTTGGTAACGGAAAAGAATCAATCACGTCATCGAGTATTCCGGAGATTACGCTGCCGAAGCCGTTTTTTGCTTCCGTCTTTACCTCTTCGGTTTTGAACTCATCCTTAAACTGCGAAGCCGTGCTACTTTTAGCCCGATCAGGCAAAGCCCGAATAATAGTCTCTACCAGACGAAGGATGTTGTAGCCCTCATCGGCGGAGACAGGTGTCACCGGATAGTGCGTAAAACCAAATCGTTCAGTAATGTAGGCTTCTTTCTTTTCGATGTTGATGCGCTGTGCAGGAGATGGCTGATGCAGATGAGTATCCCACTCGCGGAATGGCTCAATTTTATCAACCTGGTTAAGGACGAATAAAACGCGCTCACCCCCACCAGCAGGGAGCAGAACATTGTTGTAGAAATGCTCATCCGCAGAAAAGGCCCGATCGTCTCCTTTTATTACCCACAGGATAAGATCCAGGGAGGGAAGCAAATTGCGGTATAAATCTTCATACTCCTTATCCCGCCGGGCATTCTCACCGACACCAGGTATATCAATGATCTTTAGCGAATGTTTGCCGAAGCGTATACGCAATTCCTGAACTTCGCGAGTACATGCCTCAACGTCGCTAACTGCACAAACCTCCCCTTTAAACAGCGCATTACATACGCTGCTTTTCCCCGCGCCAGTTTTTCCCATGACACCAATCACGGGTTCATAGTCGATGGCTTCACTGATTTTGTTCAACAGCTTTTCCCGCAGTGGCTGAGGGAAAATATCAAGAATATCCCTGATGTCGGGTATATGCGGTTTGCTATCACCTTTTTGCTCGTTGTCACCATTACGTTCTGGAAATATATTGCCCCACATTCCAAAAATCCCGCCTTCCCTTCTGGTGACGCCACTGGCATCAGTAATCATCCGGCCTTCGCCCTTTACCGGGTCATCCATACGATGTCTCCTTTTTAATTTGAAATGAACGTTGTCTGTTACTCTCTGAAGGTCTGAATTACGTCACTTATGAAACGAAAGTGAGGGAGGGCTGAAATAAACTCTTCACTGGCAGTCAGAGCGTCAAGTTCAGGCTTTCTGCGAAAAGAGGTATCCAGAACGGTTACGGCGTTAACGTCTTCCATCCGAAATACCTGTAAATTTCTGGTGCGGGTAGCGACAAGAAACCAGTTTTTGGACTGAAATATCAGACGGCGGGGAGCTACTGCTTCGTAGCTTTTACCGTTAACCAATAATGTAACGGCGCGGTAGTCGCGGATAGCTTCCGCCAGTTTCAGAAAACAGGCGGTTTGTGTAACTGGAGATGGCAGCCCTCCATGCCCTATAAGGCACGGTGAGCTTCCGGAGTTACTGGTAATCAGTCGAATTAACCTGCGATTCTGAGCCGGAATAATCCCTGAAAT
This sequence comes from Escherichia sp. MOD1-EC4550, assembly GCF_963876935.1. NCBI lineage: Bacteria > Pseudomonadati > Pseudomonadota > Gammaproteobacteria > Enterobacterales > Enterobacteriaceae > Escherichia > Escherichia sp. MOD1-EC4550. Next base: position 20,238 of record NZ_CAWNSE010000016.1, read on the forward strand.
CCCGGAATTACGGATGAACGCAAATGTGTTGGGTGAGTGCTCCCGGCCCGTTCGGCGGGTAAGTCGGTAGCTTCCGCTGGAATGTTCGAGATCCAGATGGATCAGGCGTTGCTGAAAATCCCTCTGTAGGGTGCGTTCTGAGACACCAAATTCATCAGCTAACGCTTTAAGCTCCAGAGATTCGCCAGCCAGTAAGCGGGTAATAATGACTGATAGCCTGACCGACAGACGGTCATAATGATCATGCTGTGTTTTCATAGTGGGGACAGTCCTGTTCTCCCAAATATCATGGTATTGATACGGGAGATTATGCCGTACAGGTACGACACATTATGTCGTACCAAAGGGGAGTGGATAGAAAAAATGGCGAAGAAGCGAAGCGTTGATTAATTCATTGAAATAAAATGAACTAATCACAATCTTTGGTAAAAGCGCCATCAAAATACGACACGACCTGTCGTATTTTGTGTTAGCCGGGAAAAGATATCTGCTACTTACTAAAATGATTTAGTGCTGAAAATATTTATAAGCCAATAAATAGACAAGTATTACGGAGTAACGCCCAGGCTATGTTAACGAGCCCGGTGTTTTATTGGCTCAAAAAACATATCCCATAGATGATCAGCCATACCCTCGTTAGTAAGCAAGGTATCCCTTGAGTAGCCATGGCTGAAGACGCCCATTGATGGGCGAAAACCAAGGTTCTGGCCGTTAGAGCTATTATGTCGTTAAACACATCACCACCATATGCCATCCGACTCACTTCGTCGGCCAAATTAGTGTGATATTCTTTTCAGAATTTCTGTTGTATCCACAACATAAGGCGATGATTGATGGAGCAGTCTCTCAATTTTGAAATGTTGCGCAGCCAGTGGCCGGAACTGGCTGAACTCGCGTGCATGGCGGAACGCTATGTTCACTCCGATCCGGAAAGCTGTCTGGTCAAGCTGCGCAACTACACCGAATTGATGGTGCGCTGGTTGTATCGTCAGGAGCGGTTGCCGGAAGGTATTAAGGCTAATCTTTACGATTTAATGAATGCTGATGTCTTTACCAGCATGATGCCGGAAGCCATCATCATGAAAATGGATGCGCTGCGTATCCATGGCAACCGTGCCGCGCACGGCGGACGTATCAAAGCTAAAGATACTTACTGGCTGCTCAAAGAAGCGTATTTGTTGGGAATTTGGCTGTATGTTCGCTACGCCCACGGTAATGTTGATGACTGCCCCAAATTCACTCTCCCTCCATTAACACCATCTTCAGGTCGTGCAGATGAAAAACGTCTGGAAGATGCAATCAAGGCTCAGGATGAAAGCCGTGAGCGCGAACTGGCGCTACAACGCGCACTACAACAAGAACAGGAAAAGGCCGAACACCTCACTCAACGCCTGAATGAAGCCAGAGCGCGTAACCAGCATGTTGCCGATATTCTCTCTATTGATGAAGCGGAAACCCGCCGTCGCCTGATTGACTCTCGCCTGCTTGCTGCTGACTGGAATGTAGGCGAAGAACTTAATAATACCGATCAGGTTACGCAGGAACACCCAGTTAAAGAACAACCTACTGCGACCGGTGACGGTTATGCGGACTATGTCTTGTGGGATGAGGCACACAAACCGCTGGCGGTGGTGGAAGCAAAAAAAACCAGCGTCAATGCCGAGCAAGGACGAATTCAGGCTCGGCTGTATGCAGACTGGCTGGAAAAAGAATATGGTCAGCGTCCGGTCATCTTCTACACCAACGGCTACGATATCTGGCTGTGGGATGACCATAAAACTCATGGTTATCCGCCGCGTCGGGTATTTGGCTTCTACAGCAAGGAAAGCCTGCAATATCTTATTCAGCAGCGTGAAACCCGTCTGCCGCTCAACAGCGTGCCGCACGTTAAGGACAATGAAGGCAAAGCAGTTGCCGGACGTCTATATCAGCTTGAAACCATTGCCCGCGTCAGCGAACGTTTCACCAACAAGTATCGCCAGTCGTTGATTGTTCAGGCTACCGGTACAGGTAAAACCCGCGTGGCTATTGCACTGAGCAAACTGATGATTGATGCCCGCTGGGTAAAACGCGTCCTGTTTCTTTGCGACCGCAAGGAACTACGTAAACAGGCGGCGAATGCCTTTAATCAATTCACCAATGAGCCGCTGTATGTGGTCGGGAAATCGAAAAAAGCAGACAGGCAGAACGCCAGGATCTACATTGCCACCTATCCCGGTATGATGAAAATCATGGACCATTTCGATGTCGGTTATTTCGATTTGATTATCGCCGATGAATCCCACCGCTCTATCTACAACGTCTACGGCGATCTGTTTAAGTATTTTGATGCCCTCCAGATTGGCCTGACGGCCACGCCGATTGACATGGTGAGTAAAACCACTTTCGGCCTGTTTGGTTGTGAAGGACGTATTCCTACCGCCAACTACAGCCTGGAAGATGCCATCGCCGATAACAATCTGGTTCCCTATGAGGTTGTCACGCACACCACAGAATTCCTGCGCGAAGGCATCAAACGGGAGAAATTAAGCGACGCACAAATCCGCGAACTGGAAGAACAAGGCATAGATCCCAATACGCTGGAGTTTGATGGTAAGGCGCTGGATGAGGCGATCTACAACAAAGACACCAACCGCTATATCCTGCGTAACCTGATGGAAAATGGCCTGAAAGATCGGGACGGCCAGTTGCCTGGTAAAACCATCATTTTCGCCCGTAACCACAAACACGCGCTGCTGTTGAATGAATTGTTCGACGATATGTATCCGCAGTTTGCCGGACGCTTCTGCCAGGTCATCGACAACTACGATCCCCGCGCCGAGCAACTGATTGATGATTTTAAAGGGCTGGATGAAAGCACTAACAAAGAGCTAACCATCGCTATCTCCGTTGACATGCTCGATACCGGTATTGATGTCCCGGAAATTGTGAATCTGGTCTTTGCCAAACCGGTCAAATCAAAAGTGAAGTTCTGGCAGATGATTGGCCGTGGTACGCGCCTCTGTCCGGGGTTGTACGGTTACGACGATAACGGCAAACCGCTGGATAAACAGAAATTCCGCATTTTCGATCACTGGGGCAATTTTGAGTATCACGAACTGCATACCGAAGAGGCCGAAGTCACAGCGACAAAATCGCTTGCGCAAAAACGCTTCGAAGCGTGGGTTATGCTGGGGGCCGCTGCGCAGCGTAAATTCGACAAACAGGCGGTGGATTTAGTTGCTCACCAGCTTCGCGAGCAAATCAACGCACTGGATGAAAAGTCGATTGCCGTACAGGAAAAGTGGCAGCAAAAAGCGCAGTACAGTGATGAAAAGGTGCTGCGCCAGCTTTCTCCGAAAACACAGCAGGATCTGCTATCTATTCTGGCCCCGCTGATGCAGTGGCTGGACGTGCGCGGGCAAAGCGATGCTATGCGTTTCGATATGGATATTCTGGCGGCGCAAACTGCCCGTTATACCAACCCGGAAGAGCTGGATGTGCTCTGGCCGGTCATCGTCGAAAAAGTGGAGCGCCTGCCGCCGCATTTGGCGCAGGTGCAGCAACAGGGACAACGAATCAATCAGCTTCGTGATCTAGGCTGGTGGAAGCAAGCCAGCCTGGAAGAGCTGGAGGATATTCGCATTCATCTGCGTGGGATCATGCACCTGATGGAAAAAGACGCGACGCCAAAATTTGGTTCGATACAGGTGGATATTACCGAAGATGCGAACCTCATCCAGACAGAAACCCGCAAAACTAATATCCGCTCGATTGATTTCAAACTCTATCGCCAGCAGGTTCAGGGGGCACTGGAGCCGCTGTTCCAGCAAAATCCGGTGCTGAAGAAAATCCGCAGCGGCGAGCCAGTCACGCAAAACGAGCTGGATGAGCTGGCGAAGCTTGTGCTGATCCAGAACCCCAACGTTGATATTCGTGCGCTGAAAGAGTTCTATCCGCAGGCAACTGCCAGCCTGGATAAACTTTTGCGTACCATCATCGGGATGGACAGCGACGCGGTGGAAGTGCGCTTTGCCCAGTTCGCCGCTGATAACAGTCTGACCAGCCAACAACTGCGCTTCCTGTCATTGCTGAAAAACCACATTCGCGATTACGGCACCATTGAAATGCGGCAGCTCTTTGAACAGCCTTTTACGCATATCCACAACGAAGGCGTTACCGGTGTGTTCCCTGATATAGAGCAGATCGCCCGCTTGCAAAAGATAGTCGAAGAGCTGGGTGTTGTGACCGACGCAGCGACGGTATAATACACGCATGACAAGCCCCGGCAGCGGGGCTTTTGTATTTAAAACAGGATATAAACGCTAACAATGATCACTGGTGACTTAAAAAGTAAAATCGACGGACTATGGGAAGATTTCTGGGTGGGTGGTATCACTAACCCGCTGACCGTAATCGAACAGATCACCTATCTAATGTATTCCCGGATGCTGGATACTCAGGAACAACGCGACGAGAAGCGTAAACAAATCGCGGGTATTGATTTTAAACCGCGTTTTACGCCAGAACAGCAGGAGTTCCGTTTCAGTCACTATAGCAATCTTGGCTCGGATGAGATGATGGAAGTGGTGCGCGATGGCGTATTCCAGCATTTTCGTCAGCTCGGCCAGGCCGATGCATCGAAGGTGACGCTGCTGGGCAACTTTATGAAAGATGCTCGTCTGGAGATTGTTAAGCCGTCATTGCTTACCAAAGCGGTTGAGGTGATCAAAAACCTGCCATTGGATCGCGGCGATACCAAAGGCGACCTTTACGAATACCTGTTAAGCAAGCTGACCACTGCCGGAATCAACGGCCAGTTCCGCACGCCGCGCCACATTATCCGCACAATGGTTGAAATGATGGAACCGAACCCGGCCCGCGGCGAGACGATTTGCGATCCAGCCTGTGGCACCGGTGGTTTTCTGGCAACCAGCTATGAATATCTGCTGGAGAAGTACAGCTCGCTGGAATCCATTCATACCGAGATTGGCACCAACGAACGTGGCGAGCTGGAAGAACAAAAAATCTTTACCGGCGATCTGCTGACACCGTGGCGTAACCATGTAGATAACAATATGTTCCACGGTTACGACTTTGACACCACCATGCTGCGTATCGCCGCTATGAACCTGATTATGCACGGTGTGGAAGCGCCTGATATCCACTATCAGGACACCATGAGCCAGAGTTTTAGCACAAACTTCCCGCAGGCCAGTAAAAACGCTTTCAACCTGATTCTGGCAAACCCGCCGTTTACCGGTTCACTGGACGAGGAAGATATCGACTCCACGCTGTCGGCAATGGTGAAAACCAAGAAAACTGAGCTGCTGTTCCTGGCACGTATTCTGCAAATGCTGAAAGTTGGCGGACGCAGTGCCACTATCGTGCCGCAGGGCGTGCTGTTTGGCTCCAGTAAGGCGCACCAGTCACTTCGCAAAACGCTGGTGGAAGATAACCAACTGGAAGCGGTGATCAATCTGCCTTCCGGCGTATTTAAACCTTACGCTGGCGTGGCGACGGCGATCCTGATTTTTACCAAAGGCGGTCAAACGGATGAGGTCTGGTTCTACGATCTACAAAATGACGGCTACAGCCTAGATGACAAGCGTAACCCGATAAAAGAGAACGATCTGCCGCATCTGCTGGCAAGTTGGAAGCATTACCGTACTTTACGCGGGCTACCGGTTGATAACTTTATGGGTGAGAAGTTAGCCTCGTTGCTGAAACAGCAGTACCCAGAAGGGATTGATGCTGGCGTTGATTTTAAAGATCGCACGCAGGCGGCGTTTGTGGTGCCGAAAGCGGATATTGCTGCGCAGAAATACGATCTCTCTATCAATCGTTATAAAGAGGTGGTGTATCAGGCGGAGGAGTATGAAGATCCTAAGGTGATATTGAAACGGTTAAAGGATCTGGAAAAAGAGATTCTGGCGGATTTGGATGAGCTGGAGGGGATGCTGTGAGCAGGAAAGAATATTCCTTTATTGAAGTATGTGATATCCAAGGAGGAACTCAGCCTCCAAAGGACGAGTTTGTTTATGAAAAAAAAGATGGATATATAAGGCTTTTACAAATCCAAGATTTTAAAAGAGAGGATAAAACTGTTTATATTAAGGATAGGCATACTCTGAAAAAATGTAATGACGATGATATTCTAATAGGTAGATATGGAGCATCTATTGGAAAAATTCTCTCTGGGTTATCAGGAGCATATAACGTTGCTTTGGTTAAAGCCATCCCTGATTTAAAAAAAATAAACAAGAGATTTTTATGGCATTTTTTAAACAGTGTAGTATTTCAAGAATTTATAAAAAATGTTTCTACTCGAGCCGCTCAAGCTGGGTTTAATAAGGATGACTTAGCAAAGCTAAAAATATATTTACCCTCTTTAAATGAGCAAGTGAAAATTGCTTCTGTTCTTGATTTATCTGATGCCATACGCAAAAAACGAGAACAAACTATCAAACTGGCTGATGATTTTTTGCGTGCTACATTTTTGGAGATGTTTGGTGACCCTGTTGAAAATCCAAAAAAATTTAAAAAATCCCCCATTACTGAATTGGCAGATGTCATTACAGGTTTTGCATTCAAAAGTAATGAGTACATTAGTGATTCGTCTGAAGCGGTACGGCTTTGCAGAGGGGCAAATACGCTTACGGGATATTTAGATTGGGCTGATACAAAATTCTGGCCAAAAAACAAACTGGAAAAACTAGATAATTATTTAATTAAGGCAGGTGATATTATCCTTGCTATGGACCGTCCGTGGATATCAAGCGGGTTAAAAGTATGCATATTCCCTGAAAATCAGCGAGAAACGTACTTAGTTCAGCGTGTAGCTAGGTTACGACCTCGTTGCGAATCTTACACAAACTATATTTACAGTTGTATTAAATCGCCAGCTTTCGAAAAGCATTGCTGCCCAACAGAAACAACGGTGCCACATATCTCTCCTGTTGAACTTAAAAATTTTGAAGTTCTAATTCCGCCCGACGAACTCATGGTTAATTTTCATTCGATTGTATCAATAATCAACAATAGCTTAAATAAAATGGCGTCAGGCGATATTGATAGCGACGCCCTCTTCTCTAAGTTAAGTCAGCAGGCTTTTTCAGGACATCTTAAGAGGTAAGTACATATGGACTTATTTGACCTGTTAACAATTAAATTTACCTTGCCCGCGAAAGCTGCCCCTTTAAGAAAAGTGGGGGGAAATTATGTTCATAAATTACTTTGCCGATCAACAACAGTATCGGCTCAAGTAAGAAATGCACGTTTCCAAGGATATTTTGAACTTGTTACGGGTCTAAAGCCTCCTCTAGACTGTATCTATCTGAAAGATCCAAATTCTAGGGGGAAATGCGCAGATGGTGTAGCTTCCCTTAAAGCTAAGGAACCATTTACATTCGAAAAATGGCGAGAAGATACTGAGTTAAGCTGGGAGCAATTTCCAGAGCAGGTATTTAGCACTTCATCTGATGAAATTAATGAACAATGGCATCATCAATTTCAGTTTAGAGAGGACGATCCAGAGCGCTATTCTCCTGGTCTCAGAAAACCCCAACTGGGTGCACTTCATGCAATTGCAGGCTATTTCGCTACTGATTTGCAGGTAGAACCGGCTACTGTCGTACTGCCCACTGGAACGGGAAAAACGGAAACAATGCTGGCTACCATGATATACCAGCGATGCGAGCGAATTTTGCTCATAGTCCCATCTGACTCTCTCCGAACACAAATATCCAAAAAATTCATTGAGTTGGGATGTTTGCCAGAGTTAACAGTCGTTCCGCCTAACATTGCACTCCCTAATGTCGCTATTATTAAGAAGGGAATTCAGGTAGCGGAAGAAGCTGAGCAATTAACTTGTGAATCAAATGTCTTGGTTGCTACGACCAGTGTTTTGTCTGCATGCTCCGAAACAGCATTAAATGCACTTTGCGAGTCATGTAGCCATCTTTTTGTTGATGAGGCTCATCATATCTCAGCCTCATCATGGCAGACAATTCGCGAACGATTTAAAGACAAACGTGTTGTGCAGTTTACAGCTACCCCCTTTAGGAATGATAAGAAGTCCCTTGGTGGGAAAATTATCTATAATTACACTATGGGGGAAGCCCAACGAGCAGACTATTTTACAAATGTAAATTTGCTGCCTGTAGAAGAGTATTACTCTGATCTTATGGATCATGCAATCGCAGAGACAGCTATTGGTCAACTGCGTAAAGACTTAAATAATGGCCTTGATCATTTGCTTATGGCCCGTACTAGCAATAAGCAGCGAGCAGAAGAAATACTGACTATTTATCAGAAAACTGTACCGAACTTTAATCCAATCGTTGTTCATTCTGATTATCCTAAAACGGAAATAAAAAAACGTCTTGATAAATTATTATCAAGACAATCAAGAATCGTTATTTGCGTAGACATGTTGGGAGAAGGCTATGATCTACCCAACCTGAAAATTGCCGCTTTGCATGATCATCATAAGTCTCTTGCAGTAACTTTGCAGTTCATTGGCCGTTTTACTCGTGTCAATAAAGCAAAAAAAATCGGTCAAGCCAGTGTAGTCATGAATGTTGCAGACCCTAATGTTGAAGGTGAATTACAGCATCTATATTCAACAGATGCCGATTGGGATAATGTATTAAGGAGACTCTCTGAAGGACGAATTGCGAGAGAGATTAGATTGCAAGAAGTCGTGGATGCCTTAAAAAGAAAAGGTGATTTACACGATCAGATTTCGCTCTGGAATCTTGAGCCAAGCTGCTCTGTCATGTTATTTCAAACATACTGTGACAATTGGGAGCCTGAAAGATACAAGGAAAAGCTGCCCAGATTCGATGAATCCTGGCATGCAATAGCAGAAGATGAGAATTTGCTTGTTGTGCTAGCTATCCAGGCAACTTCAGTCCGGTGGGGAAACTACAAAGATCTTAAAGATACCAATTATAAAATTCTAATTGCTCATTGGGATCAAGACAGATCCGCCTTGTTTGTATTCTCAAATGACTATAATGCATTTCGAGTTGAGCATCTAGTCAGTGCTATTTGTGATGATAAATTTGAAGTTGTCAGTGGTGAAAAAGTCTTTAATGTATTTAATGGTATTGAATATCCTTTGGCAAGAAATTTAGGCGCATCCCAAATTGGAGCAATCAGCTTTACCCAATACTTTGGCCCAAATGTCACTGAGGGGCTATCATTAATTGAAGCGTCTCAATCAAGCTTAAGCAATATTGCTGCATTAGGTTATGAATCCGGAAACCGTGTAATCTGGGGATGCTCGCAACGCAAAGGTAAAGTCTGGTCACCACAAAAAGGTGGCAGCATTGCTGATTGGTGCAACTGGGTTAAGAAAGCCTGGGACAAAATTTTTAGTTCGGAACCAGATCCAAACAATCTTACGCGTAACTTTTTACGCCCTGTTCCATTACTTGAACCCTATCATGAATATCCAATATCAGCTCAATGGGGTGAGCATTTGCTTACTGCGTTCGAAGATAAAGTTATTTTTCATTTTGATGCTATATCAGCTCACTTATATTTAGTAGAGGTGAAGACTGCTGGAAAGTTTGACGATGGCAATGTGCGGCTCATTTTTTCTACAGATGAAACTTCATCTGAATATAAATTATGTCTTACAGGTAGTACTACAGCAAAAGGTTATGTCTATCAGTTGATTTCCGGCCCTGAAGTCTTTGTACAGCGTGGTGAATCTGAACCTGTATCACTATCAGAATATATGGAAATTGATCCAGTAATGATTCATTACTCCGATGGCTCATTTTCTTACAACGCTCATATAGTTCATGTAAGCCAAAATATTGGCCTTTATGACAAAGACGAAATTGTAGCTTTTGATTGGAATGGAACTGATGTTCGAGTGGAATCAATGGGCTATTTTCGTGATCCATCATCCATCCAATGGCGTTGGTACTGTGAAATTAAAGATAATTACGATGTCATTATTAATGATGATGGGAAAGGTGAGTCAGCAGATTTAGTGGGGTTGAGAATAGTTGATGACTGTATTGTTCTCTCCTTAATCCATTGCAAATATTCAGGTTCAGAAGAAGCAGGAGCCAGACTTAAAGACCTTTACGAAGTATGTGGGCAGGCACAGAGATGCATTCGTTGGAAACACCTGAATCTTTCCTATTTATACCACCACATTAAGCGTCGCGAGGAACAGTGGCGATCGCGTGGTCATTCTCGCTTTCTGAAAGGCACTATAAAAGACCTTGCTGCTATGAAAGAGCGCTCCAGAATCACACCTCTTAAATTCCAAGTTGTTATTGTTCAACCAGGGCTTAGAGTAAGTAAAATTAATGAAGAAGGCCTTAAGCTACTTGGCAGTACGGCCTTATTTATCAAGAAAACAACGATAGCAGATTTAGTTGTTATTGGTTCTAAATAGGACGAAAAATTGACAACATTCGACTTTAGCAATATTAAACAACGAATTGAATATGCTATAAAAATGATGGAAAAAGCAAGAAAAGAGAGTAAATTATGATCCTATTCTTTTATCCCTACATAATGCTTTGCTATAGCGCTGGATACGCTTTATTGCAAACACTGGATGGGATGGGTGTGATTAGTACCAACTTTGTAGAAATGAACGCACAGGGTGCTCTTTTGAGCAGTTACTGGTCTCCCAATAAAGTTGCTGTAGTCTTAGGAGGATGTTTTCTTGAGCTCTTTATCTTATTATTACCCTTTGTTTTCTTGAGCTCATGGATACTTGCCAGAAAAAAGGGACTCATCATTTGTTTTGTTCTTCTTATAACCCCTGGCCTGTTATCGCTCTGTCACCTTCTTCCTGCTATCCAGTGGTTGCCATTGACCTATGAAATAGGAGGTACAGGTGCAACGGGTAACGCAGCTGGACTCGGAAGTCTTAGCTTCATAGGGCTATTGAGTGGTTGGGTTTTGGCAGTAATCATTAGTGATATTTTTGCTACAGGAGAGAAATTCAGACAGTGGACAGATATTTTCCTAATACTGACAGCAGTTGGTAACGGTATTTTCTGGGTATCAGACAGAGAGGTGACTGTCGGTAAAACCGCATATGAGAAAACAATTACGGAAATTAATGATGCAGCCAAATACCTTCTTTTTCAGGTGAAAGACTACAGCCGCATGTGTGACAATAACGGGCTTACCGATATGTCATCTTGTCAGTGGGCATCGTACATTCAAGAAACGCTAGAAAATATTGCTAGTACAAAATCATCTGTTATTGAATATGTAATACCTGAAAATCTTGACACCTTCTACCGAATTCCTGAGTACTATAGCAATCAAGTATCTCCAGATAAAATCAGACAGGAATTCCAAGACTTCAATAAAAAACTATGCCCAAATAAATCTCTTTCCAAAACAATAACACAATTGCCATCACCTTCTCGATGGTGTCAGACCCCACCCCCAGCTTACTGCAATGCCATTCAAGAGGGAAAATATAAAACAGACATGTCAGACCGTTTCGCTGTCGCCAATGAGTGTGTAACCACATCATTATTAAGGTACCGCCAAGTTTTATTAAAAGAACAAGCTCGTTTATCCTTAAGTAAAAATGCCCCTCATTATAGATGGATGTGGTTTATTGCTATGTCTTTTTTTATTGGTGGGAAAATTGCCAATGTAATGACAAAAATAGGTAATGTAGAGAATCGTCTCATAACTGAGAAACATAGAGTTAAATTCATCCTTCTAAAAACATGTGGTTTTATTGTGCGTACATTAATAAGATGTGCCATCTTATTTCGGAAAGTGTTTTTTTCAACGATCAATTATATCAAAAGATTGAAGAAAATTAAGCATGATACTTAAATAGAATAGTGACAAACACTCAATTGAAGGTCTTTTTTTGTGTTGAATGAATAAAGAGCAAGGGGTACTTTCTCCTGTACCCTTGTAGTTTACATTAGATGATACATCTGAATCTACCCTGGGGATTCACACTAGCGGCAATAGTGTTTTGTACTCAACCGTTTATACAATAGCATCCATGACTAATTGAGCGTAGAGCTCAGTAATCTTATTAATTATCCACTTATTAAAAGAATTCGTGGATCGCTCTTGCCGATAAAATCAATGAATGTATTGCTCTTGGTGATAATGCCATTGGGAAAAATGACCAACCAGCCATCCCATTAAGGCTAGCCGATTAACTTTAATTAAACCGATATAGCATTCAACTCACTCGCCATTCCCCCGGTTGATCTTCGCATAGTCAAACGGCGTAATCGCTCTCTCCCGATTCGCATCCAGAAAATCCGCCCACCACTGCAACATCAGCTTGCGCTCATCCAGATGTTCCGCTTTATGGATATACGCCGCCCTCACCGAATTGCGTTCCATATGGCTCATCTGCCTTTCCACCGCATCCTTCGACCATAGTCCTGACTCAATTAACGAACTACAGGCCATTGTGCGGAAGCCGTGGCCGCAAACTTCAACCTTAGTGTCATAACCCATCACCCGTAGCGCACTGTTTACCGTGTTCTCGCTCATGGGCTTACGCGGATCGTGATCGCCAATAAAAATCAGCTCATGTTCGCCACAGAACTGTTTTATCTGCTTCAGGATCGCTAGCGCCTGCTTTGAAAGCGGCACCAGATGAGGTGTACGCATCTTTGTTCCTCGCTGAGAATGTTTCACGCCGGGAATCGGTTCTCGCTCAGGAGGGATGGTCCACATTGATGTTTCAAAATCGATCTCTGACCAGCGAGCAAAACGCAGCTCACTGGACCGAATAAAGATAAGCAGAGTAAGTTCCGTTGCCCAGCGAGTTAGCGGCCTGCCGGTATAGCTGTCTATTTTCTCAAGTAACTCAGGGATGCGCTTTAACTCCAGCGCCGGACGATGCTGTCGATTACTGGAAGCAACCGCCCCCGCCATCTCTTGCGCCGGATTGTAATCAATTAACCCGCTTTGCACTGCATAACGCATGATGGCCGTGGTGCGCTGTTGAAGGCGGGAAGCCACTTCAAGACGCCCGGATTTCTCCACGGCTTTAATAGGAATTAACAGATCGCGGGTGCCCAGTTCAGCAATATTGCGAGCACCAATTGCCGGGAAGATATTGTCCTCCAGGCTCTTTTTTACACGATTAGCATGATCTTCCGACCATTTTTGGTTGGTTACGAGCCACTCTTTGGCAACCTTCTCGAAAGTAATAATCTCTTTCGCCTGCTCTTCTTTCACAGCACGCTTATGCTCACGAGGATCGATACCAGCAGCTACCAGCTTTCTGGCCTCTTCCCTTTTCTTCCTGGCATCCGCCAGCGAAACTTCCGGGTAAACGCCGAACGCCATCAAATGTTGTTTACCACCAAAACGGAAACGAAATCGCCAATACTTTGAACCGCCAGGTTTTACAAGTAAGGACATGCCGTCGCCGTCAACAAGTGAATACTCTTTCTCCTCAGGTTTCGCAGAGCGAACTTTAGTATCCGTTAGGGCCATAATGGTCTTCCTTCCATTGGTATCTCGTGAGTATACAAGCAATATCGAATCGGCAAATATACTCATTAGTATACTCACAAGCCTGTTGATGTGGGTTGAGTCAGGTTGACTTCAGTTGAGGAGAAAAGCTGGAAAAGCCTTGTGTGGCGCGGATTTCAGGCATAAAAAAAGACCTCAGTTGAGGTCTATTTACATACTTTTGGTGCCGAAGGCCGGACTCGAACCGGCACGTATTTCTACGGTTGATTTTGAATCAACTGCGTCTACCGATTTCGCCACTTCGGCACTGAAGAGGTATGCGGAAAACGTTGTGGATTATACCTGTCGCACGCCACCATGCAAGCGCCAGCTTGCTCGCACCTCGCTAAGTGCTGAAATTTTCAGCATTGCATACCGTGATGTGTAACCTTTGTCACACTCCAGGCACCCCGCCCTACCATGCTCTACACTTCCCAGACAACACCAGAGAAGGACAAAAATATGTCGATGATAAAAAGCTATGCCGCAAAAGAGGCTGGCGGCAAACTGGAAGTTTATGAGTACGATCCCGGTGAACTGAAACCACAAGATGTCGAAGTGCAGGTGGATTACTGCGGGATCTGCCATTCCGATCTGTCGATGATCGACAACGAATGGGGATTTTCACAGTATCCGCTGGTTGCCGGGCATGAGGTGATTGGGCGCGTGGTGGCGCTCGGGAGCGCCGCGCAGGATAAAGGTTTGCAGGTCGGTCAGCGTGTCGGGATTGGCTGGACGGCGCGTAGCTGTGGTCACTGCGACGCCTGTATTAGCGGTAATCAGATCAACTGTGAGCAAGGTGCGGTGCCGACGATTATGAATCGTGGCGGCTTTGCTGAGAAGTTGCGTGCGGACTGGCAATGGGTGATTCCACTGCCAGAAAATATCGACATTGAATCTGCCGGGCCACTGTTGTGCGGCGGTATCACGGTCTTTAAACCACTGTTGATGCACCATATCACTGCCACCAGCCGCGTTGGGGTAATTGGTATTGGCGGGCTGGGGCATATCGCTATAAAACTTCTGCACGCAATGGGATGCGAGGTGACGGCCTTTAGTTCGAATCCGGCGAAAGAGCAGGAGGTGCTGGCGATGGGTGCCGATAAAGTGGTGAATAGCCGCGATCCGCAGGCACTGAAGGCTCTGGCGGGGCAGTTTGATCTCATTATCAACACCGTCAACGTCAGCCTCGACTGGCAGCCTTATTTTGAGGCGCTGACGTATGGCGGTAATTTCCATACAGTCGGCGCGGTCCTCACGCCGCTGTCTGTTCCGGCCTTTACGTTAATTGCGGGCGACCGCAGCGTCTCTGGTTCAGCAACCGGTACACCTCATGAGCTGCGTAAGCTGATGCGCTTTGCCGCCCGCAGCAAGGTTGCGCCGACTACCGAACTGTTCCCGATGTCGAAAATTAACGACGCCATTCAGCATGTACGCGATGGTAAAGCGCGCTACCGCGTGGTGTTGAAAGCAGATTTTTGAAAATCATTCGCAGCGCTGATCTGAGGCGCTGCCCTCTTTCGCACATATTCTGTTTTGTCTTATCGCCAGCACAGCCTGCCGACATTGTTCGGTGACATTGGCAATATCATGGTTGATATCAATGCGCACAATATCCTGTTCATCTGCTTGTGGTCGCTCCAGCGCCTCAAACTGACTTTTTAGTAACGCTACCGGCATAAAATGCCCAGCCCGACGCTGCATTCGCGCGAGAATAGTTTCATAATCGCCATCTAACCAGAGGAAATGAACATGGGGGCTACCCTTGCGTAAAATATCACGATACTGTTTTTTTAATGATGAACAGACAATAAATCCTGTTTCATTCTTTTTATAAAGACTGTATGAAGCATCATTTAAGCGTTCCAGCCAGGGAAGTCGATCTTCATCAGATAATGGAATGCCTTGCGACATTTTATCTATATTTTTGGCTGGATGAAGATCGTCACCATCAATAAATTTCGCAGACAATAACGCGGCAACCTTGCTACCAATTAATGTTTTACCACTCCCTGATACGCCCATCAAAATAAAGCTTTCACCCGCCATTTAAAATCTCCTGAATCATCTTACCTGCGGCGATACTACGCCTGGCGGCATAATAATTTCACGTTTTTTTATTTCTGTTGATAAGAATTACAAGGCACATCACGTTATGCGTAACATAGTAATGTAACAATTTTCTGACGTGATCTTCATCACAAATAATGACAATTAAAACCGCTTAAATGCTTCCGAGGTGTCTACCTGACCAGTGAGGAATTTATGCAAGTGAAAACACAGTCCTGCGTTGTTGCGGGCAAGAAAACTGTTGCCGTTACCGAGCAGACGATAGATTGGAATAATAATGGAACATTAGTACAAATAACCCGAGGTGGAATTTGCGGTTCCGATTTACATTATTATCAGGAAGGAAAAGTAGGTAATTTCATGATAAAGGCACCGATGGTGTTAGGTCATGAAGTTATCGGTAAAGTTATTCATAGCGACTCATCAGAATTACATGAAGGGCAAACGGTAGCCATTAATCCGTCTAAACCTTGCGGTCACTGCAAATACTGCATTGAACATAACGAGAATCAGTGTACAGAGATGCGTTTTTTTGGCAGTGCCATGTATTTCCCTCATGTTGATGGTGGCTTTACCCGTTATAAAATGGTCGAAACGTCGCAATGTGTCCCTTATCCGGCCAAAGCTGACGAAAAGGTTATGGCTTTTGCCGAACCTTTAGCCGTCGCGATTCATGCCGCACATCAGGCCGGCGAGTTACAGGGCAAGCGAGTATTTATTTCCGGTGTTGGGCCCATTGGCTGCCTGATTGTCAGTGCTGTGAAAACACTGGGGGCCTCGGAAATTGTCTGTGCCGATGTGAGTCCCCGTTCCCTTTTGCTGGCCAAAGAGATGGGGGCGGATGTGCTCGTAAACCCACAAAACGACGACATGGATCACTGGAAAGCGGAAAAAGGCTATTTCGATGTCAGCTTTGAAGTGTCCGGTCATCCTTCATCAGTGAATACCTGTCTGGAGGTCACTCGTGCACGCGGCGTAATGGTGCAGGTAGGTATGGGAGGCGCGATGGCAGAATTCCCAATGATGACGTTGATTGGTAAGGAGATTTCACTCAAAGGCTCTTTCCGTTTTACCAGCGAATTTAATACCGCAGTGTCATGGCTGGCGAATGGCGTTATCAATCCACTGCCTTTACTGAGTGCTGAATATCCCTTCACTGACCTGGAAGAGGCGCTACGTTTCGCCGGTGATAAAACCCAGGCAGCAAAAGTCCAGCTTGTTTTCTAAGAGATAAATAAAGGAATAATACAATGAACGATCTATTTTCACTGGCAGGAAAAAATATCTTGATTACCGGTTCAGCACAGGGCATTGGCTTTTTACTGGCAACCGGCCTGGGTAAATATGGCGCACAAATAATTATTAATGATATTACTGCCGAACGCGCAGAACTTGCTGTAGAAAAACTCCGCCAGGAGGGTATTCGGGCCGTTGCCGCACCTTTTAATGTTACCCATAAACATGAAATTGATACCGCCGTTGAACATATCGAAAAGGACATCGGCCCCATTGATGTGCTGGTGAATAACGCCGGTATCCAGCGCCGTCATCCTTTTACTGAGTTCCCTGAACAAGAGTGGAATGATGTGATCGCAGTAAACCAGACCGCCGTGTTCCTGGTGTCGCAAGCGGTAACTCGTCACATGGTTGAACGCAAGGCGGGTAAAGTTATTAATATTTGCTCGATGCAAAGCGAACTGGGACGTGACACCATCACCCCTTATGCCGCATCGAAAGGAGCGGTAAAAATGCTCACCCGCGGCATGTGCGTCGAGCTGGCGCGCCACAATATTCAGGTCAACGGTATTGCGCCGGGCTATTTCAAAACAGAAATGACTAAAGCACTGGTTGAGGACGAAGCCTTCACCGCCTGGTTGTGCAAACGGACCCCCGCCGCACGCTGGGGCGATCCGCAGGAACTGATTGGTGCTGCGGTATTCCTTTCTTCAAAAGCCTCTGATTTCGTAAACGGCCACCTGTTGTTTGTTGATGGCGGCATGTTGGTGGCTGTTTAACAGCCACTACCCTGCGTGCAGCGCGAAAGCGCTGCTTTTCTGGCACTAATAAGAGATAAAGACTATGCCATTAATCATTATTGCGGCAGGCGTCGCGCTGCTTCTTATCCTGATGATCGGCTTTAAAGTTAACGGCTTTATTGCCCTCGTTCTGGTAGCTGCCGTCGTCGGATTTGCCGAAGGGATGGATGCACAGGCCGTCCTGCACTCTATACAAAATGGTATCGGCAGCACGCTCGGCGGGCTGGCAATGATCCTCGGTTTCGGGGCCATGTTAGGCAAGCTGATTTCTGATACGGGCGCGGCACAACGTATCGCCACTACGCTGATTGCTACTTTTGGTAAAAAACGCGTGCAATGGGCGCTAGTGATCACCGGTCTGGTTGTGGGCCTCGCCATGTTTTTTGAAGTGGGCTTTGTCCTGCTGTTGCCGTTGGTATTTACCATCGTAGCATCATCAGGATTACCCCTGTTGTATGTTGGCGTACCAATGGTAGCAGCGCTCTCTGTAACCCACTGTTTTCTGCCGCCACATCCTGGTCCTACTGCCATCGCGACTATCTTTGAGGCTAATCTCGGAACGACTCTACTGTATGGATTTATCATTACCATTCCGACAGTTATTGTCGCAGGACCGCTGTTTTCTAAACTGCTAACTCGCTTTGAGAAAGCACCACCGGAAGGCTTATTTAATCCTCATCTGTTTAGCGAAGAGGAGATGCCCTCCTTCTGGAACAGTATTTTCGCTGCCGTGATCCCGGTCATCCTGATGGCTATCGCCGCCGTTTGTGAAATTACGTTACCGAAAACTAACACCGTGCGCCTCTTCTTTGAATTTGTCGGTAACCCTGCCGTTGCGCTGTTTATTGCCATTGTTATTGCGATTTTCACACTGGGCCGACGTAATGGACGCACCATCGAGCAAATCATGGATATCATTGGGGATTCTATAGGCGCTATCGCGATGATTGTGTTTATTATCGCTGGCGGCGGCGCGTTTAAGCAGGTATTAGTAGATAGCGGTGTCGGGCAGTATATTTCACACTTAATGACCGGAACTACGCTTTCGCCGTTATTGATGTGCTGGACTGTTGCGGCGCTGTTGCGTATCGCTCTGGGCTCTGCCACCGTCGCGGCCATTACCACCGCGGGTGTGGTGTTGCCGATTATCAACGTTACCCATGCCGATCCCGCTTTAATGGTACTGGCAACCGGTGCGGGCAGCGTGATCGCGTCACACGTAAACGACCCTGGTTTCTGGCTATTTAAAGGGTATTTTAATCTGACGGTTGGTGAAACGTTGCGTACCTGGACGGTGATGGAAACCCTTATTTCTATTATGGGTTTGCTGGGCGTGTTAGCCATTAACGCCGTATTGCACTGAAAGAATAAAATATTGTGATGTAGTTTCGGGGGAAGATTGAAGATTCCCCCGACGTTGGGAGAAGTTATGCGCAATCACAGAATTTCTTTACAGGATATCGCTACGCTGGCTGGCGTAACAAAAATGACCGTGAGTCGTTATATCCGCTCGCCGAAAAAGGTGGCAAAGGAAACAGGCGAGCGCATCGCCAAAATTATGGAAGAGATCAATTATATCCCTAATCGCGCTCCCGGCATGTTGTTGAATGCACAAAGTTATACCCTCGGTATCTTGATTCCGTCATTTCAAAATCAACTCTTCGCTGACATTCTCGCGGGAATAGAATCCGTCACCTCTGAGCATAATTATCAGACCCTTATTGCTAATTACAATTACGATCGCGATTCCGAAGAAGAGTCGGTGATTAACCTGCTCTCTTATAACATTGACGGGATTATTCTTTCGGAAAAATATCACACCATCAGGACGGTGAAATTTCTGCGTTCAGCCACCATTCCGGTCGTGGAATTGATGGATGTACAGGGAGAACGGCTGGATATGGAGGTCGGTTTTGATAATCGGCAGGCCGCTTTTGACATGGTGTGTACCATGCTGGATAAGCGAGTCAGGCGCAAAATTCTGTATCTCGGTTCCAAAGATGACACCCGCGATGAACAGCGTTATCAGGGGTATTGCGATGCGATGATGCTGCATAATCTTTCCCCGTTACGCATGAATCCACGCGCCATCTCATCCATTCATTTAGGAATGCAATTAATGCGTGATGCCCTTAGCGCAAACCCGGATTTAGACGGTGTATTTTGCACCAATGACGATATTGCGATGGGTGCGCTTCTGCTGTGCCGCGAGCGAAACCTCGCCGTGCCAGAACAAATTTCCATTGCGGGTTTTCATGGGCTGGAGATTGGCAGGCAAATGATCCCAAGCCTCGCCAGCGTAATTACTCCCCGTTTTGATATTGGTCGGATGGCCGCCCAAATGTTGCTGAGCAAAATTAAAAATAACGATCACAACCACAACACTGTTGACCTCGGGTATCAGATTTATCACGGTAACACGCTTTAGGTTATTTTCTCTTCATTACACGTATTCTCTTTGCCGGACGTTGCCTATACTCCAGGCAGGAAACTGGAGGAAATCTCATGAGCGAACCCCTGTTAATTGCCCGCACGCCGGACACAGAACTGTTTTTACTGCCGGGAATGGCTAACCGTCACGGGCTGATTACTGGCGCAACGGGGACGGGTAAGACCGTTACGCTGCAAAAACTGGCGGAGTCATTGTCGGAAATCGGTGTACCGGTGTTTATGGCTGATGTAAAAGACGATCTGACCGGCGTCGCGCAGGCAGGAACTGCGTCGGAAAAACTGCTCGCAAGGCTTAATAATATCGGCGTCAATGACTGGCAACCACATGCTAATCCGGTGGTGGTGTGGGATATCTTTGGCGAGAAAGGCCACCCGGTGCGGGCGACGGTTTCAGACCTGGGGCCGCTGTTGCTGGCGCGACTGTTGAATCTCAACGATGTGCAATCTGGCGTGCTGAATATTATCTTCCGCATTGCTGATGATCAGGGGCTGTTACTGCTCGACTTTAAAGATTTGCGGGCGATTACCCAGTACATCGGCGATAACGCCAAATCCTTCCAGAATCAGTACGGTAATATCAGTAGCGCATCGGTTGGTGCCATCCAGCGTGGGCTGTTGTCGCTGGAACAGCAAGGCGCAGCACACTTTTTTGGTGAGCCGATGCTGGATATCAAAGACTGGATGCGTACCGATGCCAATGGTAAAGGGGTTATCAATATCCTCAGCGCCGAGAAGCTCTACCAGATGCCGAAACTGTATGCCGCCAGCCTGCTGTGGATGCTTTCAGAGTTGTATGAACAATTGCCGGAAGTAGGCGATCTGGAGAAACCAAAACTGGTGTTTTTCTTCGACGAAGCACATCTGCTGTTTAACGATGCGCCACAGGTACTGCTGGATAAGATTGAGCAGGTGATAAGGCTTATTCGCTCAAAAGGCGTGGGCGTCTGGTTCGTTTCGCAAAACCCGTCAGATATTCCGGATAATGTGCTCGGGCAGCTCGGTAATCGCGTTCAACACGCTTTGCGGGCTTTTACGCCCAAAGATCAGAAAGCGGTAAAAGCGGCAGCGCAAACCATGCGGGCCAATCCGGCGTTTGATACCGAAAAGGCAATCCAGGAACTGGGGACCGGCGAGGCGTTAATCTCGTTTCTCGATGCGAAAGGAAGTCCTTCAGTGGTGGAACGGGCGATGGTTATCGCGCCTTGTTCGCGAATGGGGCCGGTGACGGAAGATGAGCGTAACGGCCTGATTAATCACTCCCCGGTGTATGGCAAGTACGAGGATGACGTGGACCGGGAATCCGCCTATGAGATGTTGCAAAAAGGCTTTCAGGCCAGAACCGAGCAGCAAAATAATCCTCCCGCGAAAGGGAAAGAGGTGGCGGTGGATGACGGTATTCTTGGTGGATTGAAGGATATTTTGTTTGGCACTACCGGACCGCGCGGCGGGAAGAAAGATGGAGTGGTGCAGACAATGGCGAAAAGCGCCGCCCGCCAGGTGACGAATCAGATTGTGCGTGGTGTGCTGGGGAGTTTGCTGGGGGGGAGAAGAAAGTAAGTCAGGTGCGATTTGTCTTTGCCTGATGCGACGCTGGCGCGCCTTATCATGCCTACACTACTGCAATATATTGAATTTTCAGGCATGAACGAAGCACACTTTGCTAACAATAATAAAGGGAGCTTTCGCTCCCTTTATACGTTCATCTAGTTACGATTTTCTCATTAACAGCCACAGGCTGATTAAGAAGAAGCTGGCGCTTGGCAACAGTGCGCCGATGATCGGCGGGATGCCGTAAACCAACGTCAGCGGGCCGAAGATCTGGTCCAGTACGTAGAAGACAAAACCGAAGCTGATACCGGTGACCACACGCACGCCCATCGGCACGCTACGCAGTGGGCCGAAGATGAACGACAGCGCCATCAGCATCATCACCGCCACGGATAACGGCTGGAAGATTTTGCTCCACATGTTGAGCTGATAACGTCCGGCATCCTGACCGCTCGACTTCAGATACTTCACGTAGTTGTGCAAACCACTGATGGAGAGGGCATCCGGGTCCAGCGCCACCACGCCCAGTTTGTCCGGCGTGAGGTTGGTTTTCCAGGTACCGCTCACCGTCTGTGAACCAGTGATCTGTTTCGGATTGGTCAGATCAGATTCATCAACCTGCGACAGACGCCAGACTTTATGTTCCGGGTCAAACTTCGCGGTAGCGGCATAGCGTACAGATTGCAGACGACGATTCTCATTAAAGGCATAGATACTGATGCCACCTAACTCTTCGTCACCTTTAACCCGCTCAATGTAGACGAAGTTGTTGCCATCTTTTGCCCATAAACCTTGCTGGGTAGAGAGCAACGAGCCACCGTACATCGCCTGCGCACGGTAGTTACGCGCCATCTGCTCGCCCTGCGGTGCGACCCATTCGCCAATCGCCATCGTCAACAAGACCAGCGGAATGGCGGTTTTCATCACCGACAGTGCCACCTGCATACGGGTAAAACCAGAAGCCTGCATGACCACCAGTTCGCTGCGCTGCGCCAACATCCCAAGACCAAGCAACGCCCCAAGCAGAGCCGCCATCGGAAAGAAGATTTGCACATCTTTCGGCACGCTCAGCAAGGTATACATTCCTGCGCCTAACGCGTCGTAACTCCCCTGCCCGGCTTTTTTCAGCTGATCGACAAACTTGATAATGCCCGACAGCGACACCAGCATGAACAGCGTCATCATGATGGTGGTGAAAATAGTTTTACCGATATAGCGGTCAAGTACGCCAAAAGGTTGCATCACACTGCTCCTTTACGCGAAAAACTGGCGCGCAGGCGGCGGACCGGCACGGTGTCCCAAAGGTTGAGAACAATCGCCAAAGCCAGATAAATCAGGTTTACGGTCCACATCCACAGCGTCGGGTCCAGCTTACCTTTACCGCCGTTCGATTTCAGGGAGGTCTGGATCAGGAAGAACAACAGATACAGCAGCATGGCTGGCAGCATCGACAGTACGCGCCCCTGACGCGGGTTAACCACGCTCAGCGGAACGACCATAAGCGCCATCATAAACACGGTGAATACCAGCGTGATACGCCAGTTCAGTTCTGCGCGGGCACGATCGGTGTCAGTGTTCCACAATGTGCGCATGTCCATCTGGTCGGTATCGTTCGGGTCGAGCGCCACCGCCTGGTGACCAATGATCGCCTGATAATCCTGGAAGTCCGTAATGCGGAAATCGCGTAACAGTGCAGTGCCTTCGAAGCGCGTTCCCTGGTTGAGAGTGACGACCTGGGAGCCGTCACGCAGCTGGGTTAAATGTCCGGAATCGGCCACCACCACAGAAGGACGTGCATTACCTTTTGGTCGAATTTGCGCGAGGAACACATCTTTGAAATCGCTGCCGTCAACGCTTTCGATGAACAGCACCGAGCTGCCATTAGTCGCTTGCTGGAATTGCCCTTGCGCCAGCGCCGCCATGCCAGGGTTCGCTTTCGCTTCTGCTAACACTTCATCCTGATGACGCGATGACCACGGTCCCGCCCACATCACGTTAACCGCCGCGACGATTGCCGTGAATACCGCAAGGATCATTGCCGCTTTCACCAGAACCGCTTTGCTCAAGCCGCAGGCATGCATTACCGTAATTTCACTTTCGGTATACAGTTTGCCCAGCGTCATCAGCAGCCCGAGGAACAGGCTTAATGGCAGGATAAGCTGCGCCATTTCCGGCACGCCCAACCCGAGAAGGGAGAGCACCAGATTCGCCGGAATATCGCCGTCAACCGCTGCGCCGAGGATCCTCACTAACTTTTGACAGAAGAAGATCAAAAGCAAGATGAAGAGTATCGCCAGCTGGCTTTTGAGCGTCTCCCGCACCAGATATCTTATGATTATCACTTTAAATACGCCCGTAAAAACTCGTCTTTTGCAGGATTTTAGCTTGTTTCATGGCTTAAACGTCATTTATTCTCTTGAGTCGTCGAAATCGTCGCTAAGATAATTATACTCAACGGATTCACCTCTCAGATTTTGTTCTGACGTGCCAATGCCGTAATAACGTTAAGATTAACACGAAGTCATCGCAACAGCGGACATGAGTTACGAAAGCTTGCAATTCTATCTGTAGCCACCGCCGTTGTCTTTAAGATTCAGGAGCGTAGTGCATGGAGTTTAGTGTAAAAAGCGGTAGCCCGGAGAAACAGCGGAGTGCCTGCATCGTCGTGGGCGTCTTCGAACCACGTCGCCTTTCTCCGATTGCAGAACAGCTCGATAAAATCAGCGATGGGTACATCAGCGCCCTGCTGCGTCGGGGCGAACTGGAAGGAAAACCAGGGCAGACACTGTTGCTGCACCATGTTCCAAATGTACTTTCCGAGCGAATTCTCCTCATCGGTTGCGGTAAAGAACGTGAACTCGATGAGCGCCAGTACAAACAAGTCATTCAGAAAACCATTAACACGCTGAATGATACTGGCTCAATGGAAGCGGTCTGTTTCCTGACCGAACTGCACGTTAAAGGCCGTAACAACTACTGGAAAGTGCGTCAGGCTGTCGAGACGGCAAAAGAGACGCTCTACAGTTTCGATCAGCTGAAAACGAACAAGAGCGAGCCGCGTCGTCCGCTGCGTAAGATGGTGTTCAACGTGCCGACCCGCCGTGAATTGACCAGCGGCGAGCGCGCGATCCAGCACGGTCTGGCGATTGCCGCCGGGATTAAAGCAGCGAAAGATCTCGGCAATATGCCGCCGAATATTTGTAATGCCGCTTACCTCGCCTCTCAGGCGCGCCAGCTGGCTGACAGCTACAGCAAGAATGTCATTACCCGCGTTATCGGCGAACAGCAGATGAAAGAGCTGGGGATGCACTCTTATCTGGCGGTTGGTCAGGGTTCGCAAAACGAATCGCTGATGTCGGTGATTGAGTACAAAGGTAACGCGTCGGAAGATGCACGCCCAATCGTGCTGGTGGGTAAAGGTTTGACCTTCGACTCCGGCGGTATCTCCATCAAGCCTTCAGAAGGCATGGATGAGATGAAGTACGATATGTGCGGTGCGGCGGCGGTTTACGGCGTGATGCGTATGGTCGCGGAGCTGCAACTGCCGATTAACGTTATTGGCGTGCTGGCAGGCTGCGAAAACATGCCTGGCGGACGTGCCTATCGTCCGGGCGATGTGTTAACCACCATGTCCGGTCAAACCGTAGAAGTGCTGAATACCGACGCCGAAGGCCGCCTGGTACTGTGCGATGTGTTAACTTACGTTGAGCGTTTTGAGCCGGAAGCGGTGATTGATGTGGCGACGCTGACCGGTGCCTGCGTTATCGCGCTGGGCCATCACATTACCGGTCTGATGGCGAACCATAACCCACTGGCCCATGAGCTGATTGCCGCGTCTGAACAATCCGGTGACCGCGCATGGCGTTTGCCGCTGGGTGACGAGTATCAGGAACAGCTGGAGTCCAATTTTGCCGATATGGCGAACATTGGCGGTCGTCCTGGCGGGGCGATTACCGCAGGTTGCTTCCTGTCGCGCTTTACCCGTAAGTACAACTGGGCGCACCTGGATATCGCCGGTACCGCCTGGCGTTCTGGTAAGGCGAAAGGCGCAACCGGCCGCCCGGTGGCGTTGCTGGCACAGTTCCTGCTCAACCGCGCCGGGTTTAACGGCGAAGAGTAATCGTATAGCCGGATGGCGCTATGTTCATCCGGCTGCAAATCAGGGATCCGATGGCTAGATTTGTTGCGCATGATGAGTGTCTTCAGGCTGGATTTGCGCGGGACAGTTTATTTCTCGTTGAAGCAAAACAGCGTGGATCACGTCTTGAAATCATCGTGGAACGAAATGACGACACAAAATTCTGTCTAATTTTCAAAGGAATGCTTTTTTCTTGTTGTGCGGAGCTTGATAGTTTTGAGCGCACGGCAGGTAATGGCTATTTGTTTGACTGGAATTGCATCACCGGAAATTTTGGTGAATTATTTGATTCCCGATTGATGTCATCATTTCTACCGCGAAGTGATGTTGATCCAGCGAGTTGCCATCACTATTTTCTGGCAACCTATGATGATATTTTTAACATCATCGCCGAATCAGTCTCTATTGAAGCCATCTGACTAACCAACGTGTGCTTTTCACAGCCGTGATTGCACCAACAACTTTTCTGCAAATAAGCGAATTTATGAAAAACGCGACGTTCTACCTTCTGGACAATGACACAACCGTCGATGGCTTAAGCGCCGTTGAGCAACTGGTGTGTGAAATTGCCGCAGAACGTTGGCGCAGTGGTAAGCGCGTACTCATCGCCTGTGAAGATGAAAAGCAGGCTTACCGGCTGGATGAAGCCCTGTGGGCGCGTCCGGCAGAAAGCTTTGTTCCGCATAATTTAGCGGGAGAAGGACCGCGCGGCGGTGCGCCGGTGGAGATCGCCTGGCCACAAAAGCGTAGCAGCAGCCCGCGCGATATATTGATTAGTCTGCGAACAAGCTTTGCAGATTTTGCCACCGCTTTCACAGAAGTGGTAGACTTCGTTCCTTATGAAGATTCTCTGAAACAACTGGCGCGCGAACGCTATAAAGCCTACCGCGTGGCTGGTTTCAACCTGAATACGGCAACCTGGAAATAATGGAAAAGACATATAACCCACAAGATATCGAACAGCCGCTTTACGAGCACTGGGAAAAGCAGGGCTACTTTAAGCCTAATGGCGATGAAAGCCAGGAAAGTTTCTGCATCATGATCCCGCCGCCGAACGTCACCGGCAGTTTGCATATGGGTCACGCCTTCCAGCAAACCATCATGGATACCATGATCCGCTATCAGCGTATGCAGGGTAAAAATACCCTGTGGCAGGTCGGTACTGACCACGCCGGGATCGCTACCCAGATGGTCGTTGAGCGCAAGATTGCCGCAGAAGAAGGTAAAACCCGTCACGACTACGGCCGCGAAGCTTTCATCGACAAAATCTGGGAATGGAAAGCGGAATCTGGCGGCACCATTACCCGTCAGATGCGTCGTCTCGGTAACTCCGTCGACTGGGAGCGCGAACGCTTCACGATGGACGAAGGCCTGTCCAATGCGGTGAAAGAAGTTTTCGTTCGTCTGTATAAAGAAGACCTGATTTACCGTGGTAAACGCCTGGTAAACTGGGACCCGAAACTGCGTACCGCTATCTCTGACCTGGAAGTGGAAAACCGCGAATCGAAAGGTTCGATGTGGCACATCCGCTATCCGCTGGCTGACGGCGCGAAAACCGCAGACGGTAAAGATTATCTGGTGGTTGCGACCACTCGCCCGGAAACCCTGCTGGGCGATACCGGCGTGGCCGTTAACCCGGAAGATCCGCGTTACAAAGATCTGATTGGCAAATATGTCATTCTGCCGCTGGTTAACCGTCGTATTCCGATTGTTGGCGACGAACACGCCGATATGGAAAAAGGCACTGGCTGCGTGAAGATCACCCCGGCGCACGACTTTAACGACTATGAAGTCGGTAAACGTCACGCCCTGCCGATGATCAACATCCTGACCTTTGACGGTGATATCCGTGAAAGCGCCCAGGTGTTCGATACCAAAGGTAACGAATCTGACGTTTATTCCAGCGATATCCCAGCAGAATTCCAGAAACTGGAGCGTTTTGCGGCACGTAAAGCCGTCGTTGCTGCGGTTGACGCGCTCGGCCTGCTGGAAGAAATTAAACCGCACGATCTAACCGTTCCTTACGGCGACCGTGGCGGCGTGGTTATCGAACCGATGCTGACCGACCAGTGGTACGTACGTGCCGACGTGCTGGCGAAACCGGCGGTTGAAGCGGTTGAGAACGGCGACATTCAGTTCGTACCGAAGCAGTACGAAAACATGTACTTCTCCTGGATGCGCGATATTCAGGACTGGTGTATCTCTCGTCAGCTGTGGTGGGGTCACCGTATCCCGGCATGGTACGACGAAGCGGGTAACGTTTATGTTGGCCGCAACGAAGACGAAGTGCGTAAAGAAAATAACCTCGGTGCCGACGTTGCCCTGCGTCAGGACGAAGACGTTCTCGACACCTGGTTCTCCTCCGCGCTGTGGACCTTCTCCACGCTCGGCTGGCCGGAAAACACCGACGCACTGCGCCAGTTCCACCCAACCAGCGTGATGGTATCTGGTTTCGACATCATCTTCTTCTGGATTGCCCGCATGATCATGATGACCATGCACTTCATCAAAGATGAAAATGGCAAACCGCAGGTGCCGTTCCACACCGTTTACATGACCGGTCTGATTCGTGATGACGAAGGTCAAAAGATGTCCAAATCCAAGGGTAACGTGATTGACCCGCTGGATATGGTTGACGGTATTTCGCTGCCGGAACTGCTGGAAAAACGTACCGGTAATATGATGCAGCCGCAGCTGGCGGACAAAATCCGTAAGCGCACCGAGAAGCAGTTCCCGAACGGCATTGAGCCGCACGGTACTGACGCGCTGCGCTTCACCCTGGCGGCGCTGGCTTCTACCGGTCGTGACATCAACTGGGATATGAAGCGTCTGGAAGGCTACCGTAACTTCTGTAACAAGCTGTGGAACGCCAGCCGCTTTGTGCTGATGAACACAGAAGGTCAGGATTGCGGCTTCAACGGCGGCGAAATGACGCTGTCGCTGGCGGACCGCTGGATTCTGGCGGAGTTCAACCAGACCATCAAAGCGTACCGCGAAGCGCTGGACAGCTTCCGCTTCGATATCGCCGCAGGCATTCTGTATGAGTTCACCTGGAACCAGTTCTGTGACTGGTATCTCGAGCTGACCAAGCCGGTAATGAACGGTGGCACCGAAGCAGAACTGCGCGGTACTCGCCATACGCTGGTGACTGTACTGGAAGGTCTGCTGCGCCTCGCGCATCCGATCATTCCGTTCATCACCGAAACCATCTGGCAGCGTGTGAAAGTACTTTGCGGTATCACTGCCGACACCATCATGCTGCAACCGTTCCCGCAGTACGATGCGTCTCAGGTTGATGAAGCCGCACTGGCCGACACCGAGTGGCTGAAGCAGGCGATCGTTGCGGTACGTAACATCCGTGCAGAAATGAACATCGCACCGGGTAAACCGCTGGAGCTGCTGCTGCGTGGTTGCAGCGCGGATGCAGAACGTCGCGTAAATGAAAACCGTGGCTTCCTGCAAACGCTGGCGCGTCTGGAAAGTATCACCGTGCTGCCTGCCGATGACAAAGGTCCGGTTTCCGTTACGAAGATCATCGACGGTGCAGAGCTGCTGATCCCGATGGCTGGCCTCATCAACAAAGAAGATGAGCTGGCGCGTCTGGCGAAAGAAGTGGCGAAGATTGAAGGTGAAATCAGCCGTATCGAGAACAAACTGGCGAACGAAGGCTTTGTCGCCCGCGCACCGGAAGCGGTCATCGCGAAAGAGCGTGAGAAGCTGGAAGGCTATGCGGAAGCGAAAGCGAAACTGATTGAGCAGCAGGCTGTTATCGCCGCGCTGTAATCAACACCGTGATGAAAACGAAGGCCGGAGCATGCTCCGGCCTTTTTTATCTCTTACAGAAATGGTAAAGAAGGCATAACTCCCCGAGAAATACTGGCTAAGAAGCCTTTATCTGGTTGTTCTTCTTTATTGATTAAAGGAAGGTCATCCAAATCGCCCAGCAAATACGTATTTTTTGCCTGCCAGTCAATCATCCATATTTTCAACAGTGGATAAGCCAGACCGCCCGTAATCCCGGATATCACCACCAACGCACACATGCGATAAAGCATACCGTGGTACGTTAAAGTTGAGCGAAAACGAATACGCCCATCATTCAGTGACAGGTTGCTCATAAAATGGTTTCGCAACGACACCGTTAAATAACTGGTGCTAACAGCAATCCCAAAATAATAGATTAACTGCGCGATTATCATTTTACGTTGCATTTCCATAAATTGCTGTAAATTCTCAATGTCATCATTTGCATAAACAGAACTATCATACGCATTTAATATTTGATCGAAGATAATATAACCAGCAACAGCGAGAAAAGGCAATAAAGCTAAAAATGCGAGAATGGCATATTTTATACAATACGTAGTATCTAATTTCACCTTGAAACGATGTATACCGAAACTGGTATTGCTCCAGAGAAAACTCATTACCAGACTATATAAAGTACCATTAAAAATACCAATGGAAACAATACCAACTATTGCCATCAGAACCATAGATATAATAACACTACTTGAACTATTGGCATGTAGCATCTTTGTCGAGATAAAGAAAACAGTCCCCATCCCAACGGCCATTAAAATCGGCAAGAAAAAGGTCACCCACCAGAACCCTTTCATAGAGCAATTAAAACTAAATCTTACGCCGTTGAGACTGGTCATTAAGGCCTGATGACGCAGTCCTTTTGCTGCCATAAATATAAGCAAAACCAACAGTAACAAAGTCAAAACACAACCAACAAGCGGCATATCTGCTGACACTGTCATTAAGATTGCGAAATAGAAAAAAACAAAAACAAGACAACTAACAAAAACATTCCCACCGGTAATTCCATAAGAAAATCGTTGTCCGTTAACTTCCATATTAGCATAAAGATAACGCTTACATTTCATTAATGCCCATGGTAAATAGATACCTAACGTTATAATCGTTAACAACACATTCACCACACAAATAAGAAAATACCTCTCACCTGTACCATGAAAAACAAACGAATGGGACGGAACATCCATTTCATTAATAACTTGAGCCATAAAAAATCCCTGAATTAAAAAACCCATTGATATAACTTATATATACAGACAGTAAAATGTTCTGCCACGTTACAATACTCTTATCAGTAATAGGCTGGCAAAAACTTTATTACTTTATAAGTCGCTTGCGCACGTAAGAAGAGAGTGGTATTAAACAAATGTATAATTACTTTATTTTTATTGGGTTAAACTATGAATAACATTGCGCCGCAATCACCTGTAATGCGTCGCCTGACGCTGCAGGATAATCCTGCTATCGCCCGCGTCATTCGTCAGGTATCCGCCGAATACGGTCTTACCGCTGATAAAGGCTACACCGTCGCCGATCCGAATCTTGACGAGCTGTATCAAGTGTATAGTCAGCCTGGCCATGCATATTGGGTAGTTGAGTACGAGGGTGAAGTGGTCGGCGGCGGTGGGATAGCGCCATTAACCGGGAGTGAGTCGGACATTTGCGAACTGCAAAAGATGTATTTTCTTCCGGCTATCCGCGGCAAAGGGCTGGCAAAAAAACTGGCCTTAATGGCGATGGAGCAGGCGCGAGAGATGGGTTTCAAACGCTGCTATCTGGAAACGACAGCTTTTTTAAAGGAAGCCATTGCGCTTTATGAGCATTTGGGCTTTGAGCATATCGACTATGCGCTTGGCTGCACGGGCCATGTCGATTGTGAAGTGCGGATGTTGCGCGAACTCTAAAAAAATGCCCGCGTGTTCAACTCGCGGGCATTCGAACATTAACAACGTACGTTTTGTTTATGCCGGATGTGACATGAATGCCTTATCCGGGCAACAAATTCACCAGGTTGCAGGAACTACCTGGGCCTGATGCGCTACGCTTAATTAGTGGCGAACTCCGTCATCGTCTTCATCGACAAAATCTTCATCGTCGCCATCTTCGCCGTTAGGATCTTCAAAGTAAGTGCCCCAACCGTCGTACTCAACGTCAAATTTCTCTGCCAGCGTCATCAGTTGTTCAACCTGGGCATCGATAAGATCGGCATTCAACGCGCACTCGCTGAGGATGTCGCAGCAAATCACGATATCACCATCTTCAACTTCCAGCTCTTCTGGATCGGTCACTTCGTAACCGAGTTTAAACGCTTCAACTGCCGCTTTTTCCAGAGTTTCCAGATCGTCTGCGGAAAGATGGTGTTCGATGGTGTACAGCGCGTCCGGATCGCTGCCATCTTCCAGTAATTCTTCAATAATCAAACGTGTTTCTTCACGCTGTTCTTCCAGTTGTTCCGGGTTTGCCATGGCTCATTCCTCTTAATGTCCTGCCGATACTCTTATTGTCACACACCACTGACATTGCCTCCACCTTTGTGATAAAGATTTATGCTTTAGACTTGCAAATGAATAACCATACATATAAATTGAATTTTAATTCATTTAGGCGTTAGCCACAGGAGGGATCTATGTCCGGGTTTTATCATAAGCATTTCCTGAAATTACTCGATTTCACGCCAGCTGAACTTAACAGCCTGCTGCAGTTAGCCGCGAAGCTGAAAGCCGATAAGAAAAGCGGTAAAGAAGAAGCCAAACTCACTGGTAAAAACATCGCGCTCATCTTCGAAAAAGACTCGACCCGTACCCGATGCTCTTTCGAAGTTGCCGCATATGACCAGGGTGCTCGCGTTACTTATCTCGGTCCAAGCGGCAGCCAAATTGGTCATAAAGAGTCGATTAAAGACACTGCCCGCGTGCTTGGTCGCATGTATGACGGTATTCAGTATCGCGGCTATGGTCAGGAGATTGTCGAAACACTGGCGGAATACGCTGGCGTGCCGGTATGGAACGGCCTGACCAATGAGTTTCACCCCACGCAGCTGCTGGCGGATCTCCTCACCATGCAGGAGCATTTGCCCGGCAAAGCGTTCAACGAAATGACGCTGGTCTATGCAGGTGACGCACGTAACAACATGGGCAATTCGATGCTCGAAGCTGCAGCGCTTACCGGTCTGGATTTGCGTCTGGTCGCGCCACAGGCGTGCTGGCCAGAAGCTGCGCTGGTTACGGAATGCCGCGCCCTGGCACAACAAAATGGCGGGAATATTACGCTGACGGAAGATGTAGCTAAAGGAGTTGAAGGTGCTGACTTTATCTATACCGATGTATGGGTGTCGATGGGTGAAGCAAAAGAAAAATGGGCTGAACGCATTGCATTACTGCGTGATTATCAGGTGAACAGCAAGATGATGCAGTTGACCGGTAACCCGGAGGTCAAATTCCTCCACTGCCTGCCCGCGTTTCATGACGACCAAACGACGCTTGGCAAAAAAATGGCGGAAGAGTTTGGCCTACATGGCGGAATGGAAGTGACTGATGAGGTCTTCGAATCTGCCGCCAGCATTGTATTTGATCAGGCGGAAAACCGCATGCATACCATCAAAGCGGTGATGGTCGCGACGCTCAGTAAATAATTGACATCTCTATAAAGATGCCGGGAAATACAAAAAATATCCCGGCATCATATTATTTTATGCAGTGTGAGTTCTATTCTTCCACCCCCATTTTTCTATTACTGTTCGTAAATTTTCCGGAGGATTTAATTTTTCTAACTGTTTTTCATTAATATAATTATATATATTGATTTTCCCATCCCGGAGGACTTCCATCATTCTTGTTCTAATTTTTAATTCATTAACCATCTTTTCTTCAAAAATCTTAACGACATAACCCAGAAGTTTATTTACAATTTCTTTTGTTTTTTCTTCATCACCATAAACATATCCTAACTCATTAAGATACAGCTGTTCGCCCTCATAACACTTAAGTAATTGATAGAAGTACCACTTAGCAAAATCAGGTTGCTTCATGAAAAAATCCTTCAAAAAAATATCATTTACTAAAATGCTGACAGGCACTTCATTAAATAGTAACTTAACATCATCAAATAACCTTAGTATTAAGCGTGATTTTTCTTGATTGCTTAAGCTAAAATCATTGACATATGCAATCAACTTATCCCAAATCAATTCCTGTAATTTACGGCTATTTTTATAGGGTTCTTTATCGAGATTGAAAAATAAGGTCTCAGCTATTTTAGATTGATTGCAATCAAAATCAATATGACTCATCACGGAGCATGCATGCGTTATCTTTTCAGAATCACCAAAATATTGCATACTTTTATTAAAACACCAATCCAGTATTCTTACATCATTAATATATGGGAATTTTGAAAAAGTCTCCAGAATCGAATCGATGACCGGTGTAAGGTTAACCTTTGCATCATCTAAGGAATCAATAAGAATATGAGACAGATTAACTTTGATTTCATTAATTTCATTGTTACCTACTTTGTCATTATCAATTCCGTGATCATTTAATGCGTAGAGCTTATCTATTTCTTCAAGTATACCATTTTCGCCCAGTAAGTATGAAATCGATTCACTACATACATGAGGCATTAATAGCAGATGTTCGTTCCTTATTGCTAATAATGCATTATTCAATGGTTTCTCTAATAAATCCGCAATCGTAGAATCAACTGAACCTTTACAACTCACCTGCAAGTTATTTAAGTCCTGAGAGTTATTAAACTCCTGAGAATCATTTAACTCCTGTGGATTATTTAACTCCTGCGAATTATTTAACTCCTGCGAATTATTTAACTTCTGACGATTATTTAACTTCTGATGATTATTTAATAGACGAGCTATTTCCTTGTTAGATTCACTTTGGTAACACGCCAGAATCTTGTTAGTAATCAGGTGTAATGAACTCTCATCTTTTCTTTCAAAGGACTTTCCTTCATAACGATTAGTCGAACCATCAGGTTGTTGAAATATAATAGCCGTATGTCCTTGACGAGTCCCCATAGTAGTGATAGTGGAAAGTGTAATTTCTATTTCCACCTTAGATAAATCCGCTCGTTCCCCTTCAGGATTATTCATAACAAACTTCATTATCTCACTGCCATCATTATTTTTGATATAAGATGAGGACTCAATATGAGCCATCATATTTCTTCCCGCTTCGTTGGAGCGTTTGCTAAAATCCACATAACCCAGGGTAAATATTTTTACCAAAAACTCCAAAAATGTCTTAGGATCAAGGATATTTCTTGTATTATCCTGCCCCTCGGCATTACGGGCAAAATTATTCATTCCAACACGCCAGGTATTTAAAACTTCACTTTTTTGTTTAAAATTGTCGGCTAATGTAATGTGTTGAGAATAATTCAAATCTGATATTTTGCTCATGACGAACTCCTTGAGTTAATAAGAACGTCTAAGCATTACAAATTTTACTCACAAAAAAATATCAAAAAACGCTCTTTTCACAAACTCGCCGTAAACCTGGAGTTATTTACGGCGAAAAGTCATCACGCCATCAGCATCTTCACTACTGCTTTGCGAACCTGGGCTGGCGCGCCCACTGCGCACAGCGGTTTATGCACTTCCCCCGGATAAAACACAACAAAATCACCTTCATTAAGGATAACTGTTTTCTCATCAACGCCTTCCGGCAAAAATGCGATGTCTTTGTCTGCTAACCAGTCGGTATCCGGGGTGCCTGCAGGTTGCGTGCTGAAGGTCATGCCTTCCTGACCTTTTAACACAATCTGAATGTCGAGATAGCGGGCATGGTACTCCGCACGGCGAGCTTCGTACGGCTCGGTCATATCTTCCGAGATTAGATAAAACAGACGGTTGCCTTCGATATCATGCTTACCTTTTGGCGTATCTGCCGTAACGTGTGCTTTGATATGCTCAATCGCCTGGTGTAACTCCTGGGGTAGCCACGGCTGAAGATTATGAATATTTCCGATGATCATCTTTTTCACTCCTTAATTAAAACAATGTTTCATTTCTATCGTTATACGAAAAGATGATCAATTCCGCTAGCCTTAACGCGTGAATTATTGTCTTATCACAACTTATCGGCAGGCGCGTTCCCGCCTTTCGGGTCAAGGTCAGCATCACTCCTCGAGAATAGTTTTTATCGCTTCCCCCGCCAGTGCAGCTGTTGCACAGAGTTGTTCGATGGAGTGCCCCTCCCGTGCCTTCGCAGAAAGCCCTGACATCACGGTACTCATAAAATCAGTCACACATTGTGCGCTTTGTGGATGCCGCCTGGCGATATAGTCATAAATGGTTGTTTCTGCGGCGTGATAATATTGAACGGCAATATCACGCGCTTGTGGATCATGACTATGAATACCTTCAAGAACCATACAGCCAGCGCAGCCGCCGTTTTGGCTATATCTGCGCGCCGCTTCTTTTAATACCTCAACCAGGCACTCGCCTACCGGACGATCATCACGAAGAA
This sequence comes from Escherichia sp. MOD1-EC4550, assembly GCF_963876935.1. Taxonomy (NCBI): domain Bacteria; kingdom Pseudomonadati; phylum Pseudomonadota; class Gammaproteobacteria; order Enterobacterales; family Enterobacteriaceae; genus Escherichia; species Escherichia sp. MOD1-EC4550. The sequence continues at coordinate 56,267 of NZ_CAWNSE010000016.1, forward strand.
TATCGGCAAGCGGAATAGCTTCCGTACCGACATATTCATTGAGTACACGGCTAAATAACCCAGCCTTACTGCCAAAAGCCGCGTAGAGGCTCGGGGGGTTAATACCAAGATAATCAGTGATTTCAGCAACACTGACAGCATCGAAACTTTTTTGGTGAAAAAGCACTTTTGCCGCAGAGACTGCCTGCTCAGGAGCGAAACGTCTGGGACGACCTGGAACGCGAGATTGTTTTTTAGTGACCATTACAAAACTTGTTGACAGAAAGTTAAAACAGTTTTGTAATGCATGTTACATAATAAATCAAGGAGTCCTTATGGGCGCTTTTACAGGTAAGACAGTTCTCATCCTCGGTGGCAGTCGTGGAATCGGTGCTGCTATCGTACGTCGTTTCGTCACCGATGGGGCCAATGTACGATTCACCTATGCGGGGTCGAAAGATGCCGCTGAACGCCTGGCACAAGAGACGGGAGCGACAGCAGTATTCACAGATAGTGCTGACAGAGACGCTGTCATTGATGTCGTTCGTAAGAGCGGCGCATTGGATATCCTGGTGGTAAATGCAGGTATTGGCGTCTTTGGCGATGCCCTGGAATTAAATGCCGACGATATTGATCGCCTTTTCAAAATCAATATTCATGCTCCTTACCATGCCTCTGTTGAAGCCGCCCGGCAGATGCCCGAAGGCGGCCGCATCTTAATCATCGGCTCCGTGAATGGCGATCGTATGCCTGTTGCAGGCATGGCTGCTTATGCCGCCAGTAAATCTGCCCTGCAAGGTATGGCGCGCGGGCTGGCCCGTGATTTTGGACCGCGTGGGATCACCATCAACGTCGTCCAGCCAGGGCCAATTGATACCGACGCGAATCCCGCCAACGGGCCAATGCGCGATATGTTGCATGGTTTTATGGCTATCAAAAGACATGGGCAACCGGAAGAGGTCGCTGGTATGGTCGCATGGTTAGCAGGGCCAGAAGCCAGTTTTGTTACCGGCGCGATGCATACCATTGATGGCGCGTTTGGCGCATAACCGACTACGCTCAATTAAGCCCAGCCATTATCCATGATGTCTGGGTTTTGTTTACTCTCGTCGTCCCCTAAAAGCGGCTCCCGGTAAATATAAATCTTCTGTTCATGTCGTAAATCTTGAGGATAACCAAATGGTAGAAAGAATCGCTGTTTTCCCTGCTGGCCGACATTCACTGTATGCTGAACATCGTTATTCTGCGGCCATTCGTTCCGGCGATTTGCTGTTTGTTTCCGGGCAAGTAGGAAGTCGAGAAGACGGAACACCTGAACCCGATTTTCAGCAACAAGTCAGACTGGCATTTGATAATTTGCATGCGACCCTGGCAGCTGCGGGATGCACTTTTGACGATATCATTGATGTGACGAGCTTTCATACCGATCCGGAAAAACAATTTGAAGACATCATGACAGTCAAAAATGAAATATTTAGCGCCCCACCTTATCCAAACTGGACGGCGGTGGGCGTTACCTGGCTGGCAGGCTTTGATTTTGAAATTAAAGTGATAGCGCGCATCCCTGAGCTGTAAGCAATAGTTTTAGCCGTGAGTTTTCACACTCCGCCCTATAAGTCGGATGAATGGAATAAAATGCATATCTGATTGCGTGAAAGTGAAAAAGAAAAAAGCAGGAAATGTCTGCAATTATTGATACCGAACGACCGTTCCCCTCCAGAACCATAGAAAATAAAAATGCACACACTTTGACTTTTAATTCAAATAAACCGTTTGCGCTGACAAAATATTGCATCAAATGCTTGCACCGCTTCTGGCTATGAGTATAATGCCGGACAATTTGCCGGGAGGATGTATGGTTCAGTGTGTTCGACATTTTGTCTTACCGCGTCTGAAAAAAGACGCTGGCCTGCCGTTTTTCTTCCCGTTGATCACCCATTCCCAGCCCCTCAATCGAGGGGCTTTTTTTTGCCCAGGCGTCAGGAGATAAAAGATGGCTAATCCGCTATATCAGAAACATATCATTTCCATAAACGACCTTAGTCGCGATGACCTTAATCTGGTGCTGGCGACAGCGGCGAAACTGAAAGCAAACCCGCAACCAGAGCTGTTGAAGCACAAAGTCATTGCCAGCTGTTTCTTCGAAGCCTCTACCCGTACCCGCCTCTCTTTCGAAACTTCCATGCACCGCCTGGGTGCCAGCGTGGTGGGCTTCTCCGACAGCGCCAATACATCACTGGGTAAAAAGGGCGAAACGCTGGCCGATACCATCTCGGTTATCAGCACTTACGTCGATGCGATAGTGATGCGTCATCCGCAGGAAGGTGCGGCGCGCCTGGCCACCGAATTTTCCGGCAATGTACCGGTACTGAATGCCGGTGATGGCTCCAACCAACATCCGACGCAAACCTTGCTGGACTTATTCACCATTCAGGAAACCCAGGGGCGTCTGGACAATCTCCACGTCGCAATGGTTGGTGACCTGAAATATGGCCGCACCGTTCACTCCCTGACTCAGGCGTTAGCGAAGTTCGACGGCAACCGTTTTTACTTCATCGCGCCGGACGCGTTGGCAATGCCGCAATACATCCTTGATATGCTCGATGAAAAAGGGATCGCCTGGAGTCTGCACAGCTCTATTGAAGAAGTGATGGCGGAAGTAGACATCCTGTACATGACTCGCGTGCAAAAAGAGCGTCTGGACCCGTCCGAGTACGCCAACGTGAAAGCGCAGTTTGTTCTTCGCGCCAGCGATCTCCACAACGCCAAAGCCAATATGAAAGTGCTGCATCCGCTGCCTCGCGTTGATGAGATTGCCACCGATGTTGATAAAACGCCGCACGCCTGGTACTTCCAGCAAGCAGGCAACGGGATTTTCGCTCGCCAGGCGTTACTGGCACTGGTTCTGAATCGCGATCTGGTACTGTAAGGGGAAATAGAGATGACACACGATAATAAATTGCAGGTTGAAGCTATTAAACGCGGCACGGTAATTGACCATATCCCCGCCCAGATCGGTTTTAAGCTATTGAGTCTGTTCAAGCTGACCGAAACGGATCAGCGCATCACCATTGGTCTGAACCTGCCTTCTGGCGAGATGGGGCGCAAGGATCTGATCAAAATCGAAAATACCTTTTTAAGTGAGGATCAGGTTGATCAACTGGCGTTATATGCACCGCAAGCCACGGTTAACCGTATCGACAACTATGAAGTGGTGGGTAAATCGCGCCCCAGTCTGCCAGAGCGCATCGACAATGTGCTGGTCTGCCCGAACAGCAACTGTATCAGCCATGCCGAACCGGTTTCATCCAGCTTTGCCGTGCGAAAACGCGCCAATGACATCGCGCTCAAATGCAAATACTGTGAAAAAGAGTTTTCCCATAATGTGGTGCTGGCCAATTAATTGCGGTTGGTAATAAAAGTCTGGCTCCCTATAATGAGCCAGACTTTTTACCGCTGTAATAAAGGAGAAATCATGAGCAAAACTATCGCGACGGAAAATGCACCGGCAGCTATCGGTCCTTACGTACAGGGCGTTGATCTGGGCAATATGATCATTACCTCCGGTCAGATCCCAGTAAACCCGAAAACCGGCGAAGTACCGGCAGACGTCGCTGCACAGGCACGTCAGTCGCTGGATAACGTAAAAGCGATCGTCGAAGCCGCTGGCCTGAAAGTGGGCGATATCGTTAAAACCACCGTGTTTGTGAAAGATCTGAACGACTTCGCAACCGTAAACGCTACCTACGAAGCGTTCTTCACCGAGCACAATGCCACCTTCCCGGCACGTTCTTGCGTTGAAGTTGCCCGTCTGCCGAAAGACGTGAAGATTGAGATCGAAGCGATCGCTGTTCGTCGCTAATCTCTTTCAAAAAGATAATCCAGGTTTCGCGCCTGGATTATCTGATTCAACCACGGAGGGTTGAAGATGGCTAAATCCCGTTTCACAGATAAGCAAATTGCTGAAATTTTACAGCGGTCAAAAGAGGGGGCATCTAATAAGGAGCTTTGTGAACACTATCAATTTAGCGTTAACACGCTGCGGCGCTGGCAAGAACAGCACGCTGACGGCATCAGAAGCGAATTAAAAAAAATAGAATCTAAAGCACAGATCGTCTTTCTGCTTTTCATTGCTATCGTCATTATACTCACGCTTATATTTGGTAAACCTACAGGTGGATGGGCAATACCGCCTTTATTACTCTATTGTGTTTATTATATCCGCCTGTATCGCAACATCTCCGCCAGACATATAAAAAAAGAAGACATTTTTCTCTCTCGTTCTGTTAATAACAGCTATAGCGCCCTTTATAATTTGAGCTGGACGTTTATTTGTTTTTTTATTTTTGCAGTAATCTATTTTTTTATTCAGGTGTTTTCGTAACAGACTGACCTGAAAGAGTATTTCAGGCCAGCTTCATCACTTGCTTACTGCCAGCCGTAACGACGGCTATAGAACCCTTTCACCAACTGGGTTAACGTCATATACCCTGCCAGAATCGCAACCAGCCACGGGAAATAGCTTAACGGCAGCGCCTGCAGTTGCAGATAACTGGCCAACGGCGAAAACGGCAATGCGATCCCGACTATCATCACAATCACGGTCATGATCATTAACGGCCACGATGCACAGCTCTGAATAAACGGTACACGACGGGTACGGATCATATGCACAATAAGCGTTTGCGATAGTAATCCCACCACAAACCAGCCCGACTGGAACAGCGTTTGCGTTTCCGGCGTGTTGGCATGGAATACCCACCACATCAGGCAAAACGTCAGAATATCGAAGATCGAACTGATCGGTCCGAAGAAGATCATAAAGCGCCCCAGATCCGCCGGATTCCAACGCTGCGGCTTTTGAATTTGCTCGTCGTCGACGTTATCAAATGGGATCGCCACCTGTGACACATCGTACAGCAGATTTTGAATAAGCAAGTGTAGCGGCAACATCGGCAGGAAGGGCAAGAAAGCACTCGCCACCAGCACGCTGAACACATTACCGAAGTTAGAGCTCGCCGTCATTTTGATGTATTTCAGCATGTTGGCGAAAGTGCGACGTCCCTCAATAACCCCCTCTTCCAGCACCATCAGGCTTTTTTCCAGCAGGATGATATCAGCCGCTTCACGGGCAATATCTACCGCGCCGTCCACAGAAATGCCGATATCCGCAGCGCGTAAGGCGGGCGCATCATTAATACCATCGCCCATAAAGCCAACCACATGCCCTTCGCGCTTTAGCAAGGTCACGATGCGTTCTTTATGCATCGGCGTCAGGCGAGCAAACAGCGTGGTGCGCTGTGCAAGATTTGCCAGTTCGTCGTCAGATAGCGTTTCAATATCACTACCAATGACCACCTCTCCCGCGTCCAGTCCCACTTCATGGCACACTTTCGCCGCCACTAACTCGCTGTCGCCAGTAAGGATTTTCACGGTAATGCCACTCGCTTTTAATGCCTTCAGTGCCGGAGCTGTTGTCTCTTTCGGCGGATCAAGGAAAGCAATATATCCTTCGAGGATCAGGTCGGATTCATCCGCCCGCTGGTAATCCCCTTCACGTGCTGGCAGGTATTTCGTCGCCACCGCAACCACGCGCAGCCCCTGACGATTCAGCGTATCAGTAACGCGCTTAATCTTACGCAGTATGATGTCATCAAGCGGCACAATCTCACCATTGTGACGCACCTGCGAACACACATTGAGGATTTCCTGCAATGCGCCTTTGCAAACCAGTTGATGATGTTCGGTATTCTCTGCCACTACCACCGACATCCGGCGACGCTCGAAATCAAACGGAATCTCATCAATTTTTTGCCAACGACTGGCCAGCGAGCGCGCTGACTCTTCATCCGTACCTTCGAGCACCGCTGTATCAAGCAGGTTTTTAAGTCCGGTCTGATAATGACTGTTCAACCACGCGCTATGCAGCACGCGTTCGCTGGTTTTACCGGAGATATCGGTATGATTCTCCAGCACAATTTTATCCTGCGTCAGGGTGCCGGTTTTATCAGTGCACAGAATATCCATAGCGCCAAAGTTCTGAATGGCATCCAGATGTTTGACGATCACTTTCTGTTTCGACAGCTTTACGGCACCACGCGCCAGCGTCGAAGTGACAATCATCGGCAACATTTCTGGCGTTAAGCCTACCGCGACCGAAAGTGCGAACAGTGCCGCTTCCCACCAGTCACCTTTGGTGTAACCGTTGATCAGCAACACCACCGGAGCCATCACCAGCATAAAGCGAATCAGCAGCATACTGACGCGGCTAATCCCTTGCTGAAAGGCATTCGGCTCGCTTTCCTGCTCACTAACACGCCCCGCCAGTTGACCAAACCAGGTGTTGGCTCCTGTAGCAATCACCATTGCTTGTGCCGTGCCGCTCACCACGGTGGTGCCCATAAAACACAGGGTGTCGCACTCCAGCGGATTGCTGTGCTCCGGCTGGCGAGTGGTAGCAGCTTTTTCCACGGGCAGAGACTCACCGGTTAACGACGCCTGAGCGACAAACAGATCCCGCGCCTGCAAGATACGTAAATCTGCCGGGATCATATCCCCCGCCGCCAGTTTTATAATATCGCCGGGCACCAGCTGGTCGATCGGGATCTCCAGCCAGCCATTTTCGCCTTTGTCGTTAATTACGCGCAGCACCGTCGCGGTATTGCTGACCATCGCTTTCAGGGCATCTGCCGCTTTGGTGGAACGAGCTTCCTGAATAAAGTTCAGCAACGTAGAAATAGCGACCATTAGCGCGATAACACCTGCGGCAAATAAATCTTCCGTGGCGTAAGAAATAGCACCGAGAATGGTGAGCAAAATATTAAAGGGGTTGCGATAGCAGACCCATAAATGCACCCACCACGGCGACGGTTGTTGCGCGGGTAATTTATTTTCACCATGTTGTTCGCGGGCAGATTCCACTTCCGCCTGATTTAACCCTTCCGGATGGGTATTGAACGTTTTCCATAATTCCTGTTCTGGCATCACTGCCATTTTCAGGCAATGCGCACTTAAGGACGGCGGGACCGCCGTATTCACTGTCTGCTGCGCGCCAGGCAATGGATCGCGATGAACCAGACGGGAAGGTAAATGGCGAATGAGCCGGGTAAAAATTTCTTTAAACATAAGGAGTCCCTCCGCACTGACTGAAACAGTGCAGAAATGTCTTCAGGCGTGGCGAAGCCTTACCTGAAGGTAATAAAGCTGAGCTGGGACGTTAAAACGTCACGGCCTTACGCATCCGGTAACGCCGTGAAAAGACGGGCTTACCGGAAAAGTTTTAATCTCCGTCGAGGGAGAGGCGTGGGATCAGGTTCCATATAACCTCCGGTAAGTGAAAAAAGCGCCGCAAATAATAAGGAGAATCCAATAATATTCGTGGCATTTATGGCGATATAATACCTACTGGCAACTAAACCAACGATAAACCAGACTTTACCCATTGCTGAATGCACGGGTAAAGTTAGGCTCAAATAATGAAACGCAATTACGGGACAACAGGATGCAAAATCGGCTGACCATCAAAGACATCGCGCGCTTAAGCGGCGTGGGGAAATCTACGGTTTCCCGAGTGCTGAATAACGAAAGCGGCGTGAGTCAGCGCACGCGCGAGCGCGTGGAAGCAGTGATGAATCAGCATGGATTTTCCCCTTCCCGCTCCGCGCGCGCTATGCGTGGGCAAAGCGATAAAGTGGTCGCCATCATTGTTACCCGTCTGGATTCGTTGTCAGAAAATCTCGCCGTCCAAACCATGCTGCCAGCGTTCTATGAACAAGGTTACGACCCGATCATGATGGAAAGTCAGTTTTCTCCGCAATTAGTTGCCGAACATTTGGGGGTGCTGAAACGGCGTAATATCGACGGCGTAGTGCTGTTCGGTTTTACCGGCATAACAGAAGACATGTTAGCCCACTGGCAGTCATCGCTGGTTCTGCTGGCGCGTGACGCAAAAGGCTTTGCTTCGGTCTGTTATGACGACGAAGGGGCAATCAAAATCCTGATGCAACGGCTGTATGACCAGGGGCATCGTAATATCAGTTATCTCGGCGTACCGCACAGTGACGTGACGACCGGTAAGCGACGTCACGAAGCCTACCTGGCGTACTGCAAAGCGCATAAACTTCATCCCGTCGCCGCCCTGCCAGGCCTTGCGATGAAGCAAGGCTATGAGAATGTCGCAAAAGTGATTACCCCTGAAACCACCGCGTTACTGTGCGCAACCGACACGCTGGCACTTGGCGCAAGTAAATACTTGCAAGAGCAACGCATCGACACCTTGCAACTGGCGAGCGTCGGTAATACACCGTTAATGAAATTCCTCCATCCGGAGATCGTCACCGTTGACCCAGGTTACGCCGAAGCCGGACGCCAGGCGGCCAGCCAGTTAATTGCGCAGGTAACCGGGCGCAGCGAACCGCAACAAATCATCATCCCTGCCACCCTATCCTGATCGTTTCCTGAACGATAAATTGTGATCTTCGCTGCGTTTCGGGAACGTTCCCGTTTTTAAATTTTTCCGCGCACTATATTCTGCAGCCAACCAAAAATGTCATCTGCCATGGGGCTTTATGATGAGCAAAATAAACCAAACGGATATCGATCGGTTGATTGAACTGGTCGGCGGGCGCGGCAACATTGCGACGGTGAGCCACTGTATTACTCGCCTGCGCTTTGTCCTCAACCAACCGGCCAATGCCAGACCGAAAGAGATTGAGCAACTCCCCATGGTGAAAGGCTGTTTCACCAATGCCGGGCAATTTCAGGTGGTAATTGGCACCAACGTGGGTGATTACTATCAAGCGCTGATAGCGACGACCGGACAGGCGCAGGTTGATAAAGAGCAGGTGAAAAAAGCCGCCCGGCAGAATATGAAATGGCATGAGCAGTTGATCTCTCATTTCGCAGAGATCTTCTTCCCGCTGCTGCCCGCGTTGATTAGTGGTGGTTTGATCCTCGGTTTTCGCAATGTGATCGGCGATTTGCCCATGAGCAACGGTCAAGCGCTGGCGCAAATGTACCCTTCCCTGCAAACGATCTACGATTTTCTATGGTTGATCGGTGAAGCGATCTTCTTCTACCTGCCGGTCGGAATTTGCTGGTCAGCGGTGAAAAAAATGGGCGGCACGCCGATCCTCGGTATCGTGCTTGGCGTGACGCTGGTTTCCCCACAGTTGATGAACGCTTATCTGCTCGGGCAGCAGCTGCCGGAAGTATGGAACTTTGGCATGTTCAGCATCGCCAAAGTGGGCTATCAGGCACAGGTTATTCCGGCACTGTTAGCCGGGCTGGCGCTGGGCGTGATAGAAACTCGCCTTAAGCGTATCGTGCCGGATTACCTCTATCTGGTGGTGGTGCCGGTCTGTTCGCTGATCCTCGCGGTGTTCCTCGCCCATGCGCTGATTGGTCCGTTTGGTCGCATGATTGGCGATGGCGTTGCCTTTGCGGTGCGTCACCTGATGACCGGCAGCTTTGCCCCCATTGGTGCGGCATTGTTTGGCTTCCTTTACGCACCGCTGGTGATCACCGGCGTACACCAGACCACGCTTGCTATAGATTTGCAGATGATTCAAAGCATGGGTGGCACGCCAGTGTGGCCGCTTATTGCGCTGTCGAATATCGCTCAGGGCTCCGCCGTGATAGGCATTATCATTTCCAGCCGCAAGAACAATGAACGCGAGATCTCCGTGCCTGCCGCTATCTCCGCCTGGCTTGGGGTCACTGAGCCTGCAATGTACGGCATCAACCTGAAATATCGCTTCCCGATGCTGTGCGCGATGATTGGTTCTGGTCTGGCAGGATTGCTATGCGGTCTGAACGGCGTTATGGCGAATGGCATCGGCGTAGGCGGCCTGCCGGGAATTCTCTCTATTCAACCGAGCTATTGGCAAGTGTTTGCGCTGGCAATGGCTATCGCCATCATCATCCCGATTGTACTCACCTCATTTATCTACCAGCGGAAATACCGCCTGGGCACGCTGGACATTGTTTAATTTTCTTCGGGGCGCAATTGCGCCCCCTCGCATTTGCAGGAATAACGTAATGACGAATCTTCCCCACTGGTGGCAAAACGGCGTTATCTACCAGATTTATCCCAAGAGTTTTCAGGACACCACGGGTAGCGGCACCGGTGATTTACGTGGCGTTATCCAACGCCTGGACTATCTGCATAACCTGGGCGTCGATGCTATCTGGCTAACCCCCTTTTATGTCTCTCCCCAGGTCGATAACGGATACGACGTAGCGAACTATACGGCGATAGATCCCACTTACGGTACGCTGGACGATTTTGACGAAATGGTGACGCAGGCGAAATCACGCGGCATTCGTATCATTCTCGATATGGTGTTTAATCATACTTCTACCCAACATGCCTGGTTTCGTGAGGCGCTGAGCAAAGAAAGCCCTTACCGCCAGTTTTATATCTGGCGCGATGGTGAACCAGAAACGCCACCGAATAACTGGCGTTCAAAATTTGGCGGTAGTGCGTGGCGCTGGCATGCGGAAAGCGAACAGTACTATTTGCATCTCTTTGCACCAGAACAGGCGGATCTCAACTGGGAGAATTCGGCGGTACGCGCCGAGCTGAAAAAAGTCTGTGAGTTCTGGGCCGATCGCGGGGTCGACGGGTTACGCCTGGATGTAGTGAATTTGATCTCTAAAGATCCGCGTTTTCCTAATGACCTGGATGGCGACGGGCGGCGCTTCTACACCGACGGGCCACGAGCACACGAGTTTTTGCACGAGATGAACCGCGATGTGTTTACTCCACGCGGGTTAATGACCGTGGGTGAAATGTCCTCCACCAGCCTTGAGCATTGCCAGCGATACGCGGCACTAACAGGCAGTGAATTGTCGATGACCTTTAATTTTCATCACCTGAAGGTCGATTATCCCGGTGGTGAAAAATGGACGCTGGCTAAACCTGACTTTGTGGCGTTGAAAGCATTGTTCCGCCACTGGCAACAAGGAATGCACAACGTGGCATGGAATGCCTTGTTCTGGTGTAACCACGATCAGCCGCGCATTGTTTCTCGTTTTGGTGATGAAGGGGACTACCGCGAACCTGCGGCAAAAATGCTGGCGATGGTGCTGCATGGCATGCAGGGAACGCCATATATCTATCAGGGCGAAGAGATTGGCATGACTAACCCACATTTCACGCGCATTACTGACTATCGCGACGTGGAGAGCCTCAATATGTTTGCCGAACTGCGCAACGATGGGCGTGACGCCGACGAGTTATTGGCAATCCTCGCCAGTAAATCCCGTGACAATAGTCGCACGCCAATGCAATGGAGCAACGGCGATAATGCCGGGTTTACAACGGGTGAACCGTGGATTGGCCTGGGCGATAACTATCAAGAAATCAACGTAGAAGCTGCGCTGGCCGATGAGTCCTCGGTGTTTTACACCTACCAAAAGTTAATCGCACTGCGTAAGCAAGAAGCCGTCCTGACATGGGGCAATTACCAGGATCTGCTGCCAGACAGCCCTGTATTGTGGTGCTATCGCCGTGAATGGAAAGGGCAAACCTTGCTGGTCATTGCCAACCTTAGCCGTGAGATCCAACCCTGGCAGCCAGGGCAAATGCGCGGAAACTGGCAGCTTGTGATGCATAACTACGAAGAAGCCTCAGCACAACCCTGTGCCATGACTTTACGGCCTTTTGAGGCCGTCTGGTGGTTACAGAAGTAAGTATCCGCTAAGCCCCGGTAATACTGGTCATTCCGGGGTTTTGCCTTTCAGTATGTTGTTTTTGTTGATTTTATAATCAAAAAATTCATTAAAAAATTTACATAACGCTGTAGCGCCCGTCATCCGTACGCTCTGCTTTTTACTTTGAGCTACATCAAAAAAAGTTCAAACATCCTTGATGCAAAGCACTATATATAGACTTTAAAATGCGTCCCGACCCAATATGTTGTATTAATCGACTATAATTGCTACTACAGCTCCCCACGAAAAAGGTGCGGCGTTGTGGATAAGCGGATGGCGATTGCGGAAAGCGCCGGAAAACGAAACGAAAAAACCGGAAAACACCTTTCCCAATTTCTGTGGATAACCTGTTCTTAAAAATATGGAGCGATCATGACACCGCATGTGATGAAACGAGACGGCTGCAAAGTGCCGTTTAAATCAGAGCGCATCAAAGAAGCGATTCTGCGTGCAGCTAAAGCAGCGGAAGTCGATGATGCAGATTATTGCGCCACTGTTGCCGCGGTTGTCAGCGAGCAGATGCAGGGCCGCAGCCAGGTGGATATCAACGAGATCCAGACCGCCGTTGAAAACCAGCTGATGTCGGGTCCATACAAACAACTGGCTCGTGCTTACATCGAGTACCGTCACGATCGCGACATTGAACGTGAAAAACGCGGTCGCCTGAATCAGGAGATCCGTGGTCTGGTCGAGCAGACCAACGCCTCGTTGCTCAACGAAAACGCCAACAAAGACAGCAAGGTAATTCCAACCCAGCGCGACCTGCTGGCCGGGATTGTGGCTAAACACTATGCGCGTCAGCACCTGCTGCCGCGTGACGTGGTGCAGGCGCATGAGCGTGGCGATATTCACTATCACGATCTCGATTACTCGCCGTTCTTCCCGATGTTCAACTGCATGTTGATCGACCTGAAAGGTATGCTGACCCAGGGCTTTAAGATGGGTAACGCCGAGATTGAACCACCGAAGTCGATCTCTACGGCAACCGCGGTAACAGCGCAGATTATTGCTCAGGTCGCCAGTCATATTTATGGCGGCACCACCATTAACCGTATCGATGAAGTGCTGGCACCGTTTGTCACCGCCAGCTACAACAAACACCGCAAGACCGCAGAAGAGTGGAACATCCCGGACGCCGAAGGTTACGCTAACTCTCGTACCATCAAAGAGTGCTACGATGCCTTCCAGTCGCTGGAGTACGAAGTAAACACCCTGCACACCGCCAACGGTCAAACACCGTTTGTGACCTTTGGTTTTGGTCTGGGCACCAGCTGGGAGTCTCGCCTGATTCAGGAGTCTATCCTGCGTAACCGTATCGCGGGCCTCGGTAAAAACCGCAAAACTGCGGTGTTCCCGAAACTGGTGTTTGCGATTCGCGATGGCCTGAACCATAAAAAAGGCGATCCGAACTACGACATCAAACAGCTGGCGCTGGAGTGCGCAAGCAAGCGCATGTATCCGGATATCCTGAACTACGATCAGGTAGTGAAAGTCACCGGTTCGTTTAAAACCCCGATGGGCTGCCGTAGCTTCCTCGGCGTGTGGGAAAATGAAAACGGCGAACAGATCCACGATGGTCGTAACAACCTCGGCGTGATCAGCCTGAACCTGCCGCGCATTGCGCTGGAAGCGAAAGGCGATGAAGCCACCTTCTGGAAGCTGCTGGATGAACGTCTGGTGCTGGCACGTAAGGCGCTGATGACCCGTATCGCTCGTCTCGAAGGCGTTAAAGCGCGCGTGGCCCCGATCCTCTATATGGAAGGTGCTTGTGGCGTTCGTCTGAATGCTGACGACGACGTTTCTGAAATCTTCAAAAACGGTCGTGCGTCTATTTCGCTGGGTTACATCGGCATCCACGAAACCATTAACGCGCTGTTTGGCGGCGAGCATGTGTATGATAACGAGCAGCTGCGCGCGAAAGGTATCGCCATTGTTGAACGTCTGCGTCAGGCGGTGGATCAGTGGAAAGAAGAAACGGGTTACGGTTTCAGTCTCTACAGCACGCCAAGTGAAAACCTGTGCGACCGCTTCTGCCGTCTCGATACCGCGGAGTTTGGCGTGGTGCCGGGCGTGACTGATAAAGGTTACTACACCAACAGTTTCCACCTCGATGTGGAGAAGAAGGTGAACCCGTACGACAAGATCGACTTTGAAGCGCCTTACCCGCCGCTGGCGAACGGTGGCTTCATTTGCTACGGCGAATATCCAAACATTCAGCACAACCTGAAGGCGCTGGAAGATGTCTGGGATTACAGCTATCAGCATGTACCGTATTACGGCACCAATACGCCGATTGATGAGTGTTACGAGTGTGGTTTTACCGGTGAGTTTGAGTGCACCAGTAAAGGCTTCACCTGCCCGAAATGTGGTAACCATGACGCCTCCCGTGTGTCGGTGACTCGCCGCGTGTGCGGATATTTAGGTAGCCCGGATGCGCGTCCGTTTAACGCTGGTAAGCAGGAAGAAGTTAAGCGCCGCGTTAAACATTTGGGAAATGGGCAGATCGGTTAATCTTCACTCTGCGCTAAGCAAATGCCGGATGTGGCGTAAACGCCTTATCCGGCCTACATTTGGCAACGGCTGTAGGCCTGATAAGACGCAACAGCGTCGCATCAGGCGTTGATTGCCTGATACCGCCTACACGCGGACTGATAAGCCAGGCGAAATAATGAATTATCATCAGTACTATCCTGTCGACATCGTCAACGGCCCCGGCACTCGCTGCACCCTGTTTGTCTCCGGGTGTGTTCATGAATGCCCCGGTTGCTATAACAAAAGCACCTGGCGGGTAAATTCCGGTCAGCCATTTACCAAAGCAATGGAAGACCAGATCATTAACGATCTGAATGACACCCGCATCAAACGCCAGGGTATTTCCCTCTCCGGCGGCGATCCGCTGCATCCGCAAAACGTGCCGGATATTCTGAAACTGGTACAACGCATCCGCGCCGAATGTCCGGGTAAAGACATCTGGGTGTGGACAGGCTATAAACTCGACGAACTCAACGCTGCGCAAATGCAGGTTGTTGATTTGATTAACGTGCTGGTCGACGGCAAATTTATGCAGGATCTAAAAGACCCTTCCCTGATCTGGCGCGGCAGCAGCAATCAGGTGGTGCATCATTTGCGATGATAAGTTCCCTGTTACCTGAGTGCAGGCAACAGGGAAATAAGGAATTAACGATACTTCTGGTGATAGGCGTTGCGGGTCGTTTTCAGTTGCTCTGCGGCAGCCTGCGCTTCTTTTACTTTACCTTCATTTGCCAGCTTCAGCGCGTCGTCAATCTGACCGACCAGAATATCGAAACCGTGGCGGAAGTCTTTCATTTCCGGGCTGTCTGGCGATTTGCCTTCGAGCTTCGGCGGCGTTGCTTTTTGCGCATCCAGCGCCGCTGCGCGCATTTTGGTTAACGCGTCTTTGACTTGCGCCGCGTTATCGGCTTTTTCGACCACTTTTAAATTGTCGTTGAGGGTTTCCATATTGTCTTCAAGATCAGCGGCAAACGACGCCGAACTGAATACCAACGAGGAGACTGCAAGAATAGCTAACAGGCTTTTACGCATTGCTCACTTCCTTTTTTATTTACACTTCATCCTTCACACTGCCTCATCGACGGCTACGCTCATTCGACCGGGTCACGTACTACGAGTACGCTCCCCGGCTCTCATTCACTTTCCGTCTCGATGCAGCGCGAATGATTTTGTGTAATTTTTTAGTTTATGGCGCGGCAGGTCGCGCCTTTTTTTACTGCCCGGCGATTTTCATCTCCGGCAACAGCACAGAACCACACTGTATATTGCTGCGTGTTTCAATATCGTTACCGACGGTGACAATATTGCGCCACATATCTTTTAAATTACCTGCGATGGTGATTTCGCTAACCGGATACTGAATTTCGCCATTCTCTACCCAGAAGCCCGCAGCACCACGGGAATAATCACCGGTAATGGCACTCACGCCCTGGCCCATCAGCTCCGTCACCACCAGCCCGGTGCCCATCTCTTTGAGCATTTGTTCGAAGCTTAGCCCTTGCCCGGCAATCCGCCAGTTGTGAATACCGCCCGCATGTCCGGTGCTTTTCAGCCCCAGTTTCCGCGCCGAATAGCTGGTCAGCAGCCACTGGGTCAGAATGCCATCTTTAATAATATCGCGGCGCTCGGTGCGCACACCTTCGCTGTCGAATGGCGTCGATGCCAGCCCTTTCAGCAAATGCGGATGCTCTTCAATAGTCAGCCAATCTGGCAGAATTTGTTTACCCAGCGAATCCAGCAGAAAGGTGGATTTACGGTAAACCGATCCACCCGCTATCGCCCCCACCAAATGACCAAACAACCCTGTTGCCACTTCATTGGCAAAAATCACCGGCGCTTTCATGGTAGAAAGTTTACGCGGTGACAGGCGCGATAAAGTACGGCGCGCACAGTCGGCCCCAACCCACTCTGGCGTCTGCAGATCGCTCATCGCACGCCCAATGGTGTAGGCGTAATCACGCTCCATATCGCCATTTTCTTCGGCGATTACACAACTGGAGAGCGAATGACGCGTTGAGCAGTAACCCTGCAACATGCCGTGGCTGTTGCCGAAAACTTTTACGCCGTAGTGGCTGTTAAAACTGCCGCCTTCGGTATTGGTGATGCGTTTATCCGCCTGTAATGCTGCCTGTTCTGCGCGAGCCGCCAGTTCAATAGCTTCATCCGGGGAAACTTCCGCAGGGTGAAACAAGTCGAGATCCGGCGCATCAAAGGCCAGCAGCTCTTTGTCTGCCACGCCGGCACAGGGATCTGGCGAAGTGTAACGAGCAATATCCAGCGCTGCCTGTACGGTGCGGGCAATGGCCTGCGGGCTTAAATCGGTAGACGATGCGCTACCTTTACGGTTCTGGTGATAAACAGTGATCCCCAGCGCGCCATCGCTATTGAATTCGACATTCTCCACTTCGCCATATCGCGTGCTAACGCTAATGCCGGTGGTCTTGCTGACGGCAACTTCCGCACCGTCCGATTTGCCTGAGGCCAACTCCAGCGCAGTGGAAACTGCTTCTTCCAGAATCTTGCGCTGCGCTTCAACTTGAGAGATTACTTTCATTGCAAGTGCCATAATGTAGAGAGTTTCTCTGAAGTCTAACAGAGAACCGTTTTTCAGTGCGCATCTTAACTGGTAACATTAGCCTCTTTTTTTAAGGAGCCTGAGATGACTAAGCAGCCCGAAGACTGGCTCGACGACGTTCCCGGTGATGACATCGAAGACGAAGACGATGAAATTATCTGGGTCAGTAAAAGTGAAATTAAACGTGATGCCGAGGAGCTAAAACGCCTTGGCGCAGAAATTGTTGATCTGGGGAAAAACGCGCTGGATAAGATCCCGTTAGACGCGGATCTGCGCGCGGCTATTGAGCTCGCCCAGCGTATTAAGATGGAAGGTCGCCGCCGCCAGTTGCAGCTCATCGGTAAGATGCTGCGCCAGCGCGACGTAGAACCGATCCGTCAGGCGCTGGATAAGCTGAAAAATCGCCACAACCAGCAGGTGGTGTTGTTCCATAAACTGGAAAACCTGCGCGATCGTCTGATCGACCAGGGTGATGACGCCATCGCTGAAGTATTAAATCTGTGGCCCGATGCCGATCGTCAGCAACTGCGTACTCTGATCCGCAACGCGAAGAAAGAGAAAGAAGGGAATAAGCCGCCGAAATCCGCGCGCCAGATTTTCCAGTATCTGCGTGAGTTAGCGGAAAACGAAGGGTAATTTTCGTTGTTGATGTGAGTATGGTTTGCCGGATGCGGTGCACCTGTAGGCCTGATAAGACGCATCAAGCGTCGCATCAGGCACTATGCTCAAATGCCGGATGCGGCGTGAACGCCTTATCCGGCCTACACACACTATATCAGGCTGAGGCAGAATTACTGCGCGGCTTCCGCTTTCTTCGCTAGCCCATCCAGCAGTTTCTGATGAATTCCACCAAAACCGCCGTTGCTCATCACCAGAATATGGTCGCCAGGCTGAGCGGTTTTCACCACCATATCTGCCAGCGTATCAACATCGCCACTCCAGTGTGCAGGCTGAACGCAGGCTTCTGCCACTTCTGCGACCTGCCACGGAATATGCGCCGGTTGCAGCAGGAAGACTTCATCGGCACGACCTAATGAAGGTGCCAAATCGTCTTTGCAGATCCCCATTTTCATGGTGTTTGAGCGCGGTTCCAGCACGGCAATAATGCGCGCCGTACCGCCAACTTTGCCGCGCAGCGCCGCCAGCGTTGCCAGAATCGCCGTCGGGTGATGGGCAAAATCGTCATACACCGTCACGCCATTTGCTTCACCGCGCAACTCCAGACGACGACGAGCGTTAATAAACGAACCCAGCGCGTTAGCAGCATCTGCCGGCGCTACGCCAACATGACGGGCCGCCGCAATCGCCATCAGGCCGTTATGCATATTATGTTCGCCCACCAGCGACCATTTCACTTCGCCCACTTTTTCGCCATCCAGCAAGACTTCCCATTCGGAAACGTCAGTGGTTAGCTTTTTCGCCTGCCAGTGCCCCTGCTCGCCCACCAGCTCCTGCTCGCTCCAGCAGCCCATCGCCATGGTTTGTTTCAGGTTGATGTCGTTTTCCGGCCAGATAATACGCCCCTGCCCCGGAACGATACGCACCAGATGGTGGAACTGTTTCTGGATCGCTTTCAGGTCGTCAAAGATATCGGCATGATCGAACTCAAGGTTGTTGAGGATCAGCGTACGCGGGCAGTAATGGAGAAATTTAGAGCGTTTGTCGAAGAAGGCGCAGTCATACTCATCCGCTTCGATAACAAAGAAGTTGCTTTCGCCTAAACGTGCCGAAACGTCAAAGTTCCCCGGAACACCGCCGATCACAAAACCCGGTTTATAGCCACACTGTTCCAGAATCCAGGTCGCCATTCCCGCCGTGGTGGTTTTGCCGTGTGTACCGGCAACGGCCAACACCCAGCGGTCACGCAGCACAAAATCGTGCAGCCACTGCGGGCCAGACATATAAGGGATGTTTTTTTCCAGTACCGCTTCCACACACGGATTTCCACGGGTCATGGCGTTGCCAATGATCACCAGATCCGGCTGCGGGTCGAGCTGGCTGGCATCGTAACCCTGAATCAGTTCAATGCCTTGCTTCTCAAGTAAGGTGCTCATCGGCGGATACACATTGGCGTCCGAACCCGTTACTTCATGGCCTAACTGGCGCGCCAGCATCGCCAGACCGCCCATAAATGTGCCACAAATTCCTAAAATATGAATGCGCATACGTCACTATCCTTTTTTAATCTGCCGCTCATTTTACGCATATGTCGGGCAAGTGAGAAACGCATTTCAGGATAATCCGTAATTTGCTGGCGCGATTCACCTGAGCGCGACATTGAGATTATTTGTTAAGATTGTTGCGGTCGCTTTACTCCATAAACATTGCAGGGAAAGTTTTATGAAAACGTTAGGTGAATTTATTGTCGAAAAGCAGCACGAGTTTTCTCATGCTACCGGTGAGCTCACTGCTTTGCTGTCGGCAATAAAACTGGGCGCCAAGATTATCCATCGCGATATCAACAAAGCAGGACTGGTTGATATCCTGGGTGCCAGCGGTGCTGAGAACGTGCAGGGCGAGGTTCAGCAGAAACTCGACTTGTTCGCTAATGAAAAACTGAAAGCCGCACTTAAAGCACGCGATATCGTTGCGGGCATTGCCTCTGAAGAAGAAGATGAGATTGTCGTCTTTGAAGGCTGTGAACACGCAAAATACGTGGTGCTGATGGACCCACTGGATGGCTCGTCCAACATCGATGTTAACGTCTCTGTCGGTACCATTTTCTCCATTTACCGCCGTGTTACCCCTGTCGGTACGCCGGTAACGGAAGAAGACTTCCTCCAGCCTGGTAACAAACAGGTTGCGGCAGGTTACGTGGTATACGGCTCCTCTACCATGTTGGTTTACACCACCGGATGCGGTGTTCACGCCTTTACTTACGATCCTTCGCTTGGCGTTTTCTGCTTGTGCCAGGAACGGATGCGCTTCCCGGAGAAAGGCAAAACTTACTCCATCAACGAAGGGAACTACATTAAGTTTCCAAACGGGGTGAAGAAGTACATTAAATTCTGCCAGGAAGAAGATAAGTCCACCAACCGTCCATATACCTCACGTTATATCGGTTCACTGGTCGCGGATTTCCACCGTAACCTGCTGAAAGGTGGGATTTATCTCTACCCAAGCACCGCCAGCCACCCGGACGGCAAACTGCGTTTGCTGTATGAGTGCAACCCGATGGCATTCCTGGCGGAACAAGCGGGCGGTAAAGCGAGTGATGGCAAAGAGCGTATTCTGGATATCATCCCGGAAACCCTGCACCAGCGCCGTTCGTTCTTTGTCGGCAATGACCATATGGTTGAAGATGTCGAACGCTTTATCCGTGAGTTCCCGGACGCGTAATCTCCTGCGCCTCTCCATACGGAGAGGCGTTTTTATCGCTGCGGAATATTGACTCTTGTCACTGGCGAACTCTGGCGATTCTCCCACAGCACCGTTAATCCACGCTGTAAGGCAATAAAAATGAACAGCAAAATGCCGATGGCGATTTTCGTCCACCAGGAGCTTAGCGTGCCATCAAAGTTGATATAAGTCTGAATGAGCCCCTGAATCGCCACGCCAAAAAGCGTTCCCAGCACCGTTCCTACCCCACCACTTAACAACGTACCGCCAATCACTACTGAGGCGATAGCGTCCAGTTCCACACCTACGCCCGCCAGCGCATATCCGGCCTGGGTATAAATCGAGAAGACTATCCCCGCCAGTGTTGCCAGCCCGGTGGAGAGCATATAAATGCGAATAGTGGTGCTGCGAGTGGAAACCCCCATCAGGTTCGCCGACGTTGCGTTGCCGCCAATGGCGTATACCTGATTACCAAAACGGGTACGATGCGCGAGGAATATGCCGATAACCACCACCGCAAGCATCAGCAGCCCCATCGCACTTAAGCGACCGCCGCCAGGGATTTTCCATGCAAGGCTTGAGAGCGTGTCATAAACAGGATGATTTATCGGGATCGACTCTTCCGAAACGAGATAGCTGACGCCACGCAAAAAGAACATTCCTGCCAGAGTAATGATAAACGCCGGGATCTTCAGGGCGTCGATCAAAAGCCCCATAAATGCGCCAAAGGCACAGCCCATCACCAGCACCAGTGGAAACGCCAGCAGCGGCGAGAGGCCGAAATCGCCAATCACTTTTGCCAGAAACACGCCGGTAAAGGCGATCACCGAACCGACGGAGAGATCGATCCCTCCGGAGAGGATCACAAAGGTCATGCCGACGGCAATAATCCCCAGAAAGGCGTTATCGGTCAGGATATTGCAGATCACTCTTGTGGAAGCAAAACCGGGGAACTGCGTCAGGCAGTAGAGATAGCCCAACACAAAGACGCCGATGGTGATCATCAGTGGCAAGTTACGTTTTATCACGGCTACGCACTCCTTTAATCAGACTGATAAAGCGTTGCGACTGAACAATCAGCACGCAAAGCACCACCACCGCTTTCACCACCTGGTTCATCTCCGGCGGAAAGCCAGAAAGCAAGATCCCGGTGTTCATCCCCTGAATAATCAGCGCCCCTACCACTGAGAGCAGCAGGTTAAAGCGCCCGCCCATCAGCGATCCACCGCCAATCACCACCGCAAGAATGGCGTCCAGTTCCAGCCATAACCCGGCGTTATTGGCATCGGCACCGCGAATATCCGCCGCCACGATAATGCCCGCAATCGCCGCACATAGCCCGCTCAACACGTAGGTGAGCATGACGATGATCCGCGTGTTGACTCCGGCATTTTTTGCCGCCCGAATGTTGATACCAACAGCTTCGATAAACATCCCCAGTGCCGTTTTGCGGGTCAACAGCCAGAAGAGGAGAAGCGTCAGTACCGCAATAATGACTGGTGTTGGCAGGAACACCAGCGATCCGCTGCCAAACCATGAGAGATCCGGCGAGTTAAACGTGACGATCTGTCCGGAGGTGATCAGTTGCGCCACGCCGCGCCCGGCGACCATCAGGATCAGGGTGGCAACAAACGGCTGAATTTTGAGGATCGCTACCAGTATGCCGTTCCACAATCCCGCCAGGATGCCAGTGCCCAGGGTGCTTAACAAAACAATCGGCAGGCTGAATCCCGCGACCGTCATCGCAGCTGTTGTGGCTCCGGCGATAGCCATCACCGCCCCCACGGAGAGATCAATCCCACCGGTGGCGATCACCAGCGTCATACCAATCGCCAGTAGCGCAACGGGGGCGGCGCGATTAAGAATGTCGATAGGACTACCGAACAAACGCCCATCCTGAAGCACCACCTGCCAGAAATGCGGGGCCACTAGGCTATCGACCAGCAACACCAGCAATAGCGCCGCCAGCTGCGGCATTCCTGTTGGCCAGCGAAAGCGCCTTTTCGGCGGCGTAGTGTCAGGGAGAGATTGAGGCATCACACTGTTCTCCTTACGCCGCAATGGCGTTCATGATCGCCGGAACGGAAAGCTCTGCCAGCGGGATCTCCGCCACCTGTTTGCGATCGCGCATGATAATCACCCGATCGGCATAGCCCACCAGCTCTTCCAGTTCAGAGGAGATCACCAGCAGCGCCAGACCATCAGCGCACAGCGTTTCAATCAGGCGGATGATCTCGGCATGCGCACCAACGTCAATGCCGCGCGTTGGCTCATCGAGGATCAGAAATTGCGGTCGGGTCAGTAGCCAACGTGAAAGCAACACTTTTTGCTGATTGCCGCCGGAGAGAAATTCAATCGGTTGTTCAGTGGAAGGTGTGCGAATGCCAAGCTGGCGGATAAAGCGTTCGGCAATCTCTTGCTGTTCTTTGCGGGAAATCGGTCGTAGCCAGCCGCGCTGGGCCTGGAGAGCGAGGATGATATTTTCCCGCACCGAGGCGGCGGCGATGATGCCATCGGTTTTCCTGTCTTCCGGGCAGAAGCCGATACCCAGTACCGAAGCCTGATGTGGCGATCGCAGGGTTTGCTGTTTGCCTTTGATCAACGCCGTGCCGCTGTCAGCAGGTTTGATCCCGAAGATCACTTCGGCGGTTTCGGTACGTCCTGATCCCAGCAAGCCTGCCAGGCCAACGATCTCGCCGGGGCGTACTTCGAGATCAAACGGTGCGATCGTTCCTTTTTTGCCGTAATTTTTGAACGCGGCAACGGGTTTGTCGCTTAACAATGTTCGTCCGGCACGCTGTAGCGCGTGGGTGTCCAGCTCGCGCCCCAGCATCATTTTTACCAGTTCGATCTGCGGTAGCTCGCGGGTTTCCCGACAGCCTACGAAACTGCCGTTGCGTAAGACGGTGATCCGATCGCTGACCTGATAGACCTGATCGAGAAAGTGAGTAACGAAGATCAGGCTGACGCCGCGATCACGCAACTGACACATCAGGCCAAACAGTAACTCTACTTCCTGAGTGTCGAGGCTGGCGGTAGGTTCATCGAGGATCAGCACTTTGGCGGAGAGATCAATGGCCCGACAAATGGCGACGATTTGCTGCATCGCCACCGAAAAGCGGTTGAGCGGTTCCCGCACGTCGAGGGAGAAACCGTAAGATGCCATCAGTTCGGTGGCGCGCTTTTCCATCTCTTTACGGCGTAGAAGGCCGAAACGTTTGGGTTCGCGACCTATGAATAGATTATCAGCAACCGACATATTGGGTAGCAGGTTGACTTCCTGATAGACGGTGCCGATGCCGAGTTGTTGTGCGTGGGCGGTATTTTTCGGTGAGATAGTCTGGCCTTCCAGCCAGATGGTGCCACGATCGGCGTGGTAGACACCGGTTAATGCTTTGATTAGCGTTGATTTTCCCGCCCCGTTTTCACCGAGCAGCGCCATGATTTCACCACGGCGCAGGCTGAAATCAACGTTGTCTAACGCTTTGACGCCGGGGAAAAATTTACTTAATCCTTCGGTGCGGAGGATTTCCTGGTGTTGGTTAGTATTCATAGTTTCCCCCGTTGTAAAGCGTGCGCCAGATAAGACACAACAGCGTCGCATCAGGCATCTCGCACAACCGCCGGATGCGGCGTGAATGCCTTATCCGGCGGCCCACAAGTCGGCATCAGGTATTGATGTCCCTCAATACCCCATGTTTTTCTTCTTCTCTAACTCTTCTTTTGCAGTATCAGGCAGGTAAAGGGTGGACTTGGTCAGGGTCAGCTTTTCAGGCATGGTGCCGTCTTTTTTATATTTCTCCAGCGCATCAAAAGCGGGGCCTGCCATGTTCGGCGTCAGTTCAACGCTGGCGTTCGCTTCGCCATCAATCATCGCTTTGTAGATGTCCGGCACGCCGTCGATAGAGCCTGTCAGGATATCTTTGCCCGGTTTCAGGCCCGCTTCTTTAATTGCCTGAATTGCACCAATCACCATGTCATCGTTATGGGCGTAAACCATGCAGATGTTTTTGCCGTTGTTTTCCGCTTTGATAAAGCTCTCCATCACTTCTTTGCCTTTGCTGCGGGTGAAGTCACCTGACTGCGAGCGGATAATTTTGATATTTGGCGCATTCTTAATGGCTTCGGCAAAGCCTTTCTTACGGTCAATGGCGACGCTGGCCCCAACGGTGCCCTGCAACTCCACCACGTTGCATGGTTTGCCATTCACTTCTTTTACCAGCCAGTCACCGATCAATTTGCCTTCGAGGATGTTGTCGGCAGTGACGGTGGTCATATAGAGAGATTTGTCTTTCACATCGATGGAACGGTCAAGCAAGAAGACCGGGATTTCGGCATCTTTCGCCTCTTTTAATACCGGTTCCCAACCCGTCGCTACCACCGGAGCGATAAAGATCGCATCCACCCCTTGTGCAACGAAGGAACGTACCGCTTTAATCTGGTTTTCCTGCTTTTGCTGACCATCGGCAATTTTCAACGTGATACCGCGTTTTTCGGCCTCACTTTTCGCCACGTTGGTTTCAGCGGCACGCCAGCCGGATTCCGATCCGACCTGCGAAAATCCTACGGTTAATGGAGCAGCCAACGCCATAGACGACATGGCTGCCGAGACTGCAGAGACTACAAGTAAGCGTTTCCACATAGGGTTGTCCTCGTCGGGGTAATTATTATTGGTGAAAAGATGTTCGCGAAAAAACTATAGACAATTCGTTATGTAACGGATTGCGTTACATCACACTTCAAAAAAGTAAATAAAACGTTAATCACAAGTTTGTAATCGCTTTCATCTCACTATGAAAAATGCGGCTACGGTTATGGATTTTCCTGCTCTTTAAACCACCTTAAAACTGGCTAAAAAGGAAAATGAAGACGAAAACAAGCGAAGACATTCGGCGCGAGTTGGCTATAATACTCGGCACTTGTTTGCCACATATTTTTAAAGGAAACAGACATGAGCTTACTCAACGTCCCTGCGGGTAAAGATCTGCCGGAAGACATCTACGTTGTTATTGAGATCCCGGCTAACGCAGATCCGATCAAATACGAAATCGACAAAGAGAGCGGCGCACTGTTCGTTGACCGCTTCATGTCCACCGCGATGTTCTATCCGTGCAACTACGGTTACATCAACCACACCCTGTCTCTGGACGGTGACCCGGTTGACGTACTGGTCCCGACTCCGTACCCGCTGCAGCCGGGTTCTGTGATCCGTTGCCGTCCGGTTGGCGTTCTGAAAATGACCGACGAAGCCGGTGAAGATGCGAAACTGGTTGCGGTTCCGCACAGCAAGCTGAGCAAAGAATACGATCACATTAAAGACGTTAACGATCTGCCTGAACTGCTGAAAGCACAGATCGCTCACTTCTTCGAGCACTACAAAGACCTCGAAAAAGGCAAGTGGGTGAAAGTTGAAGGCTGGGAAAACGCAGAAGCCGCTAAAGCTGAAATCGTTGCCTCCTTCGAGCGCGCCAAGAATAAATAAGTTCTTCTAGTGCCATAACCCTGAACGCCGGGCTTCGGTTAGTAAGGGTTTTTTATGCCCGCAATATATAAACTCTCTATTCCACCATCATTATTCTCAGCGATTGCAAGGCTTGAACGGTAAGAACAAACTAAATTCGACCACCATTTTGCTGTTCATAGCCGCTTGCTGGAAATTAGCCGACCTCACTCATTCTCACCGTTCAAAGCGTGCACCCGTTTTACCCCTGCATAATTGTGAACGCCAGCAGAGTTTTTTATGCGTTTACGGATATGGAAAGCGGCTCGGAGAGAAAAGCTAAAGATGGGGAAGTTACAAAAAAAATCGCGAGATACATCGCATAAAACAACGCCACCCGAAGGTGGCGTGCTTTTATTATTACTTATCCCTGTCTAACCAGTCGCCGCTTTCAATTAGCTTTAATCCATCGACGGGTCGTTGATAAACGTACATCCATGCACTCCCGTACGGCGTCTGAATCAACTGGCGCGCGTATTCACCGCCCCTGGTGCGCAAGGCATCAAGTTCGGCCAGCGTGGCGTTGTCAATACGATAAACTTCACCGTGTACTGTTCCGTTCCCCGGAACTGCGCCTGGATAGTGGCCCAGGCTATACAACTGGTAGTTATCGATACTGAAATCGCCCAGTAACTGGGCATTGGTCATCCAGTGACTGTTGCCTTGTTTGTGGCGTAAACTGCCGTAGACAAATATTCGCATTGCTAAAACTCGAACTGATAGAGCAAATCCAGTGCCTGGTCTACACCAGACACGGCTTCCAGATATAGCTTAGGCATCAGGCGATAACGTAACGTGAGTGTTGCTATTGAGTCAAATATACCCACGCCGTATTTCACTTGCAGACCTGGCAATACATAGCCGCTGACCACCACCTGGGAGGAGTCGCCTACTCCCTCTGTGTCGAGCGCTAAATTGCTTACGCCAAACGTCTCGCCGATTTTACCCACAATCTGACCACTTTGTGCAACCCCCAGACCAATCAGCATTGAGGTCATCGCCGCACTGTCACTCTGATCGCTCTCCAACCCTTGTCCACGTAGCAGGTAGGAAAGCGCGGCCTGTTGCGACATGGCCGGGTCAGAGAAGATCTCCGCTTTCGGTTCGTCCGCCAGACCAGTAACGCGAACTCCGGCGATTACGTCGTCTTCTGTAGCATCCGGGTTACGAATAGCTTCGATATTAAGATACGGTTGATCCGGCGGACCAGAGAACAGTAACTCACCCTTACGCACAATCAGATCCTGACCATAGGCATGGAAGCGCCCTTCAGGGATGTTGATCTGCCCGTTCAGGCCCAGCCCTTGTTTATCCTGTACGACGTTAAGATCGCCCGTCAGCCGCGCTTTCAGGCCAAAGGCGTCAATGCGCACATTGTTGCCAACGTGGACAATCAGGTTGCTGTTAATCGGAATCGACGCCGTTTTCGGCTCTTCCGGTTGCAGGTTATCGTTAAGCATCACCACATCGCTGGAGACGCCCACCGCGCTTTCCGGCAGATCGTGCACTACGATGCGCGCCCACGGGACATCCACGCGACCATCAAGGGTAAACAGGTTTGGTGTAGCCTCGAATACAACATCTGGGGATACATCCATTCGTACCATCGGCGGCACGGTGATCCGTACCTTACTGCCTTTCGCGGTTACCCTCGCCCGCCAGTTTTCAATCTGGCTCCAGTCGGCGTCACCACTCAGGTAGATTTCTCCCTGTTGGGTCCGCACAGTACCGGCAAGCGTCGAGCGCATACCGTTAAAATTAACCGCAAGCTGGCTCGGCTGCATATCAAACGGCATAAAGTTGCCGTCGATATCCACACCCGTAACCTGGAGCTGACCAAACAACTGCGGGCTTTGCACATCACCACCCAGACGTAAGTTAGCACTCACCATCCCCGCTGCTTTTTCCCCACGGGTAAAGATGGGGTTTATCATCGCAAGGTTGAAGTTACGGATATTAACGTTGCCACCAAGATTACGGCGGCCTTGCGGATCGGTCACCTGCACCTGACCATCAAACTGGCCGTTATTGGTCAGGCGGATGGTCCAGCCCAGTTCGGCACGGTTGTTACGCAACTCCGCTGTCAGATTCAGCGTCTGAAACGCCACGGGCAGCGCCGCATCGTTGACGGTTTGCGTTACCTGCACGTTACGCCCCGAAAGGGTGATACTCCCCTGTGGCAGCCCTTCTTTCGTGGTGTCCCATGCGACATCCGCTTTACCCGTGAAGATACCGCTGGCCTGAGTGGTTTCTGGCATAAACGGTTTCAGCATGGCCAGGTCGAAGCGGTTGAGATTCACCACCGCACGCCCTTCAGCCCCGGCATCAATGGTTTGCGGCACGCACAGTTCTGCATTCGGGTTAAGCCAGCAGTGTGGCCCGATGCTGATTTTTTGCTCCTGATTGCGGTAGTCCAGCGCAATATCACGGGTCAGCGTCCACGGACCGACTGGTGTCTGGAAGCGGGTATTGCTAAGTGTTCCCTTCCAGCGTTCTTCTTTGCGATCAAAACTGCCTGCCAGATTAAGCTGCCCGGAAACCGGTTCGCCCTGAATCCGCAACTGTAACTCATGCTGCTTTTCACTACCTTTCGCATTCAGGGTGACGAGGTTGATATTCACATCCGGCTGCGAGATTTGCTCAACGCGCACGTCGAGTTTACCCGCAATCTGGTCGGTGGATTTGATATCACCTTCTACGCGAACCTGCGCCACGGAAAGTTCCTGCCAGCGCAGACCGCGCGCGGTGATATCTGCCAGTAGTTGTGGCGCTTCCACCGTGCCGCGTACTTTCACCAACCCTTTCGCTGTACCACCCAGTCCTGGTAGCGCATTATCCAGCCCCGGCGCGTTGATGGAGGCATCAAGATTGAGATCTTTTACCCCCAGTTCACCTTTCACTTCGGCACTGTTTGGCCCCAGTTCCAGATGCAACCCAGGGATTGTCCACTGCATGTAACTGTTGCCTTTCAGCGTGCCGTCAACGTTCACTTTGTTCTGTTTGACGTTACCGGTCAGCTTCAACTCCGGCACGTCCATCTGCCAGGTGCCGCCATACAGACTACCGCGCGTTTTAATCAAACCATTGAGTTTCGACGGCCACTCAGGGAACTCTTTCGCGGTGTTAATGCCATTAAGTGTTAACTCACCGCGCCAGCTAATTGCCTGCTGCCAGTCGAGTAGCGCCTTGAGTTCAGTTTTCCCTTCCAGCGCCGCGACGGTGAGTTTGTCGAGATTGACCTGCTGTTCATTGCCTTTGGCATCAAGGGTAATGGTCGCGGGCGGGATCTCCTGCCCCTTCACTACCGTACGCATAGAGATCGTGTAATCGGTCATTTTACCGGTGAGTTTCAATTTCAGATCATCCGCCTGATACTGTTTCTCACCAGTGAACGGCCAGTAAAGCTGTTTGCTGTTCACTTCCACGTTGAGTGGCAATCCGGCTTCTGCCAGTCGCGTCTGGGCGCGTAAATCCATATCCACCGGACCGGAAAGGTTAACGCCTATCTCCAGCTGTTCGCGCAGTGCGCCGCCCACTTTCAGCTTCACCTTTTCACCTTTCAACGGCTCCACGTTCAGTGTGCTGTTGAGGGTGATATCCACCGGCCAGTTGTCTGATAGCTGCGCCGTGCCGCTGGCGTTGACGATCCCTTGACTGGAGTCGATATCCAGGGCGTCCAGTTTGGTATTGCCGTCAATGCTGCTCACTTTCAGCAGCATGGTGCGCACGGTGATGTCCGTGTCGCCCGTCACGCGCAGCTGCTCGCCCTTAAACTCTTCAATATTCAGGTTGAGCGGCAAATGCACGTCGGTCATTTCCGGCAATACCGGGCGAGAAAAGAGATCTTTCAGCGTTTCGCCGAGCGGTTTTTCATCCGGCTGCGGATTTTCAATCTTCGGTTCGACCACTTCTTCCTGCGCCACTTCCGCCACTTTCGGCAAAGCAATCAACAGGCCTTTCAGCGACGTCGGTTTCAGGATCAGGGTTTTCTCCTGCCAGTTCAGGCCGGAGGTGAAGTCCATCACCGATACCGTGGTGTCATCAATCTTGATGTTGACGTTATCCAGCGCCACCCGCGTCAGGGTGATGGGATACGGCGTGGAGAGATCCAGCGGCCCACTGTCTTCTTCTTCAACCTGTTCAGAAGGGGGCATTTTTTTACTGTCGACGTTGACCTGAATGTCTTTCAGCGCCAGGTCATTAATACAAACGCTACTGTTCCACAGGCACTCAAGCCCGACCGCCAGATGGAGATTGCCCGCTTTTACCGCCACGCCTGGCTGCTCATAACGAACATCAGACAAGGTGAGATCGCGCCAGCCGCCGCTGACCTTGCCAATATCCAGCCCCGGCACCCAGCGATCTGCCGCTTTAAATACCAGATGCAGGCCGCTGGTGGTGCCCACCAGAAACGCCACCGATCCCAGCAACAGTAAGATAACGATAACCACGCCGAGGCTGATTTTTTTCCATAAACTCATAATTCTGGCCCCAGACCGATGTAAAACTGTAACCCGTGTTCGTCTTTATCCGCGACCGGTACGGCAAAATCGAGTTTGATTGGCCCGACTGGCGATTCCCAGCGCACGCCAACCCCGGTGCCAGTTTTAAAGTTACTACGACGGATATCGCTCACCGCTTCGCCGCTATCGACAAACACCGCGCCCCACCATTTTCCGGTGACGTTGTACTGGTACTCCAGCGAGCCGGTTATCAACTTCGAGGCCCCTTTCAGGTCGCCGTCCGGGTATTTCGGGGCGATAGATTTGTATTTATAGCCACGAATACTGCGGTCGCCCCCGGCGAAGAAACGCAGATCCGGCGGTACTTTGTCGAAGTCACCCGTTTCAATCCAGCCCAACGTACCGCGCGTAACAAAACGATGGCGATCGTACAGTGTACGGATCCAGACGTTTTGCGCCTGGAAAACGGAGAAATCGACATCTGAGCCCCAGGCCGTGTTGGAGTAGTCGATAGAGTAGCGTTGCGAGTCGCCCCAGGTTGGCATCAGGCCACCACGAGAACGCGTGCGGCTAATCATCACCCCCGGATAAAACAGCATCGTGGTGTTGGTAATTTCACCCTGGGTAAAGTGGTCGAGACTCCAGCGCAGGTTAATGGCACGCTGCCAGCCGCTGGAAAGATCCCAGTAGCGAGAAGCCACCAGCGTCGTGGAGTCAGACTCGGTATCGTTCAGGTCAGTGCGCTTAAAACCGCCCTGCACCAAATAATATTGTTCCAGCGGGTTCTTCAGCAGCGGCATTTTATAGCTGAAGTCGAGGATCTGTTCCGGCGCGGAAATACTGGTACTGGTGGTCAAACTGTGACCGTATGAGTTCATCCACGGCTTTTTCCACGTCGCTTTCACGCGCGGTCCCACGTCCGTAGAGTAACCGACACCGGTTTCGATGGTGTTTTCTGTGCGCGGCGAAACCACGCCCGTCAACGGTAATACTTTCGTTTCGCGCGCTTTATCAAATTGTGGTGCCACCACCACCGAGTTAAACCAGCCGGTAGCAGAAAGTCGGCGGTTCAGTTCCGCGAGATCTTTCGACTCGTACTCATCGCCCTCTTTAAACGGCACCAGATTTTGCAAGTATTCATCGCGGATTTGTGATCCTTCAAAGGTCACATGCCCAAAGCGATAACGTTCGCCACTGTTATAATCAATATCCCAGAAGGCTTTATGCAGGCCAAGCGCAATGCCCAGCTGCGCTTTGGTAAATTCGCTATCGAAATAACCTTTACGCAACGCAATGCTGGTTAAGGACTTTTTGAAATTTTCATAATCGCCCTGGTTCAGCACAGTGCCAATCGCCGGGCGAGTATCGAGCAATTTCAAATAGTCTTTATCGGTCCGCGCGCCGCCGCGCAATACCACATCGGTGCCGCCAATTAACACCGGCACGCCTGGCGTGACTTTGGCGATCAATACCTGCCGCCCTTTCTTTGGCGGTGGACGGAGATCAAATTCAATGGTCGGCTGGTAATAACCCAGCGCTTTCAGACCTTCGCGGATGGCATCATCGACGCGTGCGCGAAAGCGACGGTCTGGCGTCACTTCATCACTTTCAATTGTTGAAAGCTGTGCACGAACGTTCTTTTCCAGTTGTCCCGATAACCCTTCGACCTGTAGACGGACGTTCGCGGCGACGGCAGATCCGCTTAAGCAGAGTAAGCTTACACAGCATAACTGTCGGATATAGCGCACATTTTCTCCTGAATATCCTTTATTCCTGCCCCTGGAACGCCGTTAAACGGCTTAACAAAAATCCAGTAATATGGATTAAAAAGCAGACTAAACCCCAAATATTTCTTATGTTTTACTTTAGACCTATTCACGGTGGTTATTGTGTGCAAATACGTCTCTTGTTACAACCTTAACCCCAATGACCGATTTTCGGGAGAGCGACACCATGAGTTTATTTGATAAAAAGCATCTGGTTTCCCCCGCCGATGCCCTGCCTGGACGTAACACCCCGATGCCCGTAGCCACGCTGCATGCGGTCAATGGTCACTCAATGACCAATGTACCTGACGGAATGGAGATTGCCATTTTTGCGATGGGTTGTTTCTGGGGTGTGGAGCGTCTGTTCTGGCAGTTACCCGGCGTTTACAGCACCGCCGCAGGTTACACCGGCGGATATACGCCAAACCCCACTTATCGGGAAGTGTGCTCCGGTGATACTGGTCATGCCGAAGCGGTGCGCATTGTTTACGATCCTTCCGTCATCAGCTATGAGCAGTTGCTACAAGTATTTTGGGAGAATCACGATCCCGCCCAGGGAATGCGTCAGGGCAATGACCACGGCACGCAGTATCGTTCAGCGATTTATCCGCTGACCCCAGAACAGGATGCCGCCGCTCGTGCCAGTCTGAAGCGTTTTCAGGCGGCGATGCTTGCCGCCGATGACGATCGTCACATCACCACGGAAATCGCTAACGCCTCACCATTTTATTATGCCGAAGATGACCACCAGCAATATCTGCATAAAAACCCATATGGTTACTGTGGAATTGGCGGAATTGGCGTCTGTCTGCCGCCGGAAGCATAGCGTTACGGTTACAAACTCAGATTGTTGATAAAGTGAGCTTTGTTTATGCCGGATGCGGCGTAAACGCCTTGCCAGGCCTACAAAACCCTCAAAATTCAATGCATTGCAGAGACTTCGTAGGCCTGAACAGCATAGCGCATCAGGCAGTTTTGCATTTATCAGTCGTCTGAATTTTAACCCTCTGGCGACTTTACAGTACCTTACGCTATACTAGCCACTGAAAATGCCGGTTCACTTTCTTCGAATCGGCTTTCAATGTGTATTTCACACAAATTAATCAACTTCCCCTTCCGAGGATCTGGCCTGAAAGGTCGGATAAGATATGTTAAACAGTATTTTTGTCATACTCTGCTTGATCGCTGTAAGTGCGTTCTTCTCGATGTCCGAGATCTCACTTGCCGCTTCACGCAAAATCAAACTAAA
This sequence comes from Escherichia sp. MOD1-EC4550, assembly GCF_963876935.1. Classification (NCBI taxonomy): domain Bacteria; kingdom Pseudomonadati; phylum Pseudomonadota; class Gammaproteobacteria; order Enterobacterales; family Enterobacteriaceae; genus Escherichia; species Escherichia sp. MOD1-EC4550. The sequence continues at coordinate 89,385 of NZ_CAWNSE010000016.1, forward strand.
ACTGCTGGCTGATGAAGGCAATATAAATGCCCAACGCGTTCTGAATATGCAAGAAAATCCTGGCATGTTCTTTACCGTGGTACAAATCGGTCTTAACGCAGTGGCGATTCTCGGCGGTATTGTCGGTGATGCGGCGTTTTCTCCAGCTTTTCACAGCCTGTTCTCCCGCTATATGTCGGCGGAACTCTCTGAGCAACTGAGCTTTATTCTCTCTTTCTCGTTAGTAACTGGCATGTTTATCCTGTTTGCGGATTTAACTCCGAAACGCATCGGTATGATTGCGCCAGAAGCGGTGGCTTTGCGTATCATCAACCCGATGCGCTTCTGCCTGTACGTTTGCACCCCGTTGGTGTGGTTCTTCAACGGCCTGGCGAACATGATCTTCCGTATCTTTAAACTGCCAATGGTACGTAAAGATGACATCACTTCTGATGACATCTATGCAGTTGTGGAAGCAGGTGCACTGGCGGGCGTGTTACGTAAACAGGAACACGAGCTGATAGAAAACGTCTTTGAGCTGGAATCCCGTACCGTTCCGTCGTCAATGACACCGCGTGAAAACGTGATTTGGTTTGATCTCCACGAAGATGAGCAAAGTCTGAAGAATAAGGTGGCGGAACATCCGCACTCGAAATTTCTCGTCTGTAATGAAGATATTGACCACATCATCGGCTATGTCGATTCTAAAGACCTGCTGAACCGCGTGCTGGCTAACCAAAGCCTGGCACTGAACAGCGGCGTACAAATTCGCAACACACTGATTGTGCCGGATACATTAACCCTTTCAGAGGCATTGGAAAGTTTTAAAACTGCAGGTGAAGACTTCGCGGTGATCATGAACGAGTACGCGCTGGTCGTTGGGATCATCACCCTCAACGACGTAATGACCACACTAATGGGCGATCTGGTCGGTCAGGGACTGGAAGAGCAGATTGTCGCCCGTGATGAGAACTCATGGTTGATTGATGGCGGCACCCCGATTGACGACGTAATGCGTGTGCTGGATATTGATGAGTTCCCGCAGTCAGGCAACTACGAAACCATCGGCGGCTTTATGATGTTTATGCTGCGTAAAATCCCGAAACGCACCGACTCGGTGAAATTCGCCGGCTACAAATTTGAAGTGGTGGATATCGATAACTACCGCATCGACCAGTTGCTGGTAACGCGGATCGACAGCAAGGCCACCGCCCTTTCGCCCAAACTGCCTGACGTTAAAGATAAAGAAGAAAACGTCGCGTAACCCCAAGAAACATCAACGGCTCCTGAATCAGGAGCCGTCTTATTTACTGCATAGCACTTTGGTTAAGCCATCTCTGTTTGCAGACGCATAACCTGACGGTTAACTTCGGACATCACTGACAAATGCAGCTTATCCTTCACTTTTGGGATAAGAATCTTACCCTTATCAAATTCAAAAGCGCCAACGTCCTTGATGTATAACCGTCCACGGAACAGGATCTTTACGTACTTCGCCACCTGCAGTGGGTTGTACCGTTGGAAAATTTTCATTGTTATCTCCTGCTGAGTATTACGCCTTTGCGGTGCCACAATCGGCCCAACTATTATGAGGCGCAAATTTTAATGCTTAGTGACTATAGACTATCCGGGTAATGTTTCCACCGCGTATAACTTTTTTTACCTAAAGGTTACAATTATTCAGAATTATCTTTTTACCGAAGCGCGGTCTTCAGTATAAGCATTCATTTTTCATATGATTTGTGCGCTTGACCGCAAACTGGCATCACACTTGCGGGAAATTCGATAAATAGCACATATGATTAAAAGTCAGACCCCAAGTGGTCGGATCACCTGCATATCATAAGAAGGATACACCATGACCCTACGTAAGATTCTGGCACTCACCTGCCTGCTGTTGCCGATGATGGCTTCCGCACATCAGTTTGAAACCGGTCAACGAGTGCCACCGATAGGCATTACCGATCGGGGCGAGTTGGTGCTTGATAAAGATCAGTTTAGCTACAAAACCTGGAACAGCGCGCAGTTAGTGGGAAAAGTGCGAGTACTGCAACATATTGCTGGTCGCACCTCTGCAAAAGAGAAAAACGCGACGCTGATTGAAGCGATTAAATCAGCAAAGTTACCGCACGATCGTTACCAGACCACCACCATTGTGAACACCGACGACGCGATTCCGGGTTCTGGCATGTTTGTGCGCAGCAGTCTGGAGAGTAATAAAAAGCTTTATCCCTGGTCGCAGTTTATTGTCGATAGCAATGGCATCGCGCGCGGTGCCTGGCAGCTAGATGAAGAAAGTTCCGCTGTAGCGGTGCTGGATAAAGACGGTCGAGTGCAATGGGCCAAAGACGGTGCGCTCACTCAGGAAGAGGTGCAGCAAGTGATGAACCTGCTGCAAAAGTTGCTCAAATAATGTTAATAACATAAATTCTGGAAAATAAATTTCCCCTATCGATATATATGGGATAGGGGAATTAAGTCTCTGAGTTTTTACGCCGAACTCATACTAGTATCAATAACCCTTATTCGCGTTTAACGGTTTTACCTCTTTTTTAAACGCTTCAATGGTAGATTTATATTTCTTGTGAATCTTTTCTGCGGTATAATTACCGTTTGCGGCCAGATTTGCACTTACAATCGCTTCCACTTGCTCGGTTATTTCCACTTGTTGGTAACCTGCATTAACCAGAAAATTATAAATAAGAGAGTAATCTTCACCCTGCAAAAAAATATAAGAGCCAGTTCGAAGTTCCTCATCCCCTCCATAGATTTTAAGAGCAAAGCCCAAAGATTCTATGACCATGGCATAATTTCTATTATTTATTTCCTCGCAAAAATACCATCCTTCACATTCTTTAATGCTACCTTCTGGCCCTTCAAGTTCAAATTTACCCCGTTTTAATTTGCTTACTACATTCTCCAAATAAGCAGAATCGTAAGATAAGTTACCCGCCGCCTTCCGAAAATAACCGTTAATCCTTTCAGGTATGTCAGACTGTTTTTTCTGCAAAATATCATAGGCATACAATCTTCTATTTTGTGCTAGTGGAAATTCACGGTTTTTAAAGTCTATAAATGAGTTATACTCATTTATTGTTATAGGGATTTCTTCGTATTCAAATCCAGTGCCTCGCAATGTCATTGTATATTCGGCACCGTTATCTTTAAGGCGGAAGCTGATAAGAAAATTATCCATGGAGTGAACGGTTTCATCTTTTAATGAAAGCACCTGATAACTATTTTTATCGATCTGTGTTGCTCTAAGAAAGAACTCCCTTAAAATTAACAGACTATCATAATTCGAAATCCAATCCCTTTTCTTAAATGCATGCTGAATATTATTAAAGAAATTATTTGAATGTATTTTTGTATGCGATGACTTTACAAATAACTCCACTGCACCAAAAAAATTATTGTGTCTGATCTTGGGTAACATATGACAACCTTATTATATTTGGTTATTCTATGTCGCCATTAAATATCTTGTTAAAGAAATAAACTATCAAAAAACGCTCATTATTAAAACATAACTTATTAGCGTTGGAATATTTACACTTTAAATACAATCCCTTTATATCTATAATTTTTTAGGTTGGGAGCAAATCAGGATGGCAGAATCAGGAAATACACTGTTTCTGCCATCTGTATTTAATAAATAGACACTCTGAACCCAGGATTCAGGAACGATTCGCGCGGGGTGTAATCCAGCGGTTTACCCTGCCAGTCGTGAACATGTGCTCCGGCAGCGGCAGCCACGGCATGACCGGCGGCGGTGTCCCAAATATTGGTTGGCCCGAAACGCGGGTAAAGCTGCGCCTGCCCTTCCGCCACCAGGCAGAATTTCAGCGAAGAGCCGATAGACGTGGTTTGATGTTCGCCAAGCTGTTGCAGATACTCTTTCAGCTCCGCATCCGCATGGGAACGGCTGATCACCACCAGCGGCGGGCGCGCATCGCGGACCTGAATCTGCTTGCGTACACCGCACTCTTCTTTCCAGGCTTTGCCGTCTGCCGCGCTGTACATTACGTTCATTACCGGCGCATACACCACACCTAAAATCGGTTTGCCGTGGTCGATGAGCGCAATATTAACGGTGAATTCACCATTACGTTTAATAAACTCTTTAGTACCATCCAGCGGGTCTACCAGCCAGTAACGCTGCCAGTGTTGACGGACTTCCCAACCGGGAGGATCTTCTTCAGAAAGGACCGGAATATCCGGTGTCAGCGTACGTAAACCGTCCATGATAACGGTGTGTGCGGCAATATCCGCTGCCGTTACCGGAGAATTGTCCGCTTTGCTGACGACGTCCATCGGTTTCGTCCCGTCGTAGACCTGCATAATGGCATCGCCTGCATTCCGTGCAAGCTGGCATACTTGATCTAACATTTCTCCACCTCGTCTCTGTGAGCGGTGTTAACTTGTTGTTTTACTTATACCCTATCGTTAAAGAATGCGCCAACTGTGATAGTGTCATCATTTTCAAAGCGTTAAGTTGTGGCATTCTTCACTGTTCTAAAAGTAAGAGGTTTATTCTCCCTTTTCTTTCGAATTCCCGATGATAAAAGGATGTCCCTGATGATTAAGTTTAGCGCAACGCTCCTGGCCACGCTGATTGCCGCCAGTGTGAATGCAGCGACGGTCGATCTGCGTATCATGGAAACCACTGATTTGCATAGCAACATGATGGATTTCGATTATTACAAAGACACCGCCACGGAAAAATTCGGACTGGTACGTACGGCAAGCCTGATTAACGATGCCCGCAATGAAGTGAAAAACAGCGTACTGGTCGATAATGGCGATTTGATTCAGGGGAGTCCGCTGGCCGATTACATGTCGGCGAAAGGCTTAAAAGCAGGTGATATTCACCCTGTCTATAAAGCATTAAATACGCTGGACTATACCGTCGGCACGCTTGGCAACCACGAGTTTAACTACGGTTTGGATTACCTGAAAAATGCACTGGCAGGAGCGAAATTCCCTTATGTAAACGCCAACGTCATTGACGCTAAAACCAAACAGCCCATGTTTACACCGTATTTGATTAAAGACACCGAAGTGATCGATAAAGACGGAAAAAAACAGACGCTGAAGATTGGCTATATTGGCGTCGTACCGCCGCAGATTATGGGATGGGATAAAGCTAATTTATCTGGCAAAGTCACCGTTAACGATATAACGGAAACTGTGCGCAAGTACGTACCTGAAATGCGCGAGAAAGGTGCCGATCTCGTTGTCGTTTTGGCGCATTCTGGTCTGTCTGCCGATCCGTATAAAGTGATGGCAGAAAACTCAGTTTATTATCTCAGTGAAATTCCGGGCGTTGACGCCATTATGTTTGGCCATGCTCACGCCGTCTTCCCGAGTAAAGATTTTGCGAATATCAAAGGGGCTGATATCGCCAAAGGCACGCTGAACGGCGTTCCGGCGGTAATGCCGGGCATGTGGGGCGATCATCTCGGCGTGGTCGATCTGCAACTCAATAATGACAGCGGAAAATGGCAGGTGACGCAGGCGAAAGCGGAAGCACGGCCAATTTACGATATCGCCAATAAAAAATCCCTCGCGGCGGAAGACAGCAAGTTGGTAGAAACACTTAAGGCCGATCACGAGGCCACACGCCAGTTTGTCAGCAAACCAATCGGTAAATCTGCCGACAATATGTATAGCTATTTGGCGCTGGTGCAGGACGATCCGACCGTGCAGGTGGTGAATAATGCACAAAAAGCGTATGTCGAACATTACATTCAGGGCGATCCCGATCTTGCAAAACTGCCGGTGCTTTCAGCTGCCGCACCGTTTAAAGTCGGTGGTCGCAAAAATGATCCGGCAAGCTATGTGGAGGTGGAAAAAGGCCAATTAACCTTCCGTAACGCCGCCGATCTTTACCTCTATCCCAATACGCTGATTGTGGTGAAAGCCAGCGGTAAAGAGGTGAAAGAGTGGCTGGAATGCTCCGCCGGACAGTTTAACCAGATTGATCCCAACAGCACGAAACCACAGTCACTGATCAACTGGGATGGTTTCCGCACCTATAACTTTGACGTCATTGATGGTGTGAATTATCAGATTGATGTTACTCAGCCCGCTCGCTATGACGGCGAGTGCCAGGTGGTTAATGCCAATGCGGAAAGGATTAAGAACCTGACCTTTAACGGCAAGCCGATTGATCCGAACGCGATGTTCCTCGTTGCCACCAATAACTATCGCGCTTACGGCGGCAAATTTGCAGGTACGGGCGATAGCCATATCGCTTTTGCTTCACCGGATGAGAACCGCTCGGTGCTGGCAGCGTGGGTTGCAGATGAGTCGAAGCGTGCGGGGGAAATTCACCCGGCGGCAGATAACAACTGGCGTTTAGCACCGATTCCCGGCGATAAGAAACTGGATATCCGTTTCGAAACCTCTCCGTCAGATAAAGCCGCAGCGTTTATTAAAGAGAAAGGACAATATCCGATGAAGAAAGTCGCGACCGATGATATCGGCTTTGCGATTTATCAGGTGGATTTGAGTAAGTAAAACACTTCTTTTTCGACCTACAAATCATCAACCGCATCCGGCATTTATTGGCGGATGCGATGCTGTCGCATCTTATCCGCCCTACAAGTCATGCACCGTAGGTCGGATAAGCGCATCCGGCTGTTATTCTGCACGTTCATCCCGCACTGCCAACACCTCAGGCAAATTCAACTCAATCCAGTCCGCCAGTGCAGCAACCTTTTCGCTCACCTGCTCGCCCAGCGGCGTGAGGCTGTATTCCACATGCGGCGGCACCACCGGATACGCGATACGGTTAAGAAAACCATCCTGCTCTAGCGCCTGTAACGACTGCGCAAGCATCTTTTCACTCACCCCACCCATCTTGCGGCGCAGGTCGCTAAAACGGTGCGTACCTTCGCGAAGCGCGACCAGAATCAATACCCCCCAACGGCTGGTGACGTGTTTCAACACCTCGCGCGACGGGCACTGTTCGGCGAAGAGGTTACCCTCTTTCAGTTGTTGCGACAGGCTAGCCTGGCTCATTCATACTTACCTTTTTGTACGTACTTACTAAAAGTAAGTTTAGGTGGTAGCGTATTTAAACACAAGACAAACCGATGGAGGCTTCCCATGATCGCAATTACCGGCGCAACCGGCCAACTTGGTCACCATGTTATTAACTCCTTACTGAAAACCGTTCCTGCCAGCCAAATAGTGGCTATCGCACGTAACCCGGCAAAAGCGCAGGCATTGAGCGCGCAAGGCATTACTGTACGTCAGGCTGAATACGGCGATGAGGCCGCACTGACATCTGCGCTTCAGGGAGTGGAAAAACTGCTGCTGATCTCTTCCAGCGAAGTGGGTCAACGTGCCACGCAGCATCGAAATGTTATTAATGCCGCTAAGGCGGCGGGCGTGAAATTTATCGCTTATACCAGCCTGCTACATGCTGATACCTCCCCGCTCGGCCTCGCCGATGAGCACATCGAGACGGAGAAAATGCTGGCTGCTTCTGGCATCGCTTACACCTTGCTGCGCAACGGCTGGTACACCGAAAACTATCTCGCCAGCGCCCCGGCAGCACTGGAGCACGGCGTATTTATCGGTGCCGCGGGCGATGGCAAAATTGCCTCAGCTACGCGAGCTGATTATGCGGTAGCTGCGGCGCGCGTAATTAGCGAAGCAGGTCACGAAGGCAAGGTTTATGAACTGGCAGGTGATAGCGCCTGGACACTGACACAGTTAGCGGCGGAACTCACCAAACAGAGCGGCAAACAGGTTACCTATCAAAACCTGAGCGAAGCCGATTTCGCCGCGGCGTTGAAAAGCGTCGGTCTGCCTGACGGGCTGGCGGATATGCTGGCAGATTCTGACGTTGGCGCATCGAAAGGCGGCCTGTTTGATGACAGCAAAACGCTTAGCAAATTGATTGGCCGCCCAACGACAACATTAGCCGAGAGCGTAAGCCATCTTTTTAATGTTAATAACTAGTTAATTAAAGTGGCATCCTCCCGCATCCTCTCTGATAATGACGGGATGCCGGGAGCAATCATGTCTGCTTCCTGAACTTTCTTCTGACAGACCAATGGATGCCAGTAATGATTAGCGGCGTGCTGTACGCCCTGTTAGCAGGGTTGATGTGGGGGCTTATATTTGTCGGGCCGTTGATCGTGCCGGAATACCCGGCGATGTTGCAGTCGATGGGCCGTTATCTGGCGTTAGGGTTAATTGCGCTCCCCATTGCCTGGCTGGGGCGCGTGCGTCTGCGTCAGTTGGCGCGTCGCGACTGGCTTACCGCCTTGATGCTCACCATGATGGGCAACCTCATCTATTACTTCTGCCTTGCCAGTGCCATTCAACGTACTGGCGCGCCTGTTTCCACGATGATTATCGGCACCCTGCCGGTGGTGATTCCTGTCTTCGCCAATCTGCTTTATAGCCAGCGCGACGGCAAACTCGCGTGGGGAAAACTCGCCCCGGCACTGGTTTGTATTGGCATTGGCCTGGCGTGTGTGAATATTGCTGAGTTAAACCACGGACTCCCCGATTTTGACTGGGCACGTTATGCCTCAGGCATCGTACTGGCGCTAGTCTCCGTGGTCTGCTGGGCGTGGTATGCCTTGCGCAACGCCCGTTGGCTGCGGGAAAACCCAGACAAACATCCGATGATGTGGGCGACGGCGCAGGCGCTGGTCACGCTGCCGGTTTCTCTCATCGGCTATCTCGTCGCCTGTTACTGGCTGAATATGCAAACGCCGGGCTTCTCCCTACCTTTTGGCCCCCGTCCGCTGGTGTTTATTAGTCTGATGATTGCGATAGCCGTGCTTTGCTCATGGGTTGGCGCACTCTGCTGGAACGTCGCCAGCCAGCGATTACCGACGGTTATCCTCGGACCGTTGATTGTTTTCGAAACGCTGGCAGGTTTGCTGTACACCTTTTTACTCCGCCAGCAAATGCCGCCGCTAATGACGCTGAGCGGTATCGCGCTGTTAGTGATTGGCGTGGTCATTGCGGTCAGAGCCAAACCGGAAAAACCCTTAACTGAATCTGTCTCAGAAAGTTGACACGCTGGCAGTGAGTTAAATAAGCCTCTGCTACGTAAGGGTTATAGCATTTGCCTTAAAGATGCATTTAAAATACATCTTATATTATTAAGAATGAGGTATCAGCTATGGCTTATCGCGACCAACCTTTAGGTGAACTGGCGCTCTCTATTCCTCGCGCTTCGGCTCTGTTTCGTAAATATGATATGGATTACTGCTGCGGCGGTAAGCAAACGCTGGCGCGCGCGGCGGCACGTAAAGAACTGGATGTTGAGGTCATTGAAGCCGAACTGGCAAAGCTTGCTGAACAACCGATTGAGAAAGACTGGCGTAGCGCCCCACTGGCAGAAATCATCGACCATATCATCGTGCGCTACCACGATCGTCACCGCGAGCAGTTGCCGGAGCTGATCCTGCAAGCGACCAAAGTCGAGCGCGTTCACGCCGACAAACCGAGCGTGCCAAAAGGGCTGACAAAATACCTGACTATGCTGCATGAAGAGCTTTCCAGCCACATGATGAAAGAAGAGCAGATCCTCTTCCCGATGATCAAACAAGGCATGGGTAGCCAGGCGATGGGGCCAATTAGCGTAATGGAAAGCGAGCACGATGAAGCGGGCGAACTGCTGGAAGTGATTAAACACACCACCAATAACGTCACACCGCCGCCGGAAGCCTGCACCACCTGGAAAGCGATGTATAACGGTATTAATGAATTGATTGATGACCTGATGGATCACATCAGCCTGGAAAACAATGTACTGTTCCCACGCGCGCTGGCGGGTGAGTGATCTAAAAGCTGGATGGCATTGCGCCATCCAGCATGATAAAGCCGTTACTTCCGCAGTTCAGCAGTCCGCTTCTTACCAATAAACAACCAGCCCAGCCCCAGCGCGATAAACCACAGCGGGGTAACCAGCAGCGCCTGGCGAGTGTCATCTTCCAGTGTCAGCAGCACGACCACGAACACAAAGAACGCCATACATACCCAGCACATCAGCTTGCCGAGCGGCATCTTGTAGATAGACTTCTCATGCAGGTGCGGACGCTGTTTGCGATACACCAGGTATGAGCAAAGGATAATCGTCCAGACGAACATAAACAGAATCGCGGAAACAGTCGTGATCATCGTGAACGCGCCAATTACACTTGGATTCACATACAACATCACCACGCCGCCGAGCAGACAGATACAAGAGAAGGTCAGCCCTTTCGCGGGCACGGCGCGCTTAGAAAGTTTAGCGAACGCTTTCGGCGCAACACCTTCCTGGGCCAGACCAAACAGCATACGGCTGGTAGAGAAGACGCCGCTGTTAGCGGAAGACGCCGCAGAGGTCAGCACCACAAAGTTGATTACGCTGGCAGCCGCAGGCAAACCCACCAACACAAACAATTCAACAAACGGGCTTTTCTCCGGGACTACTGAACTCCACGGCGTCACGGACATAATCACAATCAGCGCGAAGACGTAGAACATAATGATACGGATCGGAATGGAGTTAATCGCGCGTGGCAGTGATTTCTCCGGATCTTTCGTTTCCGCAGCGGTTGTACCGACCAGCTCAATCCCCACGAAAGCGAAAACCGCTATCTGGAATCCGGCAAAGAAGCCACTTAAACCTTTCGGGAACCAGCCGCCGTCATTCCACAAATGCGCAAACGACGCTTCCACACCGGTCGGTGACTGGAAGTGCATCATGACCATGATCAGACCAACGACAATCAGCGACACGATGGCGACAATTTTGATCATCGCAAACCAGAACTCCATCTCACCGAACATTTTCACAGTAGCGAGGTTGAGCGTCAGCAGCAGCACTATCACCGCCAGCGAGGCGACCCAGTCGGAGAGATCGGGGAACCAGAACTGAGCATAGGCAGTGATGGCCACCACGTCCGCCATACCGGTAACCACCCAGCAGAACCAGTAGGTCCAGCCAGTGAAATATCCCGCCCATGGCCCCAGTAAATCGGAAGCGAAGTCACTAAAAGATTTGTATTCCAGATTCGAAAGCAGCAATTCCCCCATTGCCCGCATCACGAAAAAGAGCATAAAACCGATGATCATATAAACGAAGATGATCGACGGTCCGGCAAGGCTGATTGTTTTACCGGAACCCATAAACAACCCCGTACCAATGGCCCCACCAATGGCAATAAGCTGAATATGTCGGTTTGTGAGATTGCGCCGTAGCGACTGTTCAGCCGGAGCCTGATCATCGGCAACGACTTTTACCTGATCTACCATGTTTTTTTCTTCCTGTACCTGTCTGTGTTGTTCAGGCTCTGCGGCCTTTAGTCAGTCTATGATACGACGAATCTGTATCGGGACTCATCGATATTAGGTAACAATACGCGGGATGAATACTAAGATTTAGATCTAATGTTAATTTTATGTTTAAAGTGAGTGTCATATCACGGTGATAACGCGAAACAGCTCACAAAAATACACGCTTACGTGGTCTTTGCAACACAAAATAGCGCCATTTGGCAAACTGAAGGGGTTATTGCTGAATGCCTGCTCCCCTCTGGCTCGAGGGGAACAGAATGCGCTGCTTAGAGGATTTCCAGCAGTTCGACTTCAAACACCAGGGTGCTGAACGGAGGGATGGACGCGCCTGCGCCACGCTCGCCATAGGCCAGTTCCTGCGGGATAGTCAGTTCCCATTTAGAACCTACCGGCATCAGAGTCAGTGCTTCAATCCAGCCAGGGATCACGCCGTTAACCGGGAATTCAGCTGGCTCGCCGCGAGCGACGGAGCTGTCAAACACGGTGCCGTCGATCAGTTTTCCGGTGTAATGAACACGAACGCGGTCAGTGCGTGCCGGAATTGCGCCTTCCCCCTGATTGATCACGCGGAATTGCAGGCCAGATTCGGTGCTATTCACGCCCTCTTTTTTGGCGTTTTCTTCAAGATATTTCACACCTTCGGCAGCCATCGCCTGGAAACGTTGGCGACGAACGGCATCGGCGCGTTCGTGGATTTCACGCAGCGCGCGGTGCACCACATCAACCGGAACAGCCGGATGTTTGCCTTCCAGCGCATCAGCAATGCCTGCGACCAGAGCTTCTGGCAGCAGCCCTTCCAGGCCTGATTCACTCAGTTGTTGCCCTACCTGCAAACCAATGCCGTAGCTTGCTTGCGCTTCGATGGTGTCAAAAGTTGGGGTGGTCATCGTATTTCCTTTCTTAGGGTATAAAGTAGCGGGCAGCATATCAGCCACACTTCTTTGGGTAAAACTTTGTCGCGGGAATGATGACAAATCCCGGGGAAAAAGAAACAATAGCAATATCCCGTATGAATATAATAAAGGCGGGTTTACCACGGACATCATAGCGTTAGCTTATTCATAGGCTATGATTGAGGAACAAGACGCGGAGCAGGAGGAAACCATGCCCGGGCGCTTTGAACTAAAACCAACCCTGGAGAAAGTCTGGCACGCGCCGGACAATTTTCGCTTCATGGACCCGCTACCGCCGATGCATCGTCGGGGGATCATTATTGCCGCTATTGTATTGGTGGTCGGATTTCTACTCCCGTCTGATGATACGCCAAACGCGCCGGTGGTGACGCGTGAAGCACAGTTAGATATTCAGTCGCAATCACAACCGCCGACAGAAGAACAGCTGCGGGCGCAATTAGTCACACCACAAAATGATCCTGATCAGGTGGCTCCGGTCGCTCCAGAACCGATACAGGAAGGCCAACCGGAAGAGCAGCCGCAAACCTCGCAAGTGCAACCTTTCCAGCCAGATAGCGGAATTGACAATCAATGGCGCTCTTATCGTGTCGAACCCGGTAAAACAATGGCGCAGCTGTTCCGCGACCACGGACTGCCCGCTACCGATGTCTATGCAATGGCGCAGGTAGAAGGCGCGGATAAGCCACTGAGTAATTTGCAAAATGGGCAGATGGTGAAAATCCGCCAGAACGCCAGCGGCGTGGTGACGGGCTTAACCATTGATACGGGAAATAATCAACAGGTTCTGTTTACCCGCCAGCCGGATGGCAGTTTTATTCGCGCGCGGTAGATGAAGGGTCAACCAGAAGCCAGCTAAGGATCGTCTCTTTGATGACCTTACGCCTGGCTTCCAGTGCCTGCGGTGAAACCATACTGATGTGATAAACCAGGCCAAGCGTATGTTGGTTGATCAAATAATATCCTCCAAGAGCAGCAATATTAATATTCACCTGCAACGGGTCGATATCTGGCTTAAAAATATTGCGCCGTTTGCCTTCAGCTAATAATGACTCCATTAACTGTAAGTGTGCGTGGTTAATTTCTAAAAGGCGCTGTGATTTTGCATAATGCACCCCTTTACTCTGGTTTTCACTATGCACAATTTTTAAAAACCAGGGGTTAGCAATGTAATAATCCCAGGTGAAATCGATAATTTTCTCAATGGCTTTTTGTGGCGGAAGACCTGAGAAATCAAGGGATTTTTCTTTTTGCCGAATATCATTCCAGGTATATTCCAGCACTTCGATAAATAAATTTTCTTTATTACCAAAGTGATGATAAACCGTCTGTTTACTGCACTCCGCGGCCTTGACGATATTATCGACTCTGGCCCCTTCGTAACCATATTCGGCAAATTCATTAACCGCACATAACAACAGCTTTTCCTTCAGGCTTTGTACGTTGCTGGTATCAAGATACATTCCGCTTCCCCACGTCTTCTTCGTGATGACTATCTTAACCCGATTTGTTAGAAGCTCCACTAAAATGGCTAAAAACTCGCAATTTCATCGGGTTATCAAATGCTCTGTGATCATTATCGCATATCAACCAACTAGATGGTTGATCTTTCTTGCCACACATTGCAAGCTAATCGTCACTTAAGGAAATAATATTCAAAAAGAGGGTTATTGTATGAAGTCAACACGTCCTGTTGCTGTCATCACTGGAGCCGCACGTGGTATTGGAAAGGGCTGTGCACTGGAACTTGCGCGTGGCGGATTTAATCTGCTGATTAATGATCGTCCGGATGCCGACAGCGTAGAAAAATTACATGCCACACAACAAGAATGTCTGGCGGAAGGCGTGGAAGTGATTTGCTTCCCTGCTGATGTTGGCGATCTCTCCCTTCATGAAGAGATGCTCGACGCGGCGCAAAACCAGTGGGGACGTCTGGACTGTCTACTCAACAACGCAGGCATTTCAGTGAAAAAACGCGGTGACCTCCTCGACCTCGAACCAGACAGCTTCGACCAAAACATTGCCATTAACACCCGTGCGCCGTTCTTCCTTGCTCAGGCATTCAGTAAGCGATTACTGGCACAGCCGAAACCGGAAGCAGAACTGCCGCACCGCTCGATTATTTTTGTCAGTTCCATAAACGCCATCATGCTGGCGATGAATCGCGGCGAATATACCATTGCAAAAACTGCCGTCTCCGCCGCAGCTCGTCTGTTTGCCGCTCGCCTTTGCAATGAACAAATTGGCGTTTATGAAGTGCGCCCTGGCCTAATCAAAACCGATATGACCATTCCGGCAACGGCTTATTACGACGAACTGATTGCTAAGGGGTTAGTGCCGTGGGGACGTTGGGGTTATCCGGCTGATATTGCCTCAACGGTCCGCGCGATGGCGGAAGGCAAACTGATTTACACCTGTGGTCAGGCGGTCGCCATCGACGGCGGCTTAAGTATACCGCGCTTCTGAGGCTGAATCATGAGAGATCTGTTACAACGCCCGGATTTATTCAGTATCAATACTGCGACACTGGGCTATAAAACGCCGCTACCTGCCATTATTGATGCCTGCGCCGCACGCGGTATTGGCGCGATTGCCCCCTGGCGCAGGGAGTTACAGGGTGAAGATCTCCAGCAAATCGCCCGCCAGCTTGCTGCCAGTAACATGAGCGTTTCCGGTTTGTGCCGTAGCACCTATTACACCGCGCCGACGCTGACGGAACGCAAACTGGCGATTGATGATAACCGCCGGGCGCTGGACGACGCCGCTGTACTAAACGCCGCCTGTTATATGCAGGTGGTTGGCGGTCTGCCAATGGGAACAAAAGATCTGTACGAAGCGCGGGAACAGGTGAAACAAGGGATTCGCCAGTTGCTGCCACATTCGAAAGATGTCGGCGTGCCAATTGCGCTGGAGCCGCTGCACCCGATGACAGCTGCCGATCGCTCTTGCCTGTGCACGTTACGTCAGGCGCTGGACTGGTGTGATGAACTCGATCCCGATGGGGAGTTTGGCCTCGGCGTGGCGGTAGATGTCTACCACGTTTGGTGGGATCCGGATCTCACCAGTCAGATCCTGCGTGCCGGAAAACGCATCCTCGCGTTTCATGTTTCCGACTGGCTGGTGCCAACCACCGATTTAGTCAATGACCGGGGAATGCCGGGAGATGGCGTAATCAATATTCCGTCTATTCGTCGCCAGGTAGAAAATGCCGGATTTAACGGTGCTGTGGAACTGGAAATTTTCTCACCGTACTGGTGGCAGCAAGATATTAACAGCACGTTGGATATTAGCGTCGATCGCATCGCGCATTATTGCTAAGGAATGATCATGAGTGACCAACCCGTTCTGTTCAGCAGAGCGGCGGCTTCCTGCCGCCTGACATTGAACCGTGAAGATAAATGTCATGCTATTAATGAAGAAATGATCGAATCTCTCGACCATTATTTAAATGAAATTGAAAACGACACCACATTACGATTAGTCGAATTAACGGCAACCGGCGATAAATTCTTTTGTGCGGGCGGCGATATTAAATCGTGGTCAGCCTATTCGCCATTAGATATGGGCAGAAAATGGATTAAACGCGGCAATGACGTTTTTAATCGCCTGCGCAATTTACCTCAATTAACGGTTGCGAATCTCAACGGTCATACTATCGGCGGTGGTATTGAACTTGCCTTGTGCTGCGATATTCGTATTGCCCGCCCCAGTGCGAAATTCTCTAATCCGGAAGTAATGCTCGGCATGGTGCCTGGCTGGATGGGCATTGAACGCGTGCTTAATCAGGTCGGTCCGGTGGTCGGTCGCCAGATGCTGATGCTGGGTAAACGCCTGACGGCGCAGGAAGCTCAGGCGGCGAATTTAATTGATGAAGTGGTAGAAAAAGAACAGGTGGAAAGCTGGATGGCGAATCAGTTAGCGCAGCTGGAAAAATGCGGTCCGGTGGCGCTCGCACATATCAAGCAACTGATTCTGGCTCTAGAAAATAAACATGCTGATTACCCGCACCAGTTACTGGCTGGATTAATGTCCGCCACTCAGGATTGCCAGCAGGCGACGCGCGCATTTGCCGAAAAAAGTAGCGTGAGCTTCCAAAATCAATAAGGAAATTGTATGCGTAAGATAACAACCGCCGAGACACTGGCGGCGCAAATTCAGGACGGCGCAACCATTGCCATTAGCGGTAATGGCGGCGGCATGGTGGAAGCGGACCATATTCTGGCTGCTATTGAAGCGCGTTTCCTGCAAACCGGACACCCGCGCGATCTGACATTAATCCACTCGCTGGGCATTGGCGATCGCGACTGCAAAGGCACTAACCGCTTCGCTCATGCAGATATGCTCAAACGCATCATTGCCGGACATTTTACCTGGTCGCCCAAGATGCAGGATCTGGTGAAAAACAATGCTATTGAAGCCTACTGCTTCCCTGGTGGCGTAATTCAGGCACTGCTGCGGGAGATCGGTGCCGGACGTCCAGGGCTTTTTACCCACGTTGGACTGGGATCGTTTGTTGATCCGCGCAACGGCGGCGGTAAGTCGAACGCCAGCACCACTGAGGATCTGGTAGAACTGATTGAAATCGACGGTGAAACCAAACTTCGTTATCGCCCTTTCAAAGTGGATTACGCGATTTTGCGTGGCACTTATGCTGATCCGCGTGGCAACGTCAGCCTCGAAGAAGAGGCGATTGATATGGATAGCTATTCCATGGCGCTGGCAGCACACAACAGCGGCGGCAAAGTGTTCGTACAGGTGCGCGATGTGCTGGAAGCTGGTGCCATTGAACCACGCCGGGTCAAATTACCGGGCATTCTGGTTGATGGCATCGTTGAACACCGCGAACAACCACAAACCTATCTTGGCGGTTACGATCTGACCATTAGCGGTCAGCATCGCCGTCTAAGTTCTAACGACGCAATTGAACTGGTTAGTCATCCGGTGCGCCGCCTGATTGCCCGTCGGGCAGCACGCGAACTGGTAGCTGGCGCTTCAACCAACTTTGGCTTTGGCATTCCCGGCGGCATTCCTGGGGTTGCACTGCGCGAAGGCGTGCCTTATCAAAGTTTATGGCTGAGCGTCGAGCAAGGCGTGCATAACGGTATGATGCTGGATGATGCTCTGTTCGGCTGCGCCCGTAACGCCGATGCCATTATTCCATCACTCGATCAATTCGAATTCTACAGTGGCGGAGGGATCGATATCACCTTCCTCGGCATGGGAGAGATGGATCAGTACGGTAACGTCAACGTCTCCCATCTCAATGGCAATCTCATTGGCCCCGGCGGATTTCTCGAAATTGCGCAAAACGCCCGTAAAGTGGTGTTCTGCGGTACGTTTGACGCCAAAGGTAGCAAGATTGATGTAACGCCAGATGGCTTGCATATCGCCCAGTCAGGTCAAATCCCTAAACTGGTTACCCAGGTGGAAAAAATCACTTTTAGCGCCGCCTACGCACAGCAAAGCGGTCAGGAAGTGTTGTATATCACTGAACGTGCAGTATTCCAGTTAACGGCAGAAGGCGTTGAATTAATTGAAATCGCGCCGGGTGTGGAGATTGAACGCGACATTCTGCCGTATATGGCCTTCCGTCCAATTATCAATCAGCCACGCCTGATGGAAAGTAGCCTCTTTACGCCGATGGAGGATGCATGAGCCAGCTTGATGACACCCTCCTTGATGCGCTCACACACGTCACTTTTCCAAAGGGTTTTGTGTCAGCAGAGCCAGCGTCAATTGTCACGGTTGAAGATGTCGATTACCCGATCTGGCAAGTTGATGCGCTAGTTGTTGGTAGCGGCGCGGCAGGACTTCGCGCAGCGGTTGAACTTAAGCGCCGCCAGCAAAATGTGCTGATCGCCACCGCCGGGTTATATATGGGGACATCGGCATGTTCTGGTTCCGATAAACAGACGCTGTTTACCGCCGCTACCGCGGGCAATGGCGACAACTTCACCAAACTGGCAGAGGCACTGGCGAGCGGTGGAGCGATGGATCACGACACCGCTTATGTCGAAGCGGTAGGTTCTCTGCACACTCTTGGCGGGTTGCAATATCTTGGTCTGGAATTACCGGAAGATCGCTATGGCGCGATTCTTCGTTATCAAACCGACCATGACGAAGCCGGGCGTGCAACCTCGTGTGGGCCGCGTACCTCAAGGTTAATGGTGAAAGTGCTGCTGGAAGAAGTACAGCGCCTCGCCATTCCAGTGTTGACCAGTGCAACAGTGATTAAACTGCTGCATCAGCGTGACGAAAACGGCGAAGACCGCGTGGCGGGAGCAATCCTCGCGACCGGTCATCGCGCCCATAACCCTTGGGGGCTGGCTATTGTGACGGCGCCCAATGTGGTACTGGCAACGGGCGGACCGGGCGAGCTTTATCGCGACAGTGTTTATCCACATAAATGCTTCGGCTCGCTGGGACTGGCACTGGAAGAAGGTTTGACGCTAACCAATCTGACAGAAAGCCAGTTTGGTATTGGCACGCCACGCAACACCTTTCCGTGGAATTTGTCCGGCACCTATGTACAGGTGATCCCATATATCTATTCCGTAGATGCTGAGGGCAACGAGTATAACTTCCTCACGGATTACTATCGAACTACCCAGGAACTGGCTTCAAACATCTTCCGTAAAGGCTATCAGTGGCCGTTTCACGCCACACGAGTGATGGATTTTGGCTCCAGCTTGTTAGATATGGCAGTAGCGCAAGAGCAGCAATCAGGGCGTCAGGTATTTATGGATTTCAATCGCAATCCTGAACCTGTGCCGGGTGACCTGCCGTTCTCATTAGATCGACTGGACGACGACGTTCGCGCGTATCTGGAAAATAACGACGCTCTGGCACCATCGCCCATCGAACGACTGCAACGAATGAATCCGCTGTCTATCTCGCTGTATAAGATGCTCGGTTACGATCTCACCACGCAGCCATTGCAGTTTGCCATGAATAATCAGCATATGAATGGCGGCATTGAAGTGGATATCTGGGGGCAAACCTCCCTGTCCGGCTGTTTCGCCGTGGGGGAAGTTGCTGGCACACACGGCGTCACTCGCCCTGGTGGTGCGGCATTGAATGCCGGGCAGGTTTTTGCTGTTCGTCTGGCACGTTTTATTGGTTGCACGCAAAAGCGGTCCGTTGAGGATGATATCGCGCAGCTGGTAGCCTCACCTCTGCATACAATCAGAGAAGTTATCGCTCAGGCACTGGCAAACGAGAACGGAATGACGCTGGCAACGGTGAAAGAAAAAATCCAGGCGCGAATGTCTGATTACGCGGGATTTATTTGCCATGCTGATAAAGTTCGTCACGCCGCCCGTGACGCCATGCTGTTAAATGAATTTGCGCAGCAACATGGTCTAACTATCAACCACGCCGGTGAAATTGCCGAGCTATTTATGTGGCGGCATATGGCATTAACATCCGCTGCGGTGTTAAGCCAGCTATCACATTATATTGATGCTGGCGGTGGTAGTCGTGGAGCGCGGATGATTATTGATCCACAAGGAGAATATCTTCCACAAACTCGTCGCGGCGCAATCGAAGATTGGCGTTTTCGCTCTGAACAAGCTGAAGATAAAAATCACAGACTAACTCTCTCCTTTTCACAAGGTTTATTTATTAATGAAATTAAGTTCTTGAGAAACTTACCGCATATTAAAGGTATTTACTTTGAGAAGAATTGGCCTGATTTTCTTAACGGAACAATTTATCAGACACGGCATGAATAATATTGCAAAGGTTAATCACTATGCGAAATATAATCAGATCTATTAATTCATTGCTTTCCACGTTGAACATTACCATTTTGGCAATTATTGTGATGTGCGTTACATGGCAAGTAGTAGCACGATTTATCTTTAAAAGTCCCAGCATTTTTACAGATGAACTTAGTCGTTTACTATTTATTTGCCTTGGACTTTTTGGTGGTGCTTATACTGCCGGACAAAACCGACATCTGGCCATTGATCTTCTGCCAATGATGCTAAAAGGAAAATCCCGACGTTATTTATTCTTATGTATTCAGGCCATTGTTATTCTTTTTGCCTCTATCATTATGGTTTATGGTGGCGGGTTATTAACACTGGACACATTTGATTCAGGGCAAACTTCTCCGGCTTTAGGCTGGCAGATGGGATATATTTACATGAGCATTCCAATAAGTGGCATCCTTATTATTATATACACCATAGATACAGTTTTAACCGAACTTAAACAACCACTCTAAAATAAGTAGGGATGGAGAAAACATGGATTACTGGTTACCGATCATTGTGTTATTTGGTTCTTTCTTTTTTATGTTGGCATTAGGTGTTCCTATTGTCTATGCTATTGGTTTATCAACACTGGCATCAATTACTACACAACTCGATTTCAACTCAGCATTGAGTGTGGTTTCACAAAAGTTAGCCTCCGGGTTAGATAGTTTTACGTTGTTGGCAATCCCATTTTTTATCTTGTCTGGCAACATTATGAATCATGGAGGAATAGCGCGACGATTAATCAACTTTGCCCGTATTCTCGGCGGTCGTCTGCCAGGCTCACTTGCTCACTGTAATATTCTTGCCAATATGCTGTTCGGGGCAATTTCTGGTTCAGCTGTTGCTTCGGCGGCTGCGATGGGCGGCGTCATGCATCCACAGCAGGTTAAAGAGGGTTACGACCCGGCATTCAGTACCGCTGTTAACGTTGCCTCTGCACCGACAGGTTTACTTATTCCACCCAGTAATACGTTAATTGTCTTTTCACTGGTCAGTGGTGGTACTTCTATTGCCGCACTGTTCCTGGCAGGATATGTCCCGGGAATTTTATTGGGCCTGGCGCTGATGACTGTGGCTGGTATTATCGCGGTACGCCGGGGTTATCCAAAACCAGAACGTCCGACTTTGCGCCAGGCTGGAGTGGCAATATGGATGGCGATCCCCAGTATTTTCCTGATTGTATTAATTATGGGTGGTGTACTAAGCGGTATTTTTACCCCGACAGAAGCATCTGCAATTGCGGTAATTTATACCCTTTTCCTTGCACTGGTTCTTTATCGTGAAATATCAGTTAAAGATTTGCCTAAGATATTTCTGGAATCCGTCATTACCACAGCAATTGTTTTGTTGTTAATTGGTTCTTCAATGGGAATGTCATGGGCAATGTCAAACGCTGACGTTCCCTTCCTGATTCTCGATTTGCTTAACACTATTTCTGATAATCCAATAATAATCCTGCTTATTATCAATATTATTCTGTTGATTATCGGCACATTTATGGATATGACACCGGCAGTACTGATTTTTACGCCGATATTTTTACCCGTTGTCACCGAACTGGGCATGGACCCGATTCACTTTGGTATTGTCATGGTACTGAACATGTGTATCGGTATTTGTACTCCGCCTGTAGGCAGTGTGTTATTTGTCGGTTGTAGTGTATCTAAATTACCGATTAATAAAATTATCAAACCTATGCTGCCCTTCTATGCCGTGATGGTATTGGTGCTGGCTATGGTGACCTATATTCCGCAAATCAGTATGGCATTGCCAAGAGCACTGGGCTACTGATGCGCATTCACTGGCGGCTCCTGCCGCCATATTTATTAGAAAAGGAACATCTATGAAAATAAAAGTATCCGCTGGCATTATCGGTGCTGTTCTTATGTTATCTGCAGGCCAGTCCTGGGCAGTAACATTAAAACTTAGCCATAATCAGGATAAGTCGCATCCTGTTCATAAAGCGATGGAGTTCTTTGCAAAAAAAAGTAAAGAGTACTCTAACGGTGATATTACTATTCGTATTTATCCAAATGGAACATTGGGTACTCAACGAGAAACAATGGAGCTGATTCGTTCTGGTGCTATTCCGCTGGTAAAAACCAATGCGGCGGAGATGGAAGCCTTCGAGAGTTCGTATAAAATATTTAGCCTGCCTTATTTGTTCCGCGATCGTGATCATTATTATCAGGTCATGCAAGGCGATATCGGAAGGAAAATCCTCGACTCAACGAAAAACAAAGGTTATTTCGGTCTGACTTTCTATGATGGAGGCGCCCGCAGCTTCTACGGCAATAAACCGGTGCTGAAACCAGACGATCTCAAAGGAATGAAAGTTCGTGTCCAGCCAAGCCCAGGGGCAGTTGAGATGATCAAAGTCATGGGAGGTAACCCAACACCGCTGGATTATGGAGAGTTGTACACAGCATTGCAGCAAGGTGTGGTTGATATGGCGGAAAACAGTGTGATGGCGCTGACCACCATGCGCCACGGTGAAGTAGCAAAATCCTTCAGCCTTGACGAACACACTATGGTTCCTGATGTGGTTCTAATGAGCAATGCTTCGTTTGATAAGCTTAGCCCGGAAAATCAGGCAGCTATATTAAAAGCAGCTAAAGAATCAATGAGCTACATGAAAGACTTGTGGAGCGAGGAAGAGAAAAAAGAATTCGCTAAACTGGATCAAATGGGCGTGAAAGTCTACAAGGTTGATAAAGCACCGTTTATCGAGAAAGTGCAGCCGATGTATGCAGCCTTTGCTAAGGAAAACCCTGCTCTCGCCCCAATGCTAACTGATATTCAGGAGACTAAGTAATTATCTTAATAGGGCTGCTTATTGTGGCCCTTAGCAATATCTACAAGCGCTCGCTATAAAAGCAAAACGCCGACACAAGGTCGGCGTTTTTACGTCTCGTTGAATAACGAATTATTCAGCTACTACGTTTACGATCACTTTCGCGAATACTTCGCTGTGAACCTGGAAGCTCACTTCGTGTTCGCCAGTGGTACGCAGAACGCCGTTCGGCAGACGAACTTCGCTCTTAGCCACTTCAACGCCAGCTGCAGTTACAGCGTCAGCGATGTCGCGAGTACCGATGGAACCGAACAGTTTACCTTCGTCGCCAGCTTTAGACGCGATGGTAACAGTTTCCAGTGCATTGATTTTCTCAGCACGAGCATTAGCAGCTGCCAGAACTTCAGCCAGTTTAGCTTCCAGTTCAGCGCGACGTGCTTCGAAGAATTCAATGTTTTTCTTGGTAGCTGGAACAGCTTTACCCTGCGGTACCAGGAAGTTACGAGCATAGCCCGCTTTAACGTTTACCTGATCACCCAGGCTACCCAGGTTTGCTACTTTATCAAGCAGAATAACTTGCATTACCTTATCCTCTCAAAGTCGTATTAATGGACCGTGACCGATTACTGATGGCGATCAGTGTACGGCAGCAGGGACAGGTAGCGAGCGCGTTTGATAGCGCGAGCCAGCTGACGCTGGTATTTTGCACGGGTACCGGTGATACGGCTTGGGACAATCTTACCGCTTTCGGTGATGTAGTTTTTCAGCGTAGCGATATCTTTATAGTCGATCTCTTGAACGCCTTCCGCGGTGAAACGGCAGAACTTGCGACGACGGAAATAACGTGCCATATGGCTAGTCTCCAGAATCTATCAATTCAATCTGCTCGGCATGCAAAACCATTTTGCTCAGACCGTTCTTTGCCTTGTGGCATGAAATGAACCCCTGAACGGTTATGCGACTGCCGACCGTTATACTGTGAGTAATGGCCTGGTTTTCGTGTCCGCTAACAATAACGGGCATTTGACACCACGCCTGCCGGTGAAAGCCGGCTTCCTCCTGCACAGAACGATGCTCAAGCACGAACTGGCAGTGAGGAATTCCTGATGGACTGACCTTTCGAAGGGGAGTCCTGCACACGGTGCCGGACAACACCAGACGGTTGGTCATCAGAAATTACTCTTCAGAATCCCCAGCTTCAGCATCATCAGCGGTTTCGTTTGCGAAATCATCGCGACGCTCACGGCGCTCGTCTTTCGCTTTAACCATCGGAGATGCTTCGGTAACAGCGTGCTTGGTACGCATAACCATGCTGCGGATAACGGCATCGTTGAAGCGGAAGGTAGTTTCCAGCTCATCGATCACTTCCTGCGGAGCTTCAACGTTCATCAGAACGTAGTGTGCTTTGTGCAGTTTGTTGATCGGGTAAGCCAGCTGACGGCGGCCCCAGTCTTCCAGACGGTGGATCTTGCCTTCTGCACCAGTGATGGCAGCAGTGTAGCGCTCGATCATGCCCGGAACCTGTTCGCTCTGGTCAGGATGGACCATAAAAACGATTTCGTAATGACGCATCGAATTGCTCCTTACGGATTATTCAGCCTCCTGTCTGGGTCAGCCGAATCCCGGGGAGGCAAGGAACGTGTTAAAGGTCGGCTGAAAAATGACGCGTTATAGTACTGACATACCCCGTTAAACTCAAGGCCAGCCGACAAATAAATCTCATCTTTCACCAAATCGTACTAACACGCTGATTTGAAGTTCATCACACTTCATCATGGTGTTTTTTTGAACAACTGCATCAGAAATGGTCACCATCAACTTCTTTATCATTGATTAAAATTAAATCAGAAGATCACCACAAGAGGAGAGCACACAAAGTCAGCCGTCGAGGAGGTATCTATGTTCAGCCGTGTTTTAGCACTTCTGGCTGTGCTTTTGCTAAGTGCAAATACATGGGCAGCCATTGAAATTAATAACCACCAGGCCAGAAATATGGACGATGTGCAAAGCTTAGGCGTGATTTATATCAATCATAATTTCGCCACTGAAAGCGAAGCGCGTCAGGCATTAAATGAAGAGACAAATGCGCAGGGCGCAACGTACTACCACGTGATTCTGATGCGGGAACCGGGGAGTAACGGCAACATGCACGCCAGCGCGGATATTTATCGCTAGCACCAGGTATAACCAACGAAACATTGCCATAGTTTGCTTTGCCCCCTTCTCAGGGGGCTTTTTTTGAAAAACGGCTGCGGACTTAGACCAGTTATCTCCCGAAGAAGGAAATTTCCGCAGCGCGTGTTTTACTTCTGCCCGTAATAGGCGTTAGGACCGTGCTTCCGCATGAAATGTTTATTCATGAGATAGCTGTCGATGTGATTCAGTTGTGGGTTAATGCCGCGGGCAATCCACGCCATTTTCGCCACTTCTTCCATCACCACCGCGTTATGCACCGCATCGTGAGCATCTTGCCCCCAGGCGAATGGCCCGTGCTGATACACCACAATTCCCGGCGTATGCAGCGGCTCGGCGTCACCCAGCGTTTCGATAATCACTTTGCCAGTGTTTAGCTCGTATTCCCCCTGCACTTCTTCTTCACTTAACCCACGCGTACACGGGATATCGCCAAAGAAGTAGTCAGCGTGCGTGGTGCCTAATGCCGGGATCGCCAGCCCCGCCTGCGCCCATGCGGTGGCATGCGTGGAGTGGGTATGGACAATGCCGCCAAGCGACGGATAACGGCGGTAGAGTTCAAGATGCGTCGCAGTGTCGGAAGACGGACGATACTCCCCTTCCACCACCTTGCCGCTAATATCAACCACCACCATATCGTCTGCTTTCATGGTTTCGTAGGCGACACCGCTGGGCTTGATCACCACCAGCCCGCGTTCGCGGTCAATGGCGCTGACGTTACCCCAGGTAAAGGTCACCAGCCCGTAACGCGGCAGATCCATGTTGGCTTCAAATACCTGCTGTTTCAGCTTTTGCATTATGCCGCCTCCACCATGCCTGCTTTAGCCATGCGCGCTTTCACCCAATCACGCGCTTTCGCCACTTCTGCCGCCGGGTCTTCCGCCGTTTCGCTCCACATCTCAATCAGGTACGGCCCGCAATAGCCACTCTGTTTGAGCGTTTCAAAGCAACGTTCGAAATCCACTACGCCTTCGCCAAATGGCACGTTTTTGAAGACGCCTGGTTTAGTGTCTTTCACATGCACCGCAACGATGTGCCCGATTCCGGCCTGCAATTCCATCTGCACGTCGTTATCCCACGCCGATAAGTTGCCGATATCCGGGTAGAGCTGGAACCACGGGTTGTTAAGATAGTGCGCGTAACCCAGCGCCTTGCTGATGGAGTTCATCAACGGGTAATCCATGATCTCCATCGCCAGCGTCACCTGCGCGCGGCTTGCCATCTCAACGCTCTCTTTCAGGCCGTCACGGAAACGACGACGCGTTTCGTTATTGGCTTCCTGATAGTAAACGTCGTAGCCCGCCAGTTGGATCACGCGAATACCGACATCCTGGGCGAACTGGATAGCTTTGCGCATAATCTCCAGCCCCTGCGCCCGCACTGCGTCATCTTCGCTGCCCAGCGGGAAACGACGATGAGCAGAAAGGCACATGGACGGTACGCGCACGCCGGTTTCAACAATCGCGTTCACCAGCGCCAGACGCTGCTCGCGGCTCCAGTCAAGGCGCGAGAGGCGATCGTCCGTTTCATCTACCGACATCTCGACAAAATCGAAGCCTAACGTTTTTGCCAGTTGCAGCCGTTCCAGCCAGCACTCCCCGGCGGGGAGCGCTTTTTCGTAGATGCCAAGCGGGATTTGTTTGGACAACATATCCGCTCCTTAGCCCCACAGTTCGGCGATGGAACGTTTGAACTGACGCGCGGCTTCAACCGGAGAGGCGGCATCACGGATACTACGCCCAGCGATAAACACATGAATCGGAATGCCTTTGAACAGCGGCAGGTCTTCCAGCGCCAGGCCACCGGTGACGGTGACTTTGAAGCCCATATCGGAAAGACGTTTGATCGCGGTGATATCCGCTTCGCCCCACGCCACGCCTGCGGCCTGCGCGTCACGGCTGCGGTGATAAACCACCTGCTGGATACCTGCGTCGCGCCACTGCTGCGCCTGTTCCCAGGTCCAGTAACCGGTCAGTTCGATCTGCACGTCGCCATTAAACTCTTTTGCCACGTCCAGCGCGCCTTTGGCGGTGTTGATATCTGCACAACAAATCACGGTCACCCAGTCAGCGTTGGCTTCGAAGCACATACGAGAAAGGATTTTTCCGGCATCGGCGATTTTGGCGTCTGCCAGCACGATTTTGTGCGGATAAAGCGCTTTCAGATCGCGAACCGCACGCACACCTTCGCCCACGCACAGAATGGTGCCCACTTCGATAATGTCGACTTCTTCGGCAATCAGGCGAGTGGTTTCGTAGGCGCTAGCCATAGTCTGGTTGTCCAGCGCGACTTGCAACATCGGTAATGACATTTTCAATTCCTTCTTAAGCAGCCGCGTTGGTGCGGTCAATGAGATCCAGGACTTCCTGCTCAGTACGGCAGGCGCGTAAACGGTCGAAATTCTCTTCATCTTCAAACAGGTTGACGATCTGCATGATGCCCACTTCCTGATGCGTGTTGGCATCGACCGCCGCCATCGTGATGAGGATATCCACCGGGTCGTTATCTTCGTGGTTGAACTCCAGCGGCTTTTTCAGCGTCACCAGCGCAAAGCCGGTTTTCTTAACGCCCTCTTCCGGGCGACCATGCGGCATTGCCAGGCCCGGTGCGAGCACAAAGTACGGGCCGTGCTGTTCAACCGCATCCAGAATCGCCTGGTAGTAACGCGGCTCGACAACATCCGCCGCCACCAACAGGTCAACGCCGATTTTCACTGCGTCCTGCCATGTCTCAGCTTCAGCCTGCAGACGGATAGATTTATTCTCCGCCAGCGAATCACGTAATTTCATAGCGCGCCCTTACTTCACGTCCTGCGGGAAATGTTCTTTGATCACTTCCAGCAGTTTCGGGCCAAAGTCAGCAGGAGAGAGCATGTTGCGCACGCCAACGACATATTTGTTGCCGGTCACGGTGATTTCGCCCGCGATGTGCGTAGAAGCGATGATGATATCCGCGCCGCTCAACTCGCTTTTGTATTCACCAACCGCGCAGCTGTTTACCGTGTGGTCGATGTTCGACTGGGTTAAAAACTGGTCCACTTTCATTTTCATGATCATGGAACTGCCTTGTCCGTTACCACACACAGCCAGAATACGTACGGTCATAATCAAAACTCCTTATTAAGCAGACTGTTCTGCCAGTTGTTTTTCTGCATCTTCTTCTGCGCGCAGCGCGCGGCCAGCGAAGAACATATAAGCCAGTGCAATGACAATGATGACGGCCATAAAGGCGATGCCGATGGAGAAGAAGCCCTGCATCATCGGTGGTGCCAGAATCGACCAGTCCGCCATGCCCATCCAGGCGCTCATACCGGTGAGTTTCACCGCCCAGACGCAACCAAAGATTTCAATCATCCCCATCACCAGACAAATCTTCAGCGCCGCGCGCCAGCCACCGAAGTGATTAGCAAACACGCCAATAGTGGCGTTAGAGAAGAACATCGGGATAAAGCCAGGGATAATCAGAATGGAAGAGCCGCAGGCGACCAGGATGCCAACTGCAATCAGTTGACCGATGGTGCCCCACATAAAGCCCCAGACCACAGCGTTCGGCGCGAAGCTATAGATGGCCGCACAGTCAATCGCCAGAACCGCACCGGGGATCAGGCGCTGGGAGATACCGTTAAACGCTTCAGAGAGTTCCGCCACAAACATGCGCACGCCCTGAGTGATGATGAAGATCGCCACCGCAAAGGAGAAACCGGTTTGCAGGATGTACACCGTCCAGTTCACTTTACCTGCCATCGCCTGCACGGTGTCGATACCGAAGGAGAGCAGAATGGCACCAAAGAAGATGGTCATGACAATCGCCGTGGAGACGATGTTGTCGTGGAAAATGTTCAGCCAGCCAGGCAGTTTGAGGTCTTCAACGCTCTCCTCTTTTTTGCCGAGGAAAGGCGCAACTTTATAAGCAATCCATGATGCAAACTGCTGCTGGTGACCGATGGAGAAACCACAGCCGTCCGTCACTTCCTGAGTCGGCTTATACATCATGTTGGAGGTAATACCCCAGTAGAGCGAAACCAGAATCGCGGTGCAGATAATGGTGGTCCACATGGAGTAACCAAAGATAAACAGCGTAACGGCAATCAGCCCCGCCTGCTGGAACATGATATGACCCGTCAGCATGATGGTACGAATACCGGTAATGCGACGCAGCAGCACGTAACAGATGTTCAGCGCCAGAGCCAGTAACACCGCGTAACCCACCCAGCTATAGGCATCGCCCATGCGCTCGATAGTTGCCATCATCGATGCGTAGGTATCTGAAATCGCACCGTTGATACCGTAGACTTCCGACATTTTCGCCACCACCGGTTTGAAGGTGCTGGTCAGGATGCCGGACCCGGCCTGCAACAACATGAAACCAATAATGGTTTTAATCGTACCTTTGATAATCACGCTGACGCTTTTGCGCAGCAGGATATAACCCAGACAGGTCACAATACCCAGCAGTAACGGGGCATTGGTCATGACCTGGTTAAAAAACACGGTAAAGATGTTGTAGAGGATCTCCATAACGATCTCCTGAAGAAGAGGTAACCGGGTATTCCACACACCCGGAATGTTGTGCACTCACTCTAATTTTCAAAAGTAATCACAACAAGATTATTTATGATTAAATGTGACGCGACCCGCAAATAATTCCACATAGAAAGCGTGGAATTCACACAATGCAAAACTTATTAATTAAAATTCATGTAGTTAATTAAATATCACAATCCTTTTCATCTTTAATGCCTTAAAATCAACAACTACTCATCAGGCAAAAAGTCAAAAAATGGTCATTGCCTTCCTGAAAAAATAGTGTCAGGATTAATCAAAACCAATCAAATATTGATTCAAATTGAACTATCATGAAGGTAAATGGCGATGAGTAAAGTGAAAAGTATCACCCGTGAATCCTGGATCCTGAGCACTTTCCCGGAGTGGGGTAGCTGGTTGAATGAAGAAATTGAACAAGAACAGGTAGCTCCTGGCACATTCGCGATGTGGTGGCTAGGCTGCACCGGGATCTGGCTGAAATCGGAAGGTGGCACCAACGTTTGCGTCGATTTCTGGTGTGGTACTGGCAAACAAAGTCACGGTAACCCACTAATGAAACAGGGTCACCAGATGCAGCGCATGGCTGGCGTGAAAAAACTGCAACCGAACCTGCGTACCACCCCATTTGTTCTTGATCCGTTTGCGATTCGCCAGATCGACGCGGTACTGGCAACTCACGATCACAACGATCATATCGACGTCAACGTCGCTGCTGCCGTGATGCAGAACTGCGCTGATGACGTGCCATTTATCGGGCCGAAAACCTGCGTGGATTTGTGGATTGGCTGGGGTGTGCCGAAAGAACGTTGCATCGTGGTCAAACCGGGCGATGTCGTTAAAGTGAAAGACATTGAAATTCATGCCCTTGACGCGTTTGACCGTACTGCACTGATCACTTTGCCTGCCGATCAAAAAGCGGCTGGCGTACTGCCAGACGGCATGGACGATCGCGCGGTAAACTACCTGTTCAAAACGCCGGGCGGTACCCTGTATCACAGTGGCGATTCCCACTACTCTAACTACTATGCGAAGCACGGTAACGAGCATCAGATCGACGTGGCATTAGGTTCATACGGTGAAAACCCACGTGGTATCACCGACAAAATGACCAGTGCTGATATCCTGCGTATGGCAGAAGCGCTGAATACAAAAGTGGTTATCCCGTTCCACCATGATATCTGGTCAAACTTCCAGGCCGATCCGCAAGAGATCCGCGTACTGTGGGAGATGAAAAAAGATCGCCTGAAGTATGGCTTCAAGCCGTTTATCTGGCAGGTTGGCGGTAAGTTTACCTGGCCGCTGGATAAAGACAACTTCGAGTACCACTATCCACGCGGTTTTGACGATTGCTTCACCATTGAACCGGATCTGCCGTTCAAGTCGTTCCTGTAATCTGTCGTTTATACCGGATGGCGTGGAGAAGTTCGCGCTATCCGGCGTAGTATTTCCTGGCTATTTCAAATATCATCTAAAAAAATCAAATTTTATCGGAATAGCTCATGACTGAAGCACAAAGACATCAAATTCTCCTGGAAATGCTCGCACAATTGGGCTTTGTGACCGTTGAGAAAGTCGTTGAGCGTCTGGGAATTTCGCCTGCTACCGCTCGACGCGATATCAATAAACTTGACGAAAGCGGCAAACTGAAAAAAGTGCGCAATGGCGCAGAAGCCATTACCCAGCAGCGCCCACGCTGGACGCCGATGAATCTGCATCAGGCGCAGAACCATGATGAAAAAGTACGTATCGCTAAAGCAGCCTCGCAGCTGGTGAATCCCGGCGAAAGCGTCGTCATCAACTGCGGTTCCACCGCGTTTCTGCTTGGGCGGGAAATGTGTGGCAAGCCAGTGCAAATCATTACTAATTATCTACCGCTGGCGAATTACCTGATCGATCAGGAGCATGACAGCGTGATTATCATGGGCGGCCAATACAACAAAAGCCAGTCCATCACCTTAAGTCCACAAGGCAGCGAAAACAGTCTCTATGCCGGGCACTGGATGTTTACCAGCGGCAAAGGACTGACCGCAGAAGGGTTGTATAAAACTGATATGCTGACGGCAATGGCAGAGCAGAAGATGTTGAGCGTGGTAGGGAAACTGGTGGTACTGGTTGATAGCAGTAAGATCGGCGAACGTGCGGGGATGCTCTTTAGTCGTGCAGATCAAATCGATATGCTGATCACCGGCAAAAATGCTAACCCGGAAATCCTGCAACAACTGGAAGCGCAAGGGGTCAGCATTCTGCGTGTTTAAAGATGCTGGCGGAAAAATGTCACGGCAGCATCTAATGCCTCAGGCGTAATGCGGTGACGCACGCCTGGCTGCCATGAACAGGTTAGCTGTTTATCCCGTCCCGTCTCGCTTAAGGCCTGCTGCAAACGTAGTGATTCGTCGGCAGGCACGACGTCATCGTCAAGGCCATGCCACAGCAGTAGAGGTCTGTCACCAAGTTGTTCCAGGTGGTTTGTCGCTTCCCACTCTGCCAGCGGCGCGACAATGTTATTGAATTCATTCTGCTGTGCTGCCGTTTCAGGTATCAGCGGTGGAAACAGTGAACGGGCGAGCGATGTAAAATAGCCCGATCCCATCATGCTGGCGGTACATTTCACCGTGGGGTGGCGAGCGGTAATTCCCAGTGCCGTCATCGCGCCCATCGACGCGCCACCGACTGCCAGACGGTCAGCAAGCAGCCAGTTTTCTTCGGCTATTGCCGCACGTAAGGTAGTGAATTCCTGCATACTTTGTAGCAAAATTTGCCAAAATTGATTTAACCGCCGTGCTGCGTCGCCCCTAAAACGGCTACCGTGATCGGGCGCATCCGGCATGATCACCCGCAAACCAGCCTGCGCCAGCGCAACGGCAAAATAGCTATACACCAGACTGGACGAAGTAAAGCCGTGATAAAAAATCACGCACGGTAACGGGGTATCTTTTTGCCCGACAGGATAAGCATGAAGAACGGGAATATCTGCCAGCACGCGCGAGTCTATTTCAATCATCTGTCTCTCCTTTTTGTCTGGTATGACATGAAGAAATCCTTAGCACAAGTTTCTGCTGGCGGTATTAGTTCATAATGTTGAGATGTGGGTTACGCTTTCATCACGTTTTCATTCGAAAATCGCGTACCAGGTAACAATTCGGGAACATTCCCCCAAAGTTAAATTAATAAGGCACTACACTATGGTTAGCAGGAAACGTAATAGCGTTATTTACCGGTTTGCCAGTTTATTATTGGTGTTGATGTTAAGTGCCTGTAGCGCACTGCAAGGTACGCCACAGCCAGCACCGCCAGTAACGGACCATCCGCAAGAGATTCGCCGCGACCAGACGCAAGGGTTACAGCGAATAGGTAGCGTAAGCACGATGGTTCGGGGTTCTCCGGATGACGCATTAGCAGAAATCAGAGCGAAAGCTGTCGCTGCAAAAGCTGATTATTACGTTGTCGTCATGGTGGACGAAACCATCGTGACAGGACAGTGGTATTCACAAGCCATTTTGTACCGTAAATAAATCAGACAACTTACATAGTCAGCTTTACATTGCTTTGCGTCCCTATGCGTTTACCTGTGCACAATAAATTACCAGCTGGAAGCTCGGGCGTTTATTACCGCGATGGAATGCCCTGCAACATGTGGGGAAACGAAAAATGGAGCTGACGATGAAACAATTACTTGCCTCACCCTCGCTGCAATTAGTGACTTATCCTGCGAGCGCCACGGCACAGTCTGCAGAATTCGCCAGTGCTGACTGCGTGACAGGCCTGAATGAAATAGGTCAGATCTCGGTTAGCAATATTTCAGGGGATCCGCAGGACGTGGAACGTATCGTGGCGTTAAAGGCTGATGAACAAGGTGCGTCATGGTACCGCATTATTACCATGTACGAAGACCAGCAGCCTGATAACTGGCGCGTACAGGCGATCCTGTATGCGTGAGTGTCATCTACAGCAAATGAACAATGCCGGATGCGGCACCTGTGCCTTATCCGGCCAACAGTTCCTGAAATTTCATTGTGTTAGTTGATAACACGTAATGCTGCTGTTGCCATTATAAGACGCGCTAGCATCACATCTGGCTGACTCGTTTATAAACATACTCCCCCCGTCGCCCGCAGCAATAAATCATTCTGGATCTGCTCTGACAACCGCACGCCGCCGCGCGTATCAAACATCATCTGACACCACGCCTGCGCCATTGGCGGAGAGGCATATTTCAACATTTGCGCGCCGCAACCCAGCAGGAATAGCTGACGAGTAATCTCTCGCCCCATTTCTTCAGCTGGCTTACGCAGTTGCTGCTGCAAACGACGAACCGCGCGATCAAAATAGCGATCCTGCCCTTTCACTTCCATAAACGCTTCCGACAGTAAGTCGTATACACCCGCCTGCTTATTAAGAACGCGCAATACATCCAGGCACATAATATTGCCAGAACCTTCCCAGATGCTGTTCACCGGCATTTCCCTGTAAAGCCTCGGCAGCTCGCTCTCCTCGCAATAACCAATACCGCCCAGCACCTCCATCGCTTCGGCCACAAACGGCATACCACGTTTGCAGATAACAAATTTCGCCGCAGGCGTAAATAAACGCGCCCACAAGGCTTCTTTGGCATCGGCACGCCGATCCCACGCTCGCGCAAGACGAAACAGCAACGCCGTTTGCCCTTCAAGCTGAAGTGCCATGCGACTTAAGACATGACGCATCAGAGGCTGTTGGATCAATGGATTACTAAAAACATGGCGTTGATGGGCATGATAAATCGCCAGCGAAAATGCACGGCGCATCATGGCATGGCTACCCAGGGCGCAATCAAAACGCGTCATCCCACCCATTTTTAGGATCAGACGAACTCCTTCCCCTTCCTGCCCCAACAACCAGCCAATGGCATCCTGAAACTCCACTTCGCAGCTGGCGTTAGAGCGATTACCCAGCTTATCTTTCAGCCGCTCGAGGCGAATCGCGTTGCGTTGCCCGTCAGGCAAAAAGCGCGGCACAAAAAAGCAGGACAAACCGCCCGTAGTCTGCGCCAGCACCAGATGCGCATCGCTTTGCGGCACCGAGAAAAACCATTTATGCCCCACCAGCCGATAAGAGCCATCGTCCAGTCGCTCTGCGCGGGTGGTGTTGCTCATGACATCGGAACCGCCCTGCTTTTCCGTCATTCCCATGCCAATCAACAAACCGCGTTTTTGCCCACCTGGCAATAAGTGGGAATCGTAGCGATCGCTCAACAGCGGCGTGGTCCAGTCCTGAAACGGCGCGGGTAACATCTGTAACAGCAATGGCGTGGCGGCAAAGGTCATGGTTATCGGACATAACGACCCTGCCTCAACCTGTGCGTGCAACATAAAACGCGCCGCGCGCGCCACAAATGCGCCGGAGCGAGCGTCTTCTTCCCAGGCAAGATTGTGCACCCGATTGGTACATAGCGCCTGCATCAGCAAGTGCCATGCGGGGTGAAAACGCACATCGTCCAGACGGCGTCCTTGCGCATCGTAGCGCAATAATTCGGGCGGATTCACATTCGCCAGTCGCCCCAGTTCAAGGGATTCAGCCGTTCCTAACTGCTGACCAATACTGGCGAGAAAATCGCTATCCCAGCCAGCACCTTCACGCGTTACCGCTTCGCAGAGTGCGCCATCAGACAGGTATAAGTTGCTGTTATTTAATGGTATAGGTTGATTAAAAACGGTGTGAGTTTGCCAGTGCACTGTGTCTCCCTCCATCAATGGCAGTCACCCTTAGTATGGTCACTGCCATGGATTCCTGACAGAAAGAGATTGCTAAAACATTCTTATCCAGCAATGTAATGCGGAACGAAACGTGAGGTGTCTTTGGTGATCAGCGTGTTATCTTCACGGATCCCCATTCCGCACGCTTCATCATCGACAATCCAGCTACCGATGAGTGTGTAGCTATCGCCAAATCGCGGAAGAGGTTGAAACGCCTGATAGATCATCGGTTCATCGGCGTAATCACCCTCAGCGTGGTCAACGACGTTATTCTGACCGTCGAAAATGGTGACGTTTCCGCCTTCGCGTGAGTAGATCGGTTTACGCACATAGCTTTCGCCAGCGGCAATCTGCGGTTTTTCGCCCTCAAACCAGGATGCAAGAAGGTTAGGATGACCAGGAAAGAAGCGCCAAAGCAGCGGCATTAGCCCTTTGTTGCTCAAGATACTTTTCCATAACGGCTCCACCCATTGCTCGCGGCGCTTGCGCAGCAGCGGACCGTTATCGTCACGCATCATTCACTCCAGCGGATACAGCTTAAATGCACGCTGGATGACATTATCATCAAGATCGGTCAGCACACCGCCGACGCCCAAACCGAGATCTTCAATGTAGATAAACCGTGACTCCTGCCCAGCCTGCTGAGCGCAGTCCTGCAAGTACAGCACAGTACTCCTGTCTTCGTCGGTATCCTGACAACAGCAGAAATAAAACGGTTCCCGACTGTAAAGCTCGCTAAAACGCGAAATCAGGCGTTCCTGAATGGCATTGTACTGATCGGCATCACGCGGAATACTGCCGCTACGCCGCGCATCTTCCAGCCACAGCCACTGGAAATAAGCCGACTCATACAATGAGGTCGGCGTATCGGCGTTGTACTCCAGCAGCTTCACCGGCGCATTACCACACCAGGCAAAATCCATCCGACCATACAGCGAAGGATCGCGTGCGCGCCAGCTTTCAGCGATCACATCCCAGTACAGCGGTGGGATCGCCAGTTGCGTCAGGATCTCTTCGTCTTGAACCGCACGATCCACCACCTCAAGGCACATCTGATGCAATTCCGCAGTTGGTTTTTCGATCTGCTCTTCAATCTGGCGCAGGGTAAAGCGGTAAGCCCGACTCTCATCCCAATAGATTTCATTGTCGATGATATGAAAGTCGAAACCGTTGTCAGCGGCGATCTGGTCCAGATCCCGCCGTACAGGAACGTTGTGTCTCAGCATGCTTAGCCTCCCCAGTGCCCACGGGCGCTGGAAGAACGACCATAGCCGCCGCGAGAAACAGTTGACGCTTTTCTGGTGGTAAAGCCGCCCGAGGAGTAAGACTCTTTTTTGCCAGAACCGGAGCGCCAGGAGTAATCACCGGAAGTATTGCGCCAGACGGGGCGGGAAGCAAATGAGGATCCACCGCTGTTATAAACGAACGGCTCATCGCGATCTTTACGGATAACCCGGCTTAATAAAAATCCAGAAATGACCGGGATCCAACTCTGTTCAACATTGTCGTAGTAGCAATTTTCGTACTTAGACTGACAATTCTGCTGAGTCATATTCTTCGGAACATCGGCATAAAATGCCGCTTTGGCATTGTTCCAGCCATGAGCACAGATATCTGAATTATTACCGTCATCAATACAATCCTGCACTGTCGAGTAAAACGTTCCGTCACCGTCGTTATCGACATCACCACTATCGCCACAACCTTTCAATACAAAAAAAGCTGCACCGCCCATTAGCGCCAACGTTAAGTATTTTTGTGCGTAGCGATTGCGTCGCGGCTCAAAAGGATAATTAGGTCTTCCAATGCGACTGATCGCTCCGTGACCAATTTTACTGTTATTTCTTGATTTGCGTTTTCTGGCCATGATCGTCCATTACCATGTCATACAAGCTGCGTTAAAAATACCGCCAGCCAGCGCGGCGGTTCCCATAAACATTCCTGCTGCGGTATTGTGATTAATAATTTTTTCGCTTAATGCTGGCATATAAAGTCTGACGCCAGCAAAAACGAGTAACTGAATCACCAGTGCGATGCCGCCCCAGGCAAAATAATCCGGAATACTCACCGCATTGATTGCCGCACTAGATAATGGGATCACGTAACCCAACAATGTACCACTGAACGCCAGTGCCGCCGCGGTATTATTGTTTTTAATTAACTGCCATTCGTTGTGCGGTGTAATTTTGGAGTAGATAAACAGAAAAATAATCACCATAGCCACGCCAATAAAAAAATAGGCGCTAAAGGCAAGAAGTGAATCCAGTATATGCATCGTAAACGTCCTTGTAATTAACCAATAATATGAAGTGATGTCAGTGGGATATCAACACCCAGTGCGCGCGAAAATAACCACTCCGGCTCGCCGAGATCGTTAAAAGATTCCTCACCATTTAACAGCAAATATTCACAGGTATCTTCGGTCACCTGCCGTTCATAGCCCATGGTAAAATTATGCACTTCCCATTTGGCGTGGTTTTGATTTTCAACTTTTTCCAGCATATAGACGGGTTCGATATTCCCCGGTTCTTCGCTGTTAAAAAATCGCTGCCAGCGTTTTTCCTGCCAGTTTAAAGTCATTGCCCCCATCGCTTTGGCGTTGATCGCTTCGCGCCAGTGGCTCTCTTTGCTGATACCGTAGCTCTCTTCATAGACAAAGAGTTTTATATCATCAATGTCATCAATATCTTCGCCGCCGGTGGTATTGATTTGCAGAAATTCATCGCCCGAAGTGTAGTAGCGGAAAATCTGACTACCGCCGCCCAGATCGATGTGGCTGACAGCGGCTACCGTAAATTCTTCACCCGGCAGCGCAATCAGCAATTCATCTTCCAGCAAACGAAACGCTAACGTGTCGAGCGTAAAGCCGCTATTGAGATGAAGTCCCAGCGGGCCACGTGCGATTACAGGTTTATCATCCTTACCAAACAGATGCTTGAAAAAACTTGTCATATGCTTCCCTCAATGTCCTGCCATGCCACTTCTTCAGCCAAAATACGGTTATTGCCAATAAGATGCAGCCACATACCGCCTTTAACTTCCGTTGCAATGACTGGATTCAGTTCCATT
Organism: Escherichia sp. MOD1-EC4550; assembly: GCF_963876935.1. Lineage (NCBI taxonomy): Bacteria > Pseudomonadati > Pseudomonadota > Gammaproteobacteria > Enterobacterales > Enterobacteriaceae > Escherichia > Escherichia sp. MOD1-EC4550. The sequence goes on from NZ_CAWNSE010000016.1 coordinate 127,686, forward strand.
CCCCTACCATTTTTACAACTGCTTATTCCCAGGACGGTGGCATCATGATGAAGTTTCATATAATGCATCAATGCGCCATAACGCATTGAGGTAACCCGTTCAGGAATCGGTAAAACAAACCCCGTATCCCCCAGCATTGGATTCATAATCGATGCCACTGATTGAGATGAACCGGGATCTTGTATTGAACGGGAAAGTTGTTCTGCTGAAATATTTCGCACTATTTCAATACGTTGACAATGAACCTCTAATAAACGAGCGTAGCGTTCATCTTCCAGATAAGCGACGATATGGCATCTTTCAGGAATAAAATCCGCCAGGGATAGTGCGGTCGTGAACGTCTGCTCATCTGTTTGCGAAAAGATGATGACACTTTGGCAATTTGCCAGTCCCATGCGGGTATGTTCATGCGGATCATTAAAATTACTAATACGAATGAAATCGACCCAATTATTTCCAGGCATCGGATGTTGAATATCATCCCGCTCACACAAAAGTACCCGGCCAAATGCTCTTCGGGAATCAAACAACAATAATGAAATCATCTTTTCAGTCTGATGCCCGCGCCATCCAATGACCAGCATATGGTTGCGCAAATTGCTGTAGTCGCCCATTCCCGTCATTCCTTTCGCCAATATGTCTTGCACTAATGCAATGACTTTTCCCATTAAAGCGCCAAATAAACCAACACTCACAGGAATCTGCCAGAGCGCTGTGAACAGACGTCCCCCCACCGTTTGGGGTGTGATATCACCAAACCCCAGCGTTGATCCCACAACCGAGCAGTAATAAATAAAATTACTAAGTTGACCTACCAACGCCTCTTCATGCAACGCAGTTAACACCAGATAACAAAACAGATACTGTCCTGTAAATAATCCAGTCAATGCCGGCCAGGTAAGCCTGGAAAGGTGACGTCGGCAGGTTTTAATGATCCATGAGAAGAACATTACTCGCCCTGTTGGCGTTGCAGTCTTGCTAATACATCCTGGGCGCTACTTTTATTGCTACCGCCAATTCCGGCTTCCGCCAGTTTTTCATCAAGATCGCGACCGTCTGCGACTTTTTCCAGCTGTGCGGCAGCATCCAGGCGGGCTTGACGTTCGGCCTGACGCGTTTGCAGACGCTTTAAGGATTCTGCCGCTGTCGAAACGCTGGAAGATGCGCCAACGGTAGAGGTCGTTACGGCCTGTTGTGCACGCTGCATGGCTTCAGTAGCTTTAACGACTTCCATTTGTTGCTCAAATTGAGCGATGCGCTGTGCTGTCGCTGTAACCGCTTTTTCCACGCCATTGCGAGAGACTTCCAGATTCGACAACACTTGCTCTTCAGCGGTAATGAGATTCTCAAGACGGGCGATTTCTTCAGCAACTTCGTTAATCAACGACGGATTAACATTCTTGCTTAACGCTTCCAGCGCACGAGCTTCCAGACTGGTTTTACGCTCACGTAAATCTTTCAGTTTATCGTTGCTCAATTTCACTCTTGCCAGTAGATCGACACGTGATTTACCGGCCTTATCCAGTTCTGCCTTGGCATCGCGTATATGCTGTTCAAGCATTCTAACGCCCTGTGCTTCTTCAATGGATTCTTCCGCTTGCGAGATCACCGATTTACCCAGCGTAAATAAAGTTTTTAAAATTCCCATAAATACCTGTCCTTGTAATTAGTGTGAATATTCTTCTGTAATTTCAGCAAGATCCAAAGCGTTATCTACCAGCGTGGTTATTTCCAGCAGGATATCTTCAAGAGAAGATTTAAGCGATAACGCCCCGAAAACAATGTAATACTCTTCCTGTTGCACGCTGGAGATCCCTACCGATGACAACGGCATCATCTTCTGATTTCTTAATAAGAAGGTATGAAATTCATCTGGATTGCTGATACTACTTACCGGACAAATAAAGGTTTCGATAATCATTTGGCGGGAAGTAAATAGAATATTGATTTGCAAATCGCCATAATCATTCATTTTAATAATTAATGCGTTTTCATTATTTGTTATATCAATATTTTGTTCAGGTACAGTTTGCAACGCCGTCGCCAGCGCCAACGGATTCCATGTCATATATTATTCCATAGTGATTAAGTTGAAATATTAATAATATAAATATTTGTAGCACGTAATTATCTTACCAGCTCCAGACAAAAAAAAACCATCCAAATATGGATGGTTTTTCATAATTCCGAGAAATTAGCTACGCTGGCGTACCGCTTCAAATAAGCAAATGCCTGTCGCCACAGAAACGTTCAGCGAAGAAACACTTCCTGCCATGGGGATACTGATCAACTCATCGCAATGTTCACGAGTCAGGCGACGCATGCCTTCACCTTCTGCGCCCATAACCAGTGCCAGCCGTCCGGTCATTTTGCTCTGATAGAGCGTATGATCCGCCTCTCCTGCCGTACCGACGATCCAAATATTCTCTTCCTGCAACATACGCATGGTGCGCGCCAGGTTAGTCACCCGAATCAGCGGAACGCTTTCTGCCGCGCCGCAGGCCACTTTTTTCGCCGTGGCGTTGAGCTGTGCGGAGCGATCTTTCGGCACAATCACCGCATGAACGCCAGCGGCGTCCGCGCTGCGCAGGCACGCGCCGAGGTTGTGCGGATCGGTCACACCGTCGAGGATCAGCAGGAACGGTTGATCGAGCGAAGCGATCAGATCCGGCAGATCGTTTTCCTGATACTGACGTCCTGGCTTCACACGGGCGATAATGCCCTGATGCACGGCACCGTCGCTTTTCTCGTCGAGATATTGGCGGTTTGCCAGCTGGATAACCACGCCCTGGGACTCAAGGGCGTGAATCAGCGGCAACAGACGTTTATCTTCACGGCCTTTTAAAATAAAGACTTCCTGAAAACGTTCAGGGGCGCGCTCCAGCAGGGCCTGCACTGCGTGGATGCCGTAAATCATTTCGCTCATTAATGTACTCGTTGTTTACGTTTTGCCTGATGCGCTACGCTTATCAGGCCTACATGATCCCTGCAATGTATTGAATTTGCGTGATTATGTAGGCCGGATAAGGCGTTCACGCCGCATCCGGCATGAACAAAGCGCATTTTGTCAGCAATCTGACCCTCTTCTGTTTGAAGAGGGTAATGATCACTCTGCCACTTTTTTCTTCGCCGCACGCTTCGCTTTGGTCGCTGCGGCTATTTTCTGCGTTTTCGCCGATGGCTTTTTCGATTTTCTCGCGTCTTTCTTCGCCGCTTTCGGCTTCGTTTTTTTCTCGCCACGGAAGGCGCTGTCTGGCTCAAAGTTTACCTTTTTACCGACCTGGCGACGCTTGCCGCCTTTTTTGCCTGCATCGCCTTTTTTCGCTTTCTCGCGCGCGGTTTTACCGACGTTGCGCGGTGCGCGTTCGCTGGAGATCAGGCTAAAGTCGATTTTGCGCTCGTCCATATTAACCGCTTCGACGCGAACTTCCACGCGATCGCCCAAGCGATAAGTCTGGCCGCTGGATTCACCCATCAGGCGTTGTCCCACCTGGTCAAAGCGATAGTAGTCATTGTCCAGCGAAGAGACGTGGACCAGACCATCGATGAACAAGTCATCCAGGCGAACAAAGAAGCCAAAACCAGTGACGCTGGAAATTACGCCTTTAAAGATGTTACCTACCTGGTCGAGCATGAAGTCACACTTCAGCCAGTCAGCCACATCGCGCGTTGCTTCGTCGGCACGACGTTCCGCCATCGAACAGTGCTGACCCAGTTGCAGCATTTCTTCCATCGAATAATGGTAGCCGCCGGTTTCAGTGGTGTTGCCCTGATGCCCCTGCTCTTTCGCCAGCAGATACTTAATGGCGCGGTGGAGCGTCAGGTCAGGATAACGACGAATCGGCGAAGTAAAGTGCGCATAGGACTGCAATGCCAGACCGAAGTGACCACGGTTTTCCGGATCGTAAATCGCTTGTTTCATCGAGCGCAACAGCATGGTTTGCAGCATTTCTGCGTCAGGACGGTCAGCAACCGATTCCAGCAGTTCCGCGTAGTCACGCGGTTCCGGCTTGTTACCGCCAGGCAATTCCAGCCCCAGTTCCGCCAGCACTGAACGGAAAGAGGTTATCGCTTCAGTGCTCGGCTTGTCGTGAATACGGAACAGTGCCGGTTCTTTGGCCTTCTCAACGAAACGCGCCGCCGAGATATTCGCCAGAATCATGCACTCTTCAATTAACTTGTGTGCGTCGTTACGCTGGGTCTGTTCGATACGCTCAATACGGCGTTCAGCGTTGAAAATGAACTTCGCTTCTTCGCTCTCAAACGAGATCCCGCCGCGTTCTTCACGGGCTTTATCCAGCACTTTATAGAGGTTATGCAGCTCTTCGAGGTGCTTAACCAGCGGGGAGTACTGCTCGCGCAGATCCTGATCGCCCTGCAGAATATGCCAGACTTTGGTGTAGGTCAGACGCGCGTGAGAGCTCATCACCGCTTCGTAGAATTTGTAGCCCGTCAGGCGGCCTTTCGACGAAATGGTCATCTCACACACCATACACAGGCGGTCTACCTGCGGGTTGAGCGAGCACAGGCCGTTAGAGAGCACTTCCGGCAGCATCGGGATAACCTGCGAAGGGAAGTAGACCGACGTACCACGGTTACGCGCTTCTCTGTCCAGCGGTGTTGGCGGACGCACATAGTAACTGACGTCGGCAATTGCGACCCACAAACGCCAGCCGCCGCCGCGTTTTTTCTCGCAGTAAACTGCATCGTCAAAGTCACGGGCGTCTTCGCCATCAATGGTGACCAGCGGTAAATCGCGCAGATCGACACGGCCAGCTTTCGCCTCTTCCGGTACTTCTTCTTTCAGCCCGGCAACCTGTTGCTCAACAGCCTGCGGCCAGATGTACGGAATTTCATGGGTACGCAGGGCGATATCAACCGCCATACCGGTGCCCATATTATCGCCCAGCACTTCGACGATTTTACCCACCGCTTTGGTACGGCGAGTCGGGCGTTGGGTCAGTTCAACCACCACCACAAAGCCCATCCGCGCGCCCATGATCTGATCGGGCGGGATTAAGATATCGAAGCTCAGACGGCTGTCGTCAGGAACCACAAAGCCGACACCCGCTTCGGTAAAGTAGCGACCAACAATCTGGCTGGTTTTTGGTACCAGTACGCGGACAATACGCGCTTCACGGCGGCCTTTACGGTCAGCGCCCAGCGGCTGTGCCAGCACCTGATCGCCATGAATGCATGTTTTCATCTGCTCGCTGGAGAGATACAAATCATCTTTACGCCCTTCAACCCGCAGAAAGCCGTAGCCATCACGGTGGCCAATAACGGTACCTTTCACCAGGTCGAGGCGTTCCGGCAGCGCATAGCACTGACGGCGAGTGAAGACCAGTTGACCATCGCGCTCCATCGCGCGCAGGCGGCGACGCAGGCCTTCAAGCTGCTCTTCGCCTTCAATGTGCAGTTCTACCGCCAGCTCATCACGGCTGGCCGGTTTTTCACGTTTGGTTAAATGTTCGAGGATAAATTCCCGACTAGGGATGGGATTCGCGTATTTTTCAGCTTCGCGTTCCTGGAAAGGATCTTGTGACATCTCGGTTCCTCCGTTGTCATCTCTGATGAAGATTTTCGTCACTCCACCAGCAATAATTTATAAAGCGGTTGATTCTCTTCAACCAAATCGGCAAGCGTGTAGTTATCCAGTTCCGTAAGAAAACTTTGCACGGCCTTAGAAAGTGCCTGTTTCAACCGACAGGCAGGTGTAATGTGGCAAAACTCACTGCTGCAATTCACCAGCGATAAAGGTTCCAGCTCGCGCACCACATCACCAATACGTATCGCACTCGCCGGTTTCCCCAGGCGAATGCCGCCATTTTTTCCACGAACAGCAGTCACGTAGCCGGCACGACTAAGTTGATTGATTATTTTGACCATATGATTACGGGAGACGCCGTAGACGTCAGTCACTTCAGAAATACTGGTCATCCGCCCTTCTGGCAATGACGCCATGTAGATCAGCGCACGTAATCCGTAATCAGTGAAACTCGTTAACTGCACATCAACCTCAAAAGGGAAAGCGGGAAAAAATACATTTATATTGATGATAAACCAGCCACAAGCTGTGTCGCTAATTTATTTCAGTTCGGGGAAGGAAAAAAGCGAGGATTTAACACTGTGTCGGATAGCGTAATGGCTTACCCGACACAGCAATGTATCACACTGTTAGCCCGGCAGGCAAAATATCTGCCAGGCGTACCAGAATTACGCGTCGAACGGGTCGCGCAGAATCATGGTTTCAGTACGATCCGGGCCGGTAGAGATGATATCGATCGGCACACCGGTCAGTTCTTCAATACGCTTGATGTAGTTCAGTGCCGCCTGCGGCAGACCGCTACGATCTTTCACGCCGAAGGTGGATTCAGACCAGCCCGGCATGGTTTCGTAAATCGGCTCTACACCTTTCCAATCGTCTGCTGCCAGCGGAGTGGTAGTCACTTCGCGACCATCCGGCATACGGTAAGCCACGCAGAGTTTCACCTCTTTCAGGCCATCCAGAACGTCCAGTTTGGTCAGGCAGAAGCCAGACAGGGAGTTCAGCTGTACCGCACGACGAACGGCAACGGTGTCCAGCCAGCCGGTACGACGACGACGACCCGTAGTTGCGCCGAATTCGTTACCCTGCTTGCAGAGGAACTCACCAGTTTCATCAAACAGTTCGGTCGGGAACGGACCTGCACCTACACGAGTGGAGTAAGCTTTGAGGATACCCAGAACGTAATCAACATAACGCGGGCCCAGGCCGGAACCGGTCGCCACGCCACCTGCAGTGGTGTTGGAAGAAGTTACGTACGGATAAGTACCGTGGTCGATATCCAGCAGCGTACCCTGCGCACCTTCGAACATGACGAAATCGCCACGCTGACGCGCCTGGTCGAGCAGGTCAGAAACGTCAACCACCATAGAAGTCAGGATGTCGGCAACAGCCATCGTATCATCCAGAACTTTCTGGTAATCAACCGCTTCAGCTTTGTAGTAGTTAACCAACTGGAAGTTGTGATATTCCATCACTTCTTTCAGTTTTTCAGCGAAGGTTTCTTTGTCGAAAAGGTCGCCAACACGCAGACCACGACGTGCCACTTTATCTTCATAAGCAGGCCCGATACCACGACCCGTGGTGCCGATCGCTTTCGCGCCGCGCGCTTTCTCACGCGCGTTATCCAGCGCAACGTGATAATCAAGGATCAGCGGACATGCTTCAGACAGCAGCAGACGCTCACGAACGGGGATGCCACGGTCTTCCAGTTCTTTCATCTCTTTCATCAGCGCGGCCGGAGACAGCACAACACCGTTACCGATGATGCTGGTTACATTCTCGCGGAGAATACCTGATGGAATAAGATGGAGAACGGTTTTTTCACCGTTGATTACGAGAGTATGGCCTGCGTTGTGACCGCCCTGGTAGCGTACAACATATTTAGCCCGTTCAGTCAGAAGATCGACGATCTTACCTTTACCTTCGTCACCCCATTGGGTGCCCAGTACGACGACGTTGTTACCCATTTTTCAAAATCACCGTTTGCTTAAAAATGGATTCTACCATCGCTTTTTCAGAGTTACAGCACTTTTTGCACTCAAAAATGACCTCGATCAGTCTGTTTTTTGTTCAGCCAATCGTTTTCCTCAACATGTAGTAGACCACAACGCCCGCAACCACAAGTCCACCGCCAAAACGACGTAAAATATTATCGGGCAAATTGGTCATCGCAGCGATCATCTTCTTCCATGCCTTCGGGTAAAGCATCGGCCCTAAACCTTCCAGCACCAAAACCAGGGCAAGCGCCAGCCAGATTGTCGAATTCATTCATTATCCTTATAGAAAAAGAAAACCACCGACATCCCTGAGGATGCGGTGGCTTTATTGACCTGTACCGCAGTCGTTATATTAACGCGTTGCGGAAGTCGGCGTCTTCATGTAGCGGAAGAAATCGCTGTCCGGGCTCATGACCATCACGTCCTGATTGCCAGAGAAGCTGTTCTCATAAGCACGCAGGCTACGGATGAATGCGTAGAAGTCCGGATCTTTACTGAATGCATCAGCAAACAGTTTGGCTGCTTCTGCATCGCCTTCACCACGCATGATGCGGCCCTGACGCTCAGCTTCTGCCAGCGTTCTGGTCACTTCATAGTCGGCAGTCGCGCGCAGTTTTTCCGCTTCTTCCTGACCTTGTGAACGGTGACGACGTGCTACCGCTTCACGCTCGGCGCGCATACGGTTGTAGATCGCTTCAGACACTTCGGTCGGCAGGTTGATCTGCTTGATACGCACATCGACAACTTCAATACCCAGCGCCGCCATACTGTTCGGGTTGATGACCGGTACTTTACCCTTCGTCTCAGCCGTTACGCGCTCTGCCGCTTCGGCAATGGCGTTATCTGCCGCCGGGGTAGTAACTTCATCTTCTGTACCCGCAGAACCGGAGTTCAGCGCGTCACGTACTTCGAGGGTCAGACGACCACGGGAATCGGTGACGATGTCTTTCACGTCCAGGCGACCAATTTCAGAACGCAGACGGTCAGAGAACTTACGTTTCAACAGCACTTCCGCTTGCGAAATGTCGCCACCGCCCGTTGCCAGGTAGTAACGGCTGAAATCACTGATGCGCCATTTGATGTAAGAGTCGACGATCAGGTCTTTCTTCTCTTTGGTCACAAAGCGGTCGGCCTGGTTGTCCATGGTCTGAATACGTGCGTCGAGCATTTTCACCGTTTCAATGAACGGTATCTTGAAATGCAGACCCGGCTCATAAACCAGAGGTTTGTTGTCATCGTCACGCAGTACCTTACCAAAACGCAGCGTAATACCGCGCTCACCTTCTTTGACGACAAAGACAGACATGTAAAGCACTACCAGCACGATGATGATAATCGCGATAACTGACTTACGCATCGTTATTCCCCCTGACGCTGGTAGTCGTTACGCTGCGCGTTAGCGCGGCGTTGGTCCATAATATCGCCCTGACTGGTGGACGACGTGTTGCTTGCTCCACTGGTTGTGGAGGAAGAGGCTGGCGGCAGACGCAGCAGATTGCTGGCACCGTTATCGCTCTTCGCCGCAGGGGCGTTACCACCTTTCAGCATCTGGTCTAACGGCAGAACCATCAGGTTGCCACCTTTATCATTAACCAGCACTTTGCGGGTGTTGCCCAACACTTTTTCCATCGTCTCGATATACAGACGCTCGCGGGTAATTTCCGGCGCAGCTTTATATTCCGGCAGAAGTTTAGCAAAGCGTGCCACTTCACCCTGGGCTTCCAGGATAGTCTGAGCCTTGTACGCACGCGCCTCTTCGAGGATACGTTGCGCCTGACCGTTCGCACGCGGCTGAACTTCGTTGGTATACGCTTCTGCTTCACGAATGTATTGCTGTTCGTTTTCACGCGCGGCAATCGCATCGTCAAACGCCGCTTTTACTTCTTCCGGCGGACGAGCTGCCTGGAAGTTGACGTCCAGCAGAGTGATACCCATGTCATACGGACGAATCGTCTCTTCCAGTTCGCGCTGAGTATCGCTACGAATCACGGTACGACCTTCCGTCAGAATGCGATCCATGGTGTATTTACCGATAACCCCACGCAGGGCGCTGTCGGTAGCCTGACGCAGGCTGTCATCCGGACTGGTCACGCTATACAGATATTTTTCCGGATTGGTGACGCGGTACTGTACGTTCATCTCAACGCGCACCACGTTTTCGTCCGACGTCAGCATCACACCGGAAGCAGCCAGTTCACGCACGGCTTCCACGTTCACCGGTTTGACTTCGTCGATAAACGTCGGTTTCCAGTTCAGACCCGGCTCAACCAGATGGCTGAATTTACCAAAGCGTGTTACCACGCCGCGTTCGGCTTCTTTAATGGTGTAGAAACCACTGGCCGCCCAAATAATGACAATCGCTGCCGCTGCGATGGTAACGACACGACCGCCAAGCTGCGGGCGCGGGCCTTGCGATGAATTACCACCGCCAGATCCGGTGCCTTTACCGCCGCCCAGACCACCGAGCTTTTTGCTCAGTTTGCGGAAGATATCATCTAAATCAGGTGGCCCTTGATCGCGACCGCCTTTGTTTCCATTTCCCTCAGAGTTGCCGCCAGGTTTGCTGCTTCCCCACGGGTCGCGGTCTTGTCCGTTATTACCGGGCTGATTCCACGCCATGTTTGTGCTCCATATTTGTTATGCGGTGATCCCTGTTGTCTTTCGACGCCAGAGGATATGACTCCACGCTTCAGACGCTACGCCGTTAGATCAAGTAATCGATCAACGCCGGTTCTTGTTTGCAGAGGCGACGCCAGTCAACGATCGGCATACGAACTTGCAGACTTACGCTGCCGTCCTCCTCCATCCACTCTTTTTCTATTGCCTGAAGCTGATAAAAACGACTTCTCAGACGCCCTTCCTGCGGCGGCAGACGCAATGTATGCTGCGCCACCTCGCCGGAAAGACGCTCCGTCAAAGCCTGAAAAAGCTGTGGTATCCCCGCTCCGGTCTGCGCAGAAAGCCAGACACGGATCGGTTTGTTCTCTTCGTCCCGATCAATACGCGGTTCAAAATCTTCCAGCATATCGATCTTGTTCATCACCAGCAGGGTTGGGATCTCGTGAGCATCGATCTCTTCAAGAACCGTATTCACCGCTTCGATGTTTTCTTGTACTCGCACATCTGCCGCGTCAATGACGTGCAGCAGCAATGTGGCTTGCCGCGTCTCTTGTAACGTGGCTTTAAATGCCGCCACCAGATCGTGCGGCAGGTGGCGAATAAACCCTACGGTATCTGCCAACACGGTTTCACCGACATCCGCGACGTCAATACGCCGCAACGTCGGGTCGAGGGTGGCAAACAACTGGTCTGCCGCATAGACCCGCGCTTCGGTGATGCGATTGAAAAGGGTAGATTTACCGGCGTTGGTATATCCCACCAGCGAAACAGTAGGAACGTCGGCTTTGATACGCGATTGCCGCCCCTGCTCACGCTGTTTTTCAACTCTTTCCAGGCGCGACTGTATCTGCACGATGCGATTACGCAACAAACGACGGTCGGTTTCGAGCTGGGTTTCACCCGGACCACGCAAACCGATCCCGCCTTTCTGTCTTTCAAGGTGGGTCCAGCCACGCACCAGGCGCGTAGCCAGATGGCGCAACTGCGCCAGCTCAACCTGCAACTTACCCTCATGGGTACGCGCACGCTGGGCGAAAATATCTAAAATAAGGCCGGTGCGGTCGATAACACGACACTCGCACAAACGCTCCAGGTTACGCTCTTGCGCCGGGCTCAGGGCATGGTCAAAAAGAACGACCGAAGCACCCGTCGCTTTGACAGCTTCCGCAATTTCAACTGCTTTACCTTCACCTACAAAATACTTTGGGTGCGGCGCTTTACGGCTACCGGTAATCACCTGCAATGCTTCGACACCGGCGGAAGAGACCAGAGATTCAAACTCCTGGAGGTCTTCCATATCTTTGTCTTGCGTAAAATAGATGTGTACCAGTACCGCCTGCTCACCAGCATCATAACGGTCAAACAAGCGTATAACCCTCTAAATAGATCAGCGGGGAACGCAGGATCGCTGGCTCCCCGTGTAAAAAAAACAGCATGAAACCTTATTCGGTTTCTTCGCTGTCCTGTTGCGCGGAAGTATTCTGCGCGCTGCTACCATGATGGTAGTTACTGCTGGTACCGCCACCGGCGTTGTTACTGTGATGAGAAACCGGGCGAGACGGGACAACAGTAGAAATCGCGTGCTTGTAAACCATCTGGCTGACCGTGTTTTTCAACAGGATCACGAACTGATCAAAAGACTCGATTTGTCCTTGCAGCTTAATACCATTCACCAAATAAATAGAAACTGGAACACGTTCCCGACGCAGTGCGTTCAGGAACGGATCTTGTAAAGATTGCCCCTTAGCCATTCTCTCTTTTCCTTATATGCTTATTTGTACTTTGAACCTTTCGATTCTGAAAAAATTGCGCACGATACGTCTCAATTGTACACATTCAGCCTGCGATAGCACCAACAACCTGTAATACTTCGTCACGCGCCTGTTCTGGTTTTTCACTGTCAAGCCAGTGAACCCCTTCCCAACCACGCAGCCAGGTTATCTGCCGCTTCGCCAACTGTCTCGTGGCGCAAACACCTCGATAAACCATTTCATCGTATGAGATTTCGCCTTCAAGGTAAGACCACATCTGGCGATAACCCACGCAACGAATGGAAGGCAAGTCCGTATGCAAATCTCCTCGGGCAAAAAGCGCCCGGACTTCTGCTTCAAAACCTGAAGCCAACATCTGATGAAAACGCTGCTCAATTCGTTGATGGAGCAGTTCACGGCTCGCCGGGGCGATGGCGAACTGATGCACCTGATACGGTAGAGCGTCTCCTGACGTTTGCGTCAGTTCCGTTAAAGTTTTACCCGAAATGAAAAAAACTTCCAGTGCCCGGGAAAGCCTTTGTGGATCATTTGGATGAATCCTTGCTGCCGCAACCGGATCGATCTCCTGCAGTTGACGATGCAATGACTCCCAACCTTGCTCTGCCGCCTGTTGCTCAATTCTGGCCCGCACTTCGGGGTCTGCCGACGGTAGTGGCGACAACCCTTCCAGCAATGCCTTGAAATACAACATCGTACCGCCCACTAATAGTGGGATCCGCCCCGCCGCGGTGATATCGGCCATTTCCGCCAGCGCATCGCGGCGAAAATCAGCGGCCGAATAAGCCTGCGACGGATCGCGAATATCCAGCAATCGGTGCGGCGCGGCGAGTAACTCTTCAGCGTTCGGCTTCGCCGTCCCGATATCCATCCCTTTGTAAATAAGGGCAGAATCAACGCTTATCAACTCTACTGGTAAAATTTTACGCAGCTCAATGGCTAACGCCGTTTTACCGGAGGCCGTCGGCCCCATCAAAAAAATCGCCTTAGGCAGGCTCGCCTTACTGATATCACTCATCTTTCAGGGCTTTTATCGCCGGATGTAAATCAACAGATTGTAACAGACCACCCGGCGGCGTTTTCACAAGTTGCGGACATAACCGTTCCACGTCCGCCAGCAGGGTGATGGCCTGTGCCATTGACCACTGCGCATGTTCGCTCATCAGATTTCGTGCAATCCACTGCGCAATATTGCCAGGTTCGAATACGGACTGCTTCGCCAGGTAGCCTATCAGTTCAGGAATCAAGATTTGTAAATTTTGTTGGCGTAAGGGTAAAGGCACGGCCCTGATGGTCACATACTGTGCATCGGACTGGAAATCAATACCCAATTCCGCCAGGGCAGACTGCGCTTTTTCTAATGCCGATTTTTTTTCGCCAGAAACTTTTAGCCGCAACGGAATAAGCAACGGCTGAGCGCAAACTGGCGTTTCACCCGGCGTCAACTGCGCCTGACGCAGCCAACGTTCTGCCACTGGCAGGGCTAAAAGTGAAATGTTGCCGTCGCGCTCCAGCAACGCATAGTCGGAATGGATGATAGTCAGTACCCGACCAAAACTCTGACTGTTCGCCGCAAGCGCTGGCTCCTGCGGTTCAGGTGCTTTTGGTTTTTGCATCGGCGCAGGCGTTTGCAAAAGCTGGCGATACACTTCACCTTGCTGTTTCTGGTAGCCTGGCTGCGCATTCGGCCAGGAAGCTGCTGGACGACCACCAGAGGCGGGCGCAGGAGAGTAGCGGGGGGCTACCGGTTCGCGAACTGCCGGTTCAGCAAAATGATTACGCCCGGCGGCCACGCGGTTCTCCGGAATGGTGCGCGGTGCAGGTTGAGGTTCATCGTCCAGTGGCAGCGGCGTTTCCAGCTGTTGTTGTAGCACACTCAGCACGCCCTGATAGATAAAGTCGTGCACCAGACGCGACTGATGGAAACGCACTTCGTGTTTGGCAGGGTGCACGTTGACGTCCACCTGATGTGGGTCGATCTCCAGATACAGCACAAATGCCGGTTGCTGATCGGCCCCCAGTTTGTCTTCACAGGCCTGGCGGATCGCGTGATTGATCAGGCGATCGCGCATCATGCGACCATTCACGTAGCAATACTGAATTTCTGCCAGTGCGGGCGTGGTGTGATTCGGATCTGCCACCCAGCCGCGCAGCGTGAGATCGCCGTGTTGCCATTCAATCGCCAGCGCTTGTTCGAGAAAAGCGGTGCCGCAAATCGCGCCTAAGCGCCGTTCTTTTTGCCCGCCTTCCGGCACTGCGCGGTACTGGCGAACTATTTTGCCGTTATGCGACAGATTGATAGTGACGTCGAAACGCGCCAGCGCAATGCGGCGGATGATTTCATCAATATGGTTAAATTCGGTTTTCTCGGTACGCAGGAATTTGCGCCGCGCCGGGGTATTGTAGAACAGATCCAGCACTTCCAGCGTCGTTCCCACCGGATGCGCCGCCGGTTTAACCGTCACGTCCATATCGCGCCCTTCGGCATACGCTTGCCATGCCTCCTGCTGATCTACGGTGCGCGAAGTGAGCGTCAGACGGGAAACTGAACTGATACTCGCCAGCGCCTCACCGCGGAACCCCAGGCTGATAATAGCTTCGAGATCGTCCAGAGAGGCGATTTTACTGGTAGCATGACGCGCCAGCGCCAGCGCCAGTTCATCTTTTTTGATACCGCAGCCGTTATCACGAATGCGGATAAGTTTCGCCCCACCGCGTTCGATATCAATATCAATACGCGTCGCACCCGCATCGAGGCTGTTTTCCACCAGTTCTTTGACTACCGACGCAGGTCGCTCGACCACCTCACCTGCGGCAATCTGGTTCGCCAGTTGTGGCGGTAAGACCTGAATTGGCATCAATCATCCTTAGTTTGGCAGCGTGCGATCTGGCGTCGTCACCGTGCTGGCCGTTTGTGCCGTTGCCCCCTGCGGCGCAGATTGCATCGGATGCGCAAGGAAATAATTGCGCAGGCCTTTGTAAATGGCTTCTGCCAGCTGTTGTTGGTAATCGTCGCTCGCCAGCAAACGTTCTTCGCTGTTGTTGCTGATAAAACCGGTTTCGACCAGTACTGATGGGATATCCGGCGAACGCAGAACGCCAAGACTGGCGTGTTCTGGTCGACGTTTATGAATTTCGCCGATGCGTTGCAACTGACTGATCATACTGGTCGCCACATCATACCCTACCCGCTGGGAATGACCGAACTGTAAATCCAGCACCGCCTGGCTTAAATAGGGGTCAGACTGACTGTTCGCCAGCACATCGCCCGCCCCGCCCAGCAGCTCCGACTGTTTCTCGTGCTGCTCCAGCCAGCTGGCCATTTCGCTGTTGGCGCGACGGTTAGAGAGCACCCATACGGAAGCGCCAGTCGCACTGCGGTTCGGTGCGGCATCAGCGTGAATCGACACGAGGAAATTGGCGTTTTGCTTACGTGCCACATCGCTGCGCCCCATTACCGAGATAAAGTAATCCCCGTCACGGGTTAAAACGCCCTTAAACATCGGATCATCATTGAGTAAAGTACGCAATTTACGCGCGATGGCGATGGTGACATTTTTCTCCCGCGTACCACCAGGGCCGATAGCGCCAGGATCCTGACCGCCGTGTCCGGCATCAATAGCGATGATAATTTTATCGCCTGTGTTAGCCGTCGCGCGCACTGCCGGACGCGTTACCGTATTACTGCTGATAACACCCGTAGTGCGGTTACTTTCGGTTTTAAACGGATTACGCGCCGGTTCGCTGACGCGCGGTGCGACAACCGCAGGCGTTTCAACGCGCTTCGCAACCACTGGCGGCGGTGGAGGCGGTGGCGGCGCATCAGCGTTAATCGTAAAGACGACAGTGTAATTGTTACCATTCTGCCGCTTCACCGCTTCGGTTTTACCGTTTTCGGTGAGATCGACCACCAGCCGTAGCGTTTGTGCATCTTTAGGCGTTCCAGAGCGAATCGCCTTCACCAGATTATTACCGCTGAACAACAACGGTAGCCCCTGAATCACACCCGTTTGTTTGATATCGAGCGCCACGGTGCGTTTGTTTTGATGGCTAAACGCGTAATCAGGATCGCCAGTAAAACTCAATGTTATTCGCGCCTGTTGATTACCGTTAGAAACCTGAATATCAGAGAGCGTAGCGGCGCCAGCCTGCGCGCACAGCAGCAGCAACGTCGCTACCAACCAATTTCTGATGCGATACATCATCCCGCCACCTTTCAAAGGTTAACCGGCTAAACGCGCCAGCAACAATTCACCCGCAGAGGAAACCGCGCTCACGCGCGCCTCACGGCCTTGTGCCTGATAATCAATGTGTATTTCGACATCCGGGTCAGGAAGAACACCTGTACCTTGTTGTGGCCACTCCACCAGGCAGATGGCATCGTTAGCAAAATAATCGCGGATCCCCATAAACTCCAGCTCCTCGGGATCGGCAAGGCGGTATAAATCAAAGTGATACACCATTAAGTTGTCGAGCGTATAGGGTTCGACCAGCGTATAAGTGGGGCTTTTGACATTACCCTGATGACCCAGAGCCTGTAAGAAGCCCCGGCTAAAGGTGGTTTTACCTGCGCCTAAATCGCCATACAGATAGATTACGGTTGCACCATCGCAGGCTTTCGCTACCCGCTCGCCCAGATCTAATGTTGCCTGCTCATCAGGGAGCGGAATTACTCGATTCATCATGGTTTTTATCAGTCACTTCCGGGTTAACAATACGCTGTAGCGTGGAAAAGAGATCGGTCGCCAGCATTCCGCGCGTTCCAAAACGCGCCGCCAGTACGTCAGCTGCCGTACCGTGTGCGACACAGCCCGCGCACGCTGCATCATACGGCGACAGTTTTTGCCCAAGCAATGCGCCAATAATACCAGAGAGCACATCACCCATCCCGCCGCTCGCCATGCCTGCATTTCCGGCATCAATAATGCCTAAAGCGTCAGGATGCGCGGCAACTACGGTTCCGGCACCTTTCAGCACCGCTACGCCGCCATAACGTTGTACCAGACGTTGGGCGCAATGTAAGCGGTCACTTTCAATTTCTGCTACGGAACAGCCCAACAACCGTGCGGCCTCGCCAGGATGCGGCGTGATCACGCGATTGTGACGCTTATCGGGATTGATTGCCAGCAGGTTCAATGCATCGGCATCCCACAACATCGGTTTGCGAAAATTCTCAACTTTTTGCAGGGCTTTTTTCCCCCACTCTTGCTGGCCCAGACCGGGACCAATCACCACCACATCGGCCCATTCCAGGCTTTCGGTAAGAGAGTCCATAGTCAGTTCATGCACCATCAATTCCGGTCGTGCAGTCAGCAGCGGCGCAATGTTCTCACTGCGGGTCAGTACTCGGACTAAACCAGCACCAGCACGCAGTGCCGCTTCCCCCGTCATACGAATAGCCCCCGCCGTGCCGTGATCGCCACCAATAATCACCAGCCGCCCGTGATCGCCTTTATGCGAAGTCGGGCGACGCGGTTTCAGCCAGTGAGAAAGTTGTTCTGCCGAAAACCGCTGAATTTTCGTCTCCTGACCTGCCAACCAACTGTCCAGCCCCAGCGAGTCAAAATGCAGTTTTCCGGTAACATCCCGGGCTTTCCCGGTGAGCAAGCCAGGTTTCAGCGCAATAAAAGTGATGGTGTGATCGGCGTTGATTACCGCGCCTGGCGTAGCGCCAGTTTCAGCCAGCAGGCCGGAAGGGATATCAACCGCCACAATCGGCGCAGGGTGAGTATTAGCGTGGTCGATTAACTGGCTAATGGATACGCGGGGCGCGTGCTGCAATCCGGTACCGAGCAGCGCATCAACAATCAGATCTACTGACTCGGGCCAGACAATATTCGAAGCATGGATCTCGCCTCCCGCGTTTAACCATGCATCGCGTGCCTGCGCGGCCTCTTCCGGTAACGATTTGTCACTTTCCTGGGCCAGCAGCGTGACCTCAATGCCGACCGCTTTTGCCAGCCGCGCAATCACATAACCATCGCCGCCGTTATTGCCATGACCGCACAGCACCAGCCAGTGGAAGGCATCAGGATAAGCCGAACGACACACCTGAAATGCGGCTTCACCAGCGCGAAGCATCAGCTCATAGAGTGTGAGCCCCAACGAATCTGCCGCCTCGCGTTCGCCGCGGCGGATATCGTCGGCGTGCCAGACGGTGTGTGGTATACTTACGGGGTTTTTCTTCATTGTATGGTCCGTCATGTCAGAGCCCCTCGATCTCAATCAGTTAGCGCAAAAAATTAAACAGTGGGGGCTGGAACTGGGCTTTCAGCAGGTAGGTATTACCGATACCGATCTCAGCGCGTCCGAGCCCAAACTGCAAGCATGGCTGGACAAACAATACCACGGCGAAATGGACTGGATGGCGCGTCACGGTATGCTGCGCGCCCGCCCCCATGAGTTATTGCCCGGTACGCTGCGCGTCATCAGCGTGCGGATGAATTACCTTCCTGCTGACGCCGCATTTGCCAGCACGCTGAAAAACCCCAAACTCGGCTATGTAAGTCGTTATGCGTTGGGCCGTGACTATCACAAACTTCTGCGCAACCGACTCAAAAAGCTGGGCGAGATGATTCAGCAACATTGTGTTTCGCTGAATTTTAGACCGTTTGTCGATTCTGCGCCTATTCTCGAGCGCCCGTTAGCTGAAAAAGCAGGTCTTGGCTGGACAGGTAAGCACTCACTTATCCTCAATCGCGAGGCCGGTTCGTTCTTCTTTTTAGGTGAATTACTGGTCGATATTCCGCTGCCCGTGGATCAACCGGTCGAGGAAGGATGCGGTAAATGCGTGGCCTGTATGACGATTTGCCCGACCGGCGCCATCGTCGAGCCATATACCGTCGATGCTCGCCGCTGTATCTCTTATCTCACCATTGAACTGGAAGGGGCGATCCCGGAAGAGCTGCGTCCATTGATGGGAAACCGTATTTACGGTTGCGATGACTGCCAGCTTATCTGCCCGTGGAATCGCTATTCGCAACTCACTAAAGAAGACGATTTCAGCCCGCGCAAACCACTACACGCACCGGAACTCATTGAGTTATTCGCCTGGAGTGAAGAGAAGTTTTTAAAAGTCACGGAAGGTTCGGCGATTCGCCGTATAGGTCACCTGCGTTGGCTGCGTAATATCGCCGTGGCATTAGGCAATGCCCCCTGGGATAAAACGATTTTGACAGCGCTGGAAAGTCGTAAAGGTGAGCACCCACTTCTTGATGAGCACATAGCGTGGGCGATTGCGCAGCAAATCGAGAGGCGAAATGCGTGCGTCGTAGAGGTACAACTACCGAAAAAACAGCGTCTGGTTCGGGTGATTGAAAAAGGGTTACCGCGTGACGCCTGATTCATCCACAGCTTGTGAATAAAAATAAAAACGCATTGCAATTCAAGGCGAATAAAATCGTCAAGTGATTGACTCGACAAAACGAGATCTTAATTTTCAACCTATATATCAATAAGTTAAAAAAATACTATTCACCGTGCGAAGTTTCTTTGAAATTAAGATTACGACATGAGGCTGTGGATAACTCTGTTTACAAGAGTTTGTCAGAGACAACAAAAACCAGCAATAACGCATCGCGTCGCTGTGGATATTTTATTGAGAGAAGAATTTGGAGCGGGAAACGAGACTCGAACTCGCGACCCCGACCTTGGCAAGGTCGTGCTCTACCAACTGAGCTATTCCCGCTTGGGTGGTCTGTGCTTTGCAGCACTTTCAAATTTTGGAGCGGGAAACGAGACTCGAACTCGCGACCCCGACCTTGGCAAGGTCGTGCTCTACCAACTGAGCTATTCCCGCTTAATCTTCGTCTTTCGAACCGCTACTGCCTTGGCTGCCTTCACTCACCTTAGTCACTTACTTTTGTAAGCTCCCAAGAATTCGTTCAGTTGCCGCCTTGTCGCAATTCGAAATACTGCGATTGGGTGGTCTGTGCTTTGCAGCACTTTTCAAATTTTGGAGCGGGAAACGAGACTCGAACTCGCGACCCCGACCTTGGCAAGGTCGTGCTCTACCAACTGAGCTATTCCCGCGTACTACTTAATTTTGCTTTCGTAATTTTCGCATTTCTGCGTCGTTACGGGAGGCGCATTATACGAGAAATCTTTTCCTCTGCAACCCCCCTAAAAATTTTTTTTTGAGTTTTTATCTCAAGTGCTGAAATTATCAGCAAGACGTTCAATTTAGCGTCAAAATCACGCCGCCGCAAGTGGATTCCGGCGCTTACGTGACCAGGAAAAATTTTACAGCTTGATAAAATGCTCGCGGTAGTAAGCCAGTTCTGCCACCGACTCACGGATATCATCCATCGCCTGATGCGTCCCCTGCTTGGTAAAACCATCAAGAATTTCCGGCTTCCAGCGGCGCGCCAGCTCTTTCAGTGTGCTGACATCCAGATAGCGGTAGTGGAAGTAGGCTTCCAGCTCCGGCATGTATTTAAACAGGAAGCGACGGTCCTGGCCGATGCTGTTACCACAGATCGGCGATTTACCCGCAGGCACCCACTGTTTTAAAAATTCGAGCGTCGCCAGTTCCGCTTCCCGATCGCCCATCGTGCTCGCTTTCACGCGATCCACCAGCCCGCTGGCGGTATGAGTACGGACATTCCAGTCATCCATCATCGCCAGCTGTTCATCGGACTGGTGTACTGCAATGGTCGGCCCTTCTGCCAGAATATTCAGGTTGGCGTCGGTCACCAGCGTGGCAATCTCAATAATGCGATCGCGCTCGGGATCCAGACCGGTCATCTCAAGATCGATCCAAATCAGGTTGTTTTCATTGGCACTCATGCTATTTTCCACCCATTCACAGTGACTATATTGATCCACAATTGCGTGTATCATAGATGTTTTGCCCATCAGGGGCGACCAGGAGTCAGTACGATTGAGTAAAAATAAACTCTCCAAAGGCCAGCAGCGCCGCGTGAACGCCAATCACCAGCGTCGTCTTAAAACGTCTAAGGAGAAGCCCGACTACGACGACAATCTGTTTGGCGAGCCTGATGAAGGTATCGTCATCAGCCGCTTTGGTATGCACGCTGATGTGGAATCTGCCGATGGCGACGTTCACCGCTGCAATATTCGCCGTACCATCCGTTCGCTGGTGACCGGCGACCGCGTAGTCTGGCGTCCGGGAAAACCGGCGGCGGAAGGCGTAAATGTCAAAGGGATCGTGGAAGCGGTGCATGAGCGCACCTCAGTGTTGACGCGCCCGGATTTCTACGACGGTGTGAAACCCATTGCTGCCAACATCGACCAGATTGTCATTGTCTCCGCCATTTTGCCGGAGCTGTCGCTCAATATTATCGACCGTTACCTGGTGGCCTGCGAAACCTTGCAGATTGAGCCGATTATTGTGCTCAACAAGATAGACCTGCTGGACGACGAAGGCATGGAATTCGTCAACGAGCAGATGGATATCTACCGCAATATCGGTTATCGCGTATTGATGGTTTCCAGTCATACTCAGGATGGACTGAAACCGCTGGAAGAGGCGTTGACCGGGCGCATCAGTATTTTTGCCGGGCAGTCTGGCGTCGGCAAATCCAGCCTGCTGAACGCGTTGCTGGGGCTGCAAAAAGAGATCCTGACCAACGACGTCTCGGATAACTCGGGGCTTGGTCAGCACACCACGACTGCCGCGCGGCTGTATCACTTCCCGCACGGCGGTGATGTGATTGACTCCCCTGGTGTGCGCGAGTTCGGCCTTTGGCACCTGGAGCCGGAACAAATCACTCAGGGCTTTGTCGAATTCCATGACTATTTAGGTCTGTGCAAATACCGCGATTGCAAACACGATACCGATCCGGGCTGCGCTATCCGTGAAGCCGTTGACGAAGGGAAAATCGCGGAAACCCGTTTCGAAAACTATCACCGTATTCTGGAAAGCATGGCGCAGGTAAAAACGCGTAAAAACTTTTCTGATACGGATGACTGACAATTAAGCTAACCGTCGTTAGAATCGTCCCCTTTTTTTCAGGATCCGGCATGTACGCCGGATCAGGAACGACAAAACAATGGCCTGGAGGCTACCTTGTTAAATTCATTTAAACTTTCGCTACAGTACATTCTGCCGAAACTATGGCTTACTCGCCTGGCGGGTTGGGGCGCAAGCAAGCGGGCAGGATGGCTGACAAAACTGGTTATCGATCTGTTCGTTAAATACTACAAGGTCGATATGAAAGAGGCGCAAAAGCCGGACACCGCCAGCTACCGCACCTTTAACGAATTCTTTGTCCGTCCGCTGCGTGACGAAGTACGCCCAATCGATACCGATCCTAATGTACTGGTCATGCCTGCCGATGGCGTTATCAGCCAGTTAGGTAAAATCGAAGAAGATAAAATCCTGCAAGCTAAAGGCCACAACTACAGCCTCGAAGCTCTGCTGGCAGGGAACTATCTGATGGCGGATCTTTTCCGTAACGGTACGTTTGTGACCACTTACCTCTCCCCGCGTGACTACCACCGCGTACACATGCCGTGCAACGGTATTCTGCGTGAGATGATCTATGTGCCGGGCGATCTCTTCTCCGTTAACCATCTCACCGCTCAGAACGTGCCGAATCTGTTTGCCCGTAACGAACGCGTGATCTGCCTGTTCGATACCGAATTTGGCCCGATGGCGCAGATTCTGGTCGGGGCGACGATTGTTGGCAGCATTGAAACTGTCTGGGCGGGCACCATTACGCCGCCGCGCGAAGGCATCATCAAGCGTTGGACCTGGCCTGCCGGAGAAAACGACGGTTCTGTGGCGCTGCTGAAAGGCCAGGAAATGGGGCGCTTTAAACTCGGCTCTACCGTTATCAACCTGTTTGCACCGGGTAAAGTTAATCTGGTTGAGCAACTGGAGAGCCTGTCTGTCACGAAAATTGGCCAGCCGATGGCAGTATCTACCGAAACCTTTGTTGCGCCAGACGCAGAACCTGCCCCGCTTCCTGCCGAAGAGATCGAGGCAGAACACGACGCCAGCCCATTGGTTGACGACAAAAAAGACCAAGTCTAATCCATCAAAGGAAACGCTGACGTGCGCCTGATTATCACTTTTCTGATGGCCTGGTGCCTCAGTTGGGGGGCGTACGCCGCGACGGCCCCCGATAGTAAACAAATCACCCAGGAACTGGAGCAGGCAAAAGCGGCGAAACCCGCTCAGCCGGAAGTCGTAGAGGCACTCCAGTCCGCCTTAAATGCGCTTGAGGAAAGAAAAGGTTCCCTTGAGCGCATCAAGCAATATCAAGAAGTCATTGATAATTACCCGAAACTCTCCGCTACTCTGCGCGCGCAATTAAACAACATGCGTGACGAGCCGCGCAGCGTATCGCCGGGAATGTCTACCGACGCGCTGAATCAGGAAATTCTCCAGGTCAGCAGTCAGTTACTGGATAAGAGCCGTCAGGCCCAGCAAGAGCAAGAGCGCGCCCGCGAGATTGCCGATTCGCTGAATCAATTACCGCAACAGCAAACCGACGCTCGCCGTCAGTTGAATGAAATCGAGCGGCGGCTGGGAACACTTACCGGCAATACCCCGCTTAATCAGGCACAAAATTTCGCGTTGCAATCTGACTCTGCACGACTGAAGGCGCTCGTTGATGAACTGGAATTGGCGCAGCTGTCTGCCAATAACCGCCAGGAATTAGCGCGTTTACGCTCAGAGCTGGCGGAAAAAGAGAGCCAGCAGCTGGATGCATATTTGCAGGCCTTGCGTAATCAGTTGAACAGCCAACGTCAGCTTGAGGCGGAGCGGGCGCTGGAAAGCACCGAACTTCTGGCGGAAAACAGTGCCGATTTGCCGAAAGATATCGTCGCGCAATTCAAAATTAACCGCGAGCTGTCGGCGGCGTTGAATCAACAGGCGCAGCGGATGGATCTCGTTGCCTCGCAACAGCGTCAGGCTGCCAGCCAGACGTTACAGGTCCGGCAGGCGTTGAATACGCTGCGTGAACAATCACAATGGCTGGGATCGTCCAACCTACTCGGTGAAGCGTTGCGGGCGCAGGTGGCACGGCTGCCGGAAATGCCAAAACCACAACAGCTTGATACCGAAATGGCGCAGTTGCGTGTGCAACGGTTACGTTATGAGGATCTGCTCAATAAACAGCCGCTGCTACGGCAAATCCATCAGGCAGACGGTCAGCCGCTGACCGCCGAGCAAAACCGTATTCTAGAAGCACAGCTGCGCACTCAGCGTGAGTTGCTGAACTCATTGTTGCAGGGTGGCGACACGTTACTGCTGGAGCTGACCAAGCTGAAAGTCTCCAACGGGCAACTGGAAGATGCGCTGAAAGAAGTGAATGAAGCGACGCACCGCTACCTGTTCTGGACTTCTGACGTGCGCCCGATGACCATCGCCTGGCCGCTGGAGATCGCTCAGGATCTGCGTCGTCTCATTTCGCTGGACACCTTCAGTCAGTTGGGCAAAGCCAGCGTAATGATGCTGACCAGCAAAGAGACGATTTTGCCGCTGTTTGGCGCGTTGATTCTGGTCGGTTGCAGTATTTACTCACGCCGCTATTTCACCCGTTTTCTTGAACGTTCGGCGGCGAAAGTCGGCAAAGTGACTCAGGATCACTTCTGGCTGACGTTGCGCACCCTTTTCTGGTCGATTCTCGTCGCCTCGCCGCTACCGGTGCTGTGGATGACGCTGGGTTACGGCTTGCGCGAGGCGTGGCCTTATCCGCTGGCGGTCGCAATTGGTGATGGCGTAACGGCCACCGTACCGCTGCTGTGGGTAGTGATGATTTGCGCCACCTTTGCCCGTCCGAACGGCTTGTTTATCGCTCATTTCGGCTGGCCACGCGAACGGGTTTCCCGTGGGATGCGTTACTACCTGATGAGCATCGGGCTTATTGTGCCGCTGATTATGGCGCTGATGATGTTCGATAACCTCGACGACCGTGAATTCTCCGGTTCGCTGGGACGGCTTTGTTTTATCCTCATTTGCGGTGCACTGGCGGTAGTCACCCTCAGCCTGAAAAAGGCCGGCATTCCGTTGTATCTCAACAAAGAAGGCAGCGGCGACAACATTATCAACCATATGCTGTGGAACATGATGATTGGCGCGCCGTTGGTTGCCATTCTGGCGTCGGCGGTGGGTTATCTGGCAACGGCGCAGGCGCTGTTAGCGAGGCTTGAAACCTCGGTTGCCATCTGGTTCCTGCTACTGGTGGTTTATCACGTTATCCGCCGCTGGATGCTGATCCAACGCCGCAGGCTGGCGTTTGACCGGGCGAAGCATCGCCGGGCAGAGATGTTAGCGCAGCGTGCGCGTGGCGAAGAGGAAGCGCATCATCACAGTAGCCCGGAAGGGGCAATTGAAGTCGATGAAAGTGAAGTCGATCTCGATGCCATCAGTGCACAATCCTTGCGGCTGGTGCGCTCAATTTTGATGTTGATCGCCCTGCTTTCGGTCATTGTGCTGTGGTCAGAAATCCATTCCGCTTTCGGCTTCCTCGAAAATATTTCGCTGTGGGATGTCACTTCCACGGTACAGGGCGTAGAAAGCCTGGAGCCGATTACCCTCGGTGCGGTGCTAATTGCCATTCTGGTGTTTATCATCACCACGCAGCTGGTGCGCAACCTGCCCGCGCTGCTGGAACTGGCGATTTTACAGCACCTCGATTTAACGCCGGGTACCGGCTACGCCATCACCACCATCACCAAATATCTATTGATGCTGATTGGCGGGCTGGTCGGTTTCTCGATGATTGGTATTGAGTGGTCGAAATTACAGTGGCTGGTCGCCGCGCTCGGTGTTGGTCTGGGCTTTGGTTTGCAGGAAATTTTCGCCAACTTTATCTCTGGCCTGATCATCCTGTTCGAAAAACCGATTCGCATTGGCGATACGGTGACGATCCGCGATCTCACCGGTAGTGTGACGAAAATTAACACCCGCGCCACCACCATCAGCGACTGGGACCGCAAAGAAATTATCGTGCCGAACAAGGCGTTTATTACCGAGCAGTTTATCAACTGGTCGCTCTCTGACTCGGTCACGCGCGTGGTGTTGACGATTCCGGCCCCTGCCGATGCCAACAGTGAAGAAGTGACGGAAATCCTGCTCACCGCAGCGCGTCGCTGCTCGCTGGTGATCGATAACCCAGCACCGGAAGTCTTCCTGGTGGATCTACAACAGGGGATTCAGATTTTCGAGCTGCGTATTTACGCCGCTGAGATGGGTCACCGCATGCCACTACGCCATGAGATTCACCAGCTGATTCTGGCAGGATTCCATGCCCACGGTATCGATATGCCATTCCCGCCCTTCCAGATGCGTCTGGAAAGCCTCAACGGTAAACAAACGGGGAGAACATTAACTTCTGCGGGCAAAGGTCGTCAGGCGGGAAGTTTGTAAGGTCTTTGTGGCCGGATGAACCCATCCGGCTCACAAGCAAAACTGATAGCGCAGAAAAAACTGCCACAACCAGTAGCCGAAAATAGCCAGCGCGGTGGCGTACATAAACCAGCCGCGTTTTTTTCGCCACAAAGCGAACCAGAGAAAAGGGAAAAAGAGCGGTAACGTCATTATCACACCGACATCGCGAGTATCGTCATCTTCGAGATACATCAAAACATCACAGACGTTGTTAATCCCGCGTCCATCAATCATCCATTCTTTGTCCAGCGCGGAGGTAATGGTTATCCAGAGGAACGCCACAACAAACCAGATGCAGCACAAGACAAACATGCGCGCACTCATGAGATAATCGGTCGCTTAATTTCGCTATAGCGCATACGAAATCCCGCTAATTCCCTGTCATTGCGCCCTATCGTCAGGCAGACGATAGGGCATCGGGTTATTCCACCGCCCACTGCGGATTTTTTGCCACTCTGCTGCAATAGTTCTGGTAAATCGCCATCGCTAACAGCGAGAAGAAGACAGGGCCGCCAATCATCCACAATGTGCTGTCCCAGTCTCCGGCTTCAACCACAGGTTGAATGATGGTGAACACGTTCGCAAATGTCACCACCAGTACGACAACAACTGTCGCAATCATTGCCGACATATGTGTTTTGAAAATCACAAACGGCCTGTCGAGATCCTGACGTGCTTTAAAGAACGGGAAAGCCAGTGCAAGGAACAGGTAAGGAAGCGTCATAGACACGTTCGCCATCAGCGTTAGCTTGTTAAAGAATGCCGATGCGGTGCCACCACCAAACGAAACCAGCAGGATGAAGATAGTAACCAATCCGCACTGCATCCACATCGCGATAGATGGCATGCCCATCGCATTCAGCCGCGTCATCGGTTCCGGCCACAACGCTTTCGGCGTCCCCTGGATGATAGCTTTCAACGGTGAATAGCAAAGCGTAAAGAACGCGCCAGTGTAAGCGAGGAACATCGAAAGCCCAGTAATACGTGCAAACCATACACCCAGTGACAATGACGCTTCAGGTGACAAATGCAGTGCGTTACCCAGCGTCACCCCGAGGCTCTTCATCAGCACATAGGTAATATTGCCGAGGTTAACGGAACCATTACTTAATACCTGCTGCCAGTTTGTGCTGACGCCCCATAAAAATATTGCCAGCGAATAACCGATTGAAATAACAATAGCGGCAAAAACAATACCTTTGGCAAAGTTCTTTTCTGGATTTTCCGTTTTATCGACCAGACCACCCACCGCTTCAATTCCGCCATAGGCAAAAATGGCAAATACCACAAACGATAGCATTGCCAGACCGGACTGATAACCTGGATTCGGTGATGTCAGGAAATTAATATCCTGCGCGAAATGCCCACCGTTTAATAACAAAATAGCAATGCTTACTAACAGCAATACTAAATTAAGACACATTACTGCAATACCGCCCACCGCAGTAATACGGGCAATTTTATTAATCCCTTTTGAAGCAACGACGGTGACCAGAATCATCCATGCCACTGCCAGCAGACCAACTACCTGCGTAGGCTCCAGTCCGGCAATACGCCAGTGCTGGGTCATATCGCTACCGTAGAGAAATGTTGAGAACGGTACCCAAACTTTCGCGGAGGTGCTCACCATCCAGATGATATAAGAGGAAAACCACATAAACGTACCAATGAAGGCAAAACGTGGTCCGACACTATTATTCATCCAGGAATAGATACCGCCTTCTTCTTTGCGATACGCAGCGCCCATTTCAGCCATCATTAAGGCGAATGGAATAAAGAATAACAATGCAGAAAATATATAAAAGGGAATCGCACTATAACCCATTAAGTAATAAGCCGATGGGCTATTGGCAAATCCAAATACGGAAGTAAAGATCATCAATATGAGTCCTATCAGACTCATCTTTTTTATCGTGTGAGGCATGAAACCATCCTTCATTTCAGCGCGTGTATAAAACGCGCCCACTGAACTGCACCGCCCAACATTGAGCGGGCAGCGTAAAAACCAATACAGAATTGATACCTGGATGATATCAAATATCCAGTCTTAAATTGTGGCCTTTAGCGGAAAAATGAAAACATATGCTACAGAATGGCGCTTATCACGCCATTCTTCGCTGTTAATTCAGTAATTTTTCAGAATTATGCCCGGTCAACGCTAAAGGCGATGACTTCAGCCAGTGTCTCCGCGCCCAGCGCCAACATCACCAGACGATCAACGCCTAATGCCACGCCGGAACAGTCAGGCATACCGACTTTCAAGGCTTCAATAAGATTCTGGTCAATGGGGTGCTGCGGCAAACCGCGCGCCGCGCGCTTACGGTTATCTTGTTCAAAACGTTGTTGCTGCTCACGGGCATCCGTCAATTCATGGAAACCATTCGCCAGCTCAATACCTTTATAATAAACCTCAAAGCGTTCAGCGACCCGATGATCTTCGGTACTGATTTGCGCCAGTGATGCCTGGCTGGCCGGAAAGTGGTACACAAAGGTCGGTTTTTCTTTGCCAATATTTGGCTCTACGCCAAAGGTAAACAGCAGTTGTAGCAGCGTGTCGCGGTCTTCTTCGGTATCGGCAACGTTGCTCAAATCCAGTTTCGCTGCCACTTCCCGCAGTTGCGTTTTGTCGGCAGAGAGCGGGTCAATTTCCAGATAACGCAAGAAAGCTTGTTGATAAGAAAGACTTTCTGCTGCCGGGCAGTCCAGCACCTGTTGCAAGAGATCGTCCACCTCGTTCATCAACCGGTACATATCATAGTGCGGTCGATACCACTCCAGCATAGTGAATTCAGGGTTGTGATAACGCCCCATCTCTTCATTACGGAAGCTGCGACACAGCTGGAAAACCGGCCCACAACCGGCAACCAGCAGGCGTTTCATATGGTATTCCGGGCTGGTCATTAACCAGAGATTCATCCCCTGCGAATGCCCGGGGCCAACGAAACGCGTCTCAAACGGGACCAAATGAATATCGGTTACCGTCGCCTGGCTCATACAAGGCGTCTCCACCTCCAGCACTCCACGATCGGCAAAGAAACGACGGATCTCCGCCATAATCGCCGCGCGTTTTAATAAGTTAGGAATGGATGCGCTCGGCTGCCAGGATGCCGTTTCGCTCATAGTTAAATCTCCATTTTTTGACAAGGGCACGAAGTCTACTCGCAACGCGGCGGCGAGACAAATTTTACGCAGGTATCAATCAACGGTGGGCGGTGACTAAAAAAAGCACGATCTGATGGTTTAGTAATTAAATTAATCATCTTCAGTGATAATTTAGCCCTCTTGCGCACTAAAAAAATCGATCTCGTCAAATTTCAGACTTATCCATCAGACTATACTGTTGTACCTATAAAGGAGCAGTGGAATAGCGTTCGCAGACCGTAACTTTCAGGCACTTACCCTGAAGTACGGGGCTGTGGGATAAAAACAATCTGGAGGAATGTCGTGCAAACCTTTCAAGCCGATCTTGCCATTGTAGGCGCCGGTGGCGCGGGATTACGTGCTGCAATTGCTGCCGCGCAGGCAAATCCAAATGCAAAAATCGCACTAATCTCAAAAGTATACCCTATGCGTAGCCATACCGTTGCTGCAGAAGGGGGCTCCGCCGCTGTC
Organism: Escherichia sp. MOD1-EC4550; assembly: GCF_963876935.1. Taxonomy (NCBI): domain Bacteria; kingdom Pseudomonadati; phylum Pseudomonadota; class Gammaproteobacteria; order Enterobacterales; family Enterobacteriaceae; genus Escherichia; species Escherichia sp. MOD1-EC4550. Next base: position 157,596 of record NZ_CAWNSE010000016.1, read on the forward strand.
GCGCAGGATCATGACAGCTTCGAATATCACTTTCACGATACAGTAGCGGGTGGCGACTGGTTGTGTGAGCAGGATGTCGTGGATTATTTCGTCCACCACTGCCCAACCGAAATGACCCAACTGGAACTGTGGGGATGCCCATGGAGCCGTCGCCCGGATGGTAGCGTCAACGTACGTCGCTTCGGCGGCATGAAAATCGAGCGTACCTGGTTCGCCGCCGATAAGACCGGCTTCCATATGCTGCACACGCTGTTCCAGACCTCTCTGCAATTCCCGCAGATCCAGCGTTTTGACGAGCACTTCGTACTGGATATTCTGGTTGATGATGGTCATGTTCGCGGCCTGGTAGCAATGAACATGATGGAAGGCACGCTGGTGCAGATCCGCGCTAACGCGGTCGTTATGGCTACCGGCGGTGCGGGTCGCGTTTATCGTTACAACACCAACGGCGGTATCGTTACCGGTGACGGTATGGGTATGGCGCTAAGCCACGGCGTTCCGCTGCGTGACATGGAATTCGTTCAGTATCACCCAACCGGTCTGCCAGGTTCCGGTATCTTGATGACCGAAGGCTGCCGCGGTGAAGGCGGTATTCTGGTCAACAAAAATGGCTACCGTTATCTGCAAGATTACGGCATGGGCCCGGAAACTCCGCTGGGCGAGCCGAAAAACAAATATATGGAACTGGGTCCACGCGACAAAGTTTCTCAGGCCTTCTGGCACGAATGGCGTAAAGGCAACACCATCTCCACACCGCGTGGCGATGTGGTTTATCTCGACCTGCGTCACCTCGGCGAGAAAAAACTGCATGAACGTCTGCCGTTCATCTGCGAACTGGCGAAAGCGTACGTTGGCGTCGATCCGGTTAAAGAACCGATTCCGGTACGTCCGACCGCACACTACACCATGGGCGGTATCGAAACCGATCAGAACTGTGAAACCCGCATTAAAGGTCTGTTCGCCGTGGGTGAATGTTCCTCTGTTGGTCTGCACGGCGCAAACCGTCTGGGCTCCAACTCCCTGGCGGAACTGGTGGTCTTCGGTCGTCTGGCCGGTGAACAAGCGACAGAACGTGCAGCAACTGCCGGTAATGGCAACGAAGCGGCAATTGAAGCGCAGGCTGCTAGCGTTGAACAACGTCTGAAAGATCTGGTTAACCAGGATGGCGGCGAAAACTGGGCGAAGATCCGCGACGAAATGGGCCTGGCTATGGAAGAAGGTTGCGGTATCTACCGTACGCCGGAACTGATGCAGAAAACCATCGACAAGCTGGCTGAGCTGCAGGAACGCTTCAAGCGCGTGCGCATCACCGACACCTCCAGCGTGTTCAACACCGACCTGCTCTACACCATTGAACTGGGTCACGGTCTGAACGTTGCTGAATGTATGGCGCACTCCGCAATGGCACGTAAAGAGTCCCGCGGCGCGCACCAGCGTCTGGACGAAGGTTGCACCGAGCGTGACGATGTCAACTTCCTCAAACACACCCTCGCCTTCCGCGATGCTGATGGCACTACTCGCCTGGAGTACAGCGACGTGAAGATTACTACGCTGCCGCCAGCTAAACGTGTTTACGGTGGCGAAGCGGATGCAGCCGATAAGGCGGAAGCAGCCAATAAGAAGGAGAAGGCGAATGGCTGAGATGAAAAACCTGAAAATTGAGGTGGTGCGCTATAACCCGGAAGTCGATACCGCACCGCATAGCGCATTCTATGAAGTGCCTTATGACGCAACTACCTCATTACTGGATGCGCTGGGCTACATCAAAGACAACCTGGCACCGGACCTGAGCTACCGCTGGTCCTGCCGTATGGCGATTTGTGGTTCCTGCGGCATGATGGTTAACAACGTGCCAAAACTGGCATGCAAAACCTTCCTGCGTGACTACACCGACGGTATGAAGGTTGAAGCGTTAGCTAACTTCCCGATTGAACGCGATCTGGTGGTCGATATGACTCACTTTATCGAAAGTCTGGAAGCGATCAAACCGTACATCATCGGCAACTCCCGCACCGCGGATCAGGGTACTAACATCCAGACCCCGGCGCAGATGGCGAAGTATCACCAGTTCTCCGGTTGCATCAACTGTGGTCTGTGCTACGCCGCGTGCCCGCAGTTTGGCCTGAACCCCGAGTTCATCGGTCCGGCTGCCATTACGCTGGCGCATCGTTATAACGAAGATAGCCGCGACCACGGTAAGAAGGAGCGTATGGCGCAGTTGAACAGCCAGAATGGCGTATGGAGCTGTACTTTCGTGGGCTACTGCTCCGAAGTCTGCCCTAAACACGTCGATCCGGCTGCGGCCATTCAGCAGGGCAAAGTAGAAAGTTCGAAAGACTTTCTTATCGCGACCCTGAAACCACGCTAAGGAGTGCAACATGACGACTAAACGTAAACCGTATGTACGGCCAATGACGTCCACCTGGTGGAAAAAATTGCCGTTTTATCGCTTTTACATGCTGCGCGAAGGCACGGCAGTTCCGGCTGTGTGGTTCAGCATTGAACTGATTTTCGGGCTGTTTGCCTTGAAAAATGGCCCGGAAGCCTGGGCGGGATTCGTCGACTTTTTACAAAACCCGGTTATCGTGATCATTAACCTGATCACTCTGGCAGCAGCTCTGCTGCACACCAAAACCTGGTTTGAGCTGGCACCGAAAGCGGCCAATATCATTGTAAAAGACGAAAAAATGGGACCAGAGCCAATTATCAAAAGTCTCTGGGCGGTAACCGTGGTTGCCACCATCGTAATCCTGTTTGTTGCCCTGTACTGGTAAGGAGCCTGAGATGATTAATCCAAATCCAAAGCGTTCTGACGAACCGGTATTCTGGGGCCTCTTCGGGGCCGGTGGTATGTGGAGCGCAATTATTGCGCCGGTGATGATCCTGCTGGTGGGTATTCTGCTGCCGCTGGGGCTGTTTCCGGGTGATGCGCTGAGCTACGAGCGCGTTCTGGCGTTCGCGCAAAGCTTCATTGGTCGCGTATTCCTGTTCCTGATGATCGTTCTGCCACTGTGGTGTGGTTTACACCGTATGCACCACGCGATGCACGATCTGAAAATCCACGTGCCTGCAGGCAAATGGGTTTTCTACGGTCTGGCTGCTATCCTGACAGTTGTCACGCTGATTGGTGTCGTTACAATCTAACGCATCGCCAATGTAAATCCGGCCCGCCTATGGCGGGCCGTTTTGTATGGAAACCAGACGCTATGTTCAAAACGACGCTCTGCGCCTTATTAATTACCGCCTCTTGCTCCGCACTTTCCGCCCCGCAACAGCTCAACGAGATTGTGCATCGCACAATTACCCCGCTTATAGAGCAACAAAAGATCCCCGGTATGGCGGTGGCGGTGATTTATCAGGGCAAACCTTATTACTTTACCTGGGGCTATGCGGACGTAGATAAAAAGCAGCCCGTCACGCAGCAAACGCTGTTTGAGTTAGGCTCGGTCAGCAAAACATTTACGGGCGTGCTTGGTGGCGACGCTATTGCGCGAGGGGAAATCAACCTAAGCGATCCCGCAACAAAATACTGGCCTGAACTTACCACTAAACAGTGGAATGGGATCACACTATTACATCTTGCGACCTACACCGCTGGCGGCCTGCCATTACAGGTGCCGGATGACGTTAAATCCTCAAGCGACTTGCTGCGCTTCTATCAAAACTGGCAGCCTGCATGGGCTCCAGGAACACAACGTCTGTATGCCAACGCCAGTATTGGTTTGTTCGGTGCACTGGCTGTGAAACCATCCGATTTGAGCTTTGAACAGGCGATGCAAACTCGTGTTTTCCAGCCACTCAAACTCAACCATACGTGGATTAATGTGCCGCCCGCAGAAGAAAAGCATTACGCCTGGGGATATCGCGAAGGTAAGGCAGTGCATGTTTCGCCAGGGGCATTAGACGCTGAAGCTTATGGTGTGAAGTCGACCATTGAAGATATGGCCCGCTGGGTGCAAAGCAATTTAACCCCCCGTGATATCAATGAGAAAACACTTCAACAAGGGATACAACTGGCACAATCTCGCTACTGGCAAACCGGCGATATGTATCAGGGCCTGGGCTGGGAAATGCTGGACTGGCCGGTAAATCCTGACACCATCATAAACGGCAGTGATAATAAAATTGCACTGGCAGCACGCCCCGTAAAAGCGATTACACCCCCAACTCCTGCAGTACGCGCATCATGGGTACATAAAACGGGGGCGACCGGCGGATTTGGTAGCTATGTCGCGTTTATTCCAGAAAAAGAGCTGGGTATCGTGATGCTGGCTAACAAAAATTATCCCAATCCAGCGAGAGTTACCGCCGCCTGGCAGATTCTCAACGCTCTACAGTAAAATTTCATCGGGTCCGAATTTTCGGACCTTTACTCCGCTTTTCCTTGCTGTCATCTACACTTAGAAAAAAACCAGTAAGGAAACATTTATGCGCCTACTCCCTCTCGTTGCCGCAGCGACAGCTGCATTTCTGGTCGTTGCCTGCAGTTCTCCTACGCCGCCGCGTGGCGTGACAGTAGTGAATAATTTCGACGCCAAACGTTATCTCGGTACCTGGTATGAGATTGCCCGTTTTGATCACCGCTTTGAACGTGGACTGGAAAAAGTCACCGCAACATACAGCCTACGGGATGACGGCGGCCTGAATGTCATTAATAAAGGCTATAACCCTGACAGAGAAATGTGGCAGCAGAGTGAAGGGAAAGCGTACTTTACCGGCGCGCCTACCCGCGCTGCGCTGAAAGTGTCATTCTTTGGTCCTTTCTATGGCGGTTATAACGTTATTGCACTCGATCGGGAATACCGCCATGCGCTGGTTTGCGGTCCGGACCGCGACTACCTGTGGATACTCTCCCGCACGCCAACCATTTCTGACGAAGTGAAACAGGAGATGCTGGCAGTCGCGACCCGGGAAGGGTTTGATGTCAGTAAGTTTATTTGGGTACAGCAGCCCGGTAGTTAATGAGTGCTGAGTTTCAGACCAATAATCCCCAATACGATTAACGCCAGACTCGCCAGGCGCATCGGATTAGCGGACTCACCGAGCAGCACAATGCCGGTGATGGCCGCGCCGACTGCGCCAATACCCGTCCACACGGCATAAGCCGTCCCTACCGGTAGCGATTTCATCGCCCAGGCAAGTAGCGCCATACTGACAATCATCGCCGTCACGGTAATAACACTTGGCGTCAAACGACTAAAGCCGTGGGTATATTTCAGGCCAACGGCCCATACCACTTCCAGCAGGCCAGCAATAACTAAGATAATCCAGGACATATCAGGCTCCGGAGAATTGGGGCCGTCCCCGGTGAAAAGAGGCGTTTGCAGGTCGTCCTGCAAAGCTGATGGTTGAACGGGTATTTTGCCAGGTGGCAGGGGAATTTCAACTATTACCTTAGTGACTATCGCAGAAAAAACAAACGGCACGACACAGCTGTCGTACCGTTATTGCTTATTGCTGCGCTTTCGTTGCTGCGCCAGAAATCGCGTTACCGCCATCAGAAATGTCTTCACCAACGCCACGCGTGGTGTTGCAGGCAGTTAATACTGTTGAAAGCACCAGAACAGAAAAGATCGCTGCAATTGTCTTCTTCACCATAACGTCTTCCTTTTAGGTAATGTTATTTATGTTTGCCTATAGCAAATTAATAATAGACAACATCGCCAAAAATGATGGAAATCTGATGATTTTTCGGAAGAGAAGAAAAATTAGCTGGCAGCGCGGGAGATGGAGTTGCCGAGATGTTTGATATCTTCGCCGAAACCGCGAGCGGTATTACAGCCCGTGAGCAGCGTGCTGGCAAGCAAAACAAGAACGATAAGGCGTTTCATCATCTCTGACCGGAATAAGTGATGGTGCAGCCAACAGGCCGCACCAAAACCGCATTACTTCACGCGAGAGACATATTCACCAGAGCGGGTATCCACTTTGATGACTTCTCCGATCTGTACGAACAGCGGAACTTTAACCACAGCGCCAGTAGACAGGGTAGCCGGTTTGCCGCCAGTACCTGCGGTATCCCCTTTCAGGCCCGGATCGGTATCCACGATTTCCAGTTCAACGAAGTTCGGCGGAGTAACGGAGATCGGCTGACCATTCCACAGAGTTACGATACACTCTGCCTGATCCAGCAACCATTTGGCGTTGTCGCCAATTGCTTTTGCATCAGCAGACAGCTGCTCGAAAGTTTCGTTGTTCATGAAGTGCCAGAACTCACCGTCGTTGTACAGGTAAGTCAGGTTCATATCGACAACATCAGCGCCTTCAGCGGAATCAGTAGATTTGAAGGTTTTTTCTACGCGAGTACCGGTCAGCAGACGACGCAGTTTAACGCGAGCAAATGCCTGGCCTTTACCCGGTTTTACGAATTCACTCGCTTCAACCGCGTAAGGTTCGCCGTCTAACATGATTTTAAGACCAGCACGAAAATCGTTGCTATAGTACGTTGCCATAAGGCCCTCTGAAATTTGTTAATTGGTAGCTAAGCCACAAAATGGCGCATATTGTAACCCTAAATACCCCATCCAGAGAAGATTGGTTAACGCAACTTGCCGATGTTGTGACCGATCCTGATGAACTTCTGCGTCTTTTGAATATAGACGCGGACGAAAAACTGTTGGCCGGACGCAGCGCCAAAAAGCTGTTTGCCCTGCGTGTGCCCCGCTCATTTATCGATCGCATGGAGAAAGGCAATCCGGACGATCCACTTTTGCGTCAGGTACTTACCTCGCAAGATGAGTTTGTCGTCGCGCCCGGATTCTCCACCGACCCGCTGGAAGAACAGCACAGCGTAGTCCCTGGTTTGTTGCATAAATACCACAACCGGGCGCTATTGCTGGTCAAAGGCGGCTGCGCGGTAAATTGCCGCTATTGCTTCCGTCGCCATTTCCCGTATGCCGAAAATCAGGGCAACAAGCGTAACTGGCAGACTGCACTTGAGTATGTTGCTGCGCATCCGGAACTGGACGAGATGATTTTCTCCGGCGGCGATCCGCTGATGGCGAAAGATCACGAGCTGGACTGGTTGCTTACACAACTGGAAGCCATCCCGCATATCAAACGTCTGCGGATTCACAGCCGTCTGCCGATTGTGATCCCGGCACGCATCACAGATGCGCTGGTTGAACGCTTTTCACATTCTACGCTGCAAATCTTGCTGGTGAATCACATCAACCATGCCAATGAGGTAGATAAAACATTCCGCCAGGCTATGGCTAAGTTGCGCCAGGTAGGCGTTACTTTGCTGAACCAGAGCGTTCTGTTACGTGGTGTGAACGATAACGCACAAACGCTGGCAAACCTGAGTAATGCGTTGTTCGATGCGGGCGTGATGCCGTATTACCTGCATGTGCTCGATAAAGTGCAGGGCGCGGCGCATTTTATGGTGAGTGATGACGAAGCACGGCAGATTATGCGTGAGTTGCTGACGCTGGTATCTGGATATATGGTGCCGAAACTGGCGCGCGAGATTGGCGGCGAACCCAGTAAAACGCCACTGGATCTCCAGCTACGCCAGCAGTAACTGATTAAACAGGGAAGTTAAACACTAAAATCGCCTGATGCGCTACGCCTATCAGGCCTACATCGCGCATTGAAATTGCACGAATTTTCAATGAACTGTAGGCCGGATAGGGCGTTTACGCCGCATCCGGCAAGAGCAACGCACACAAGAACAGTGATCTGTCATTAAACAGAAAAGTTTAATCGGTGCCCATTGCTTAACCATTAATTATTCATATCCGTTGCTATTTTTATTCTTTATATAGATCACACCAATAATTAACCTTTCTTTTCTGTTTATATAGAGTGAGCACGGCTATTTATGTTATTTTAACAACTATTACTACCAAGCCCATTTATCTGGCTTATAAATTAAAATTAATTATTTAATTGAGAAATGGTTAGGGAGAACCTACATGGCCATAAGCATCAAGGGAGTTAATACCGGTGTTATTCGCAAGAGTAATAATTTCATTGCACTGGCGCTGAAAATTAAAGAGCCTCGCAATAAAGAATCGTTGTTCTTTCTGTCTGTCATGGAACTGCGCGACCTGCTGATTGCGCTGGAAAGCCGTCTGCATCAAAAGCATAAACTGGATGCTGCAGCACGCCTTCAGTATGAGCAAGCTCGCGATAAAGTCATTAAGAAAATGGCAGAAAATATCCCAGAAATTCTGGTTGATGAGCTTAAAAATGCCGATATTAATCGTCGAGTTAACACGCTGGAACTTACCGATAATCAGGGTGAAAATCTTACCTTCGTATTAACGCTACATGACGGTAGCAAATGTGAGTTAGTCATCAATGAATTGCAGATTGAAATGCTGGCGCGAGCAATCATTCATGCAATTAATAATGCGGAAATGCGTGAACTGGCATTACGTATTACCTCACTGTTAGATTTCCTGCCGTTATACGACGTTGACTGCCAGGACAATGGCAATCTGGAATATGACACCTATTCCCAACCGGAATGGAAACATAACTTGTTCAACCATTATCTGGCAGTGCTTTATCGCTTTAAAGATGAAAATGGCAAAGAACAATTTAGCGGCGCAGTGGTGAAAACGCGTGAAGCAACGCCGGGTAAAGAAGTGGAGGCGATCACTCGCCGAATGCTTGATTTCAGCCCACGACTGAAAAAACTCGCGGGTGTACCATGTCAGGTCTATGTTCGCACCGTAGCAGCAAATAACGCCCAACCGCTAACCCAGGATCAATGCTTACGCGCGCTACATCACTTACGTGTTCAGTCCATCAGCAAAAGTGCACCACAAGCGAAATAATCTCATCTTTGCTAATGCGAGGCTGGAGTCATCCAGCCTCTGAATCACATCAATTCGGGCACTTATATACCTGGCCGATAATCTGGCTATCCGTCGGGACAAAACTGGACAACATTCCCTGCGACGGGCTGCTGATACCATAAATCACGTTACCACCCATTGCCGCTGCCTGGTTGCGCAGATCGTTTGCCGCACCACGCATAGAACCGCCTTCTTCACCATGTTGCCCGGAAAGCCAGTTACTTTGCTTACCTGTCGCAGTACCAATCAGCTGGCACTCTGCGCCTGGCTGCTCGTCCACAATGCGTACACTCTGACCGGCAGCACTCAATTCGTTGCTGGAGCTACAACCCGCCATCAGTAGCGCGGCACCGACAATCCCTGCTAAGTATTTTACGTGCATGTTATTCCCCATAATCAATGAGCTGGACGCCACTCGCGTCGTCCGTGTCTGAATCTTATACTAGAAAGATGACTAAAAGAAAAACCCCCAGACATTTCTGCCCGGGGGTTTGTTTATTTCTGCGAGTTGCAGGGCAATTACATCATGCCGCCCATGCCACCCATGCCGCCCATACCGCCAGCAGCGCCTAAGTCAGCTGCATCGTTTTTCGGCAGGTCGGTAACCATGCACTCGGTGGTGATCATCAGGCCAGCCACAGAAGCCGCGTACTGCAGAGCAGAGCGGGTTACTTTGGTTGGGTCCAGGATACCCATGTCGATCATGTTGCCGTATTCTTCGGTTGCTGCGTTGTAACCGTAGTTGCCGTCGCCGCCTTTAACGGTGTTAGCAACAACAGACGGTTCTTCGCCGCAGTTCAGGACGATCTGACGCAGCGGAGCTTCCATTGCACGCAGTGCAACTTTGATACCCACGTTCTGGTCTTCGTTCTGACCACGCAGGTCTGCCAGCTTAGACGCTACGCGGATCAGCGCAACACCACCACCAGCAACCACGCCTTCTTCTACCGCAGCACGGGTCGCGTGCAGGGCGTCTTCAACGCGTGCTTTTTTCTCTTTCATTTCAACTTCGGTAGCAGCACCAACTTTGATAACTGCAACGCCGCCTGCCAGTTTCGCTACGCGCTCCTGCAGTTTTTCACGGTCGTAGTCAGAAGTTGCTTCTTCAATCTGCTGACGGATCTGAGCAACACGGCCCTGGATTGCAGCTTCTTCACCCACGCCATCGATGATAGTGGTGGTGTCTTTGTTGATCACAACACGTTTAGCCTGACCCAGGTCTTCCAGGGTTGCTTTTTCCAGCTCCATACCGATCTCTTCAGAGATCACGGTACCGCCAGTCAGGGTTGCGATATCCTGCAGCATAGCTTTACGACGATCGCCGAAGCCCGGAGCTTTAACCGCAGCAACTTTCACGATGCCACGCATGGTGTTAACAACCAGAGTTGCCAGCGCTTCGCCTTCAACATCTTCAGCGATGATCAGCAGCGGTTTACCTGCTTTTGCAACGGCTTCCAGAACCGGCAGCATTTCGCGGATGTTGGAGATTTTCTTGTCAGCCAGCAGGATGAACGGGCTTTCCAGTTCTACTGCGCCAGTTTCCGGCTTGTTGATGAAGTAAGGAGACAGGTAGCCACGGTCAAACTGCATACCTTCAACCACATCCAGTTCATCCTGCAGACCGGTACCGTCTTCAACGGTGATAACGCCTTCTTTACCGACTTTGTCCATCGCTTCAGCGATCAGTTTACCTACGGTTTCGTCGGAGTTAGCGGAGATGGTACCAACCTGAGCAATCGCTTTAGAGTCAGAGCACGGTACGGACAGGGCTTTCAGTTCTTCAACTGCAGCGGTAACGGCTTTGTCGATACCACGTTTCAGGTCCATCGGGTTCATGCCCGCAGCAACAGCTTTCAGGCCTTCAGTGATGATAGCCTGAGCCAGTACGGTTGCGGTGGTGGTACCGTCGCCTGCAGCGTCGTTCGCTTTAGAGGCAACTTCTTTCACCATCTGCGCACCCATGTTTTCGAACTTGTCTTCCAGTTCGATTTCACGTGCAACGGAAACACCATCTTTGGTGATGGTCGGTGCACCGAAAGATTTATCCAGAACTACGTTACGACCTTTTGGGCCGAGGGTAACTTTCACTGCATCTGCCAGTACGTTTACGCCGCGCAGCATTTTCACACGAGCGTCGTTACCGAATTTTACGTCTTTAGCTGCCATTATCTTTATTCCTTAAATTCGTATGTTCAGTGTCGTGCGCGGATTACGCTTCAACAATTGCCAGAATGTCGCTTTCGGACATGATCAACACTTCTTCATTGTCGATCTTCTCAGATTTCACACCGTAGCCATCGTTGAAAATAACGATGTCGCCAACTTTCACGTCCAGCGGCTTCACTTCGCCATTTTCAAGGATACGGCCATTGCCGACAGCCAGCACTTCGCCACGGGTAGATTTAGCCGCTGCAGAGCCGGTCAGAACGATGCCGCCAGCAGATTTAGTTTCAACTTCTTTACGCTTGACGATCACGCGATCATGCAATGGACGAATATTCATTGATAACTCTCCTTTGAGAAAGTCCGTATCTGTTATGGGTGACGCCGGACCTTACGTGGTTTCCCGGCTGGTGACCAGAGAAATGGGGGTGAGGCTTCGCCCCTTCAAGGGGGAAAATGAAAAAAAATTCTGATCAGCACAAAATCGGGTGAAAACACTGATTCACCTCACATTTCATCGCAATTTATTCATCGCCGTCATAAGCGAATCTGATTGTGCTACCATCGAAAATCTACGCAGTTGCCCAAGATTTGGGCGCAATCGGACATCAACCCATGAGTGGACTCAAACAAGAACTGGGGCTGGCCCAGGGCATCGGCCTGCTATCGACGTCATTATTAGGCACCGGCGTGTTTGCCGTTCCTGCGTTAGCTGCGCTGGTAGCGGGTAATAACAGCCTGTGGGCGTGGCCCGTTTTGATTATCTTAGTGTTCCCGATTGCGATTGTGTTTGCGATTCTGGGGCGCCACTATCCCAGTGCAGGCGGCGTCGCACACTTCGTCGGTATGGCGTTTGGTTCGCGGCTTGAGCGAGTCACCGGCTGGCTGTTTTTATCGGTCATTCCCGTAGGTTTGCCTGCCGCGCTACAAATTGCTGCCGGCTTCGGCCAGGCAATGTTTGGCTGGCATAGCTGGCAACTGTTGTTAGCAGAACTCGGTACGCTGGCGCTGGTGTGGTATATCGGTACGCGCGGTGCCAGTTCCAGTGCTAATCTACAAACGGTCATTGCCGGGCTTATCGTCGCGCTGATTGTCGCTATCTGGTGGGCGGGCGATATCAAACCTGCGAATATCCCCTTCCCTGCACCTGGTAATATCGAACTTACCGGGTTATTTGCTGCGTTATCAGTGATGTTCTGGTGCTTTGTCGGTCTGGAAGCATTTGCCCATCTTGCCTCGGAATTTAAAAATCCAGAGCGTGATTTTCCTCGTGCTTTGATGATTGGTCTGCTGCTGGCAGGATTAGTCTACTGGGGCTGTACGGTAGTCGTCTTACACTTCGACGCCTATGGTGAACAAATGGCGGCAGCAGCATCGCTTCCAAAAATTGTAGTGCAACTGTTCGGTGTAGGAGCGTTATGGATTGCCTGCGTGATTGGCTATCTGGCCTGCTTTGCCAGTCTCAACATTTATATACAGAGCTTCGCCCGCCTGGTCTGGTCGCAGGCGCAACATAATCCTGACCACTACCTGGCACGCCTCTCTTCTCGTCATATCCCGAATAATGCCCTCAATGCGGTGCTCGGCTGCTGCGTGGTGAGCACGTTGGTGATTCATGCTTTAGAGATCAATCTGGACGCACTTATCATCTATGCCAATGGCATCTTTATTATGATTTATCTGTTATGCATGCTGGCAGGCTGTAAATTATTGCAAGGACGTTATCGACTACTGGCGGTGGTTGGCGGGCTGTTATGCGTTCTGTTACTGGCAATGGTCGGCTGGAAAAGTCTCTATGCGCTGATCATGCTGGCGGGGTTATGGCTGTTTCTGCCAAAACGAAAAACGCCGGAAAATGGCATAACCACATAATCCGGCGTTTCGGCATTAATCCTGGCGATCGTCTTTATGATCAAGGCGGTCGCGCTCATCATCCTTTCGCTGGTACTCACCATCAAAAGTATTACCGCCACCGGTCCCGGCGCTAAAACCGCCGCCTGGCATGCGAGAAAAGCGCAAATGCGGCATCAACTTCACTGTCAGATGCTTTTGCACCGGCGGTAATAAAAGCAGAAGACCGAGGAAGTCGGTGAAAAAGCCCGGTAATAAAAGCAGCAAACCGGCAATGATCAGCGAAACACTTTTAATCATCTCCGCCGCTGGGTTTTCACCTGCCGCCATTTTTTGCTGCATCAGCACGAAATTCTTAAAGCCCTGGTTACGTACCAGTGACATACCAATAACTGACGTGAATATAACCAGCACGAGGGTCAGCAATACCCCCAATACATGGGCAACCTGAATAAAGATTGAAATCTCAATATAGACATAAAGGAAAATGGCAATAAAAGGTAACCAGCGCAAAGGTTTCTCCTGTAATAGCAGCCGGTTAAACCCGGCTACCTGAATGGGTTGCGAATCGCGTTCAGCTTATATTGTGGTCATTAGCAAAATTTCAAGATGTTTGCGCAACTATTTTTGGTAGTAATCCCAAAGCGGTGATCTATTTCACAAATTAATAATTAAGGGGTAAAAACCGACACTTAAAGTGATCCAGATTACGGTAGAAATCCTCAAGCAGCATATGATCTCGGGTATTCGGTCGATGCAGGGGATAATCGTCGGTCGAAAAACATTCGAAACCACATATATTCTGTGTGTTTAAAGCAAATCATTGGCAGCTTGAAAAAGAAGGTTCACATGTCAAACAACATTCGTATCGAAGAAGATCTGTTGGGTACCAGGGAAGTTCCAGCTGATGCCTACTATGGTGTTCACACTCTGAGAGCGATTGAAAACTTCTATATCAGCAACAACAAAATCAGTGATATTCCTGAATTTGTTCGCGGTATGGTAATGGTTAAAAAAGCCGCAGCTATGGCAAACAAAGAGCTGCAAACCATTCCTAAAAGTGTAGCGAATGCCATCATTGCCGCATGTGATGAAGTCCTGAACAACGGAAAATGCATGGATCAGTTCCCGGTAGACGTCTACCAGGGCGGCGCAGGTACTTCCGTAAACATGAACACCAACGAAGTGCTGGCCAATATCGGTCTGGAACTGATGGGTCACCAGAAAGGTGAATATCAGTACCTGAACCCGAACGACCATGTTAACAAATGTCAGTCCACTAACGACGCCTACCCGACCGGTTTCCGTATCGCAGTTTACTCTTCCCTGATTAAGCTGGTAGATGCGATTAACCAACTGCGTGAAGGCTTTGAACGTAAAGCTGTCGAATTCCAGGACATCCTGAAAATGGGTCGTACCCAGCTGCAGGACGCAGTACCGATGACCCTCGGTCAGGAATTCCGCGCTTTCAGCATCCTGCTGAAAGAAGAAGTGAAAAACATCCAACGTACCGCTGAACTGCTGCTGGAAGTTAACCTTGGCGCAACAGCAATCGGTACTGGTCTGAACACGCCGAAAGAGTACTCTCCGCTGGCAGTGAAAAAACTGGCTGAAGTCACTGGCTTCCCATGCGTACCGGCTGAAGACCTGATCGAAGCGACCTCTGACTGCGGCGCTTATGTTATGGTTCACGGCGCGCTGAAACGCCTGGCTGTGAAGATGTCCAAAATCTGTAACGACCTGCGCTTGCTCTCTTCTGGTCCACGTGCCGGCCTGAACGAGATCAACCTGCCGGAACTGCAGGCGGGCTCTTCCATCATGCCAGCTAAAGTAAACCCGGTTGTTCCGGAAGTGGTTAACCAGGTATGCTTCAAAGTCATCGGTAACGACACCACTGTTACCATGGCAGCAGAAGCAGGTCAGCTGCAGTTGAACGTTATGGAGCCGGTCATTGGCCAGGCTATGTTCGAATCCGTTCACATTCTGACCAACGCTTGCTACAACCTGCTGGAAAAATGCATTAACGGCATCACGGCTAACAAAGAAGTGTGCGAAGGTTACGTTTACAACTCTATCGGTATCGTTACTTACTTGAACCCGTTCATCGGTCACCACAACGGTGACATCGTGGGTAAAATCTGTGCCGAAACCGGTAAGAGTGTACGTGAAGTCGTTCTGGAACGCGGTCTGTTGACTGAAGCGGAACTTGACGATATTTTCTCCGTACAGAATCTGATGCACCCGGCTTACAAAGCAAAACGCTATACTGATGAAAGCGAACAGTAATCGTACAGGGTAGTACAAATAAAGAAGGCACGTCAGATGACGTGCCTTTTTTCTTGTGAGTAGTAACTTAAAAATAACAATCTAATATCAACTTGTTAAAAAACAAGGAAGGCTAATATGCTAGTTGTAGAACTCATCATAGTTTTGCTGGCGATCTTCTTGGGCGCCAGATTGGGGGGAATAGGTATTGGTTTTGCAGGCGGATTGGGGGTGCTGGTTCTTGCCGCTATTGGCGTTAAACCCGGTAACATCCCGTTCGATGTCATTTCCATTATCATGGCGGTTATCGCCGCTATTTCTGCCATGCAGGTTGCTGGCGGTCTGGACTATCTGGTTCATCAGACAGAAAAGCTGCTGCGCCGTAACCCGAAATACATCACGATCCTCGCACCGATCGTGACCTATTTCCTGACTATCTTTGCTGGTACTGGCAACATCTCTCTGGCGACACTGCCAGTTATCGCTGAAGTTGCGAAGGAACAAGGCGTTAAACCTTGCCGTCCGCTGTCTACTGCAGTGGTATCCGCGCAGATTGCGATCACCGCATCGCCAATCTCAGCAGCAGTGGTTTACATGTCTTCCGTGATGGAAGGTCATGGCATCAGCTACCTCCATCTGCTCTCCGTGGTCATCCCGTCCACCCTGCTGGCGGTTCTGGTGATGTCCTTCCTGGTCACTATGCTGTTCAACTCCAAACTCTCTGACGATCCGATTTATCGCAAGCGTCTGGAAGAGGGCCTGGTTGAACTGCGCGGTGAAAAGCAGATTGAAATCAAATCCGGTGCAAAAACGTCCGTCTGGCTGTTCCTGCTGGGCGTAGTTGGCGTTGTTATCTATGCAATCATCAACAGCCCAAGCATGGGTCTGGTTGAAAAACCGCTGATGAACACCACCAACGCAATCCTGATCATCATGCTCAGCGTTGCAACTCTGACCACCGTTATCTGTAAAGTCGATACCGACAACATCCTCAACTCCAGCACCTTCAAAGCAGGTATGAGCGCCTGTATTTGTATCCTGGGTGTTGCGTGGCTGGGCGATACTTTCGTTTCCAACAACATCGACTGGATCAAAGATACCGCTGGTGAAGTGATTCAGGGTCATCCGTGGCTGCTGGCCGTCATCTTCTTCTTTGCTTCTGCTCTGCTGTACTCTCAGGCTGCAACCGCAAAAGCACTGATGCCGATGGCTCTGGCACTGAACGTTTCTCCGCTGACCGCTGTTGCTTCTTTCGCTGCGGTGTCTGGTCTGTTCATTCTGCCGACCTACCCGACGCTGGTTGCTGCGGTACAGATGGATGACACGGGTACTACCCGTATCGGTAAATTCGTCTTCAACCATCCGTTCTTCATCCCGGGTACTCTGGGTGTTGCCCTGGCCGTTTGCTTCGGCTTCGTGCTGGGTAGCTTCATGCTGTAATGACCAATCGCGGGGCTTCAGGCCCCGCTTTCTTTCCCGCCGACTAACATCCTTCCCCCGTCCGTTGTATAGTGACCTCTCTCTTGCGGTTCCATCTGTTCTTGCGAGGTGTTTATGCTTGATGAAAAAAGTTCGAATACCGTGTCTGTCGTGGTGCTATGTACCGCACCGGATGAAGCGACAGCCCAGGATTTAGCCGCCAAAGTGCTGGCGGAAAAACTGGCAGCCTGCGCGACCTTGATCCCCGGCGCGACCTCTCTCTATTACTGGGAAGGTAAGCTGGAGCAAGAATACGAAGTACAGATGATTTTAAAAACTACCGTATCTCACCAGCAGGCACTGCTGGAATGCCTGAAGTCTCATCATCCATATCAAACCCCGGAACTTCTGGTTTTACCTGTTACACACGGAGACACAGATTACCTCTCATGGCTCAACGCATCTTTACGCTGATCCTGCTACTTTGCAGCACTTCCGTTTTTGCCGGATTATTCGACGCGCCGGGACGTTCACAATTTGTCCCCGCGGATCAAGCCTTTGCTTTTGATTTTCAGCAAAACCAACATGACCTGAATCTGACCTGGCAGATCAAAGACGGTTACTACCTCTACCGTAAACAGGTCCGCATTACGCCGGAACACGCGAAAATTGCCGACGTGCAGCTGCCGCAAGGCGTCTGGCATGAAGATGAGTTTTACGGCAAAAGCGAGATTTACCGCGATCGGCTGACGCTTCCCGTAACCATCAACCAGGCGAGTGCGGGAGCGACGTTAACTGTCACCTACCAGGGCTGTGCTGATGCTGGTTTCTGTTATCCGCCAGAAACCAAAACCGTTCCGTTAAGCGAAGTGGTCGCCAACAACGCAGCGTCACAGCTTGTGTCTGTTCCGCAGCAAGAGCAGCCCACCGCGCAATTGCCCTTTTCCGCGCTCTGGGCGTTGTTGATCGGTATTGGTATCGCCTTTACGCCATGCGTGCTGCCAATGTACCCACTGATTTCTGGCATCGTGCTGGGCGGTAAACAGCGGCTCTCCACTGCCAGAGCATTGATGCTGACCTTTATTTATGTGCAGGGGATGGCGCTGACTTACACGGCACTGGGTCTGGTGGTTGCCGCCGCAGGGTTACAGTTCCAGGCGGCGCTACAGCACCCATACGTGCTCATTGGCCTCGCTATCGTCTTTACCTTGCTGGCGATGTCAATGTTTGGCTTGTTTACCCTGCAACTCCCCTCTTCGCTGCAAACGCGCCTCACGCTGATGAGCAATCGCCAACAGGGCGGCTCACCTGGCGGTGTGTTTGTTATGGGGGCGATTGCCGGACTGATCTGTTCACCATGCACCACCGCACCGCTTAGCGCGATTCTGTTGTATATCGCCCAAAGCGGGAACATGTGGCTGGGGGGCGGCACGCTTTATCTCTATGCGTTGGGCATGGGCCTGCCGCTGATGCTAATTACCGTCTTTGGTAACCGCTTGCTGCCGAAAAGCGGCCCGTGGATGGAACAAGTCAAAACCGCGTTTGGTTTTGTGATCCTCGCACTGCCGGTCTTCCTGCTGGAGCGAGTGATTGGCGATGTCTGGGGATTACGCTTGTGGTCAGCGCTTGGCGTCGCGTTCTTTGGCTGGGCCTTTATCACCAGCTTACAGGCCAAACGCGGCTGGATGAGCGTAGTGCAAATAATTCTGCTGGCAGCAGCATTGGTTAGCGTGCGCCCACTTCAGGATTGGGCATTTGGTGCGACGCATACCGCGCAAACTCAGACGCATCTCAACTTTACACAAATCAAAACGGTAGATGAGTTAAATCAGGCGCTCGTTGAAGCCAAAGGCAAACCAGTGATGTTAGATCTCTATGCCGACTGGTGCGTCGCCTGTAAAGAGTTTGAGAAATACACCTTCAGCGACCCGCAGGTGCAAAAAGCGTTAGCAGACACGGTATTACTTCAGGCCAACGTCACTGCCAACGACGCCCAAGATGTGGCGCTGTTAAAGCATCTTAATGTCCTTGGCCTACCGACAATTCTCTTTTTTGACGGACAAGGCCAGGAGCATCCGCAAGCACGCGTCACGGGCTTTATGGATGCTGAAACCTTCAGCGCACATTTGCGCGATCGCCAACCGTGAACGACACTTGCAGTGGGAAAGACGGAGGAAAATAGCGTGCAACGTGAAGATGTACTGGGAGAAGCCCTGAAATTATTAGAATTACAAGGGATTGCCAACACCACGCTGGAGATGGTTGCTGAACGTGTGGATTATCCACTGGACGAGCTACGCCGCTTCTGGCCAGACAAAGAGGCAATCCTCTATGATGCGCTGCGCTATCTTAGCCAACAGATAGATGTCTGGCGTCGTCAGCTGATGCTGGACGAAACGCAAACCGCCGAACAAAAGCTGCTGGCGCGTTATCAGGCGCTATCGGAGTGCGTTAAAAACAACCGCTATCCGGGCTGTCTGTTTATCGCTGCCTGTACGTTTTATCCCGATCCTGGCCACCCTATTCATCAACTGGCCGATCAGCAAAAAAGCGCGGCCTACGATTTCACCCACGAACTGTTAACCACGCTGGAAGTTGACGATCCGGCGATGGTAGCAAAGCAGATGGAACTGGTGCTGGAAGGCTGTTTAAGCCGAATGCTGGTGAATCGTAGCCACGCGGATGTCGACACCGCACATCGGCTGGCAGAAGATATCCTGCGCTTCGCTCGCTGCCGCCAGGGTGGCGCACTGACCTGACAGAAACACAGAAAAGAAGCGATTTGCCGCAATCTTAAGCAGTTGAATCGCTTTTACTGAAATTAGGTTGACGAGATGTGCAGATTACGGTTTAATGCGCCCCGTTGCCCGGATAGCTCAGTCGGTAGAGCAGGGGATTGAAAATCCCCGTGTCCTTGGTTCGATTCCGAGTCCGGGCACCAAATTCATATAAACGGACCTCCACGGAGGTCCGTTTTTCGTTTCAGGACGCCATGTGATTTAAGCGTTCTGCCTTCAAATCATTTCTAACAATCTCAACCAAATTTTCCCACATCGCCAGCATGTTGCGGGTATACCCCAGCTCTGGGAGATTTATCCCTAAGCTATGAATGACTCTCACGAAATGTCGTGCGGCTGCGTGATGCAGTTGAAAATCAAATGATGTCATCAAGAGCTTAACGGTATCGTTGCCGATGACATATATAAAGCACAACATCGGGCAGAACGCCGGCTGATGAGATTTTCTGAATGAGAACAAAGAGTAATGTATCAGTTCGTTTGCTCATGCAAAGACTAATAATCCATTAAAATAGTAAGCGCTCTGAGCAATTTTCCGGGGATTATTTTCTGAACATTTTTCTTTGGCAAAGATGATGAATAATGATGGTAAGGTAAATTACTTCTGGTGCTCATTAAACTCCTTTCGTAAAGCTATGTAACCAAGAAGTTTATAGCAGGTAAAAATAACGTCCAACATTCACTGATAATATGTAAACTCGACCATCTATAGATGGTAAAAATAGGTCATGGCAATTATCATTGCATCATTCCCTTTTCGAATGAGTTTCTATTATGCAACAACCTGTAGTTCGCGTTGGCGAATGGCTTGTTACTCCGTCCATAAACCAAATTAGCCGCAATGGGCGTCAACTTACCCTTGAGCCGAGATTAATCGATCTTCTGGTTTTCTTTGCTCAACACAGTGGCGAAGTACTTAGCAGGGATGAACTTATCGATAATGTCTGGAAGAGAAGTATTGTCACCAATCACGTTGTGACGCAGAGTATCTCAGAACTACGTAAGTCATTAAAAGATAATGATGAAGATAGTCCTGTCTATATCGCTACTGTACCAAAGCGCGGCTATAAATTAATGGTGCCGGTTATCTGGTACAGCGAAGAAGAGGGAGAGGAAATAATGCTATCTTCGCCTCCCCCTATACCAGAGGCGGTTCCTGACACAGATTCTCCCTCCCAAAGTCTTAACATTCAAAACACCGCAACACCACCTGAACAATCCCCAGTTAAAAGCAAACGATTCACTACCTTTTGGGTATGGTTTTTTTTCCTGTTGTCGTTAGGTATCTGTGTAGCACTGGTAGCGTTTTCAAGTCTTGATACACGTCTTCCGATGAGCAAATCGCGTATTTTGCTCAATCCACGCGATATTGACATTAATATGGTAAATAAAAGTTGTAACAGCTGGAGTTCCCCGTATCAGCTCTCTTACGCGATAGGCGTGGGTGATTTGGTGGCGACATCACTTAACACCTTCTCCACCTTTATGGTGCATGACAAAATCAACTACAACATTGATGAACCGAGCAGTTCCGGTAAAACATTATCTATTGCGTTTGTTAATCAGCGCCAATACCGTGCTCAACAATGCTTTATGTCGGTAAAATTGGTAGACAATGCAGATGGTTCAACCATGCTGGATAAACGTTATGTCATCACTAACGGTAATCAGCTGGCGATTCAAAATGATTTACTGGAGAGTTTATCAAAAGCGTTAAACCAACCGTGGCCACAACGAATGCAGGAGATGCTCCAGCAAATTTTGCCGCATCGTGGTGCGTTATTAACTAATTTTTATCAGGCTCATGATTATTTACTGCATGGCGATGATAAATCATTGAACCGTGCCAGTGAATTACTAGGTGAGATTGTTCAATCATCCCCCGAATTTACCTACGCGAGAGCAGAAAAAGCATTAGTTGATATCGTGCGCCATTCTCAACATCCTTTAGATGAAAAACAATTAGCAGCACTGAATACAGAAATAGATAACATTGTTACACTGCCGGAACTGAACAACCTGTCCATTATATATCAAATAAAAGCGGTCAGTGCTCTGGTAAAAGGTAAAACAGATGAGTCTTACCAGGCGATAAATACTGGCATTGATCTTGAAATGTCCTGGCTAAATTATGTGTTGCTTGGCAAGGTTTATGAAATGAAGGGGATGAACCGGGAAGCAGCTGATGCATATCTCACCGCCTTTAATTTACGCCCAGGGGCAAACACCCTTTACTGGATTGAAAATGGTATATTCCAGACTTCTGTTCCTTATGTTGTACCTTATCTCGACAAATTTCTCGCTTCAGAATAAGTGACTCCCGGGTTGATTCATACTCGGGAATATTTGTTGTTGAGTTTTTGTATGCTATTTTTGGTATAATATGTTGCGGCAATTTATTTGCCGCATAATTTTTATCACATAAATTTAACCATGGAATATTCCGCAATCTATTGTAAATATTGAATGTTTATCTTTTCATGATATCAACTTGCGATCCTGATGTGTTAATAAAAAACCTCAAGTTCTCACTTACAGAAACTTTTGTGTTATTTCACCTAATCTTTAGGATTAATCTTTTTTTTTGAGTAATCTTGTCGCCAGTTTGGTCTGGTCAGTAAATAGTTACGCATCATGACCCGGACTCCAAATTCAAAAATGAAATTAGGAGAAGAGCATGAGTTCTGCCAAGAAGATCGGGCTATTTGCCTGTACCGGTGTTGTTGCCGGTAATATGATGGGGAGCGGCATTGCATTATTGCCTGCGAACCTTGCAAGTATCGGTGGTATTGCTATCTGGGGTTGGATTATCTCTATTATTGGTGCAATGTCGTTGGCTTATGTATATGCCCGACTGGCAACAAAAAACCCGCAACAAGGTGGCCCAATTGCTTATGCCGGAGAAATTTCTCCTGCATTTGGTTTTCAGACAGGTGTTCTTTATTACCATGCTAACTGGATTGGTAACCTGGCGATTGGTATTACCGCTGTATCTTATCTTTCCACCTTCTTCCCTGTATTAAATGATCCTGTTCCGGCGGGTATCGCTTGTATTGCTATCGTCTGGGTATTTACCTTTGTAAATATGCTCGGCGGTACCTGGGTAAGCCGTTTAACCACTATTGGTCTGGTGCTGGTTCTTATTCCTGTAGTTATGACTGCTATTGTTGGCTGGCATTGGTTTGATGCTGCAACTTATGCTGCTAACTGGAATACCGCAGGTACTACTGATGGTCATGCGATCATTAAAAGTATTCTGCTCTGCCTGTGGGCCTTCGTGGGTGTTGAATCCGCAGCGGTAAGTACTGGTATGGTTAAAAACCCGAAACGTACCGTTCCGCTGGCAACCATGCTGGGTACTGGTTTAGCAGGTATTGTTTACATCGCTGCGACTCAGGTGCTTTCCGGTATGTATCCGTCTTCTGTAATGGCAGGCTCCGGTGCTCCGTTTGCAATCAGTGCTTCTACTATCCTGGGTAACTGGGCTGCGCCGATGGTTTCTGCATTCACCGCTTTTGCGTGCCTGACTTCTCTGGGCTCCTGGATGATGCTGGTAGGTCAGGCAGGTGTGCGTGCCGCTAACGACGGTAACTTCCCGAAAGTTTATGGTGAAGTCGACAGCAACGGTATTCCGAAAAAAGGTCTGCTGCTGGCTGCAGTGAAAATGACTGCCCTGATGATCCTCATCACTCTGATGAACTCTGCCGGTGGTAAAGCATCTGACCTGTTCGGTGAACTGACCGGTATCGCAGTACTGCTGACTATGCTGCCGTACTTCTACTCTTGCGTTGACCTGATTCGTTTTGAAGGCGTTAACATCCGCAACTTTGTCAGCCTGATCTGCTCTGTACTGGGTTGCGTGTTCTGCTTCATCGCGCTGATGGGCGCAAGCTCCTTCGAGCTGGCAGGTACCTTCATCGTCAGCCTGATTATCCTGATGTTCTACGCTCGCAAAATGCACGAGCGCCAGAGCCACTCAATGGATAACCACACAGCGTCTAACGCACATTAATTAAAAGTATTTTCCGAGGCTCCTCCTTTCATTTTGTCCCATGTGTTGGGAGGGGCCTTTTTTACCTGGAGATATGACTATGAACGTTATTGCAATATTGAATCACATGGGGGTTTATTTTAAAGAAGAACCCATCCGTGAACTTCATCGCGCGCTTGAACGTCTGAACTTCCAGATTGTTTACCCGAATGACCGTGACGACTTATTAAAACTGATCGAAAACAATGCGCGTCTGTGCGGTGTTATTTTTGACTGGGATAAATATAATCTCGAGCTGTGCGAAGAAATTAGCAAAATGAACGAGAACCTGCCGTTGTACGCGTTCGCTAATACGTATTCCACTCTCGATGTCAGCCTGAATGACCTGCGTTTACAGATTAGCTTCTTTGAATATGCGCTGGGTGCTGCTGATGATATTGCTAACAAGATCAAGCAGACCACTGACGAATATATCAACACTATTCTGCCTCCGCTGACCAAAGCACTGTTTAAATATGTTCGTGAAGGTAAATATACTTTCTGTACTCCTGGTCACATGGGCGGTACTGCATTCCAGAAAAGCCCGGTAGGTAGCCTGTTCTATGATTTCTTTGGTCCGAACACCATGAAATCTGATATTTCCATTTCAGTATCTGAATTGGGTTCTCTGCTGGATCACAGCGGTCCGCACAAAGAAGCAGAACAGTATATCGCTCGCGTATTTAACGCAGACCGCAGCTACATGGTGACCAACGGTACTTCCACTGCGAACAAAATTGTTGGTATGTACTCTGCTCCGGCAGGCAGCACCATTCTGATTGACCGTAACTGCCACAAATCGCTGACCCACCTGATGATGATGAGCGATGTTACGCCAATCTATTTCCGCCCGACCCGTAACGCTTACGGTATTCTTGGTGGTATCCCACAGAGTGAATTCCAGCACGCTACCATTGCTAAGCGCGTAAAAGAAACACCAAACGCGACCTGGCCGGTACATGCCGTAATTACTAACTCTACCTATGATGGCCTGCTGTACAACACCGACTTCATCAAGAAAACACTGGATGTAAAATCCATCCACTTTGACTCCGCGTGGGTGCCTTACACCAACTTCTCACCGATTTACGAAGGTAAATGCGGTATGAGCGGTGGCCGTGTAGAAGGGAAAGTGATTTACG
The DNA here is from genome assembly GCF_963876935.1 of Escherichia sp. MOD1-EC4550. Lineage (NCBI taxonomy): Bacteria > Pseudomonadati > Pseudomonadota > Gammaproteobacteria > Enterobacterales > Enterobacteriaceae > Escherichia > Escherichia sp. MOD1-EC4550. The sequence goes on from NZ_CAWNSE010000016.1 coordinate 182,071, forward strand.
AAACCCAGTCTACTCACAAACTGCTGGCGGCGTTCTCTCAGGCTTCCATGATCCACGTTAAAGGTGATGTAAACGAAGAAACCTTTAACGAAGCCTACATGATGCACACCACCACTTCTCCGCACTACGGTATCGTGGCGTCCACTGAAACCGCTGCGGCGATGATGAAAGGTAATGCTGGTAAGCGTCTGATCAACGGTTCCATTGAACGTGCGATCAAGTTCCGTAAAGAGATCAAACGCCTGAGAACGGAATCTGATGGCTGGTTCTTTGATGTATGGCAGCCGGATCATATCGATACCACTGAATGCTGGCCGCTGCGTTCTGACAGCTCCTGGCACGGCTTCAAGAACATCGACAATGAGCACATGTATCTTGACCCGATTAAAGTCACCCTGCTGACCCCGGGGATGGAAAAAGACGGCACCATGAGCGACTTTGGTATTCCGGCCAGCATCGTGGCGAAATACCTCGACGAACATGGCATCGTTGTTGAGAAAACCGGCCCGTATAACCTGCTGTTCCTGTTCAGCATCGGTATTGATAAGACCAAAGCATTGAGTCTGCTGCGTGCTCTGACTGACTTCAAACGTGCGTTCGACCTGAACCTGCGTGTGAAAAACATGCTGCCGTCTCTGTATCGTGAAGATCCTGAATTCTATGAAGATATGCGTATTCAGGAACTGGCTCAGAATATCCACAAACTGATTGTTCACCACAATCTGCCGGATCTGATGTATCGCGCATTTGAAGTTCTGCCGACAATGGTTATGACTCCGTATGCGGCATTCCAGAAAGAGCTGCACGGTATGACCGAAGAAGTTTACCTCGACGAAATGGTAGGTCGTATTAACGCCAATATGATCCTTCCGTATCCGCCGGGAGTTCCTCTGGTAATGCCGGGTGAAATGATCACCGAAGAAAGCCGTCCGGTGCTGGAGTTCCTGCAGATGCTGTGTGAAATCGGCGCTCACTATCCGGGCTTTGAAACCGATATTCACGGTGCATACCGTCAGGCTGATGGTCGCTATACCGTTAAGGTATTGAAAGACGAAAGCAAAAAATAATTAGCTCGTACAAGGGAAGTGGCTTGCCACTTCCCTTTTTTGCTCATAAGGAGAACACATGAAAACACCCTCACAGCCGCGCGCGATATACTATATCGTGGCGATCCAAATCTGGGAGTACTTCAGTTTTTACGGCATGCGTGCCTTACTCATTCTCTATCTCACCCATCAGCTTGGTTTTGATGATAACCATGCCATCAGCCTGTTCAGCGCATATGCATCTCTGGTTTACGTTACCCCTATTCTCGGCGGCTGGCTTGCCGACCGCCTGCTCGGCAATCGTACTGCGGTAATTGCCGGCGCGCTGTTAATGACCCTTGGCCATGTAGTGCTGGGCATTGATACAAATTCAACCTTTAGCCTGTATCTGGCGCTGGCAATCATTATTTGTGGCTACGGTTTATTCAAATCAAACATCAGCTGTTTGCTTGGCGAGCTCTACGACGAGAACGATCATCGACGTGATGGCGGTTTTTCGCTGCTGTATGCTGCGGGCAATATCGGTTCTATCGCAGCCCCCATCGCCTGCGGCCTGGCTGCTCAGTGGTATGGATGGCATGTTGGCTTTGCCCTTGCGGGTGGCGGCATGTTTATCGGTTTGTTGATTTTCTTAAGCGGTCATCGTCATTTCCAGTCAACGCGTAGTATGGATAAAAAAGCGCTCACTCGCGTGAAATTTGCCTTACCGGTATGGAGCTGGTTAGTGGTGATGCTCTGTTTAGCCCCAGTATTTTTTACCCTACTGCTGGAGAACGACTGGTCCGGATATTTGCTGGCGATCGTTTGCCTTATTGCTGCACAAATCATTGCCCGCATGATGATCAAATACCCCGAACACCGTCGTGCTCTTTGGCAAATAGTATTGTTGATGCTTGTCGGAACGTTGTTCTGGGTACTGGCACAACAGGGCGGCAGCACCATCAGCTTGTTTATCGATCGCTTTGTGAATCGTCAGGCATTCAATATTGAAGTGCCGACTGCGCTATTCCAGTCAGTGAATGCGATTGCAGTGATGCTCGCTGGGGTTGTTCTGGCCTGGCTGGCGTCGCCAGAAAGCCGCGGCAATTCAGCATTGCGCGTCTGGCTGAAGTTTGCCTTTGGCTTACTGCTGATGGCTTGTGGCTTTATGTTGCTGGCATTTGATGCCCGACATGCAGCGGCTGGCGGTCAAGCGTCAATGGGCGTGATGATATCCGGGCTGGCGCTAATGGGCTTTGCCGAACTCTTTATTGACCCGGTGGCGATTGCGCAAATCACGCGTCTGAAAATGTCTGGCGTATTAACCGGTATTTATATGCTGGCAACAGGCGCGGTCGCCAACTGGCTGGCAGGCGTCGTGGCACAGCAGACGACAGAGTCGCAAATTAGCGGAATGGCAATTGCAGCTTACCAGCGATTCTTTTCTCAGATGGGAGAGTGGACGTTGGCTTGTGTCGCGATCATCGTCGTATTGGCCTTTGCTGCCCGTTATCTGTTTAGCACACCAACCAATATGATACAGGAGAGTAACGATTAACTGCTTTAAAAACAATTTGTTATGAATTAACAGGCTTTCAGTTTATCACACTGACAAATCGAGATTAATAAGTTATTTAAACCATCTTGTTGGTTATTTATTAGTGATATCAACTTGAGGTAAGCGTTAGTTTCGATAAGATAAACTGAGTTATTAATAGTCGAGGCAGATAATACAGTGTACCGATCTGTCTCTTTATCTACGCTAAATTGAAAGCTGGATTTAGAGGAACCAAAATGTCTGAACGAGAAACACGGGGAGCCAATGAGGCTATTGATTTTAACGATGAACTGAGAAATCGCCGCGAAAAACTGGCAGCACTGCGTCAGCAAGGTGTGGCGTTTCCTAATGATTTTCGCCGCGACCATACCTCTGACCAGTTGCACGAAGAGTTTGATGCGAAGGATAACCAGGAACTGGAATCCTTAAACATTGAAGTCTCGGTTGCTGGCCGAATGATGACCCGTCGTATCATGGGGAAAGCCTCCTTTGTAACGTTGCAGGATGTCGGTGGCCGTATTCAACTGTACGTTGCACGAGATAGCCTGCCAGAAGGTGTTTATAACGATCAGTTTAAAAAATGGGACCTCGGCGACATTATCGGTGCCCGCGGTACGCTGTTTAAGACGCAAACGGGTGAGCTTTCCATTCACTGTACTGAGTTACGCCTGCTGACTAAGGCACTGCGTCCATTGCCGGATAAATTCCATGGCTTACAGGATCAGGAAGTCCGTTATCGTCAACGTTATCTGGACCTCATCGCTAACGATAAATCCCGTCAAACGTTTGTTGTCCGTTCAAAAATTCTGGCCGCTATCCGCCAGTTCATGGTCGCGCGCGGCTTTATGGAAGTAGAAACCCCGATGATGCAGGTAATTCCAGGTGGGGCATCTGCTCGCCCGTTTATTACCCATCATAATGCTCTGGATTTGGATATGTACCTGCGTATTGCGCCGGAGCTATATCTGAAACGTCTGGTTGTAGGTGGTTTTGAACGGGTATTCGAAATCAACCGTAACTTCCGTAATGAAGGTATTTCTGTTCGTCATAATCCTGAGTTCACGATGATGGAACTCTACATGGCGTATGCGGATTACCACGATTTGATTGAACTGACGGAATCACTGTTCCGCACTCTGGCACAAGAGGTACTGGGTACCACTAAAGTCACTTATGGCGAGCATGTGTTTGATTTCGGCAAACCGTTTGAAAAACTCACCATGCGCGAAGCAATCAAAAAATATCGTCCAGAAACCGATATGGCGGACCTGGATAATTTTGATGCTGCTAAAGCATTAGCTGAATCTATCGGAATTACGGTAGAGAAAAGCTGGGGGCTGGGACGCATTGTCACGGAGATCTTTGATGAAGTGGCAGAAGCACATCTGATTCAGCCAACCTTTATCACGGAATATCCGGCAGAAGTGTCACCGCTGGCGCGCCGTAATGATGTTAACCCGGAAATCACCGACCGTTTTGAATTCTTCATCGGTGGTCGTGAAATTGGTAATGGTTTTAGCGAATTAAACGACGCAGAAGATCAGGCGGAACGTTTCCAGGAACAGGTTAACGCTAAAGCTGCAGGTGACGACGAAGCCATGTTCTATGACGAAGATTACGTGACTGCGCTGGAATATGGTCTGCCGCCAACCGCGGGTCTGGGTATTGGTATCGACCGAATGATTATGCTGTTTACTAACAGTCATACTATTCGCGACGTTATTCTCTTCCCGGCGATGCGTCCACAGAAATAAATTTCATTTTAACGAACGAAGCAGTCAGACGACTGCTTCGTTCGTCGTTCCACAAATCCAGTTTCGAGGAGAGACGCTTCGTTTCAAGATAACCAGCGGGTCCACTCAACTACAGCTCCTAAAAGAGAGAAAAAAGTAATGCCACAGGCAGACTCATTGGCCAGGTTATTCCGACCAGAAATGCACTAAGTAAACGAATATGTGTTTTCTCATGTGAGATAAACCAGATAATTACAAAGGATATGTTCACACCAATCACATAAAAAATTAATATTTTAGAGAATAGTGCCATTTTTTATGTTCTTCTTATCCTTCCTGACTACTTGTAAAACTGACGGAAATAGTCATCAACGGTCATAATGTTGAGGTCAAAATCAATATCCGGTAAGTCTAAGCATTTGAGCCTGATTAAATCTTCGATTTCACTTGCGGCTAACGATGTCGTTATTGCGAAGGAATTTTCATTCAATTGTCGTGGTATCCCATATTCATCAGCCACGATAGAGGAGAAATTCATATCATACATCAATGATCTTAACCTTAAGAACACTGAGGAATAAGATGATGGATAATCAAAAGAAACAACATAAGTATTGAACTTGTTTTTACCTTCCATAATATGACTCCTATCAATATTAAACGCTCTGGGGACGCACAACTTATTAACCCCGATCGATGATTCTCATATAGGAGATATTCTTTTTTTTTTGCTCAGTAAAGGGGATGACTTGGGACAAGAAAACGCTCTCTCTGACCATTCTTTGTGCATCCCCCTACCCTTCAGATTCTCTCCTGCATCACACCGCGGAGAGCAAGAAAAATATCGTGACTCTGTACTCTCCCATCAACTGCGAATATCATCATACTCACGCGTTTTATCAAATTCGTGTTTCGCAAATGGGCATAGTGGGATAATTTTTCGTTTTTCCTTACGCATTTTTTCCACGACTTTCGCAACCAGCTGTTTACCAATCCCCTGTCCTTTCAGGCTTTCATCGACATCGGTATGTTCGATAATCGCTAAATTCTCGCCGGTCGGCACAAAGACAATTTCAGCGATTTGCTTGCCCTGTTCGTCATTAATGTAAAATTTATTGTGGCCTTCGCGTATTTCCATTTTACCCTCGCTTATTTATGACGGTATTTCAGCGCGCCGCTCGGGCACGTATCAATCACTTTAACCACAGTGGTGACGTCAACTTCATCCGGCATGATCCACGGCTTTCGTTTGAGATTAAATAACCTGCCGTTGCCACGTACGCAATTGCCAGAATGCTGACATATTGCAGTGTTGAAATAGACCTCGATCTTTTCGCCGGTATAACAGCGATAACCCCCGTCCAGTAGCGCCTGATCCATGACCTTCCCTCTCTCATCAGTATGGTTTTCACTATAAGCATAGCCCCGGAATCTTCATACAGCACTGGCAGTTTCCGTTGCCAGAGTCTCTTCCCCTATATAGCCAATCATTCTTACTCCCTTTGAATTACCCGCCTCATCAGAGATAATGCTTAAGAAATTTGTCACACAAGGAAGCTGATGAGACATTCATTGCCCTACCGTATGTTACGCAAACGTCCGATGAAATTGAGTACCACTGTGATCTTAATGGTCAGCGCGGTACTGTTCTCGGTGCTATTGGTGGTGCATCTGATTTACTTCTCGCAAATCAGTGATATGACGCGAGACGGGCTAGCCAACAAGGCACTGGCAGTGGCGCGTACTCTCGCCGACTCGCCGGAAATCCGTCAGGGCTTGCAGAAAAAACCGCAGGAGAGCGGCATCCAGGCCATCGCGGAAGCCGTGCGCAAACGCAACGATCTGCTGTTTATTGTCGTTACCGATATGCAAAGTCTTCGCTACTCGCATCCTGAAGCCCAGCGTATTGGTCAGCCATTTAAAGGTGATGACATCCTTAAAGCGCTGAATGGCGAAGAAAATGTCGCTATCAATCGCGGTTTTCTGGCGCAGGCTTTACGCGTATTTACCCCCATCTACGATGAAAATCATAAACAAATTGGCGTGGTGGCGATCGGCCTTGAGTTAAGTCGCGTGACCCAACAGATCAATGACAGTCGCTGGAGCATCATCTGGTCGGTATTATTTGGCATGCTGGTCGGGCTGATTGGCACCTGCATTCTGGTTAAGGTACTGAAAAAAATCCTTTTCGGCCTGGAACCCTACGAAATCTCCACGCTGTTTGAGCAACGCCAGGCCATGTTGCAGTCGATCAAAGAAGGCGTCGTTGCCGTGGACGATCGCGGCGAGGTCACGCTGATCAACGATGCCGCACAAGAATTGCTGAATTACCGTAAGTCGCAGGACGATGAGAAACTGTCGACGCTAAGCCACTCGTGGTCACAGGTGGTAGATGTCTCGGAAGTGTTACGCGACGGTACCCCGCGGCGCGACGAAGAGATTACGATTAAAGACCGGCTATTACTGATCAACACCGTTCCGGTGCGCAGTAATGGCGTTATCATCGGTGCCATTTCAACCTTCAGGGACAAAACTGAAGTACGTAAACTGATGCAGCGACTCGATGGTCTGGTCAACTATGCTGACGCACTTCGTGAACGATCCCACGAATTTATGAATAAATTGCATGTGATTCTCGGATTATTGCATCTGAAGAGTTATAAGCAGTTGGAAGATTACATTCTCAAAACAGCCAATAACTATCAGGAAGAGATTGGCTCTCTGCTGGGTAAGATCAAATCTCCGGTTATCGCTGGTTTTTTAATCAGCAAGATTAACCGCGCGACCGATTTAGGCCATACGCTGATTTTAAACAGTGAAAGCCAGCTGCCAGACAGCGGCAGTGAGGACCAGGTCGCGACGCTGATTACCACGTTGGGAAATCTGATAGAAAACGCGCTGGAAGCATTAGGGCCGGAACCCGGTGGCGAAATTAGCGTAACATTGCACTACCGTCACGGCTGGCTGCACTGTGAAGTTAACGATGATGGACCGGGGATCGCACCCGACAAAATCGATCACATTTTTGACAAAGGTGTCTCGACAAAAGGAAGCGAGCGAGGCGTCGGTTTAGCACTTGTCAAACAACAGGTAGAAAATCTCGGCGGCAGCATCGCCGTGGAATCGGAACCCGGGATTTTCACACAATTTTTTGTCCAGATACCCTGGGACGGGGAGAGGTCGAACAGATGATCAATGTATTAATTATCGATGACGACGCAATGGTCGCGGAGCTGAATCGCCGATACGTGGCACAAATCCCAGGCTTTCAATGCTGTGGAACGGCCTCGACGCTGGAGAAAGCCAAAGAGATTATCTTCAATAGCGATACGCCTATCGACCTGATATTGCTCGATATCTATATGCAAAAAGAGAACGGGCTCGATTTACTGCCTGTTCTGCATAATGCGCGTTGCAAAAGTGATGTGATTGTTATCTCTTCCGCTGCCGATGCCGCAACCATTAAAGATTCGCTGCATTACGGAGTCGTGGATTACCTGATCAAACCCTTCCAGGCTACCCGCTTTGAAGAGGCGCTCACCGGCTGGCGGCAAAAGAAAATGGCGCTGGAAAAACATCAGTATTATGACCAGGCCGAGCTTGATCAGCTAATCCACGGCAGCAGCTCCAACGAGCAGGATCCTCGTCGCTTGCCAAAAGGCTTAACGCCGCAGACGTTACGCACGCTGTGCCAGTGGATTGACGCGCATCAGGACTATGAGTTTTCAACCGACGAGCTGGCTAATGAGGTTAACATCTCGCGTGTTTCCTGCCGTAAATATCTCATCTGGCTGGTCAACTGCCACATCTTGTTCACCAGTATCCATTATGGCGTCACAGGTCGTCCGGTTTATCGTTATCGTATTCAGGCAGAACATTACTCACTACTTAAACAATATTGCCAATAACGATCACGGTTATCTGTAAGTAATAATTATTACAGTAATGCAAAATACCCCTGGCACAAGTTACATCGTTTATCAGTAAAACTTGTGCCAGATCAAATATAATTACCCCTCTCTCACCGCTGAAATTAATATCTCTTCGGATGAACGGTGTTTTTAATTTCAAAACGCTAACAAAAGTTAATTAACTATTATGTCGCCCGCATTATGTGTATTTTTACCCACAAATGGGTAGTTAAGAATAATCTATAAACCTGATGATACCTACCCTGAGAACAAAAAATATACCGATAAGTATCAATAAGATAGTAGCAAACAAAACATTAACATCTGCGTAGTACAAACTATAAACCCATCGCCAGAGAGTATTTCTCTCTGAAAAAACCGCTTATCACAGTGCATAAATTTGCCGCTGCTTTAATCAGCCAATATTCACTGTGAGGTATTTACTCAAGCCGGTAACGACCAAACGGATATTTAGTCAAGCTCTGAAAACAGTTCATACAAAACAGAACGTGACTGTGATCTATTCAGCAAAAATTTAAATAGGATTATCGCGAGGGTTTACACATGTTATTTACTATCCAACTTATCATAATACTGATATGTCTGTTTTATGGTGCCAGAAAGGGTGGTATCGCGCTGGGTTTATTAGGCGGTATCGGCCTGGTCATTCTGGTCTTTGTCTTCCACCTTCAGCCAGGTAAACCACCGGTTGATGTCATGCTGGTTATCATTGCGGTGGTGGCGGCATCGGCGACCTTGCAAGCTTCGGGCGGTCTTGATGTCATGCTGCAAATTGCCGAGAAGCTGCTGCGCCGTAACCCGAAATATGTCTCAATTGTCGCGCCGTTTGTGACCTGTACGCTGACCATTCTTTGCGGTACGGGTCATGTGGTTTACACCATTCTGCCGATCATCTACGACGTTGCTATTAAGAACAACATCCGTCCGGAACGTCCGATGGCGGCAAGTTCTATCGGTGCACAGATGGGGATTATCGCAAGCCCAGTGTCGGTTGCGGTTGTATCTCTGGTTGCGATGCTGGGTAATGTCACCTTTGATGGTCGCCATCTTGAGTTCCTCGACCTGCTGGCAATCACCATTCCATCGACGTTAATCGGTATCCTGGCGATCGGTATCTTCAGTTGGTTCCGCGGTAAAGATCTGGATAAAGATGAAGAGTTCCAGAAATTCATCTCCGTACCGGAAAACCGTGAGTATGTTTACGGTGATACCGCGACGCTGCTGGATAAAAAACTGCCGAAAAGCAACTGGCTGGCAATGTGGATCTTCCTCGGGGCAATCGCTGTAGTTGCACTTCTTGGTGCTGATTCGGACCTGCGTCCATCCTTCGGTGGCAAACCGCTGTCGATGGTACTGGTTATTCAGATGTTTATGCTGCTAACCGGGGCGCTGATTATTATCCTGACCAAAACCAATCCTGCGTCTATCTCAAAAAACGAAGTCTTCCGTTCCGGTATGATCGCCATCGTGGCGGTGTACGGTATCGCATGGATGGCGGAAACCATGTTCGGTGCGCATATGTCTGAAATTCAGGGCGTACTGGGTGAAATGGTGAAAGAGTATCCGTGGGCCTATGCCATTGTTCTGCTGCTGGTTTCCAAGTTTGTAAACTCTCAGGCCGCGGCGCTAGCGGCGATTGTTCCGGTCGCGCTGGCGATCGGCGTTGACCCGGCATACATCGTGGCTTCAGCACCGGCTTGCTATGGTTATTACATCCTGCCGACTTATCCGAGCGACCTGGCAGCGATTCAGTTTGACCGTTCCGGCACCACCCACATCGGTCGCTTCGTCATCAACCACAGCTTTATTCTGCCGGGGTTGATTGGTGTGAGCGTATCGTGCGTCTTCGGCTGGATCTTCGCTGCGATGTACGGGTTCTTATAAATGCACTTTGCGTGCCGCCCGTGACTGCGCGGCACGCCATTTTCGAATAACAAATACAGAGTTACAGGCTGGAAGCTATGTCAAACAAACCCTTTATCTACCAGGCACCTTTCCCGATGGGGAAAGACAATACCGAATACTATCTACTCACTTCCGATTACGTCAGCGTTGCCGAATTCGACGGCGAAACTATCCTGAAAGTGGAACCAGAAGCCCTGACCATGCTGGCGCAGCAAGCCTTCCATGACGCTTCGTTCATGCTCCGCCCGGCACACCAGAAACAGGTTGCTGCTATTCTTCACGATCCAGAAGCCAGCGAAAACGACAAGTACGTGGCGCTGCAATTCTTAAGAAACTCAGAAATCGCCGCCAAAGGCGTGCTGCCAACCTGCCAGGATACTGGCACCGCGATCATCGTCGGTAAAAAAGGTCAGCGTGTGTGGACCGGCGGTGGCGATGAAGAAGCGCTGTCGAAAGGTGTCTATAACACTTATATCGAAGATAACCTGCGTTACTCACAAAACGCGCCGTTGGACATGTACAAAGAGGTCAACACCGGCACGAACCTGCCTGCGCAAATCGACCTGTACGCGGTAGATGGCGACGAATACAAATTCCTCTGCGTCGCCAAAGGCGGTGGCTCTGCCAATAAAACGTATCTCTACCAGGAAACCAAAGCCCTGCTGACTCCCGGCAAACTGAAAAACTTCCTCGTCGAGAAAATGCGTACACTCGGTACTGCAGCCTGCCCGCCGTACCATATCGCGTTTGTGATTGGCGGTACGTCTGCGGAAACCAACCTGAAAACCGTCAAGTTAGCAAGCGCTCACTATTATGATGAACTGCCGACGGAAGGGAACGAAAATGGTCAGGCGTTCCGCGATGTCCAGCTGGAACAGGAACTGCTGGAAGAGGCCCAGAAACTCGGTCTTGGCGCGCAGTTTGGTGGTAAATACTTCGCGCACGACATTCGCGTTATCCGTCTGCCGCGTCACGGCGCATCCTGCCCGGTAGGTATGGGCGTCTCCTGCTCCGCTGACCGTAACATTAAAGCGAAAATCAACCGCGAAGGTATCTGGATCGAAAAACTGGAACACAATCCAGGCCAGTACATTCCACAAGAACTGCGTCAGGCCGGTGAAGACGAAGCGGTGAAAGTCGACCTTAACCGCCCGATGAAAGAGATCCTCGCCCAGCTTTCGCAATACCCGGTATCCACCCGTTTGTCGCTCACCGGCACTATTATCGTGGGTCGCGATATTGCACATGCCAAGCTGAAAGAGCTGATTGACGCTGGTAAAGAACTGCCGCAGTACATCAAAGATCACCCGATCTACTACGCGGGTCCGGCGAAAACGCCTGCCGGTTATCCATCAGGTTCACTTGGCCCAACCACCGCAGGTCGTATGGACTCCTACGTGGATCTGCTGCAATCCCACGGCGGCAGCATGATCATGCTGGCGAAAGGTAACCGCAGTCAGCAGGTTACCGACGCGTGTCATAAACACGGCGGCTTCTACCTCGGTAGTATCGGCGGCCCGGCGGCGGTACTGGCGCAGCAGAGCATCAAGCATCTGGAATGCGTCGCTTATCCGGAGCTGGGTATGGAAGCTATCTGGAAAATCGAAGTAGAAGATTTCCCGGCGTTTATCCTGGTCGATGACAAAGGCAACGACTTCTTCCAGCAAATCGTCAACAAACAGTGCGCGAACTGCACTAAGTAACCTCTTCGGCCCAGCGCCTGGCAGCATGCTGCCAGGTGATCCCCCTGGGCCACCTCTTTTGCGATTGTAATTTCACGCTTGCTGGTGAATAGTCAGTATTTTCCCTGACTTGCGAACTCACCATGACCCGCACACTCAAGCCGTTAATTCTTAACACCGGCGCACTGGCGCTAACGTTAATCCTGATTTATACCGGCATTTCGGCCAATGACAAACTCACCTGGCTGATGGAAGTGACACCGGTGATTATTGTCGTGCCGCTACTTCTTGCCACCGCTAAACGTTATCCGTTAACGCCGCTGCTCTATACGCTCATTTTCTTTCACGCCATCATCCTGATGGTCGGCGGGCAATACACCTACGCGAAAGTCCCCGTTGGTTTTGAGGTGCAGGAATGGCTGGGGTTGAGCCGTAATCCGTATGACAAGCTGGGGCATTTTTTCCAGGGGCTGGTGCCTGCACTGGTGGCGCGAGAAATTCTCGTTCGCGGGATGTACGTGCGCGGACGTAAAATGGTGGCGTTTCTGGTCTGCTGCGTGGCGCTGGCGATAAGCGCGATGTATGAATTAATCGAGTGGTGGGCAGCGCTGGCAATGGGTCAGGGAGCGGATGATTTTCTCGGTACCCAGGGCGACCAATGGGACACACAATCCGATATGTTCTGCGCGCTACTTGGTGCATTAACTACGGTGATATTCCTTGCTCGCTTTCATTGCCGCCAGCTACGGCGCTATGGCTTGATAACCAGAGCGCCGGAGGCGATTACCTCTTAACGGTGTAACCAGCCTGGCAGCCAGTCGCCGTGGGCGGCAATCAGGTCGTCAATAAGAGCATAGATTTCATCAATGCCCAGCACGGCAGCGGTATGTGGGTCCATCATCGCGGCATGGTAAACACGGTCGCGATTTTCTGTGAGAATGGCTTCCGTCAGCAGCGTCTGTACGTTGATGTTGGTTTGCATCAGGGCGGCCAGATGCGAAGGTAGCGTACCGACTTTGGTCGGCTGAATGCCATTAGCATCAACTAAACAGGCCACTTCCACGCAACATCCTTGTGGCAGGTTATCAATCAAACCATCGTTACGGACGTTGCCATAAATCACACTCGGCTCGCCAGTCCAGATAGCGTTCATGATTGTGCTGGCATATTCCCGTGACGGTTTAATATCAATCCGGGAGGCGTTCTTATACTCCTCCAGCTCTTTATGCCAGTTCGCCAGCTGCTCGACGCAGCGTTTCGGGTACTCATCCAGCGGTACTTTATAACGCTCAATCAAATCCTCACGACCTGGCTTAATAAACCACGGCGTGTACTCAGCAAAATGTTCTGACGATTCCGTGACGAAGTAGCCCAGCTTTTTGAACATTTCATAGCGCACAATATTCTGGCAGCGAGTATTGCCATGAATATTCGGCTTCGGTGCCTGCCCTGCGTCATACGCTGCCAGCAGTTCTGGGTAGAGATTCACGTAACTGCCGTCGGCGGTTTTGCGCTCCAGTTCCAGGTAAAACGCCATATGGTTGATACCCGCGCAACGGTAACGCAACGTAGCCGGGTCGATATTGAGGTCACGCGCCAGCTCTTCCGCCGTTCCCTGCACCGAATGGCACAGCCCTACCTGTTTGATATGCGGATAGCGGGCATACATCGCCCAGGTATTCATCGCCATTGGGTTAACATAGTTGAGCATAGTGGCATCGGGGCAGACTTCCGTCATGTCCTCGCAAATTTGCCACAGGTGCGGAATGGTACGTAGCGCGCGCATAATACCGCCCGGCCCCAACGTATCGGCAATGGTTTGTTCCAGACCGTGGCGCTTACAGACCTCGAAATCAGTCACCGTGCAAGGTTCATAACCGCCAATCTGAAATGCCACCACGACAAAATCGGCATCCTGTAAGGCTTCTTTCTGTTGGGTGTGGCAGGTGATTTTGCCGCTGGCCCCTGCTGAATCCATCAGCTTGCGCACCACAATGTGCGACTCTTCCAGGCGGATGGGATCAATGTCCATCAGGGCAATATGCGCCGTTTTTAGCGCTTCGCGATGGAACACATCACCAAGAATATTTTTAACGAAAATCGTCGAACCAGCGCCGATAAATGTAATTTTAGGTGCAGACATCATGCAGATCTCCTGGCTTGCTTGAATAACTTCATCATGGCAGGCGAATCTGCAGAAAACCTCCGGCTTCCAGGTTGAGCATTCCCATAAACTCAGATCCTGCGTGAAGTGTCAGTAAATCTGAGTTTATGGGAATAAATTACCTGAAAAGCAGAGTTTTCGGCCTCATGGTACTCGGATGATCCCTTCGCCCCTCTGGCAAGAGGACGAAAACCGTGCTCCCACTCGCAGTCATCCTCCCTCACTCCTGCCATAATTCTGATATTCCAGGAAAGAGAGTCATCCATGAATACAGATACGTTTATGTGCAGCAGCGACGAAAAACAGACCCGCAGCCCGCTGTCGCTGTATTCGGAATACCAGCGGATGGAGATTGAGTTTCGCGCACCGCATATCATGCCCACCAGCCACTGGCATGGTCAGGTCGAAGTGAATGTGCCTTTCGATGGCGATGTGGAATACCTGATCAACAATGAAAAAGTGAGTATCAATCAGGGACATATCACGCTGTTCTGGGCCTGTACACCGCACCAACTAACAGATACCGGAACCTGTCAGAGCATGGCGATTTTTAATCTGCCGATGCATCTGTTTCTCTCCTGGCCGCTGGATAAAGACCTGATTAACCACGTCACTCACGGTATGGTGATCAAATCACTGGCGAAACAGCAACTTAGCCCGTTTGAAGTGCGCCGCTGGCAGCAGGAATTGAACAGTCCGAATGAGCAAATCCGCCAACTCGCCATTGATGAAATTGGCATGATGCTCAAGCGATTTAGCCTCTCTGGTTGGGAACCGATTCTGGTCAATAAAACCTCGCGCACACACAAAAACAGCGTCTCGCGCCATGCGCAATTTTATGTCAGCCAGATGCTGGGCTTTATTGCCGAAAACTATGATCAGGCGCTGACCATCAACGATGTGGCTGAGCACGTCAAACTTAACGCCAACTATGCAATGGGGATATTCCAGCGGGTCATGCAATTGACGATGAAACAGTACATTACCGCGATGCGCATCAACCACGTTCGCGCGTTACTGAGCGATACCGATAAAAGTATTCTCGATATTGCCCTGACGGCAGGCTTTCGTTCGAGTAGCCGTTTTTACAGCACGTTCGGCAAATATGTCGGCATGTCACCGCAACAATACCGCAAACTTAGTCAACAGCGCCGCCAGACGTTTCCCGGCTAAAGACGATATCAGTATCAGCCAAAAAAATAGTTTAGCCGTCGATAATAAGCAGTGAAAATAAATCAAAATAATCACATAACATATTGTTTATAAAAATGAATATTTAAAAAATGTTTGTTTTTCATGCGCTTTACAGCCCGAAAAGGCCGGAAGATACTTGCCCGCAACGAAGATTCCTTCATAACCGGGTAAGCAATGATGAAAGTATTAATTGTTGAAAGCGAGTTTCTCCATCAGGACACCTGGGTCGGTAACGCCGTTGAGCGTCTGGCAGATGCTTTAAGCCAGCAAAATGTTACCGTGATTAAATCCACCTCCTTTGATGATGGCTTTGCCATTCTCTCTTCAAACGAAGCCATTGACTGCCTGATGTTCAGCTATCAAATGGAACATCCGGACGAACATCAAAACGTCAGACAATTGATCGGTAAGCTTCATGAGCGCCAACAAAACGTGCCGGTCTTCCTGTTGGGCGATCGGGAAAAAGCCCTCGCCGCAATGGACCGAGATCTGCTGGAGCTTGTCGATGAATTCGCCTGGATTCTGGAAGATACCGCCGACTTTATCGCCGGACGCGCCGTTGCCGCAATGACCCGCTACCGCCAGCAGCTGTTGCCGCCACTGTTCAGCGCGCTGATGAAATATAGCGACATCCATGAATATTCCTGGGCAGCGCCAGGCCACCAGGGCGGCGTTGGCTTTACCAAAACACCCGCCGGACGTTTCTACCATGACTACTATGGTGAAAATCTGTTCCGCACCGACATGGGCATCGAACGGACTTCCCTCGGTTCTTTGCTTGACCATACTGGCGCATTTGGCGAAAGCGAAAAATATGCCGCACGCGTATTTGGTGCCGATCGCTCCTGGTCGGTAGTCGTCGGTACTTCCGGCTCTAACCGTACCATCATGCAGGCTTGCATGACCGATAACGATGTAGTGGTCGTTGACCGTAACTGCCATAAATCCATCGAACAAGGCTTGATGCTGACGGGCGCGAAACCGGTCTACATGGTGCCAAGCCGCAACCGCTACGGCATTATCGGGCCAATCTATCCGCAGGAAATGCAACCTGAAACCTTGCAGAAGAAAATCAGTGAAAGCCCGCTGACCAAAGACAAAGCCGGGCAAAAACCGTCTTACTGCGTGGTAACCAACTGCACCTATGACGGCGTGTGTTATAACGCTAAAGAAGCGCAGGATCTGCTGGAAAAAACTTCCGATCGTCTGCACTTTGACGAAGCCTGGTACGGCTATGCACGTTTCAACCCGATCTATGCCGATCACTATGCCATGCGCGGTGAACCTGGCGATCACAACGGTCCTACCGTTTTCGCCACCCACTCAACCCACAAACTGCTGAATGCGCTGTCACAGGCCTCTTACATTCATGTGCGTGAAGGTCGTGGGGCGATTAACTTCTCCCGCTTCAACCAGGCATACATGATGCATGCCACCACCTCCCCGCTGTATGCCATCTGTGCATCTAACGACGTGGCGGTGTCGATGATGGACGGCAACAGTGGCCTGTCACTGACCCAGGAAGTGATCGACGAAGCGGTTGATTTCCGTCAAGCGATGGCACGGCTGTATAAAGAGTTCACCCATGACGGTAGCTGGTTCTTCAAACCGTGGAACAAAGAAGTGGTCACCGATCCACAAACCGGCAAAACCTACGACTTTGCTGACGCGCCAACCAAACTGCTGACCACCGTTCAGGACTGCTGGGTAATGCATCCGGGCGAAAGCTGGCACGGCTTCAAAGATATTCCGGATAACTGGAGTATGCTCGACCCAATTAAAGTCAGCATTCTCGCACCGGGAATGGGTGAAGATGGTGAACTGGAAGAAACCGGTGTTCCGGCGGCGCTGGTCACTGCCTGGCTTGGTCGCCACGGCATTGTGCCTACCCGCACCACTGACTTCCAAATTATGTTCCTGTTCTCTATGGGCGTAACCCGTGGGAAATGGGGAACTCTGGTTAACACCCTTTGCTCCTTCAAACGCCACTACGACGCCAACACACCGCTGGCGCAGGTCATGCCGGAACTTGTTGAACAATATCCTGACACTTACGCGAATATGGGGATTCACGATCTGGGTGACACCATG
This sequence comes from Escherichia sp. MOD1-EC4550, assembly GCF_963876935.1. NCBI lineage: Bacteria > Pseudomonadati > Pseudomonadota > Gammaproteobacteria > Enterobacterales > Enterobacteriaceae > Escherichia > Escherichia sp. MOD1-EC4550. Next base: position 199,355 of record NZ_CAWNSE010000016.1, read on the forward strand.
TTTGCCTGGCTAAAAGAAAATAACCCTGGCGCACGGTTGAACGAAGCCTATTCCGGCCTGCCGGTGGCGGAAATCACCCCGCGTGAAGCGTACAACGCAATTGTCGATAACAATGTCGAACTGGTATCCATTGAAAATCTGCCTGGACGCATCGCGGCAAACTCAGTTATCCCGTATCCGCCAGGAATCCCGATGCTACTGTCTGGTGAAAACTTCGGCGATAAAAACAGTCCACAGGTAAGTTATTTACGCTCCCTGCAATCCTGGGACCATCATTTCCCTGGATTTGAACACGAAACTGAAGGGACTGAAATTATTGACGGTATTTACCACGTCATGTGTGTGAAAGCGTAACCACTATTCCGCTGAAGGCGTAATTGTTAAATAACATTACGCCGCCTGGCTTGAGGCCTTTTTAGTATGGCAACGTTTTCATAAAAATTGCTGCAAACAAAAATGTCATACTTTTTGCGCGGTCCCACCCCGCGCTTTTTTTCGCCTGTTATTTATCCTGTAAAAAAATATGTACATGAGAAATTACTATAAAAATTTGTAATATTAGTAAAACTCGTTATTTTTATGCATGTTTATATTCATCATACAATTATATAACCATTTCCCGGTATCGCTTTGCTTTAGCGAGAACTGGTCTTTTATTCGCACTCAGGAGTACATGTATGAGGATTTGCAGCGACCAACCTTGTATTGTTTTATTGACTGAAAAAGATGTCTGGATAAGGGTGAATGGGAAAGAACCTATTAGCCTTAAAGCTAACCATATGGCGTTATTAAATTGTGAAAATAATATTATCGACCTCTCCTCTCTTAATAACACTTTGGTTGCTCATATTAGTCACGACATCATCAAAGATTACCTCCGGTTTCTGAATAAAGATCTCTCGCAAATACCAGTATGGCAACGTAGTGCTACGCCCATCCTCACCCTGCCATGCCTGACGCCAGACGTCTTTCGCGTTGCCGCGCAACATAGCATGATGCCCGCTGAAACTGAGTCAGAAAAGGAACGAACACGTGCATTATTATTCACTGTGCTATCCCGTTTTCTCGACAGTAAAAAATTCCTTTCATTAATGATGTATATGTTACGTAATTGTGTAAGTGACAGCGTTTATCAAATTATTGAAAGCGATATCCACAAAGACTGGAATCTTAGTATGGTAGCCAGTTGTTTATGTCTTAGCCCAAGTCTGTTAAAGAAAAAGCTGAAAAGCGAAAACACCAGTTATAGCCAAATAATCACCACCTGCCGCATGCGTTATGCCGTCAATGAATTAATGATGGACGGTAAAAATATCTCTCAGGTCTCACAGTCGTGTGGCTACAACAGTACGTCGTACTTTATTTCTGTCTTTAAAGACTTCTACGGTATGACGCCTCTGCATTATGTTAGTCAGCACAGAGAACGCACTGTCGCCTGATTTTTAACCTTAACGAAGAGCTATATTAATAACGGCATCAGCGATAACCCGGTCGATAATAATTCAACTATCGAATGCAGGCGTATGATATGACGTAATTTATTGTCACGAAGCTCGCCTTCGCAGGAGTTTAATTATGTCTTCGGATGCTGATGCTCACAAAGTGGGCTTAATCCCCGTCACCCTGATGGTGTCGGGGAATATTATGGGGTCAGGTGTTTTTCTGTTACCTGCAAACCTGGCCTCCACTGGCGGGATTGCCATTTATGGATGGTTGGTGACGATTATCGGTGCGCTGGGGCTCTCGATGGTATACGCCAAAATGTCGTTCCTCGACCCAAGTCCTGGTGGTTCTTACGCTTACGCCCGCCGCTGCTTTGGCCCGTTTCTCGGTTATCAAACCAACGTCCTCTACTGGCTGGCCTGCTGGATCGGCAATATCGCCATGGTGGTCATTGGCGTAGGATATTTAAGTTACTTCTTCCCGATTCTGAAAGATCCACTGGTATTAACCATCACCTGCGTCGTGGTGCTGTGGATCTTCGTCCTGCTGAACATTGTCGGTCCGAAAATGATCACCCGCGTGCAGGCCGTTGCCACCGTGCTGGCGCTGATCCCCATCGTCGGGATTGCCGTATTTGGCTGGTTCTGGTTCCGTGGTGAAACCTATATGGCGGCATGGAACGTCAGCGGCCTGGGCACCTTCGGCGCGATTCAAAGTACCCTTAACGTTACGCTGTGGTCGTTCATCGGTGTGGAAAGTGCCTCCGTTGCCGCAGGTGTGGTGAAAAACCCGAAACGCAACGTCCCTATCGCCACCATTGGTGGGGTATTGATTGCCGCCGTTTGCTATGTACTTTCTACCACCGCGATTATGGGGATGATCCCTAATGCCGCACTGCGCGTTTCTGCTTCGCCATTCGGTGATGCCGCACGGATGGCGCTGGGTGACACCGCCGGGGCCATTGTTTCTTTCTGCGCAGCTGCGGGTTGCTTAGGTTCACTGGGCGGCTGGACATTGCTGGCGGGTCAAACGGCGAAAGCCGCTGCCGATGACGGGCTGTTCCCACCGATTTTTGCTCGTGTAAACAAAGCGGGTACGCCAGTGGCGGGGCTGATTATCGTCGGAATTTTGATGACCATCTTCCAGCTCAGCAGCATTTCGCCAAACGCGACCAAAGAATTCGGTCTGGTTTCTTCCGTGTCGGTCATCTTTACACTGGTGCCATATCTTTACACCTGTGCGGCGTTACTGCTGCTCGGCCACGGCCACTTTGGTAAAGCACGCCCTGCATATCTGGCTGTTACTACCATTGCCTTCCTCTACTGCATCTGGGCCGTAGTAGGGTCCGGCGCGAAAGAGGTTATGTGGTCATTTGTCACCCTGATGGTCATCACCGCCATGTATGCGCTGAATTACAACCGGCTGCATAAAAACCCGTATCCCTTAGATGCACCAATAAGCAAAGATTAATTCCCCTTAATCCAGCAAACATAAAAGCCAACCTTAAGAACTTAAGGTTGGCTTAATTTTGCTTTGCGAGCATATGCGCACTTTGTTCGATGGAAACACCGTGATGTTGAAGCGCCTACTAAAAAGACCCTCTTTGAATTTACTCGTCTGGCTATTGCTGGCCGCTTTTTATATCGCTATCTGCCTGAATATTGCCTTTTTTAAACAGGTATTGCAGGCGTTGCCGCTGGATTCGCTGCATAACGTACTTGTTTTCTTGTCGATGCCGGTCGTCGCTTTCAGCGTGATTAATATTGTCCTGACACTAAGCTCTTTCTTATGGCTTAATCGACCGCTGGCCTGCCTGTTTATTCTGGTTGGCGCGGCTGCACAATATTTCATAATGACTTACGGCATCGTCATCGACCGCTCGATGATTGCCAATATTATTGATACCACTCCGGCAGAAAGTTATGCGCTGATGACACCGCAAATGTTATTAACGCTGGGATTCAGCGGCGTACTTGCTGCGCTAATTGCCTGCTGGATTAAAATCAAACCGGCCACCTCGCGCTTGCGCAGTGTTCTTTTCCGTGGTGCCAATATTCTGGTTTCTGTGCTCCTGATTCTGCTGGTCGCCGCACTGTTTTATAAAGACTACGCCTCGCTGTTTCGCAACAACAAAGAGCTGGTGAAGTCCTTAAGCCCCTCTAACAGCATTGTTGCCAGCTGGTCATGGTACTCCCATCAGCGACTGGCAAATCTGCCGCTGGTGCGAATTGGTGAAGACGCGCACCGCAACCCGTTAATGCAGAACGAGAAACGTAAAAATTTGACCATTTTGATTGTCGGCGAAACCTCGCGGGCGGAGAACTTCTCCCTCAACGGCTACCCGCGTGAAACGAACCCGCGGCTGGCGAAAGATAACGTGGTCTATTTCCCTAATACCGCATCTTGCGGCACGGCAACGGCAGTTTCAGTACCATGCATGTTCTCGGATATGCCGCGTGAGCATTACAAAGAAGAACTGGCACAACATCAGGAAGGCGTGCTGGATATCATTCAGCGGGCGGGCATCAACGTGCTGTGGAATGACAACGATGGTGGCTGCAAAGGTGCCTGCGATCGCGTGCCTCACCAGAACGTCACTGCGCTGAACCTGCCTGGTCAGTGTATCAACGGCGAATGTTATGACGAAGTGCTTTTCCACGGGCTGGAAGAGTACATCAATAACCTGCAAGGTGATGGCGTAATTGTCTTACACACCATCGGCAGTCACGGCCCGACCTATTACAATCGCTATCCGCCACAGTTCAGGAAATTTACCCCTACCTGCGACACTAATGAGATCCAGACCTGTACCAAAGAGCAACTGGTGAACACTTACGACAACACGCTAGTCTACGTCGACTATATTGTTGATAAAGCGATTAATCTGTTGAAAGAACATCAGGATAAATTTACCACCAGCCTGGTTTATCTTTCTGACCACGGTGAATCGTTAGGTGAAAATGGCATCTATCTGCACGGTCTGCCTTATGCCATCGCCCCAGATAGCCAAAAACAGGTGCCGATGCTGCTGTGGCTGTCTGAGGATTATCAAAAACGGTATCAGGTTGACCAAAGTTGCCTACAGAAACAGGCGCAAACGCAACACTATTCACAAGACAATTTATTCTCCACGCTATTGGGATTAACTGGCGTTGAGACGAAGTATTACCAGGCTGCGGATGATATTCTGCAAACTTGCAGGAGAGTGAGTGAATGAAAATTCTGATTGTTGAAGACGATACGCTGTTATTGCAGGGATTGATTCTGGCGGCGCAAACCGAAGGCTACGCGTGCGATGGCGTGACAACCGCGCGGATGGCGGAACAAAGCCTTGAGACCGGTCATTACAGCCTGGTGGTACTGGATTTAGGCTTACCCGATGAAGATGGGCTGCATTTTCTCGCCCGTATCCGGCAGAAAAAATACACCCTGCCGGTGTTAATTCTCACCGCCCGCGATACCCTTACCGACAAAATCGCCGGGCTGGATGTCGGTGCCGATGACTACCTGGTAAAGCCTTTTGCGCTGGAAGAGTTACATGCCCGTATCCGCGCCCTGCTACGACGCCATAATAATCAGGGCGAAAGTGAGTTGATTGTTGGCAATCTGACGCTGAATATGGGTCGCCGTCAGGTATGGATGGACGGTGAAGAGTTGATTCTGACGCCCAAAGAATATGCTCTGCTATCACGGTTAATGCTTAAAGCAGGCAGTCCGGTGCATCGGGAAATTCTCTACAACGACATCTATAACTGGGACAACGAACCCTCGACCAACACTCTTGAAGTGCATATCCACAATCTGCGCGACAAAGTGGGCAAAGCCCGTATCCGCACCGTGCGCGGCTTTGGCTATATGCTGGTCGCGAATGAGGAAAACTAATTGAATCTGATGCGTTTTCTGCGCCGACCAATATCGCTGCGCCAACGGCTGATATTGACCATTGGGGCCATTTTGTTGGTGTTTGAGCTGATCAGCGTCTTCTGGCTATGGCATGAAAGTACCGAGCAGATTCAGCTGTTTGAGCAGGCGCTACGCGACAATCGCAATAACGATCGCCACATCATGCGTGAGATCCGCGAGGCGGTCGCCAGCCTGATTGTCCCTGGAGTCTTTATGGTCAGCCTGACGCTATTTATCTGCTATCAGGCGGTACGCCGCATCACCCGCCCGCTGGCGGAGCTGCAAAAAGAGCTGGAAGCGCGCACCGCCGACAACTTAACGCCCATTGCCATTCACAGCGCCACCCTCGAAATCGAAGCGGTGGTTTCAGCGTTAAACGATCTGGTCAGTCGCCTGACCAACACGCTGGATAACGAAAGGTTGTTTACCGCTGACGTCGCGCACGAACTGCGAACGCCACTGGCGGGGGTGCGTTTGCATCTGGAACTGCTGGCGAAAACGCATCACATTGATGTAGCACCGTTAGTGGCACGACTTGATCAGATGATGGAGAGTGTCTCCCAGCTACTACAACTGGCGCGTGCCGGACAGTCATTTTCTTCCGGTAATTATCAACATGTAAAACTGCTGGAAGATGTCATTCTCCCCTCGTATGACGAACTCAGTACCATGCTCGACCAGCGCCAGCAAACCCTGCTATTGCCAGAGAGCGCCGCCGACATCATCGTTCAGGGGGATGCAACCCTGCTGCGGATGTTATTGCGAAACCTGGTAGAAAATGCCCATCGTTACAGCCCGCAAGGCAGCAACATTATGATTAAGCTACAAGAAGATGGCGGAGCGGTCATGGCCGTTGAAGATGAAGGACCGGGTATTGATGAGAGTAAATGCGGGGAGTTGAGTAAAGCGTTTGTACGTATGGACAGCCGTTATGGCGGGATTGGTCTGGGGTTAAGTATTGTCAGCCGCATTACACAGTTGCATCACGGGCAGTTTTTCCTGCAAAACCGGCAAGAGACTTCTGGCACACGGGCCTGGATACGGCTGAAAAAAGATCAGTACGTGGCAAACCAGATATAAAGAAAGCTGCTGACCACCAGCACGCTGAACACGGTAGTTAAACTTTCATAAACACGGTTTTTCATTGCACTCTCCTCCGTTAACCTGGAGGAGAGTATGCGCGTCAGAGATTAAGTGAACCTTAAGAGTTCAATTGGCCTGATAAGACAGCATCACATCAGGCCATCCGTTTCAGCTTATTCATCAATTCGCGGATGCTGCTGCACCAGGCGGGTACGTTTCGCCTGCAAATCGGCAATCTCGTGGTCAATATCATCGATTTTCTGCTCGATATTATCGTAATGCTCGACGAGAATTTCCTTCGCTTCCTGTATATCTGACGCCGCCGGTGTCGCACCTTTCAACGGACGATTCGCCGTCTCTTTCATGGTTACGCCGGTGATTAAACCAACCACCGCTACTACCATCAGGTAATAGGCAGGCATCATCAGATTCTGCGAGCTTTCGACCAGCCAGGCCGCCAACGTTGGCGTCAGACCGGCAACCAGCACCGAAATATTAAATGCCGCCGCCAGCGCGCTGTAACGGATATGCGTCGGGAACATCGCTGGCAAGGTAGAAGCCATAACGCCCGTAAAGCAGTTAAGGATCACCGCCAGCATCAGTAACCCGGCAAAAATCAGGCCGATGACGTTACTGTTAATCAGAATAAACGCCGGGATCGCCAACACAAACAGTGCAACACTACCAAGTAGCACAAACGGACGACGGCCAAAACGGTCACTCAGCAAGCCCATCACCGGCTGGACAAACAGCATACCGATCATAATGGCGATAATAATCAGCACCCCGTGGTCTTCGGAGTAATGCAGGTTATGCGACAAATAACTCGGCATATAGGTCAGCAACATGTAGTAAGTCACGTTGGTGGCAATTACCAGACCAATACATGTCAACAGGCTGCGCCAGTATTTAGTGGCAATCTCTTTAAACGAGACTTTCGGGCCATCTTGCAAACCTTCGCGGTCGCCCTGTTCCAGTTTATCAACATGCTGCTGGAACGCCGGAGTTTCTTCCAGCGCATGGCGCAGGTAAAGCCCGATAATCCCTAACGGCAGAGCAATAAAGAACGGAATACGCCAGCCCCAGTCGAGGAAGTTCGCTTCGCCGACAATGGTCGAAATTAACACCACCACGCCCGCACCCAGCACAAACCCGGCAATAGAACCGAAGTCCAGCCAGCTGCCCATAAAGCCACGTTTACGGTCAGGGGAGTATTCCGCAACAAATATCGACGCCCCGGTATATTCACCGCCGACCGAGAAACCTTGTGCCATCTTACAGATCAACAGCAGAATCGGTGCCCAAATACCAATCGTGTCGTAGGACGGTATTAAGCCAATACAGAACGTACTGATCGACATAATCACAATAGTGATAGCGAGGATCTTCTGGCGACCATATTTATCGCCCAACATACCAAAGAATAGTCCGCCAAGCGGTCGAATCAGAAAGGGAACGGAGAAAGTGGCAAGTGCAGCAACCATCTGCACGCTGGGGTCAGCCCCCGGGAAAAAAACTTTACCTAATGCGTAAGCAACAAAACCATAAACACCAAAATCGAACCATTCCATTGCATTACCCAGTGATGCTGCGGTAATGGCTTTACGCAGTTTACCGTCATCAATAATAGTGACATCACGAAGGGTAATCGGTTTTACTTTTTTCCTTTTCAGCATAGCTTTCCTCGCAGAGTTGGCCCATTTCCGCAAACGCCAGAAAAATCAGCGCGACGGCCGCAAAAGGGGAGCGGGAATTGCAGGATGCAATCTCTGTAACAAGCGTAGCGGGTTTGCTTACACCCTCCGGTTAAGGAATGTACAATCAAACCAGTTGACGCCTGAATTGGGCAGTTAATGACCTTTTTACCCTACCAGTGTTTAAATTTGTGATCAACTTCACACATGGATTTCGTTTAGGACTCATTGATGTAACTGATTATTTACGCCAAATTTACAGAGAAGATTTCCTCGACCATTGCCCCCACCAAACGCTGCGCTGAACAGAGTCGTGGCATCCCCAGCGCGACAGTTTGCCAGCGTTGGGTCACTGACCAGCAAACGGGTTGTTTATCTGCCGTAGTCCACTTTCCCAGCCAACTTAAAAAATCAGCATGCTCCCCTCCCGTCGGAACGGTCGAAGAGGCAAACCACTGATGGTAATAGTGACGCGTGGTCGGTGCCGCATTGATACTCTCTGCCAGATGTTGTGTCGCTTTCTCGCGCAAATCACCCAGCAACAACGCCACCGCTTGCGGGCTTCCCAGACGGCAGGCATCGCCAAATGCCCCCCAGCGCAACTCCTCCAGAACGATAAAACAGCGCCCAGGCAACGACCAGGCGTTATACGCCCCAGCACGCCAGCGGGTAAAAATTTGCTCACTCTGATCACCGGCCTGTACCAGTAATCCTCGTTGCGTTAACGCCTTTTCCTTCCAGCGACAACGGGCTGAAAACAACTCATACAAGGCGGCAATTTGCTGCGGAAGCTCCGGGAAAGCAGAGTGCTGGCGGTGATCCATTTTTTGCAGCAGCGCCAGATGCTGCGCGATCTGCGTCAGCGCCAGATGACCGGGATCCAGCATCGACGCCAGTTTTTCCACCAATGTCAGACGCAGGCTAAGCGGCGCATTTAACATGCCGCCGTTCGTCCATGCCTGAAGCTGCACGCGCGCAAGAAGTTCCTGCATCAGTCGTTCACGAAACTGCTGCTGATGGGCTTGTGGATGGCGGGCATCATCGCCCTGCGCCAGATCCACTAAAAAGCGGGAATGAATCGACTCCAGCACGCGACCGGGGCCGTCCAGTAACGTCTTGGTCAATATCGTTCTGCCGTGAAAAGTGTTTGAATATCATCGCGTAACAGCTGAGCGTCGATGTAAATCCAGCCATGAGTCATCACAGTCTGCTGCAATTGCTGCTGCATCAGCCTGACCACCGATTCATTTTGTTGACGCAGAGCCAGACTTTCGCGTAAACGCGTCTGTAATTCCGTCAAACATGAAGCGAACTCAGCGAAAAAAGTATTCATGCCTGCCGTAACAGATTCATCGACCTGCTCTGCCAGAACTTTAGCCATTTGTTGGCAATAAAGATCGACTTCTGCGCTTAATGCTCGTTGCAACGCACTGTAATCAACCGTCTCTATCGGGGATTTCTCATTTCCCCGTCCCCAGTCGGGCTGATTCAACCAGCGCGAAAAAGTCTCACGCACAACGCCTAAACGCGTGCTCTGCTCGTCCATTGCGTCCTGGCGCGAAATGACTTCACTGAACAGCTGGCGAGTGTTGAAGTGGGGAACTGCGCCGTGAAAAACAGGAAAATGAAACCCAGGACGAAACCCTGACTCGCTCAATTCCATTTTGACTTGTTGCTCAATGGGCCGAATAACATCGGTTAACACCCGGCAAAGAGTGGATTCAAGCTCGGCAAAACGCAGCGTAAAGTCGCGACTGATGGTGTTCTGCGCCGTCTGTAACAGTGTCTCACAGCAGGTACGAATCTCGCTTAATGACCCCGAATCATCCTGAAACAACGCGGCTAACTGGGCATTCACCGCATCTTGCTGTTGACGCAGAAAGAGGTTGGCGGAGGTCAGGGCCAGCTCGATTTCATGTTTAATCTCGCCGCTAACCTGAGCCTGATTGAGTTGAAATAGCTGCAAACTTTCTTCGATCTGGTGGATATTTTGCCGTAATTGTTCACAAGCGACGTTTAACCCGTGCGCACGAAAATCCAGGTATTCCCGCGCCTGCTGCGCGTAATTCAACAGTTTATGCGCGGCAGATCGCAGAGCATACAACGAGGCGTTAGCGTAAGCGGCATGAAGCAACGCCTGAATTGGCTGGGCGAACAGCGAATCTTCCCACAACTGATCGGCAGCATGACGAATATGTTCGAGGTCCGCCAGGTCGGCATGACGCCAGCGCCTGCCGAGCGCGGCATGGGCAAAATCTTCCACCCAGCGTTGTTGCTCTGGCGCGGGTAACTTACCGTTGTTGGCTAACTCATTACGCGCCCGATTCGCCAGATAGCCCCACATCGATGACACTGGAAATATCTGCTGTGGCGTAATACAGCCTTTCATCAGCGTCCCGGAAATCAGTGCCCGCACCTGGTCGGCGTCGTCACTGTTACGATCCTGTTGATCGAACTTATTGACCAGCACATACAGCGGCACCGATTGCCCCACCGCCAAAATCGCCTCACGGACCTCTTCATCGGAGATCGATTTCAGTTGCGTATAATCCAGCACCGCCAGTACCGCCGAGGCGCGAGCCAGCTGCTGGTTAAGCATTTTTTGCAGATGCGGTTGCCCGGCTTCATTTGGCCCAGGGGTATCCAGTAACGTCAACTGACCGGGATAACTCTCCAGCCCCGCCAGATGGACAAACTCCACTTCAATCACGGGAATATGCTCAATGGCGGCGTAAGCAGAAAAAGGAAAATCGACGTCCAGCGCCTTCGCCAGTCGCACCAAATCATTCAAACTTTTCAGACAATGAAAAATAGGCTGGGCACCCAGATAATTTTTTTCGAAAGCGACGCCATTTTCGATCCGCTGCATAAGCGCACGCATATCTTTATCTATTTCCAGCACATCGGTCAGATGCTTAATATCGCAGTCACGCAGGCGCTGTTGTAATTGTTGAATTAAACAGTCGATTGGCGCGACATGTGAAAAATGCAGTACCGGTTCTTTTTGCCCGGGCGTATGGCGAATAAGCGTCGGCAGCGCAGTCATTGGGCGATTGCGATTAGGCAGAACCTCCGTACCAACAATGGCATTAATGGTGGTTGATTTCCCTGCTTTCATAGTACCGACAATTGCCAGCACCATTTCCAGTCGGGAAATTTTACGCAACTCATTATTCAGCATCGCGTGACGTTCGGCGATATTAGGCTGACTCCAGGGTAAAGCCAGTTGTGGCGCATCGTCTCCGGGTACAGAGAGAGGCATTTTTTCCAGTAACTGCAACTGTTGGCGAGAAAGCTGTAACAGGCGTTCAGCCTCCTGACTTAACTCATACAGGGTCTGTGTGTACATAGAAAATTTTTCCTTAAAGCAAATTTTATTACTTTTATTTAGCCAGATTGTTTTTGAGTTCTGTTTTCGGCTTTTATAATTACTGCAAGAAATAATTTTATATTTAGAGTGTTGTTTTTTATTAGAATAAATAACGTATTCCGATACGTTTAAAACGTCAGAAAGATAAAAATATCATTTGAATTAAAAAAAGAACAAGTAGAGCATTAACCTTATCTTAAATAATAAATGGAGGCAAAAAGATTATTTTCTTTTTGCGTTTCCTTTCAAATGAAAACGATCGTCGTCTAAAATCAGCAGTACCCCCGACAAACTCAGGGATTTTGTGTATAATTGCGGCCTTTTTCGGCAATCTGCCGTTTTTTGGCGCTTTTGCCCTGCTGACTTTTGAGGAAATCCACATGTCATTACCACACTGCCCAAAATGCAACTCCGAATACACCTACGAAGATAACGGCATGTACATCTGCCCGGAATGTGCCTACGAATGGAACGACGCAGAACCTGCACAGGAAAGCGACGAGCTGATCGTTAAAGATGCTAACGGCAATCTTCTGGCTGATGGCGACAGCGTTACCATCATTAAAGATCTGAAGGTGAAAGGTAGCTCTTCGATGCTGAAGATCGGTACCAAAGTGAAAAACATTCGCCTGGTTGAAGGCGACCACAACATCGATTGCAAAATCGACGGTTTTGGTCCGATGAAACTGAAATCTGAGTTTGTGAAAAAGAACTGATTGTATTGCTCAATGTAATATTGGCACATGATCGGTAGGCCGGATAAGGCGCTCGCGCCGCATCCGGCTACGGTGCCGACTGCCTGATGCGACGCTCGCGCGTCTTATCAGGCCTACAAATTCTCGCACCATCCGGCAACGGTGCCTAATGCGACGCTTACCGAGTCTTATCAGCCCCCGCTCATCTGTATAATTTTCGAACTACACTTAACTGGCTTCTCTTAACTGAGGTCACCATCATGCCGTTAAGTCCCTACCTCTCTTTTGCTGGTAACTGTTCCGATGCGATTGCCTATTATCAACGCACGTTGGGCGCGGAACTGCTTTATAAAATCAGCTTCGGCGAAATGCCGAAATCAGCGCAGGACAGCGCCGAGAACTGCCCTTCCGGTATGCAATTTCCCGATACCGCTATCGCCCATGCTAACGTGCGTATTGCCGGAAGCGATATCATGATGAGCGATGCCATACCGTCAGGAAAAGCCAGCTACTCCGGTTTTACACTGGTACTCGATTCGCAACAGGTCGAAGAAGGAAAACGCTGGTTTGACAACCTTGCCGCTAACGGAAAAATCGAAATGGCCTGGCAGGAAACTTTCTGGGCGCATGGCTTCGGCAAAGTCACCGATAAATTTGGCGTACCGTGGATGATTAATGTCGTCAAACAACAACCAACGCACTAACCCGCCGGGAGGCCCGCCCTCCCGCACTGTCATCGAATTCCCGTTAACTCTTCATCTGTTAGTCACTTTTAGTTAACAAAATCGTCACGATAATCCGCCACGATGGAGCCACTTTTTTAGGGAGGCTGCATCATGCAAACGATTATCCGTGTCGAGAAGCTCGCCAAAACCTTCAATCAGCATCAGGCGCTGCATGCGGTTGATCTGAACATTCATCACGGTGAAATGGTGGCTCTGCTTGGGCCGTCCGGTTCCGGCAAATCCACCCTTTTACGTCATTTAAGCGGTTTGATTACCGGCGATAAATCTGCCGGTAGCCATATCGAGCTGCTGGGCCGCACAGTCCAGCGCGAAGGCCGCCTGGCCCGCGATATCCGCAAAAGCCGCGCCAACACCGGCTACATCTTCCAACAATTCAACCTGGTGAATCGCCTGAGCGTACTGGAGAACGTGCTGATTGGCGCGCTCGGCAGCACGCCATTCTGGCGCACCTGTTTTAGCTACTTCACCCGCGAGCAGAAACAGCGCGCGTTACAGGCGCTGACCCGCGTTGGCATGGTGCACTTTGCCCATCAGCGCGTTTCCACCCTCTCCGGCGGACAGCAGCAGCGTGTGGCGATTGCCCGTGCGCTGATGCAGCAGGCGAAGGTGATTCTGGCGGACGAACCGATCGCCTCGCTGGACCCGGAATCGGCCCGCATCGTGATGGATACCCTGCGCGACATCAACCAGAACGACGGCATCACCGTGGTGGTGACGCTGCATCAGGTGGATTACGCCCTGCGCTATTGCGAACGCATCGTCGCCCTGCGCCAGGGGCACGTCTTCTACGACGGCAACAGCCAACAGTTTGACAACGAACGTTTTGACCATCTCTACCGCAGCATCAACCGCGTCGAAGAAAACGCGAAAGCTGCCTGACATCCCCATCATTGAGGAAAACGAATGAACGCTAAGATAATTGCCTCGCTGGCCTTCACCAGCATGTTCAGCCTCAGCACCCTGTTAAGCCCGGCGCACGCCGAAGAGCAGGAAAAGGCGCTGAATTTCGGCATTATTTCAACGGAATCACAGCAAAACCTGAAACCGCAATGGACGCCATTCTTACAGGATATGGAGAAGAAGCTGGGCGTGAAAGTGAACGCCTTCTTTGCCCCGGACTACGCGGGCATTATCCAGGGAATGCGCTTCAACAAAGTGGATATCGCCTGGTACGGCAATCTGTCGGCGATGGAAGCGGTGGATCGCGCCAACGGTCAGGTCTTCGCCCAGACGGTCGCGGCGGATGGATCGCCGGGTTACTGGAGCGTGTTGATCGTCAACAAAGACAGTCCGATCAACAACCTGAACGATCTGCTGACGAAGCGTAAAGATCTCACCTTTGGCAATGGCGATCCTAACTCCACCTCTGGCTTCCTCGTCCCCGGCTACTACGTCTTCGCCAAAAACAATATCTCCGCCAGCGACTTCAAGCGCACCGTCAACGCCGGGCATGAAACCAACGCGCTGGCCGTCGCCAACAAGCAGGTGGATGTGGCGACCAACAACACCGAGAACCTCGACAAGCTGAAAACCTCCGCACCGGAGAAGCTCAAAGAACTGAAGGTGATCTGGAAATCGCCGCTGATCCCAGGCGATCCGATCGTCTGGCGCAAAAATCTTTCCGAAACCACCAAAGACAAGATCTACGACTTCTTTATGAACTACGGCAAAACGCCGGAAGAGAAAGCGGTGCTGGAGCGCCTGGGCTGGGCCCCGTTCCGCGCCTCCAGCGACCTGCAACTGGTGCCGATTCGCCAGCTCGCGCTGTTTAAAGAGATGCAGGGCGTGAAAGGCAATAAAGGGCTGAATGAGCAGGACAAGCTGGCAAAAACCAGCGCCATTCAGGCGCAACTGGATGACCTGGACCGCCTGAACAACGCGTTAAGCGCGATGAGTTCGGTGAGTAAAGCGGTGCAGTAATGTGCTCGATCGGTCCCCTCTCCCTTGAGGGAGAGGGTTAGGGTGAGGGGGAAATGCGCACGCTGGTGCCCTCACCCCGGCCCTCTCCCACAGGGAGAGGGAGAAAACATTAAACGGAGCCAAACATGCAAACCATCACCATCGCCCCACCCAAGCGCAGCTGGTTCTCGATCTTCAGCTGGGCCGTTGTTCTCGCTGTACTGGTCGTCTCGTGGCAGGGCGCGGAAATGGCCCCGCTCACGCTGATTAAAGACGGCGGCAACATGGCGACGTTCGCCGCCGACTTCTTCCCGCCCGATTTCAGCCAGTGGCAGGATTACCTCACCGAAATGGCCGTCACGCTGCAAATCGCCGTCTGGGGCACCGCGCTGGCAGTCGTTCTCTCCATCCCCTTCGGCCTGATGAGTGCCGAAAACCTGGTGCCGTGGTGGGTTTACCAGCCCGTTCGCCGCCTGATGGACGCCTGCCGCGCCATTAACGAGATGGTCTTCGCCATGCTGTTCGTGGTCGCCGTCGGTCTCGGTCCGTTCGCTGGCGTACTGGCGCTGTTTATCCACACCACCGGCGTGCTCTCCAAACTGCTTTCCGAAGCGGTAGAAGCAATTGAACCCGGCCCGGTGGAAGGTATTCGCGCCACCGGTGCCAACAAGCTCGAAGAGATCCTCTATGGCGTGCTGCCGCAGGTGATGCCGCTGCTAATCTCCTACTCCCTCTATCGCTTCGAATCCAACGTCCGTTCGGCCACCGTTGTTGGCATGGTCGGCGCTGGCGGGATCGGCGTCACGCTGTGGGAAGCGATTCGCGGTTTCCAGTTCCAGCAAACCTGCGCCCTGATGGTGCTGATTATCGTCACGGTCAGCCTGCTGGATTTCCTCTCTCAACGGTTGCGTAAGCACTTTATCTGATAAGCGAGGCATTAATATCTATGCACTTGTCTACACATCCGACCAGCTACCCAACACGCTATCAGGAGATAGCCGCAAAACTTGAGCAGGAGCTTCGTCAACACTACCGCTGCGGCGACTATCTTCCCGCCGAGCAGCAACTGGCAGCGCGCTTTGAGGTGAATCGCCACACCCTGCGCCGTGCCATCGACCAACTGGTGGAAAAAGGCTGGGTACAGCGCCGTCAGGGCATCGGCGTACTGGTGCTGATGCGCCCGTTCGATTACCCGCTCAACGCCCAGGCGCGTTTTAGCCAGAACCTGCTGGACCAGGGCAGCCATCCCACCAGCGAAAAACTGCTGTCGGTGCTGCGCCCCGCGTCCGGCCACGTCGCTGACGCGCTGGGGATCGCCGAGGGCGAGAACGTTATCCACCTGCGCACCCTGCGCCGGGTCAACGGCGTCGCGCTCTGTTTAATCGACCACTACTTTGCGGACCTCACCCTCTGGCCGACGCTGCAACGTTTCGACAGCGGCTCGCTGCACGATTTTCTGCGTGAGCAAACGGGGATTGCGCTGCGCCGCAGCCAGACGCGGATCAGCGCCCGCCGCGCCCAGGCCAAAGAGTGCCAGCGTTTTGAAATTCCGAATATGTCGCCGCTGCTGTGCGTGCGCACCCTTAACCACCGTGACGGTGAAAGCAGCCCGGCGGAGTACTCCGTCAGCCTGACGCGCGCCGACATGATTGAATTCACCATGGAGCACTGAATGCACGCAGATACCGCGACCCGCCAGCACTGGATGTCCGTGCTGGCGCACAGCCAACCGGCTGAACTGGCTGCCCGCCTTAAAGCGCTAAACATCACCGCCGACTATGACGTCATCCGCGCCGCCGAAACCGGCCTGGTGCAGATTCAGGCGCGAATGGGCGGCACCGGCGAACGCTTTTTTGCTGGCGACGCCACGCTCACCCGCGCCGCTGTACGCCTTACTGACGGCACGCTCGGCTACAGCTGGGTGCTGGGGCGCGACAAACAGCACGCCGAACGCTGCGCGCTGATTGACGCGCTGATGCAGCAATCTCGCCACTTTCAAAACTTATCAGAAACCCTTATTGCCCCGCTGGACGCTGACCGTATGGCACGCATTGCCGCACGCCAGGCCGAAGTGAACGCCAGCCGGGTCGACTTCTTTACGATAGTTCGCGGAGACAACGCATGACCCTGGAAACCGCTTTTATGCTTCCCGTGCAGGATGCCCAGCACAGTTTTCGTCGCCTGTTAAAGGCCATGAGCGAGCCGGGCGTGATTGTCGCCCTGCATCAACTCAAACGCGGCTGGCAGCCGCTGAATATTGCCTCTACCAGCGTACTGCTGACGCTGGCTGATAACGACACGCCGGTGTGGCTTTCTGCGCCATTAAGTAACGATATCGTCAGCCAGAGCCTGCGTTTTCATACCAACGCGCCGCTGGTCAATCAGCCGGAACAGGCGACCTTCGCAGTGACGGATGAGGCGATTGCCAGCGAGCAGCTCAACGCCCTTTCCACCGGCACCGCCGTTGCGCCGGAAGCCGGTGCGACGTTGATTTTACAGGTCACCAGCCTGAGCGGCGGACGCATGCTGCGCCTCACCGGCGCGGGTATTGCCGAAGAACGGATGATCGCCCCGCAACTGCCGGAGTGCATTCTGCACGAACTTACCGAGCGCCCGCACCCGTTCCCGCTCGGCATCGACCTGATCCTGACCTGCGGCGAGCGCATGCTGGCTATCCCGCGAACCACTCATGTGGAGGTGTGCTGATGTACGTTGCCGTGAAAGGGGGCGAGAAGGCGATCGACGCCGCCCACGCCCTGCAAGAGAGCCGACGCCGGGGCGATACCGATTTGCCTGAACTGAGCGTCGCCCAGATTGAACAGCAGCTTAACCTCGCGGTAGATCGCGTGATGACCGAAGGCGGTATTGCCGACCGCGAACTGGCCGCACTGGCGCTGAAACAGGCCAGTGGCGATAACGTTGAAGCAATTTTCCTGCTGCGCGCCTACCGCACGACGCTGGCAAAACTGGCGGTAAGCGAGCCGCTCGACACCACCGAGATGCGTCTCGAACGCCGTATCTCCGCCGTTTATAAAGACATTCCTGGCGGCCAGTTGCTTGGCCCGACCTACGACTACACCCATCGCCTGCTGGATTTCACCCTGCTGGCGAATGGCGAAGCGCCGACGCTGACCACCGCCGACAGCGAGCAAGCCCCATCGCCGCACGTTTTCAGCCTGCTGGCGCGTCAGGGGCTGGCGAAGTTTGAAGAGGATAGCGGCACACAGCCGGATGACATCACCCGCACGCCGCCGGTTTACCCCTGCTCACGCTCCTCCCGCCTGCAGCAGCTCATGCGCGGAGACGAAGGCTATTTGCTGGCGCTGGCCTACTCCACCCAGCGTGGTTACGGACGCAATCACCCGTTCGCAGGCGAAATCCGCAGTGGCTATATCGACGTCTCTATTGTGCCGGAAGAGCTGGGATTTGCGGTGAACATCGGCGAACTGCTGATGACCGAGTGTGAAATGGTCAACGGTTTTATCGACCCGCCGGATGAGCCGCCGCACTTCACGCGCGGCTACGGGCTGGTGTTCGGCATGAGCGAGCGCAAAGCGATGGCAATGGCGCTGGTTGACCGCGCTCTACAAGCCCCGGAGTACGGCGAGCACGCGACAGGCCCGGCGCAGGATGAAGAGTTCGTGCTGGCGCATGCCGACAACGTCGAAGCCGCAGGCTTTGTCTCGCACCTCAAACTCCCGCACTACGTCGATTTCCAGGCCGAGCTGGAGCTACTCAAACGTCTGCAACAGGAGCAGAACCATGGCTAATCTGAGCGGCTACAACTTTGCCTACCTCGACGAGCAGACCAAACGCATGATCCGCCGCGCCATCTTAAAAGCGGTGGCGATCCCCGGCTATCAGGTGCCGTTTGGCGGGCGCGAGATGCCGATGCCGTACGGCTGGGGAACCGGCGGCATACAGCTTACTGCCAGCGTGATTGGTGAAAGCGACGTGTTGAAGGTGATTGACCAGGGCGCGGATGACACCACCAACGCGGTGTCGATTCGCAACTTCTTTAAGCGCGTGACCGGGGTAAATACCACTGAACGCACGGACGATGCGACGCTTATCCAGACGCGCCACCGCATCCCCGAAACGCCGCTGACCGAAGATCAGATCATTATCTTCCAGGTGCCGATCCCGGAACCGCTGCGCTTTATCGAGCCGCGCGAAACGGAGACCCGCACCATGCACGCGCTGGAGGAGTACGGCGTGATGCAGGTGAAACTATATGAAGATATCGCCCGCTTCGGTCATATCGCCACCACCTACGCCTATCCGGTGAAGGTGAACGGACGCTACGTAATGGACCCATCGCCGATCCCGAAATTTGATAACCCGAAAATGGACATGATGCCCGCCCTGCAACTGTTCGGCGCGGGGCGCGAGAAGCGCATTTATGCGGTGCCGCCGTTTACCCGCGTGGAAAGCCTCGATTTCGACGATCACCCGTTCACCGTCCAGCAGTGGGATGAGCCCTGCGCCATCTGCGGATCGACCCACAGCTATCTCGATGAAGTGGTGCTGGATGACGCCGGAAACCGCATGTTTGTCTGCTCCGATACCGATTATTGCCGCCAACAGAGCGAGGCGAAAAGCCAATGAATCAACCGTTACTTTCGGTCAATAACCTGACCCACCTTTACGCGCCGGGCAAAGGCTTCAGCGATGTCTCTTTTGATTTATGGCCGGGGGAAGTGCTGGGCATTGTCGGGGAATCCGGTTCCGGGAAGACCACGCTGCTGAAATCAATCTCCGCCCGTCTGACGCCGCAACAGGGGGAGATTCACTATGAAAACCGTTCCCTCTATGGCATGAGCGAGGCCGACCGCCGTCGCCTGCTGCGCACCGAATGGGGCGTGGTGCATCAGCATCCGCTCGACGGCCTGCGCCGTCAGGTGTCAGCAGGCGGCAATATCGGCGAACGGCTGATGGCGACCGGGGCGCGTCATTACGGCGACATTCGCGCTACCGCGCAGAAGTGGCTGGAAGAGGTGGAAATTCCCGCCAACCGTATCGACGATCTGCCGACCACTTTTTCCGGCGGCATGCAGCAGCGTTTGCAGATTGCCCGCAACCTGGTGACGCATCCGAAGCTGGTGTTTATGGACGAGCCAACCGGCGGGCTGGATGTGTCAGTGCAGGCACGCCTGCTCGACCTGCTGCGCGGCCTGGTGGTGGAACTGAACCTGGCGGTGGTGATTGTCACCCACGATCTGGGCGTCGCCCGCCTGCTGGCGGACCGTTTGCTGGTGATGAAACAGGGGCAAGTGGTGGAGAGTGGGTTAACCGACCGCGTACTCGACGACCCACATCATCCGTATACCCAATTGCTGGTGTCATCGGTTTTGCAGAATTGAGTTGCAACACTTTGCGCACTGATCCCCTCACCCCGGCCCTCTCCCGGAGGGAGAGGGAGAAAACCGGCGCAATATTCAACACCGCGCACAATCGGTCCCCTCGCCCCTTCGGGGAGAGGGTTAGGGTGAGGGGCAATGCGCGCACCGCTCCCCAATATGCGAACCACGAGGCGAAAAATGATTAACGTACAAAACGTCAGTAAAACCTTCATCCTGCACCAACAAAACGGCGTGCGCCTGCCTGTATTACAACGCGCCTCGCTCACCGTCAACGCGGGCGAATGCGTGGTGCTCCACGGCCATTCCGGCAGCGGGAAATCGACCCTGCTACGTTCGCTGTATGCCAACTATCTGCCCGACGAAGGGCAAATCCAGATTAAACACGGTGACGAATGGATAGACCTGGTCACCGCCCCAGCGCGCAAAGTGGTGGAAATCCGCAAAACCACCGTCGGCTGGGTGAGCCAGTTTCTGCGGGTCATCCCGCGTATTTCGGCGCTGGAAGTGGTAATGCAGCCGCTGCTCGATACCGGCGTTCCGCGTGATACCTGCGCCGCTAAAGCCGCGCGTCTGCTCACCCGCCTGAACGTGCCGGAACGCCTGTGGCACCTTGCGCCATCGACCTTCTCCGGCGGCGAACAGCAGCGCGTCAACATCGCGCGCGGCTTTATCGTCGACTACCCCATCCTGCTGCTCGATGAACCTACCGCCTCGCTGGACGCCAAAAACAGCGCCGCCGTAGTCGAACTGATCCGCGAAGCCAAAGCCCGTGGCGCAGCCATCGTCGGCATCTTCCATGACGAAGCCGTACGCAATGACGTCGCCGACCGCCTGCACCCAATGGGAGCCTCTGCATGATTATCAATAACGTCAAACTGGTGCTGGAAAACGAAGTGGTACACGGCTCGCTGGAGATGCAGGACGGTGAAATCCGCGCCTTTGCCGAAAGCCAGAGCCGCCTGCCAGAGGCGATGGACGGCGAAGGCGGCTGGCTGCTGCCGGGGCTGATTGAGCTGCATACCGACAATCTCGATAAATTCTTCACTCCGCGCCCAAAAGTGGACTGGCCTGCCCACTCAGCGATGAGCAGCCACGACGCGCTGATGGTGGCGAGCGGCATCACCACGGTGCTGGATGCCGTGGCGATTGGTGATGTGCGCGACGGCGGCGATCGGCTGGAGAATCTGGAGAAGATGATCAACGCCATCGAAGAGACGCAGAAACGCGGCGTCAACCGCGCCGAGCACCGTCTGCACCTGCGCTGTGAACTGCCACATCACACCACGCTGCCGCTGTTTGAAAAACTGGTGCAGCGCGAGCCGGTCACGCTGGTGTCGCTGATGGACCACTCACCGGGCCAGCGCCAGTTCGCCAATCGCGAGAAGTATCGCGAATATTACCAGGGCAAATACTCGCTCACCGATGCGCAGATGCAGCAGTACGAAGAGGAACAGCTGGCGCTTGCCGCACGCTGGTCGCAGCCGAATCGCGAAACCATCGCCGCAATGTGCCGCGCGCGACAAATTGCCCTCGCCAGCCACGATGATGCCACGCACGCGCACGTTGCCGAATCCCACCAGCTTGGCAGCGTAATCGCCGAATTTCCCACCACGTTCGAAGCGGCGGAAGCTTCGCGCAAGCATGGCATGAATGTATTGATGGGCGCGCCGAATATTGTGCGCGGCGGTTCGCACTCCGGCAACGTGGCGGCCAGTGAACTGGCACAGCTTGGTCTGCTGGATATCCTCTCTTCCGACTACTACCCCGCCAGCCTGCTCGATGCGGCATTTCGCGTCGCCGATGACGAGAGCAACCGCTTTACGCTGCCGCAGGCGGTGAAGCTGGTGACTAAAAATCCGGCGCAGGCGCTTAATCTTCAGGATCGCGGGGTGATTGGCGAGGGCAAACGCGCCGACCTGGTGCTGGCGCATCGCAAGGGCAACCACATTCATATCGACCACGTCTGGCGTCAGGGGAAAAGGGTGTTCTGATGACGGGAAAACTGATTTGGTTAATGGGGGCCTCTGGCTCCGGAAAAGACAGTCTGTTGACGGAACTCCGCCAGCGGGAACAAACTCAGCTACTGGTAGCGCATCGCTACATCACGCGCGCCGCCAGCGCCGGAAGTGAAAACCATATCGCCCTGAGCGAGCAGGAGTTTTTTACCCGCGCGGGGCAGAACCTTCTGGCCTTAAGCTGGCACGCCAACGGCCTGTATTATGGCATCGGCGTCGAGATTGACCTCTGGCTGCACGCTGGATTTGACGTGGTGGTCAACGGCTCACGCGCCCATCTACCGCAGGCGCGGGCGCGCTATCAATCGGCGCTGCTGCCCGTTTGTTTACAGGTTTCGCCGGAGATCCTGCGCCAGCGCCTGGAAAACCGTGGCCGTGAAAACGCCAGTGAAATTAACGCCCGCCTGGCGCGCGCCGCCCGCTATACTCCTCAGGATTGCCATACGCTCAACAATGACGGCAGCCTGCGCCAGTCGGTCGACACGCTGCTGACGCTGATCCATTCGAAGGAGAAACACCATGCCTGCTTGTGAGCTTCGCCCGGCCACGCAGTATGACACCGACGCGGTTTACGCGCTGATATGTGAGCTAAAACAGGCGGAGTTTGACCATCACGCGTTTCGCGTGGGGTTTAACGCCAATCTGCGCGACCCGAACATGCGCTACCATCTGGCGCTGCTGGATGGCGAAGTTGTCGGCATGATCGGCCTGCATTTGCAGTTTCATCTGCATCATGTCAACTGGATCGGCGAAATTCAGGAACTGGTGGTGATGCCGCAGGCGCGCGGTCTGAACGTCGGCAGTAAATTACTGGCATGGGCCGAAGAAGAAGCCCGACAGGCCGGGGCCGAAATGACCGAGCTTTCCACCAACGTCAAGCGCCACGACGCGCACCGTTTCTATCTGCGCGAAGGCTACGAGCAGAGCCACTTCCGCTTCACCAAGGTGCTGTAACATGAGCCTGACCCTCACACTTACTGGCACTGGCGGCGCACAGGGTGTTCCCGCATGGGGCTGTGAGTGCGCGGCCTGCGCCAGAGCGCGGCGCTCACCGCAGTATCGCCGCCAGCCATGCAGCGGCGTCGTGAAGTTTAACGACGCGATCACCCTGATCGACGCCGGGCTGCACGATCTCGCCGATCGCTGGTCGCCCGGATCGTTCCAGCAGTTTTTGCTGACACACTACCATATGGATCACGTGCAGGGGCTGTTTCCGCTGCGCTGGGGCGTGGGCAATTCGATCCCGGTCTACGGCCCGCCGGATGAACAGGGCTGCGACGATCTGTTTAAACATCCGGGCCTGCTTGATTTCAGCCACACGGTGGAGCCGTTTGTGATGTTTGATTTGCAGGGATTACAGGTCACGCCGCTGCCGCTCAACCATTCGAAACTCACTTTCGGCTATCTACTGGAAACGGCGCACAGCCGGGTGGCGTGGCTGTCTGACACCGCAGGCCTGCCGGAAAAAACGGTGAAATTTTTACGCAATAATCAGCCACAGGTAATGGTGATTGATTGCAGCCACCCACCGCGCGCGAATTCGCCACGCAATCACTGTGATTTAAACACCGTGCTGGCGCTGAATGAAGTTATCCGCTCGCCGCGCGTGGTTCTGACACATATCAGCCATCAGCTTGATGTGTGGCTGATGGAGAACGTACTGCCGTCAGGGTTTGAGGCGGGGTTTGATGGGATGGAGATTGGGGTGGAGTGATGGGTGAGGGGCGATGCCTGCTCTAAACTCAACATCACCGCCCATACTCATCTTCCATTCTCCGCTCTTCATCTTCTAGCTGCCGACGCTCCTGATCCAGCTGGCGCTGGCGATCGTCCAGCTGCCTGCGGCGATCTTCAAACTGGCGGCGGCGATCGTCATATTGTCTGCGCCGATCGTCGTTCACTTCACGCTGCCAGCCGTCGTCGCGCGAATCTTCATAGTCTCGCCCACGGTCAGGGTTATAAGCATCGTTAATCGCCTGCTGAATATTGCCAATGGTGTCGTCGATAATATCGGCCTGGGCCGGAACGGTGGACAGCGTGAGCAGGGTGAATAAAAGAAATAGCGGAAAACGTTTCATTAGCCAACCTCAAAAAGAAACTCTATCCACATTAGTCATTACTCATCCATGCAAGTAGTGGATGAATCTCAATTTTTCCGCTGCTCTATTGCCGTAATCGCCTCCACGCGTTGTTGATGACGACCGCCTTCGTACTGCGCGCCCAGCCACGCATCCACAATCATTTTTGCCAGTTCGAGGCCAACCACTCGCGAACCAAAAGCCAGTGCAACTTCACTGGCGTAATGCGGATAATCAGTGCGCTCTGACGACCTGGTTTCTTTATCAATCCCCTCACTCATTGACCATGAATAAAAGGCTGGCACAGCAACGCAGAATCCTGCGGTGCCAGCGACATGACCGCCCATTGCTCCGGTACGTTTTTTAATAAGAAACACCGGTTGCATTGATTAATTGTGCTCAGTATTTGCCGAAGTACAATATATATAATAAATATATAAAACACCTCATATTATTTACAGAGATAATGAATTCGCTTACTTTTCCCTCTTCAGCACAAATGCCTAATAAAATGGCTCGTTCCGCTCACACTTCCACTTATTAAAGTCGCAAATTCCCAATTATGATAACGCCAGCTTTAAATGACGTATTTTGCATGGATTACATATTTACGACATAAATGATAAATGGAGATTTATATGAATAACTCTCGGTTATTCCGTTTGAGCAGGATTGTTATTGCGTTAACTGCCGCCAGCGGCATGATGGTAAATACCGCTCACGCAACAGATGAAGCGAAAGCCGCGACTCAATATACCCAGCAGGTTAATCAGCATTACGCAAAATCATTACCGTTTAGCGATCGTCAGGACTTTGACGATGCCCAGCGTGGATTTATCGCCCCGCTGCTGGATGAAGGTATTCTGCGCGATGCGAATGGCAAAGTTTACTACCGCGCGGATGATTACAAATTTGATATTAATGCCGCTGCACCGGAAACCGTAAACCCCAGCCTGTGGCGTCAGTCGCAAATCAACGGCATTTCTGGCCTGTTCAAAGTCACCGATAAAATGTATCAGGTGCGCGGCCAGGATATCTCTAACATTACATTCGTTGAGGGCGAGAAAGGCATTATTGTTATCGACCCGCTGGTAACGCCGCCTGCCGCAAAAGCCGCACTTGACCTCTATTATCAACATCGTCCACAAAAACCGATTGTTGCTGTTATTTATACTCACAGCCACACCGACCACTATGGCGGCGTGAAAGGCATTATCTCTGAAGCGGATGTTAAATCTGGCAAAGTGCAGGTGATCGCTCCGGCAGGCTTTATGGACGAAGCCATCAGCGAAAACGTGCTGGCGGGTAACATCATGAGCCGCCGTGCGCTCTACTCTTACGGTCTGTTACTGCCGCACAACGCGCAAGGCAACGTGGGCAACGGCCTGGGCGTGACGCTGGCAACGGGCGACCCGAGCATTATTGCGCCAACCAAAACGATTGTCAGAACTGGCGAGAAGATGGTTATCGACGGTCTGGAGTTTGACTTTCTGATGACTCCGGGTAGCGAAGCGCCAGCCGAAATGCACTTCTATATTCCGGCCCTGAAAGCCCTGTGTACCGCCGAAAACGCCACGCATACCCTGCACAACTTCTACACCCTGCGCGGCGCGAAAACCCGCGATACCAGCAAGTGGACAGAGTATCTGAACGAAACGCTGGATATGTGGGGTAACGACGCGGAAGTACTGTTTATGCCGCACACCTGGCCGGTCTGGGGCAATAAGCATATCAATGATTATATTGGTAAATATCGCGATACTATCAAATACATTCACGACCAGACCCTGCACCTGGCGAACCAGGGTTACACCATGAATGAAATCGGCGACATGATTAAGCTGCCACCTGCGCTTGCCAATAACTGGGCCAGCCGCGGCTATTACGGTTCTGTTAGCCACAACGCCCGTGCAGTATATAACTTCTATCTCGGCTATTATGACGGCAATCCAGCTAACCTACATCCGTACGGTCAGGTGGAGATGGGCAAACGTTACGTGAAAGCGCTGGGCGGTTCCGCCCGTGTCATCAACCTGGCGCAAGAAGCGAACAAGCAAGGGGATTACCGCTGGTCAGCAGAGTTGCTGAAACAGGTGATTGCTGCCAATCCGGGTGACCAGGTGGCGAAGAATCTGCAAGCGAATAACTTTGAGCAGTTGGGTTATCAGGCCGAGTCCGCCACCTGGCGCGGTTTCTACCTGACCGGCGCGAAAGAACTGCGCGAAGGGGTGCATAAGTTCAGCCACGGCACCACCGGTTCTCCGGACACCCTTCGCGGGATGTCGGTCGAAATGCTGTTCGACTTTATGGCCGTTCGTCTCGACAGCGAAAAAGCCGCAGGTAAGAATATCAGCCTGAACTTCAATATGAGTAACGGCGATAACCTCAACCTGACGCTGAACGATAGCGTGCTTAACTATCGTAAAACGCTACAACCTGAAGCCAACGCCTCTTTCTATATCAGCCGTGAAGATCTTCACGCCGTGCTGACCGGACAAGCCAAAATGGCGGATCTGGTAAAAGCGAAGAAAGCCAAAATTATTGGCAATGGCGCGAAACTGGAAGAAATTATTGCCTGTCTGGATAATTTCGATTTGTGGGTGAATATCGTAACCCCAAATTAATGCCACTCACTTTTGGGGGCGCTTAAGCCCCCAAAAGCATTTATTTTAAAAATACATACAACAAATTAATACATAAAATATATAAGTTATGAATGCGGTGGCTGAATAAAGCTATTTTTATTCATCGAGAAAATAGCCATACTGACGCCTTCAATGGATATTGATATTCACTACAGATATTGTTCGCAGCAGACAGGATGTATTTAATATGCCAACAGTTCTCTCTCGCATGGCGATGCAACTCAAAAAAACAGCCTGGATAATTCCCGTCTTCATGGTTTCGGGATGCTCATTATCTCCGGCAATCCCGGTGATCGGCGCTTATTATCCCAGCTGGTTTTTCTGCGCCATTGCCAGCCTTATTTTGACGCTCATCACGAGGCGAATTATTCAGCGGGCAAATATCAATCTGGCATTTGTCGGAATTATTTATACCGCCCTTTTTGCTCTCTACGCCATGCTGTTCTGGCTGGCATTTTTCTAATCTATTTGAGACGCGCTCATGGAAAGTACGCCGAAAAAAGCTCCTCGCAGTAAATTCCCTGCTCTGTTAGTGGTTGCGTTGGCGCTGGTTGCCCTTGTTTTCGTTATCTGGCGCGTAGACAGTGCGCCATCAACTAATGACGCCTACGCGTCAGCAGATACCATTGATGTGGTGCCGGAAGTCAGCGGTCGCATTGTAGAACTGGCGGTCACCGACAACCAGGCGGTGAAACAGGGCGATTTGCTGTTCCGCATCGACCCGCGCCCGTACGAAGCCAATCTGGCGAAAGCCGAAGCCTCCCTCACGGCGCTGGATAAGCAAATTATGCTCACCCAGCGTAGCGTTGACGCACAACAGTTTGGTGCCGACTCGGTTAATGCCACGGTAGAAAAAGCCCGTGCCGCCGCGAAACAGGCCAGTGATACATTACGCCGCACCGAGCCATTACTGAAAGAAGGTTTCGTCTCAGCGGAAGACGTTGACCGTGCAAGAACGGCGCAGCGCGCCGCAGAAGCCGATCTTAACGCCGTATTGTTGCAGGCGCAGTCAGCCGCCAGCGCCGTCAGCGGCGTGGATGCGCTGGTGGCGCAACGTGCGGCAGTGGAAGCGGATATTGCGTTGACGAAACTGCATCTGGAAATGGCGACCGTTCGCGCGCCGTTTGATGGCCGGGTCATTTCCCTCAAAACCTCCGTCGGGCAATTTGCTTCTGCCATGCGCCCTATTTTCACCCTAATCGACACTCGTCACTGGTACGTGATCGCCAACTTCCGCGAAACTGATCTGAAAAATATTCGCTCAGGTACACCCGCAACCATTCGCCTGATGAGCGACAGCGGCAAAACCTTCGCAGGTAAAGTGGATTCGATTGGCTACGGCGTGCTACCGGATGACGGCGGCCTGGTGCTGGGCGGCCTGCCGAAAGTGTCTCGTTCTATTAACTGGGTCCGCGTTGCCCAGCGTTTTCCGGTCAAAATCATGGTTGAAAAACCTGACCCGGAAATGTTCCGCATCGGCGCTTCGGCAGTCGCTAATCTTGAGCCGCAATAATGAGCGCGCTCAACTCCCTGCCATTACCGGTGGTCAGGCTGCTGGCGTTCTTTCATGAAGAGTTAAGCGAGCGGCGACCAGGCCGCGTGCCGCAGACTATGCAACTCTGGGTAGGCTGCTTGCTGGTGATTCTGATCTCGATGACTTTTGAGATCCCTTTTGTGGCGTTATCACTGGCAGTGCTGTTTTACGGTATTCAGTCGAACGCGTTTTACACCAAATTTGTCGCGATCTTGTTTGTGGTCGCCACGATGCTGGAAATCGCCAGCCTGTTTTTGATCTACAAATGGTCATATGGCGAACCGTTGATCCGATTGATCATTGCCGGGCCGATCCTGATGGGCTGCATGTTTTTGATGCGCACCCATCGGCTTGGGCTGGTTTTTTTCGCCGTCGCCATTGTCGCTATTTACGGGCAAACATTCCCCGCCATGCTCGACTATCCGGAAGTGGTCGTGCGCTTAACCCTGTGGTGTATCGTTGTCGGCCTCTACCCGACGTTATTGATGACGTTAATCGGCGTGCTGTGGTTTCCCAGCCGCGCTATCACGCAGATACATCAGGTGCTTAATGATCGGCTTGATGATGCCATTAGCCACCTGACGGACAGCCTCGCCCCGCTACCCGAAACGCGGATTGAAAGAGAGGCGCTGGCGCTGCAAAAACTCAATGCCTTTTGCCTCGCGGACGATGCCAACTGGCGAACTCAGAGCGCATGGTGGCAAAGCTGCGTGGCAACGGTAACCTACATTTACTCGACGCTGAATCGCTACGATCCCACCTCTTTTGCAGATTCGCAGGCCATCATTGAACTTCGGCAAAAATTAGCCTCAGAAATCAACAAACTGCAGCATGCCATTGCCGAAGGTCAGTGCTGGCAAAGCGACTGGCGGATCACTGAAAGTGAAGCGATGGCGGCACGGGAATGTAACCTGGAGAATATCTGCCAGACATTGTTGCAACTGGGTCAGATGGACCCGAATACGCCGCCAACGCCCGCCGCCAAACCGCCATCAATGGTCGCCGATGCTTTTACCAATCCAGACTATATGCGCTACGCGGTAAAAACGCTGCTCGCCTGTTTGATCTGTTACACCTTCTACAGCGGCGTGGACTGGGAAGGCATTCACACCTGTATGCTGACCTGCGTGATCGTCGCTAACCCGAATGTTGGTTCGTCGTATCAGAAAATGGCGCTGCGTTTTGGCGGTGCCTTCTGCGGTGCAATTCTGGCGCTGTTATTCACGTTACTGGTCATGCCCTGGCTGGACAATATTGTCGAATTGCTGTTTGTGCTGGCACCGATTTTCCTGTTGGGCGCATGGATTGCCACCAGCTCTGAACGTTCTTCTTATATCGGCACACAGATGGTGGTCACCTTCGCACTCGCCACGCTCGAAAACGTTTTTGGCCCGGTGTACGACCTGGTGGAAATTCGCGATCGCGCCCTGGGTATCATCATTGGTACCGTGGTGTCCGCGGTGATTTACACCTTTGTCTGGCCTGAAAGTGAAGCGCGCACACTGCCGCAAAAACTGGCTGGCGCGCTGGGTATGTTGAGTAAAGTAATGCGGATCCCACGCCAGCAGGAAGTCACGGCTCTGCGCACTTATCTGCAAATTCGCATAGGTCTGCATGCGGCGTTTAATGCCTCTGAAGAGATGTGCCAACGTGTAGCGCTGGAACGTCAACTGGATAGCGAAGAACGCGCGTTACTGATTGAACGTTCGCAAACGGTTATTCGTCAGGGCCGCGATATTCTTCACGCCTGGGATGCAACCTGGAACTCGGCGCAGGCGCTGGATAACGCACTACAGCCGGACAGAGCAGGCCTGTTTGCCGACGCACTGGAGAAATACGCCGCCGGTCTGGCAACCGCACTCAGTCGTTCTCCTCAAATAACGCTTGAAGAAACACCCGCCTCGCAGGCCATCCTGCCGACCTTATTAAAACAGGAGCAACACGTCTGCCAGCTTTTCGCCCGCTTGCCAGACTGGACAGCCCCGGCATTAACGCCCGCCACGGAACAGGCACAAGGAGCCACGCAATGATCAATCGTCAACTTTCACGCCTGCTGTTATGCAGCATTCTCGGCAGCGCGACCCTCATGTCTGGCTGTGCCCTGGTGCGTAAGGATTCTGCGCCTCATCAACAGCTCAAACCGGAACAAATCAAACTGGCCGATGATATTCATCTTGCCAGCTCCGGTTGGCCGCAGGCGCAGTGGTGGAAACAACTCAATGACCCGCAGTTGGATGCTTTGATCCAACGGACGCTAAGTGGTTCACACACCCTCGCCGAAGCGAAACTGCGGGAAGAAAAAGCGCAGTCGCAGGCCGATTTGTTAGATGCCGGTTCACAATTACAGGTCGCAGCGTTAGGGATGCTCAACCGCCAACGTGTCTCGGCGAACGGCTTTTTAAGCCCTTATGCTATGGATGCGCCAGCACTGGGTATGGACGGGCCGTACTATACGGAAGCCACAGTCGGTTTGTTTGCCGGACTGGATCTTGATTTGTGGGGTGTGCATCGCTCAGCGGTTGCTGCCGCCATTGGCGCGCATAATGCCGCGCTGGCAGAAACCGCAGCAGTAGAGCTATCGCTGACCACGGGCGTAGCGCAGCTTTATTACAGTATGCAGGCCAGCTATCAGATGCTCGATCTGTTAGAACAAACACGCGATGTGATTGATTACGCGGTGAAAGCGCACCAGAGTAAAGTGGCGCACGGTCTGGAAGCGCAAGTGCCTTTCCACGGCGCGCGGGCACAGATTCTGGCGGTCGATAAACAAATTGCTGCCGTTAAAGGGCAAATCACCGAAACGCGAGAATCTCTGCGTGCATTGATTGGCGCGGGAGCCAGCGATATGCCGGTGATCAAACCGGTGGCATTACCGCAAGCCCAGACCGGTATTCCGGCGACACTCTCTTATGAGTTGCTCGCCAGACGCCCGGATCTGCAAGCCATGCGCTGGTATGTTCAGGCGTCATTAGATCAGGTGGATTCCGCGCGGGCGCTGTTCTACCCGAGCTTTGATATCAAAGCATTTTTCGGCCTTGATGCCATCCACCTGGATACCTTATTCAAAAAAACCAGTCGCCAGTTCAATTTCATTCCTGGTCTGAAATTACCGCTGTTTGATGGTGGACGGTTGAATGCCAATCTCGAAGGCACACGCGCCGCCAGCAACATGATGATTGAACGTTACAACCAGTCAGTACTGAATGCGGTGCGCGACGTTGCAGTCAACGGCACGCGTCTGCAAACGCTCAACGACGAGCGGGAGATGCAGGCAGAACGCGTAGAAGCAACGCGCTTCACCCAGCGCGCTGCCGACGCCGCCTACCAACGAGGCTTAACAAGTCGCTTACAGGCCACCGAAGCCCAGTTGCCGGTGCTTGCCGAAGAGATGTCATTACTGATGCTGGACAGCCGCCGGGTGATCCAAAGCATTCAGTTGATGAAATCGCTGGGTGGCGGGTATCAGGCGGCTCCCGTCTTCGAGAAAAAATAAAATGTCAGCCGCGTGATGGCTGTCACGCGGTATTTCGTTTCGTCACGTCAAAACTGACGACAGCCTGTTTTTCGTCAGAGTTTTGAACAAATAGTGCCCGTAATATCAGGGAATGACCCCAAATAAAATGTGGCATAAAAGATGCATACTGTAGTCGAGAGCGCGTATGCGTGATTTGATTAACTGGAGCGAGACCGATGAAAAAAGTCGTCACGGTTTGCCCCTATTGCGCATCAGGTTGCAAAATCAACCTGGTCGTCGATAACGGCAAAATCGTCCGGGCGGAGGCAGCGCAGGGGAAAACCAACCAGGGTACCCTGTGTCTGAAGGGTTATTATGGCTGGGACTTCATTAACGATACCCAGATCCTGACCCCGCGCCTGAAAACCCCCATGATCCGTCGCCAGCGTGGCGGCAAACTCGAACCTGTTTCCTGGGATGAGGCACTGAATTACGTTGCCGAGCGCCTGAGCGCCATCAAAGAGAAGTACGGTCCGGATGCCATCCAGACGACCGGCTCCTCGCGTGGTACGGGTAACGAAACCAACTATGTAATGCAAAAATTTGCGCGCGCCGTTATTGGTACCAATAACGTTGACTGCTGCGCTCGTGTCTGACACGGCCCATCGGTTGCAGGTCTGCACCAATCGGTCGGTAATGGCGCAATGAGCAATGCTATTAACGAAATTGATAATACCGATTTAGTGTTCGTTTTCGGGTACAACCCGGCGGATTCCCACCCTATCGTGGCGAATCACGTAATTAACGCTAAACGTAACGGGGCGAAAATTATCGTCTGCGATCCGCGCAAAATTGAAACTGCGCGCATTGCTGACATGCACATTGCACTGAAAAACGGCTCGAACATCGCGCTGTTGAATGCAATGGGCCATGTCATTATTGAAGAAAATCTGTACGACAAAGCGTTCGTCGCTTCCCGTACAGAAGGCTTTGAAGAGTATCGTAAAATCGTTGAAGGCTACACGCCGGAGTCGGTTGAAGATATCACCGGCGTCAGCGCCAGTGAGATTCGTCAGGCGGCGCGGATGTATGCCCAGGCGAAAAGCGCCGCCATCCTGTGGGGCATGGGTGTAACCCAGTTCTACCAGGGCGTGGAAACCGTGCGTTCTCTGACCAGCCTCGCGATGCTGACTGGTAACCTCGGTAAGCCGCATGCGGGTGTAAACCCGGTTCGTGGTCAGAACAACGTGCAGGGTGCCTGCGATATGGGCGCGCTGCCGGATACGTATCCGGGATACCAGTATGTGAAAGATCCGGCTAACCGCGAGAAATTCGCCAAAGCCTGGGGCGTGGAAAGCCTGCCTGCTCATACCGGTTATCGCATCAGCGAGCTGCCGCACCGCGCAGCGCATGGTGAAGTGCGTGCCGCGTACATTATGGGCGAAGATCCGCTACAAACTGACGCGGAGCTGTCGGCAGTACGTAAAGCCTTTGAAGATCTGGAACTGGTCATCGTTCAGGACATCTTTATGACCAAAACCGCGTCGGCGGCGGATGTCATTTTACCGTCAACGTCGTGGGGCGAGCATGAAGGCGTGTTTACTGCGGCTGACCGTGGCTTCCAGCGTTTCTTCAAAGCAGTTGAACCGAAGTGGGATCTGAAAACGGACTGGCAGATTATCAGTGAAATCGCCACCCGTATGGGTTATCCGATGCACTACAACAACACCCAGGAGATCTGGGATGAGTTGCGTCATCTGTGCCCGGATTTCTACGGTGCGACTTACGAGAAAATGGGCGAACTGGGATTCATTCAGTGGCCTTGCCGCGATACTTCAGATGCCGATCAGGGGACTTCTTATTTGTTTAAAGAGAAGTTTGATACCCCGAACGGTCTGGCGCAGTTCTTCACCTGCGACTGGGTAGCGCCAATCGACAAACTCACCGACGAGTACCCGATGGTACTGTCAACGGTGCGTGAAGTCGGTCACTACTCTTGCCGTTCGATGACCGGTAACTGTGCGGCACTTGCGGCGCTGGCTGATGAACCAGGCTACGCACAAATCAATACCGAAGACGCCAAACGTCTGGGTATTGAAGATGAGGCATTGGTTTGGGTGCACTCGCGTAAAGGCAAAATTATCACCCGTGCGCAGGTCAGCGATCGTCCGAACAAAGGGGCGATTTACATGACCTACCAATGGTGGATTGGTGCCTGTAACGAGCTGGTTACCGAAAACTTAAGCCCGATTACGAAAACGCCGGAATACAAATACTGCGCCGTGCGCGTCGAGCCGATCGCCGATCAGCGCGCCGCCGAGCAGTACGTGATTGACGAGTACAACAAGTTGAAAACTCGCCTGCGCGAAGCGGCACTGGCGTAATACAGTCCTTTCTACAGCCTCCTTTCGGAGGCTGTTTTTTTATCCATTCGAACTCTTTATACTGGTCACTCCCTACCCAATCGTATTATCAAAATGAAAAAAATTATCGCATTGATGTTGTTTTTGACATTCTTTGCCCATGCGAACGGCTCCGAGCCTGGCAGTCAGTATCTCAAGGCTGCAGAGGCCGGGGACCGACGCGCACAATATTTTCTTGCTGACAGCTGGTTTAGCTCCGGCGATTTGAGCAAAGCCGAATATTGGGCACAGAAAGCCGCCGACAGCGGTGATGCTGATGCCTGCGCGCTGTTGGCGCAGATCAAAATCACCAATCCGGTCAGTCTGGACTATCCACAAGCAAAAGTTCTTGCAGAGAAAGCGGCGCAAGCAGGCAGTAAAGAAGGTGAAGTGACGCTGGCGCATATTCTGGTAAATACGCAAGCGGGTAAACCGGATTATCCAAAGGCGATTTCGCTGTTAGAAAACGCCTCGGAAGATCTGGAGAACGACTCTGCCGTCGATGCCCAAATGCTGCTTGGTTTGATTTACGCCAACGGCGTGGGCATTAAGGCCGACGATGACAAGGCAACCTGGTATTTCAAACGCAGCTCTGCGATTTCCCGAACCGGTTATTCCGAGTACTGGGCGGGAATGATGTTCTTAAATGGTGAAGAAGGTTTTATCGAGAAGAACAAACAGAAGGCGCTGCACTGGCTGAACCTGAGCTGTATGGAAGGGTTTGATACCGGGTGTGAAGAGTTTGAAAAATTAACTAACGGTTAATGTAGGCCTGATAAGACGCGGCAAGCGTCGCATCAGGCATCCACACATTGCCGGGTGTATGTCCCCGGCAATCCTCAATTATTGATCCGCAGTTTTATCAAATTTGCCCAGCACTTCGCGCTCATAAGCCAGCGCTTTCTTACGGTCAAATTTGTGTTCCCACTTGGCAATCACCAGCACCGCCAGCGCATTACCCACCACGTTCAGCGCAGTACGCGCCATGTCGAGGATACGGTCAACACCGGCAATAAACGCCAGACCTTCCAGCGGGATCCCTACGCTGCCCAGCGTTGCCAGCAACACCACAAACGACACGCCCGGCACGCCAGCAATCCCTTTCGAGGTCACCATCAGCGTCAGCACCAGAATGATTTCCTGCCAGATGGACAGGTCAATACCATACAGCTGAGCGATGAAGATAGCGGCAATACTTTGATACAGCGTCGAACCATCAAGGTTAAAAGAATAACCGGTCGGCACCACGAAACTGGTGATCGACGCCGGTGCACCATAGGCTTCCATCTTCTCAATAATTCGCGGCAGCACGCTTTCAGAGCTGGCAGTGGAGTACGCCAGAATCAGCTCATCTTTCAGAATACGAATCAGGATCCAGACGCTTAACCCGCACAGGCGCGCCACAATTCCCAGCACTACCAGCGCGAAGAACAGAATGGCGAAATGCACCAGCAGCACCAGTTTCGCCAGTGGCCACAGAGACGAGAAACCAAAGTTAGCCACCGTCACCGCAATCAGCGCAAACACACCTACCGGCGCGTAACGCATCACCATGTGAGTCACTTTAAACATGGTTTCAGAAATGGAGCGGAACACGGTCACCAGCGGTTCACGATGCGTCGCGGGCAGGGAGGAAAGCCCCAGACCAAACAGTACCGAGAAGAAGATGATCGGTAACATTTCGCCTTTCGCCATCGACGCCACAATATTCGTCGGCACCAGAGACAAAATCGTGCCCATAATACCGTGGGAACTGCTCTGTACCGCTTCTGTAGTGCTCTGATATTTCGAGATATCGACGGTTGCCAGCTGCGACATATCCACCCCGGCACCGGGCTGGAAGACGTTCGCCAGGGTGATCCCCAGAATGATGGCGACAGTGGTGATCACCTCGAAATAGATAATGGTTTTCGCGCCAATACGCCCGAGCTGTTTGGCATCACCAACACCCGCAATACCCACCACCAGCGTGGAAATAACAATCGGCACAACAATCATTTTGATCAGATGGATGAAGATATCACCCGCCGGAGAGAGCAAATTGACGACCAGCCAGTCGCGGCTGTCGCTATGGTAGTGCAGGTAGCTTCCCAGGAGAATGCCCAGCACCATAGCAAACAGAATCTGCCAGGCCAGGCTGAATTTTATATTTTTCATCAGAATAACTTCCTCAATGGAGCGCCGTTCCCGTTCAGAAACGCGAGAACGTGACATACTGCCAGGGCATGAATTGTGTTGCGTTGGTTTGTAGATTTTTTTAACGCTTATAATCAGTATCATTTGCGCGGTATGTTGCGCAACCCTTTAACAACAGAGCTTTTCGCTGCATTAATGCATAATAACGCGAGTTTATGGCAGGATTAATGAATAACCATTTGTTATGGAAAGATTTTTATTTGTTTAACCTGCAATAATACTGATTAGTGATTATTTTGGGCATATGTTCATTCGATTATTTTTTATGCAGCTCAATAACATAATCTTCATCACCAGATGATTAATCTGATCTCCGCTGCAACAGTTTCGCCATATTAATCGACTCGACCAGCTGTGTCCGGTTGATCCGGGGTGAGTTGAGATCCATCACTTTTTGCCATAGTTCGATGGCTTGCGCGTAATTCGCCTGCATAAACGCATCTGAAGCCAGCAGCATCAGAGCGGTGATTTCGTTAGAGTCCAGCGCGAGGGCTTTGTCGATCAGTGTGCGAGTCTGGGCGGTCATATGCTGGCTGGCCTGGTAATAAAGCACCGTCGCCAGCGCCGCATACAGTTCAGCGTTCTCACCACGTAGTCGCAACGCCTGACGGTACGCCAGCAGCGAATTGCTGTAATCGTTTTGCCACAGATAATACTCGCCCAGTAACGCCCATTGTTCGCTGTTTTGTGGATTAGCGCGGATTTTATCCTGCAATGCCTGAAGCTGCGCTTCCGGGGTTTGCTGGCTGGCAAACTGATATAGCGGATCGCGCTGACGCTGATACTCCGCACGTACCGCCTGCCATTTTGGGCTTAACAGATAACTGCCGACACAGAGAAATACCATAAATATCGTGAGTGTTGTCAGCATTTTCACCGGTATTTGAGGCTGTTTCATCGCTTTGCTCTCACTCGCCAGAGGATCAGTGCCATCAGCAGTAACAACACCACTGGCAGCGCCCACAACACCAGCGTCTGACCGGTTAACGGTGGGTTATAGCGAACAAAATCTCCGTAGCGTTCGGTCATCCAGCCAATGATTTCGACTTCACTTTTCCCCTCCGCCACCATGCTGTAAACCTGATGGCGCATACTGACTGCCACCGGCGCATTGGATTCCAGTAAGTTCTGATTCTGGCATTGCGGGCAGCGTAACTGGCTGGCAATAGTTAACGCCTGTTCCTGTTGTTGCGGGTTGGCGAATTGCCATGTGTCTACGACCTGAGCGCGCGCAAAACAGGTAAATAACAGCAGTAGCGTGAGAAGCCCTTTATTCATCGCGCTTCCTCCCCCGCCATCCGCTTAACAATGCGCCCGCAATCATCAACAATCCTCCCCCCCAGATCCAGCGCACACCGCGTTGTACATACAAACGAAAAGCGTAACGATCCGGTCCGGTTTTCTCGCCCATGACCGCATACCAGTCATGGATGCCGTTCCAGCGAATTGCCGGTTCCATCATTTGCTGACGACGTGCTTCGTAAAAACGCCGCTCCGGCGTCAGTTCACCAATGCGTTGCTGATGGTCAAACAGCGCCACTATCGCTTTTTCGCTGGTGTAATTACCTTTGGCTTGCAGATCGAGGCGCTCAAAACGGAAGGTATATCCTGCCAGAGTCACCTGCTGACCCGGCTGTAAATTCAGGCTGATCTCCTGACGGCTGACGCTTGAAACCACGATCCCCGCGGCAAATAACAGCACGCCCGCATGAGCCAGCAGCGCCGGAAGCTGCACGCGTTTGCCAGAGACAAACGTCGCCAGCACAATCACCACCAGCATCAACAGACCAAACGGTAACGTCGCGCGGTTAAAATACGGCGCACCAACGGAGAGGCGTCCCCAGCCCAGCAGGCCGTAAATCATCGGATAAAGCGTTCCCACCAGCACGATCAGTAGCACTGCGCAAAACAGCAACAGCGTAGCGAGGATTAACATTTCCCGCGATAACCCCGAAAAACGCACCGCCGGGCCACCGTCCCGCGCTCGCCAGCCATACAGTGCCAGAGACGCAAGGCTAATCAGTGCAAACAGGCTGAACAGCGGTACAGCGCGGACGTTATCCAGCGCGAACGCATGGACCGAAACCAGAATACCAGAACGGACAATCAACGTGCCCAGCAGCGACAACATCAGAGTAACTATCGCCAGCAGCAGCGACCAGTGACGGAAAATCCCCCGCTGGCGTGTCAGGGACAAACTGTGCAGCAATGCAGTGGCAGAAAGCCAGGGTAATAAAGAGGCGTTTTCCACCGGGTCCCAGAACCACCAACCGCCCCAGCCCAGTTCGCAATAGGCCCACCAGGAACCGAGGATGATCCCCGCCGTTAATGCGCTCCAGCCAGGTAGTGCCCAACGCCAGCAAATTCGGGCGCTGACACCATCAAACTCGCCGCGCAGTAGACTCGCCAGCGCCACGCTCGCCGCTACCATTAAACCGCCATAGCCAAGGTAAAGCAGCGGTGGATGAAAGATAAGACCGGGATGTTGCAGCATCGGATTGAGATCTCGGCCTTCGATTGCTGGTGGAAATATCCGCACGAATGGATCGGACCACAGCACCATAAACAGTAGCAGTGCGGCGAGCATGAGAGATAAAACGGCTAATGTCAGCGGAAATAGCGGATCGGTTTGCTGCCGATAATGCCAGGCAAACAGCGCACTCCACGCGGAAAGGAGTAGCACCCAAAGTAGCAACGAACCTTCATGCCCTCCCCACACTGCCGCCAGTTTGAGTTCCCACGACAGCAGGCTATAGCTATGTTGGGCGACATAAATGACCGAGAAATCGCTGATGAGAAAACAATACGTCAGTACGCCAAAGGCGAGCAGCAGGAGCGCGAACTGTGCCAGAGTGCCGATGCAAGTGAGTCGCATCATGGCAGGCCAGCGCAACCGCACTCCCGCGAAGGCCGTCAACGGGGTCAACACGTTGACCCCAAGACTTAACAACAACGCCAGAAAACCGACTTCAGGAAGGAATACGTCCAGAAACCACCTCTTTTCTGGCTTACGCCACCGTCAACTGCCCGGCGTAGAGAATGAAAAAGCGCAGCATCAACACCCCGACCAGACTGGCCCCACACGCTGCCAGCACGGCAGGAATCCCGGAACTGCGATTGACCCACGGTTTGAGCAACATTGGCACAATCAGCCCCAGCCCGGCGACACCAAGCCAGAACCACCACGTCCAGAAACCGCCGCCCAATGCCGCCACCAGCGCACGCACTTTACCGTCATCGCCCAGGGCCAGACCGACGAAAAACGCCACCAGCAGGAAGATTTCGCCCCATACCACAGGGATTTCCATCCGGTGAACAAAGTGCGCTTCCGTGGAATGCGGGTTACTGCGTTGGCGTATCGCCATAGCGATCAACGCCACCGCCGCACCGGACGAAATGCCGGAGAAGAGGAACAGCACCGGTAAAATCGGATTATTGAGGAACGGATATGATTTCAGCGCAGACAGCAGAAAGCCGGTATAAGCCCCCAGCAACACCGCCAGCACCAGCATTAGCGTTTCCAGTCCGCGGTGAACGGGCGTCAGCAGGCTCAGAACCTTTTGCACAATTCCCAGCTTCGGCAACCAGCGTTGTTGCAGGGCAAGCAAATCGTGTTC
Source organism: Escherichia sp. MOD1-EC4550 (assembly GCF_963876935.1). NCBI lineage: Bacteria > Pseudomonadati > Pseudomonadota > Gammaproteobacteria > Enterobacterales > Enterobacteriaceae > Escherichia > Escherichia sp. MOD1-EC4550. The sequence goes on from NZ_CAWNSE010000016.1 coordinate 239,492, forward strand.
AAAGATTTTCGCCAGCCACAACACCAGCACCACCATGTAGAGCTGAAACAGCATCACCCCCATCGACATCACCGAGGTAAAACTGTAATGGAACATCAGCTTCCAGAAGGTCCACGGTCTTGTCAGGTGGAAGACGAGAATCAACAGACCGAGGATCACCGCGCCAGGCCCGACAATCAGCGTGGTTCGCAGCAACGTACTGTCTGCACCACCCGCCTGCGGGTAGAAGCGACGTAACAGCACGGCCAGCGTCACCAGACCGGCAGAAATACCAATCAAAAACAGGTAGATGGCAATCGGCCAGTCCCACACCAGCGATTCAAAATGAAATGCGGAAGTCTGCGTCATTGGCTCACCTCCCCGTATTTAAACGGTACGCGGTACAGCTTCGGTTTGGTTCCCAGCGCCAGCTTGTAGCGGTAAGTGGGCTTCTGGCGTAGCAGTTGTGAAATCTCACTGTTGGGATCGTCCAGATTGCCAAACGTCAGCGCCTTCGTCGGGCAAGCCTCAACGCACGCGGGGAGCTTACCGGCCTGCAAATTGGTCTTACGGCAGAAATCGCATTTGTCCGCCGTCTTCGTGACCGGATGGATAAAGCGCACACGGTACGGACAGGCGGCGATGCAGTACTGACAACCGACGCAGAGATCTAGGTTAACATCGACAATCCCGCTGGCAGCATCGCGAAAAGACGCACCCGTTGGGCAGACGTCAACGCACGGTGCATGGTCGCAGTGCTGGCAAGACTTACGAAAGAAGCGATATTTCACATCAGGAAATTCGCCCTGCGGCTCGCTACGAATAATTGTCAGGCGCGAGACGCCTTCCGGCACCTTGTTCACTTCCCGACAAGCATCCATACAGGCAGTACAGCCGATGCATAACGACTCGTCATGCACCATGCCGTAACGCACCCCATTGATATTCAACGTTTTCGCCACCACGCGTCCTGCGGTGCCGCTGACGGCTGCCAGCACGCCGACGCCGGTGAGAAACTGGCGACGAGACCAGGTCATGGCTGCTCCTTAAGCAACGGAACAGACGCCGGGTTAAAGTTCGGATTGGTGCGCTGATCGCTGTGGCAATCGACGCAAATCTTAATCCGTCCTTTGTCACTTAACGTCTGCATCGTATCTTGCTGTGGATGCAGGGAATGGCAGCTGGCGCACGCCACTTTGGTTACGTGGACATCGTGCGGCCAGAACGCTTTTTGCAACTGTTCCGGCAGATGGCAGGACATACAGACGCTGTTCTGCTCTCCAACCTTGTACATCGGCTCGTTAAAGCGCATCACATCTTTCACCCCTTCGCGGTGTTGCGGTGATGGCTGGCCGTGACAGTTGGTGCAGGTGACCGGCAGTTTGTTATTCGGGTTGATAACGGAAGCATGTTTGCCATGCATACCTTCGGTATCTGGTTTATGACAGTCCAGACAGGCGGCATCCGGGTTACGCTGCTGGGTAACTTCGTAGCGATCACCAGATGCCTGCGCCGCAGGGGTAGCGGTAATTCCGTTCAGGCTCCACAACAGGCCCGACGCCAGCACCCCGGCAGTTAATAACGAACGTAATACGCTCATATTCACTCCATTGTGTTTTCCGCCCCTTGCGAGGCGGAACGGGGTTATTGGCTTAACAGACCGTTTTTACGTGCCTGCTCTTCCCACTGCGGGATCACCGTTTTGATAAAGTCCTGCTTCTCAGCCTTGATTTGTTCCATGTTCAGGCCAATGGCCTGCTGGGCTTTCTCTTTGGTTGAGATATCCGGGATCTGGATTTCATGGGTGATGCCTTTGGTCGCCAGCAGGCGCGCCAGTTTGGTGCGCGCATCCGCCGCTTTATCCATCGCCGTACCGAGCATCCTCAGACCTTCTTCCGGTGCGTGCATATGAATGCCGTGGGAAGCGATCGCCAGATCCCAACGCCACTGAGCATGACGGATATCGTCCTGAATCGGTTTCATTTCGGCTTCCGTCGCGCCTGCATCCAGCGCCGCTTTCGCTTCGAAGTGAGCGTGAACCAGTTGATCTTCAACCTTGATTTTCAGGTCGTTAATTGACTGCTTACGTTCCGCAACCACTTTTTGCAGGGCAGCTTTGTCCTGGGTATGGCAGTTCGCACAAGTCTGGGCGAAGTTATCAAACGGATTACCAATTTTATGGTCGGTGTAGAGTTTGCCTTCGGCGTTCTGCACTTTTGGCATATGGCAGTCGATACAGGTCACGTTGTTTTTGCCGTGAATGCCCGCTGTCCAGGTTTCATATTCCGGGTGCTGCGCTTTCAGCATTGGTGTTTTCGACAGGGAATTAGTCCAGTCAGAGAAGGCAATTTTGTCGTAATACTGCTCCATATTTTCGACTTTCATGCCGTCATCCCACGGGAATTTAACGGCTTTGTTTTTGCCGTCGAAGTAATATTCCACATGGCACTGACCGCAGACCATCGATTGCTGGTCGAAACGTCCGGCTTTCTCAAAAGGTTTACCAATGGCTTCCATCGCACGAGCCGCATACGGACGGGAAAGGGTTAACTCCGGTTTGCCTTTGGCGAACTCTGGTGAGGCGGTGTTATGACAATCGGCACAACCTAAGTTGTTGACGATTTCCGGGCCGCCGCGCGCCCATTTACCATGGAAGTAGCCATCTTCGCCGTCTTTCTGGATCAGACGCGCCACATCCGGGCTTTTACAACTCCAGCATGCCATCGGTAGCGGACCATCTTCAGCGTTTTTCGGCGCACCGGTACGCAGGGTTTCACGCACATCGGTCACAGCAAAGGCATGTCCACGCGGCTTGTTGTAATCGCGCGAGAAGGGATACCCCGCCCACAGGATCACCAGCCGTGGATCTTCCGCCAGGGCGTCAACACGCTCTGACTGTTCCGAGGTGGCTTTCCAGGAGAGATATTGATCGGGATGCTGCGGGGCAAAGGTTTCATTCTTCGCTTCCACAGTTACAGGTTTCGTGGGAGCGGCCGTTTGTTCAGCGTGAACAGAAGTGAAAAAGAAAAAAGGAATCAACAAGCTGAAGATACGGCGTGCGTTTATTTTTATCCTTGTCATAGGGGCTTCATCCGAATTGCGCCATTGTTGCAATGGCGGTTTTTATTGTTTTTCACGACAGTAACCGCACCTACACTGTCATGACATTGCTCGCCCCTATGTGTAACAAATAACCACACTGTGAATGTTGTCTTTAATCAATTGTAAGTGCATGTAAAATACCACTTTAGAGTTAGTCAGTATCTTCCTCTTTTTCAACAGCATGCATAACTGCATGTTCCTCAAAGAATTAATCAACTTTTGTTGCTGACCTTCAAAAATTACCCTGCCGTTTATTTGCACAATTCTACTTTTGCGTGATCTGTCGCCCAAATACTAAACAAAACTGCCAATACCCCTACATTTAACGCTTATGCCACATATTATTAACATCCTACAAGGAGAACAAAAGCATGAGTCAAATTCACAAACACACCATTCCTGCCAACATCGCAGACCGTTGCCTGATAAACCCTCAGCAGTACGAGGCGATGTATCAACAATCTATTAACGCACCAGATACCTTCTGGGGCGAACAGGGAAAAATTCTCGACTGGATCAAACCTTACCAGAAGGTGAAAAACACCTCCTTTGCCCCGGGTAATGTGTCCATTAAATGGTACGAGGATGGCACGCTGAATCTGGCGGCGAACTGCCTTGACCGCCATCTGCAAGAAAACGGCGATCGTACCGCCATCATCTGGGAAGGCGACGACGCCAGGCAGAGCAAACATATCAGCTATAAAGAGCTGCACCGCGACGTCTGCCGCTTCGCCAATACCCTGCTCGGGCTGGGCATTAAAAAAGGTGACGTGGTGGCGATTTATATGCCGATGGTACCGGAAGCTGCGGTCGCGATGCTGGCCTGCGCCCGCATTGGCGCGGTGCATTCGGTAATTTTCGGCGGCTTCTCGCCGGAAGCCGTTGCCGGACGCATTATCGATTCTAACTCACGGTTGGTGATCACTTCTGACGAAGGCGTGCGTGCCGGGCGTAGTATTCCGCTGAAGAAAAACGTTGATGACGCGCTGAAAAACCCGAACGTCACCAGCATTGAACATGTGGTGGTACTGAAGCGTACTGGCGGAAAAATTGACTGGCAGGAAGGGCGCGACCTCTGGTGGCACGACCTGGTTGAGCAAGCCAGCGATCAGCACCAGGCGCAAGAGATGAACGCCGAAGATCCGCTGTTTATTCTCTATACCTCCGGTTCTACCGGGAAGCCGAAAGGCGTGCTGCACACTACCGGCGGTTATCTGGTGTACGCGGCGCTGACCTTTAAATATGTCTTTGATTATCATCCTGGCGATATCTACTGGTGCACCGCCGATGTGGGCTGGGTTACCGGGCACAGTTATTTGCTGTATGGCCCGCTGGCCTGCGGCGCGACCACGTTGATGTTTGAAGGCGTACCGAACTGGCCGACGCCTGCCCGTATGGCCCAGGTGGTGGACAAGCATCAGGTCAATATTCTCTATACCGCGCCCACGGCGATCCGTGCGCTGATGGCGGAAGGTGATAAAGCGATCGAAGGTACCGACCGTTCGTCACTGCGCATTCTAGGTTCCGTGGGCGAGCCAATTAACCCGGAAGCGTGGGAGTGGTACTGGAAGAAGATCGGCAACGAGAAATGCCCGGTGGTCGACACCTGGTGGCAGACCGAAACTGGCGGTTTCATGATCACGCCGCTGCCTGGCGCTACCGAGCTGAAAGCCGGTTCTGCAACGCGTCCGTTCTTCGGCGTGCAACCGGCGCTGGTCGATAACGAAGGTAACCCGCTGGAAGGGGCTACCGAAGGCAGCCTGGTGATCACCGACTCCTGGCCGGGTCAGGCGCGTACATTGTTTGGCGATCATGAGCGTTTTGAACAGACCTACTTCTCCACCTTCAAAAATATGTATTTCAGCGGCGACGGCGCGCGTCGTGATGAAGATGGCTATTACTGGATCACCGGGCGTGTGGACGACGTGCTGAACGTCTCGGGTCACCGTCTGGGAACAGCGGAGATTGAGTCGGCGCTGGTGGCACATCCGAAGATTGCCGAAGCCGCTGTCGTCGGTATTCCGCACAATATTAAAGGTCAGGCTATCTACGCCTACGTCACGCTTAATCACGGGGAGGAACCGTCACCAGAACTGTACGCAGAAGTCCGCAACTGGGTGCGTAAAGAGATTGGCCCGCTGGCAACGCCAGACGTGCTGCACTGGACCGACTCCCTGCCTAAAACCCGCTCCGGCAAAATTATGCGCCGTATTCTGCGCAAAATTGCGGCGGGCGATACCAGCAACCTGGGCGATACCTCGACGCTTGCCGATCCTGGCGTAGTCGAGAAGCTGCTTGAAGAGAAGCAGGCTATCGCGATGCCCTCGTAACTCTCAATTGCCGGATGCGATCCGGGCAACAAGTCGGAAACGATTTGTAGGCCTGATAAGACGCGACAGCGTCGCATCAGGCATTGATTGCCGGATGCGGCGTATAACGCCTTATCCAGCCTACATTCGGCGAGGGTTACCTGGGCGTTAACCCGCTCCCATAAGGGCGCGGGAATTAAAACAATCCCTACATTACCTCTGGAGAATCTGTGATGAATGGCACTATTTATCAGCGGATAGAAGACAATGCGCATTTCAGGGAGTTAGTCGAAAAACGGCAACGGTTTGCCACCATCCTGTCGATTATTATGCTGGCAGTTTATATCGGCTTTATTTTACTGATCGCCTTCGCGCCCGGCTGGCTGGGCACTCCGCTGAATCCGAACACCAGCGTCACACGCGGTATTCCGATTGGTGTTGGAGTGATTGTGATCTCCTTTGTTCTCACCGGTATCTACATCTGGCGGGCGAACGGCGAATTCGACCGTCTTAATAATGAAGTCCTGCATGAGGTACAAGCATCATGAAAAGAGTTCTGACGGCGCTTGCCGCCACACTCCCTTTCGCAGCTAACGCCGCGGATGCTCTTAGCGGGGCCGTAGAGCGCCAGCCAACGAACTGGCAGGCAATAATTATGTTCCTGATCTTCGTCGTGTTTACGCTCGGCATTACCTACTGGGCGTCAAAACGCGTACGTTCGCGTAATGACTACTACACCGCAGGCGGCAATATCACCGGTTTTCAGAACGGGCTGGCGATTGCCGGGGACTATATGTCCGCTGCCTCATTCTTGGGGATCTCCGCGCTGGTGTTTACCTCCGGCTATGATGGTTTAATTTACTCGCTGGGCTTCCTGGTGGGCTGGCCGATCATTTTGTTCCTGATTGCCGAACGTCTGCGTAACCTGGGGCGCTACACCTTTGCCGATGTAGCCTCGTACCGCCTGAAACAGGGGCCAATCCGCATTCTTTCGGCCTGTGGTTCTCTGGTGGTGGTGGCGCTTTACCTTATCGCCCAGATGGTGGGGGCAGGTAAACTCATCGAGCTGCTGTTTGGCCTTAACTATCACATTGCGGTAGTACTGGTCGGCGTGCTGATGATGATGTACGTTCTGTTCGGCGGCATGCTGGCGACCACCTGGGTACAGATTATCAAAGCCGTGCTGTTGCTGTTCGGTGCCAGCTTTATGGCCTTTATGGTGATGAAACACGTCGGCTTTAGCTTCAACAATCTGTTCAGCGAAGCGATGGCGGTACACCCGAAAGGTGTCGATATCATGAAGCCGGGCGGATTGGTGAAAGATCCCATCTCCGCGCTGTCGCTGGGTCTGGGGCTGATGTTTGGTACGGCGGGCTTGCCGCATATTCTGATGCGCTTCTTTACGGTCAGCGATGCCCGCGAAGCGCGTAAGAGCGTGTTCTACGCCACCGGATTTATGGGTTACTTCTATATCCTGACCTTTATTATCGGCTTTGGCGCAATCATGCTGGTCGGTGCGAATCCGGAATATAAAGACGCGGCGGGCCATCTGATTGGTGGTAACAACATGGCGGCAGTTCACCTGGCCAATGCCGTGGGCGGTAACCTGTTCCTCGGCTTTATTTCAGCGGTTGCTTTCGCCACCATTCTTGCGGTGGTTGCGGGACTGACGCTGGCGGGTGCTTCCGCGGTTTCGCATGACCTGTACGCTAACGTCTTCAAAAAAGGCGCGACTGAACGTGAAGAACTGCGAGTATCGAAAATCACCGTCCTGATTTTGGGCGTGATTGCGATTATCCTCGGCGTGCTGTTTGAGAATCAGAACATCGCATTTATGGTGGGCCTGGCGTTTGCCATCGCGGCGAGCTGTAACTTCCCGATCATTCTGCTTTCCATGTACTGGTCGAAACTGACCACCCGTGGCGCGATGATGGGAGGCTGGCTGGGGCTGATTACCGCAGTGGTACTGATGATTCTCGGCCCTACCATTTGGGTACAGATCCTCGGTCACGAAAAAGCCATCTTCCCGTACGAATACCCGGCGCTGTTCTCTATCAGTGTGGCATTCCTCGGCATATGGTTCTTCTCGGCAACGGATAATTCAGCGGAAGGTGCGCGCGAGCGTGAACTGTTCCGTGCGCAGTTTATCCGTTCCCAGACCGGCTTTGGCGTTGAGCAAGGCCGCGCGCATTAATCTCTACCCTTCCCCGGTCGTCTGACCGGGGAATACTCTTCCTCTCCAACATGCATCACCTTTTCCCATAATATTAAACAAATAAACTCATTAAAAAATGAGCGATTTTTGACAGTCGTAGAAAAAGATAATGCAGAGAATATGCCTTTTCTTTCTTGTTAATTATAAGGATATTTTATGCGCTATAATGGTTTAAATAATATGTTTTTCCCTCTTTGCCTGATTAACGATAACCACTCTGTCACAAGTCCATCACATACAAAGAAAACAGAATCAGATAATTATAGCAAACACCATAAAGACACGTTAATTGACAATAAATTCCTCTCTCTTTTCAAAATGGATGATCATGAAAAAGTGATAGGCTTGATTCAGAAAATGAAAAGAACTTATGATACTTTACCATCAGGAAAAATCACTAAAGAAACGGACAGGAAAATTCATAAATATTTTATAGATATAGCTTTATATGCAAGTAATAAATATGACGATAGAATTACGAGAAGAGTTTACCTTAATAAAGATAAGGAAGTGTCAATTAAGGTAGTGTATTTTATAAATAATGTCACTGTCCATAATAATACTATCGAAATCCCACAGACAGTAAATGGTGGTTACGATTTTTCACACCTTAGCCTGAAAGGTATCAGGATTAAAGATGAAGATTTATCCAATTCGGATTTTGCAGGTTGCAGACTACAAAATGCTATTTTCCAGGGCTGTAATATGTATCAAACGAATTTTAATTTTGCCATAATGGAAAAAATAATTTTTGATAATTGTATTCTCGATGACTCAAATTTCGCTCAGATAAAAATGACTGACGGAACTCTAAATGCATGCTCCGCTATGCATGTTGAATTCTTCAATGCAACAATGATTAGAGCTAAAATTAAAAATACCTTCCTTGACTATTCAAATTTTTATATGGCGTACATGGCTGAGGTGAATCTTTATAAAGTAATAGCGCCATATGTTAATTTATTTAGAGCCGACCTTAGTTTCTCTAAACTCGATTTAATTAACTTTGAACATGCTAATCTTTCTCGCGTCAACCTGAACAAAGCAACCCTCCAGAATATAAACTTAATTAATAGCAAACTCTTTTTTACGCGGCTGACAAATACGTTCCTCGAAATGGTTATATGTACCGATTCTAATATGGCTAATGCTAATTTTAATAATGCCAATTTAAGCAATTGCCATTTCAACTGTTCTATTTTAACAAAAGCCTGGATGTTTAATACCCGTTTCTATCGGGTTAATTTCGATGAGGCTATCGTCCAGGGAATGGGCATATCCATTCTCCGTGGGGAGGATAATATTCCCATTAATAGTGATATCCTGATAACACTACAGCAACTCTTTGAAGAGGATTGTGCCACTCATACTGGCATGTCACAAACTGAGCATAATATTCAGGAAGTGTCTATGAATACCACTGAAGATACTATGCAATACGCAGATTGAGATTAAGCCGAAGAATAGCCAATGAATTGACTTTAAAAGAGAGATACTCACGGACTTCTGACTTATTTATTTTAGAATCATGAATGTTAGCCCGAGGTAATCTGAAAAAGGTGCAAAAGATTGCACCTTTTTCAGATTACCTCGGGCCTGGTTACGTCGCTTTCGGCTTACTGATTTTCCTCAATCAACAACGCTTCAAGCAAATCGAGATCGTGCAGTAATTTTTGCAGCGTTTCATTGCTGATCTCCCGCGTGGCGCGCAGGTGGTACAGTTCAGCACGTTCAGAACGCAATGCCGCCAGACGGAAGCGACGCTCAAGGTTCTCTTCCTGCACGGAACTTTCAACGTCGTTACGTCCATCGGCGCGACGACGCAGGTTACCAATGACGCGAGAACTGACCTCCGTGAGCAGCTGGTTATCGATATTCTCTTCGGTATCCGCCGCCAGACGCTCCTCCATTTTCTGGATTGCCACAATCGCCACTTCTGCCGTTGCCGCTCGCGCAATACGTTCCTCTTTCAATTGTTGCGAATGGTCCGCGACTTCAATGTGTTGTAGCAGAATGGGCAACATCACCACGCCGACAAACAGCGAAAAGAGAATGACGCCAGCCGCCAGGAACACCAACTCATAGCGCGCCGGGAAGACGTTGCCATCCGGCAAGAGCAGCGGGATAGAGAGCACACCGGCTAGTGTGATCGCCCCACGCACCCCGGCAAAAGACGCAATCAGGATTTCTCGTGTGGTCCACGAACCAAACTCCATCGGCTTCTTCTTCAGGAAGCGGTTGCTGAACTTTTTCATCGTCCACAGCCAGCCGAAACGGACCAGCATCAGCGCCGCATAAATCAGAATGATATCGGTAAACAGCATCCAGATTTCGACGTTAGGGTCGATTTCTGCCGCCATCAGCGACGTCTCCAGAATACCCGGCAGCTGCAGACCTAACAGCAGGAATACCATGCCGTTGAAGACAAATTCCAGCATCGCCCAGGTGCTGTTTGCGCGCAGGCGCATCGCCAGCGGCGCACGGCGCATTACACCGGAGCGGGTGATGGTCATCCCGGCGGCAACCGCAGCAAGAATACCGGAAACGCCAATATGTTCGGCAATCAGATAAGAAGCGAATGGCAACAGGAACAGCAGTACAATCTGCGTCGCGGGTTCATCACCGCCCCAGCGGCTGAGGAATCGCAGCGAACGACCATACAGCCAGCTCACCACAAAACCGGCGAGAATACCGCCAATGGCCACTTTCATAAATTCGACCGTCGCACCGCCGACGGTGAAGATCATCGTCCCCATCGCCACTGCTACGGCAAACTTCAACGACACCAGGCCGGAGGCGTCATTCATCAACGCTTCGCCCTGCAAAATACCCATGATTTTTTTCGGGATGCGCCCTTCGCCAACAATACCGGAAAGCGCCACAGCATCGGTCGGAGAAAGCACCGCCGCCAGCGCAAAGGCGGGAATCAGCGGAATGCCCGGCACCACCCAGTAAATAAGGAAGCCAATGCCAACCACGGTGACCACCACCAGCGCCAGCGCGAGGCCGAAAATCTCCCGACCATGTTCGAGAAATTCACGGGTCGGCGTTTTCCAGCCATCTGCGAACAGCAACGGCGGGATAAACAAGACTAAAAAGAGTTCAGGATCAAACTCCACATGCAAACCAAACGTCGGCCACGCCAGTAGCGCACCGATGGCGATTTGCATAAGCGGAAGCGGGATCTGAAAGGGCATGACACGAGTGACCACCCCGGACAGCGAGACCACGAGGGTCATTATCAGTATGGTGAAGAAGATTTCCATGCGTTCCCTGTTTGCGATGTTTTTTTATGATCTGAGAAAGGCGTTATGCCTGAATTCTCATTTTTTCAGAATATCGCAAAAGCTCACACAATGTGCGGAGAAAATAAAAACGGGCAGCCATTGCCACCCGTTTTCAGAATCTTATTAAAGCTTAGATAGCCCAGCCGCCCGCATAGAAGGTCACCAGCGCCACGGCAATGACGACCGTACCGATGTTCAACTTGCGCCATTCTCCGGAAACCAGACGACCAATCACCAGAGTCGCGAAGCCGATCATAATACCCGTTACGATGTTACAGGTCAGTACGATGAATACTGCTGTTACCAGACCCGCCATCGCATCAACAAAATCAGCAAAGTCAATTTTCGCCACATTGCTCAGCATCAGCAGGCCAACGTACATCAGCGCCGGAGCCGTTGCGTAACCCGGAACGAGGTAAGAGAGTGGAGAGAGGAACAGAATCAGCAGGAACAACACGCCAACGGTGATAGCCGTCAGACCGGTTTTTCCGCCCGCCGCTGTACCCGCCGCAGACTCGATGTATACCGCTGCCGGTGCTGCCCCCACCAGACCAGAGAAAACACTGCTCATAGAGTCGGTGGTCAGTGCTTTCCCGCCGTCGATAATTTGCCCGTCTTTATCCAGCAGGTTTGCCTGGCCCGCGACGGCCCGGATGGTTCCGGTGGCATCGAAAACAGCAGTCATCACCAGTGCCAGCACGCTCGGCAGAACCACAGGGTTCAGCGCGCCCATAATGTCCAGGCTGCCAATCAGTGAATTGCCGTTTTCATCGCTCAATGAAGGCATGGCGAAAACGCCAGAGAAGTGGACGTTAGGATCGAAGATCAAACCGACAATTGAGATACCGATAATGGTCAGCAGAATGCCACCGGGGACTTTCAGTTTTTCCAGGCCGATGATCACAGCCAGACCTACCAGTGACATAATCACCGGGAAGGTCGCGAAATCACCCAGCGCAACAGGCAGACCATCAAGCGGGTTTTTAATCACCAGACCGACACCATTAGCAGCAATCAGCAGCAGGAACAGACCGATACCGATCCCCGTGCCGTGCGCCACACCGTGCGGCAAGTTGCGCAAAATCCAGCTACGAATACCCGTGGCAGAAATTACCGTAAACAGTACACCCATCAGGAACACGGCACCCAGCGCGACAGGTACACTAATATGTTGCCCCAGTACCAGGCTGAATGCGGTAAACGCCGTCAGGGAGATAGCGCAACCAATCGCCAGCGGCAGATTAGCCCACAGCCCCATCACGATAGAACCGAGTCCAGCAACCAGACAGGTTGCAACGAAAACTGCCGCTGGCGGAAAGCCCGCTTTACCCAACATGCCTGGAACGACGATAACCGAGTAGACCATCGCCAGAAATGTTGTTAACCCGGCAACCACTTCCTGACGGACAGTGCTTCCACGTTGTGAAATTTTAAACCAGGCGTCGAGTGAACCGCCGGTACGCGCTGATGGCGTAGACATAAGAAAACATCCCCTGAGAGTTTAATTTTCGTCAAGATGCGTGGCGGACAATCCCCTGCCAGCGAAACGTTATCTTCCTGCTCCAGGTTTGCGACAAATTGGTGCGTCGCAAAAAAGCAAACGTTTAGCTCCGCGCATACAAAACGGGTGGTAAAAAAAGCAAACGATTATCCGGCGATCATAGCGGCTTTTTCAACCGAAGTTTGCTGCTTTTTTCTCTTTTATTGTCTTGACGATGAAAAACCAGGCAATTGATGCGCAAACGTTATCGTCGATGCGCAAGATTGCAGCGTTATCGAGCCGCATACCGTTCAGGATTGCGATAAAAAATCGTCTGAGATGACAAAAATATTGCGGCTAAAAAGTATACTTTTACACTGGCGAAGAAACGCCGGTGACATACAATTAAAGCATCAACACCAACCGGAACCTCCACCACGTGCTCGAATGAGGTGTGTTGACGTCGGGGGAAACCCTCCTGTGTACCAGCGGGATAGAGAGAAAGACAAAGACCGGAAAACAAACTAAAGCGCCCTTGTGGCGCTTTAGTTTTGTTCATCTTCCAGCAAGCGTGCGCCTGTGCCTTCTTCTCCTAAGCGGTCGCCCGGGTTACGCAATGGGCAATCACTGCGCGAAAGACAGCCACAACCAATACATCCGTCCAGTTCGTCACGCAGCGCCACTAAGGTATGAATGCGCCGATCCAACTCTTCTCGCCATTGGGACGAAAGCTGTTTCCACTCTTTCGCACTTAATGTATGCCCTTCGGGCAACACGCCAAACGCTTCACGAATGGTCGCCAGCGGAATGCCAATACGCTGAGCAATTTTGATGATTGCGACATATCGCAACACATCACGTTTATATCGCCGCTGATTGCCACTATTACGAATACTGCTAATCAACCCTTTGCTTTCATAGAAATGCAGCGCCGATACCGCCACACCGCTGCGTTTTGCCACTTCGCCGGGGGTTAGCAGCGCTTTAATGCGGGGTAATTTCTTTTCCATAAATCGCTTTACCTCAAGTTAACTTGAGGAATTATACTCCCCAACAGATGAATTAACGAACTGAACACTGAAAAGAGGCAGATTTATGTCCCATCAGAAAATTATTCAGGATCTTATCGCATGGATTGACGAGCATATTGACCAGCCGCTTAACATTGATGTCGTCGCAAAAAAATCAGGCTATTCAAAGTGGTACTTACAGCGGATGTTCCGCACGGTGACGCATCAGACACTTGGTGATTACATTCGCCAACGCCGCCTGTTGCTGGCCGCCGTTGAGTTGCGCACCACCGAGCGTCCGATTTTTGATATCGCAATGGACCTGGGTTATGTCTCGCAGCAGACCTTCTCCCGCGTTTTCCGTCGGCAGTTTGATCGCACTCCAAGCGATTATCGCCACCGCCTGTAGTTTTATTGCCCGCGCGTTAACTCCCGCGCGGGTAATTGCTCCATCCATTGCATAAACACCTGCGGCGGCATCGCCTTCGCAAAGAACCATCCCTGGCAATAGCGCACGCCGCGTTTGCGCAGCCAGTTAACCTGTTCCTCAGTTTCGACGCCTTCAGCGATCGTTTTTAACCCCAGACTGTGCGCCAGCTCGATGATGTGTTCCGCAATCAAATGACTGGTTTTATGGGTGGTCAGCGTCTCAACAAACGATTTATCGATTTTCAAAATATCGACATTCAATGATTTAAGGTTATGCAAGTTAGAGTAGCCAATACCAAAATCATCAATTGCCACTTCGTAACCAGCCTGGCGGAAAGCCAGAATAATTGGTGTCATTTTGTCGACATCAAGAAATGCATGTTCAGTCACTTCAAATTTAATTTGCTGTGGACGCACCGCGTATTGCTCTGTTTTCTGATTGGTTCGCGCTATCAACCGTGACGTATGAAAATCGGAGGCCGACAGGTTAATAGAAACATAGCGATCGGCATGTGTTGCCAGGTATGCGCCCAGATCGCGGAAGACATTATCAATAACATAATCAGTTACCTGTCCGATCATCCCCTCCTTTTCTGCCAGCGGAATAAACTCTGCCGGATTCATTACTTGCCCCTGCTCACCAGGCCAACGTAACAATGCTTCAGCCCCGATACATTTTTCTGTTTTGATATCGATTATTGGCTGGTAATAAAGGCAAAGTTGATGTTTTTCGAGGGCGCGTTGCAATTTGCGTTTGGGAGACAAATAGTTTTGTCGAATACGTAGCCAGAGTAATAGCAGAACAAGACTCCCCAAAATACCGGCGGGTAACGCAAAAATAAGATGATTATAAAAATGCGCTATAAGACGTTGATATGAAGTCGCAACAATGGCTGCAATTGGGCGTTTTGTCGAATAAACTGTCGCATATAAATAGCCATTTCTTTGTACAGTTAAATCCTTCAAATGAATCAGTGGAGAAAACGTTGCTGCCGAGGCCTCGTTGCTTAACGAGAAAAAGGTTTTCGTTACCGTATCATATACACCCCATTGCAATGTCGGATCATCAGACATCACTTCACTCCAGAAGAGAGGGTTGATGACCACCACATAATTTCCCCGCTGCATATAGGTCATTTTATAGCCAGAGAAAAAAGGCGTATCGCGGTAATAATAGATAGAAACGTTAGGTTCACGCTTATAATCGGCCGGTGCAATCGTATAGCCGTTTACAGACGCTATCAGCGATGAGCATAAAAAATGGTTATCACGGGCATAGATCAATTCATTAATATAAAGATAGCCACGAATAATATTCAACATTCGCTTTTGATGGGCTGGAGTGCAAACTTGCCCCTGATAGCGTTCAGCAGCATCGCTCACTAAATCTGCCTGGCGAATGACCAGCTCGGATTTATCCAGCGCCAGCTGAGCAAAAGTTTGGAGCTGACTATTCACTTCTGATTTTGCCCAAAGGAAGGCAATCCATAGCGACAGAATGATGGGAAAGAGAACTAAAAAGATAATGCCCGGCAACGCCAGTAATTGGTGTCGTGCACGATGACTCATTGCTATCAATTTCCTGCCTGTTTATACCCGGTCATTGCAAGGCGAGAACCCTGGTTATCGACGTCTTTAGATAAATCTTACGGTATAAATAGCACTTTTGCCTGATTTGAAATTGATACCTTTTTAATCGTCACCTGAATAAAAATAATTCATTGATATTCAAAACTAATTTCCTACAGGAATGCAGAGGCGGTGGGAAGATATACCCTTAATGCCCCTGAAAAACCACATAATCTGTACAGCAATAAAAGTCACGTCCTAATATGGCTAACAAACAATCAATTGTGATATAGTTCACAAAATTAATGAAACAAAAAGAGTGTTTCATTTTTGTGTTCTGCAAGCCCCGCGATAGCCAGAGTGTACCACGCCTCCCGTGAACAACGCCGCGCTGTCCAGGGCATCGGCTCTTTTCAGAGGAATTGTTTGATGGCTACCCTCACCACTGGCGTGGTTCTTCTTCGCTGGCAACTTCTTAGTGCCGTAATGATGTTTCTGGCCAGCACACTCAACATCCGTTTTCGTCGGTCTGATTATGTCGGGCTTGCAGTGATCAGCAGCGGTCTGGGCGTGGTTTCCGCCTGTTGGTTCGCAATGGGGTTGCTTGGCATCACAATGGCGGACATCACCGCCATCTGGCACAACATCGAGTCGGTGATGATAGAAGAGATGAATCAGACACCGCCACAATGGCCAATGATTTTGACTTGATATGTAGAAGCCTCCATAACGGAGGCTTCTTTTTTTATGGCTGGCAGATGCTTTAATCATCCACCTTAAAACAATATAACCTATTGGTTTAATGACAAATCAGAACGGAATATCGTCATCAAAGTCCATCGGCGGCTCATTAGACGGTGCTGCCGGAGCAGACTGCTGCGGGCGAGACTGCGCGCCGCCGCTGAACTGATTGCCGCCCTGCGGCTGCTGAGGCTGACCCCAACCGCCCTGCGGCTGACCACCACCGATATTGCCACCTGCAGGAGCGCCACCACCCTGACGACCACCCAGCATCTGCATGGTGCCGCCAACGTTCACCACGACTTCTGTGGTGTAGCGATCCTGACCGGATTGATCGGTCCATTTGCGGGTACGCAGCTGACCTTCGATATAAACCTGAGAACCTTTACGCAGATATTCGCTGGCTACTTCTGCCAGTTTGCCGAACAGCACAACGCGGTGCCATTCAGTCTGCTCTTTCATCTCGCCGGTCGCTTTATCACGCCAGGATTCGGAAGTAGCCAGCGTAATGTTGGCAACTGCGCCACCATTTGGCATGTAGCGTACTTCCGGGTCCTGACCCAGATTACCAACGAGAATAACCTTGTTTACGCCTCTGCTGGCCATGTTCGTGTCTCCTGAAAAAAAATCGTTCTGAATAAGTGTAAACGCGCGATTGTACCATTACCAATAGCGCTTTTACTATGTTGTGACCTCGGTTCAGGGAAACAAACCTGGCCAGACATTGTTACACAACACTCCGGGTAATGCATTCCAATACTGTATATTCATTCAGGTCAATTTGTGTCATAATTAACCGTTTGTGATCGCCGGTAGCACCATGCCACCGGGCAAAAAAGCGTTTAATCCGGGAAAGGTGAATGGATAAGATCGAAGTTCGGGGCGCCCGCACCCATAATCTCAAAAACATCAACCTCGTTATCCCCCGCGACAAGCTCATTGTCGTGACCGGGCTTTCGGGTTCTGGCAAATCCTCGCTCGCTTTCGACACCTTATATGCCGAAGGGCAGCGCCGTTACGTTGAATCCCTTTCCGCCTACGCGCGGCAGTTTCTGTCACTGATGGAAAAGCCGGACGTCGATCATATTGAGGGGCTTTCTCCTGCCATCTCGATTGAGCAGAAATCGACGTCTCATAACCCGCGTTCTACGGTGGGGACAATCACCGAAATCCACGACTATTTGCGTTTGTTGTTCGCCCGCGTCGGTGAGCCGCGCTGCCCGGACCACGATGTACCGCTGGCGGCGCAAACCGTCAGCCAGATGGTGGATAACGTGCTGTCGCAGCCGGAAGGTAAACGCCTGATGCTGCTCGCGCCAATCATTAAAGAGCGCAAAGGCGAACACACCAAAACGCTGGAAAATCTGGCAAGCCAGGGTTACATCCGTGCTCGTATTGATGGCGAAGTCTGCGATCTTTCCGATCCGCCGAAACTGGAACTGCAAAAGAAACATACCATTGAAGTGGTGGTTGATCGCTTCAAGGTGCGTGACGATCTCACCCAACGTCTGGCAGAGTCGTTTGAAACCGCGCTGGAGCTTTCCGGTGGTACCGCGGTAGTTGCCGATATGGACGATCCAAAAGCGGAAGAGCTGCTATTTTCCGCCAACTTCGCCTGCCCAATTTGCGGCTACAGTATGCGTGAACTGGAACCACGCCTGTTTTCGTTTAACAACCCGGCGGGTGCCTGCCCGACCTGTGACGGCCTTGGCGTACAGCAATATTTCGATCCTGACCGCGTGATCCAGAATCCGGAACTGTCGCTGGCAGGTGGTGCGATCCGAGGCTGGGATCGCCGCAACTTCTATTACTTCCAGATGCTGAAATCGCTGGCAGATCACTATAAGTTCGACGTCGAAGCGCCGTGGGGCAGCCTGAGCGCGAATGTGCATAAAGTGGTGTTGTACGGTTCTGGCAAAGAAAACATTGAATTCAAATACATGAACGATCGTGGCGATACCTCCATTCGTCGTCATCCGTTCGAAGGCGTGCTGCACAATATGGAGCGCCGTTATAAAGAGACGGAATCCAGTGCGGTACGCGAAGAATTAGCCAAGTTTATCAGCAATCGTCCGTGCGCCAGCTGCGAAGGAACGCGTCTGCGTCGGGAAGCGCGCCATGTGTATGTCGAGAATACGCCGCTGCCTGCTATCTCCGACATGAGCATCGGTCATGCGATGGAATTCTTCAACAATCTCAAACTCGCAGGTCAACGAGCGAAGATTGCGGAAAAAATTCTTAAGGAGATTGGCGATCGCCTGAAATTCCTCGTTAACGTCGGCCTGAATTACCTGACACTTTCCCGCTCGGCAGAAACGCTTTCTGGCGGTGAAGCCCAGCGTATACGTCTGGCGAGCCAGATTGGTGCGGGCCTGGTTGGCGTTATGTACGTGCTCGATGAGCCGTCTATCGGCCTGCACCAGCGCGATAACGAGCGCCTGCTGGGTACGCTTATCCATCTGCGCGATCTCGGTAATACCGTGATTGTGGTGGAGCACGACGAAGACGCGATTCGCGCCGCTGACCATGTGATCGACATTGGCCCGGGCGCAGGTGTACACGGCGGTGAAGTAGTCGCGGAAGGTCCCCTGGAAGCGATTATGGCGGTGCCTGAGTCGTTAACCGGGCAGTACATGAGCGGCAAACGCAAGATTGAAGTGCCGAAGAAACGCGTTCCGGCGAATCCGGAAAAAGTGCTGAAGCTGACAGGCGCACGTGGTAATAACCTGAAAGACGTGACGCTGACGCTGCCAGTCGGTCTGTTTACCTGCATCACAGGGGTTTCAGGTTCCGGTAAATCGACGCTGATTAACGACACACTGTTCCCGATTGCCCAACGCCAGTTGAATGGTGCGACCATCGCCGAACCGGCACCTTATCGCGATATTCAGGGGCTGGAGCATTTCGATAAAGTGATCGATATCGACCAAAGCCCAATTGGTCGTACTCCGCGTTCTAACCCGGCGACTTATACTGGCGTGTTTACGCCTGTACGTGAACTGTTTGCGGGCGTACCGGAATCCCGTGCGCGTGGTTATACGCCAGGACGTTTCAGCTTTAACGTCCGTGGCGGACGCTGCGAAGCCTGTCAGGGCGACGGCGTGATCAAAGTGGAGATGCACTTCCTACCGGACATTTACGTACCGTGCGACCAGTGCAAAGGTAAACGCTATAACCGTGAAACGCTGGAGATTAAGTACAAAGGCAAAACCATCCACGAAGTGCTGGATATGACCATCGAAGAGGCGCGTGAGTTCTTTGATGCGGTGCCAGCTCTGGCACGTAAGCTGCAAACATTGATGGACGTTGGTCTGACGTATATTCGCCTCGGGCAGTCCGCAACCACGCTTTCTGGTGGTGAAGCCCAGCGCGTGAAGCTGGCGCGTGAGCTGTCAAAACGCGGCACCGGGCAGACACTGTATATTCTCGACGAGCCGACCACCGGTCTGCACTTCGCCGATATTCAGCAACTGCTCGACGTACTGCATAAACTGCGCGATCAGGGCAATACCATCGTGGTGATTGAGCACAATCTCGACGTGATCAAAACCGCTGACTGGATTGTCGACCTGGGGCCGGAAGGCGGCAGTGGCGGCGGCGAGATCCTCGTCTCCGGTACACCAGAAACCGTCGCGGAGTGCGAAGCATCACACACGGCACGCTTCCTTAAGCCGATGCTGTAATCGTTAAGGCCGCTTTCTGAGCGGCCTCAGATTATTGACAAAGTGCGCTTTGTTCTTGCCGGATGCGGCATGAACGCCTTATCCGGCCTACAAAAACATGCAATTTCAATATATTGCAGAAATTACGTAGGCCTGATAAGCGTAGCGCATCAGGCAATTTTGCGTTTGTCATCATTCTCAGGCCGCTTTCTGAGCGGCCTTTTTCTTTCAGAGTTGCACCAGCAATTTACGTTTTTCTTCCGGCAGTAAATTCACCGCCTGCTGATAAGACGCATCCACCAGATAATAGATTTGCGAATCTGGCAGCGAACCGTCGAGATACACGGTGCTCCAGTGCGCTTTATTCAGATGGCGGCTTGGACGCACATCGCTGTGCTGCTGACGTAGCAGCTCCGCCAGCTCCGGGCTGGTTTTCAGCGAAACAGCTGGGCGATTTTCTACTTCTTTCACCATCGCAAACAGTACATCTTCCACTTTGATCTGCGTCGCTTTCCAGTCGTTATGCACGCTCTGTTCTGCGCCTGGTTTTGCCATGCAATATTGTAGCAACTCCGAAATGGTCATTTTTTACTCCCCTTGTAGTGTCGCGATGATGCGACGCGATCCGCCGTGGATGCGATGTTCCCCCAGCCAGATGCCTTGCCAGGTGCCGGTCTGAATACGCCCTTTATGCACCGGCAATACAAGCGATGTTCCCAGCATTGAGGATTTGATATGAGAAGGCATATCGTCGGCTCCCTCATAGTCATGCTCATAATTTCCGTTATCGGGAACGGTGCGGAGGAAAAAACGCTCCATGTCGTGGCGTACGGTGGGATCGCAGTTCTCATTAAGTGTCAGAGAGGCGGAGGTATGTTGCAGCAACAGATGCAGTAAACCGATGTTAACGCGCGGCATATCAGCCAGCTGATTCAGAATTTCATCCGTTACCAGATGAAACCCACGAGATTTGGCGCTAAGCGTGAGCGTCTTTTGATACCACATGTGCTGCTCCTTGATAAAACTCTCTTAATCAGTTTGCAGCAAGACAGCGAAAGGATAAAGGTGTGATTAAAAAAACAGCATTCGGGAGAGTGTCACGCTCTCCCGCTCTGTCAGTATTCTGAATTGACGATCACCTCTTCACCAAACGCACCCGCTTGTGGCAAGGGTTTGTAGGTAGAGTTGGAGGCGCGCAGAATGCGGATACCACGAGCGCCGACATCGCGTGCGGCGGTAATATCGTTATCGGAATCGCCATAAAAAATTCGGATATTTTTATCCTGCAGCCATTGCGATTTTGTATTTTGCCCTGGTTTATCGCCCGCAAAAATTACTGGATTCATGTTGGTGGCAGGAATGTGAAAATTATCCGCCAACGTTTTTGACACCGTTTCTGTTTTCGTCGGGCTACGACCAGTCACAAAGAAGATCGCGTCACCGCGGCGTACATGCATATCAATCAGCTGGCGAGCGACCTCTTTTGGAATGCTGAATTCATCCCAGCCATTGTTCATTTTTTCCCAGAACACAGGATTTTTCAGATAATCTTCGCTTTCTGGCGAGAAGGTTTTTTTGCCGCGCCAGAAGCCCGGACTGGAAAAAAGTACCGTGTCATCGATATCAAACCCCACCGCCATTGGCGGACGCCCTGCGAGGCTATTTTCAATTTGTGCGACCGAAACCCAATGAATTGGTGCCTGTTCAGCAAGCCTGGCAACGTTAGTACCAGGGTTAAGCGGTGAAGGAGATGAGGCCAGGGCAACAGCGGAACTGTTTAGAGCGAACAATAAGCAAACGGCACTCAAAGCCTGTGTGATCTTGCGCATATTTTTCCCTAAATAGTCAGTCTATTGAAACGTTTTATTATGAGATTTGTTGCAAAAACCATCTGACCATAACGCTAGCTGCCAGGGAATAAAAGGGTTATCTACGGCTTTTATTAAGAAAGGGAGCAGGATCACATGCGATCAGACTATGTTTGTTGTATTTAATAACTTAATGGCTCTCTATCGTGTAAAAATATTCGGATATAAAAACTTCTATTTTCTCAGTAGGAAATATCGCTTATCAGAACCCATTCCTTTGTACGATTAGCCGAAAAAATACGTATACCCACTTATTGATGATTGAGCAGGCGGCTGTTTATCCGCCTGCCAACGACATTACATCACCGCAGCAAACGCCTTTGCCACACGTTGTACATTTGCCGTATTTAACCCGGCGACACACATGCGACCGCTGGCGATGAGATAGACACCAAATTCTTCACGTAGTCGGTCAACCTGAGCGGCACTTAAACCGGTATAACTGAACATACCGCGCTGATTAAGCAGATAATCGAAATTGCGTTCTGGCATTTCTGTGCTCAATACCTTCACCAGTTCCTGACGCATCGCCAGAATGCGAGTACGCATCTCTTCTACTTCCGCCAGCCAGCTGGCTTTCAATGCCTCGTCATTCAGCACCGCAGCCACCACCTGCGCACCAAAATTCGGCGGGCTGGAGTAGTTGCGGCGAACTGTTGCTTTCAATTGCCCCAGTACGCGGCCTGCGGCTTCGGCATCTTCACACAGCACAGAAAGTCCGCCGACGCGCTCGCCGTAAAGGGAGAAAATTTTCGAGAACGAATTGCTCACCAGAGCGGGTAATCCAGCGCTGGCAATGGCGCGAATGGCGTAGGCATCCTCTTCCATACCGGCACCAAATCCTTGATAGGCAATATCAAGAAATGGGATAAGCTCGCGGGCTTTGAGAATTTGAATCACCGCATCCCACTGGTCATTGGTGAGATCGGCACCGGTTGGGTTGTGGCAGCATGGATGCAGCAACACAATACTGCGGGCAGGTAATGTTTCCAGCGTCGCTAACAGGTCATTAAAACGCACGCCGTTGGTTGCTTTGTCGTGCCACGGGTAAGTACTCACTTCGAAACCAGCCCCGGCGAATATTGCTACGTGGTTTTCCCAGGTAGGATCGCTGACCCAGACGCCTGATTCCGGGAAGTAGCGTTTCAGGAAATCTGCGCCCACTTTCAATGCCCCTGAGCCGCCAAGGGTTTGAATGGTTGCTACGCGCTGTTGTTGCAGTACCGGATGGTCCGCACCAAACAGCAGCGGCGCAATGGCATGGCGATAGCTATTAAGCCCTTCCATCGGTAAATAAAGCGAAGCGCCATGAGGCTGCGCATTCAGACGCGCTTCCGCATCCGCCACGGCTTTCAGTTGGGGAATAATTCCGTCTTCGTTGTAGTACAGACCGATACTTAAATTCACTTTGTCGCTGCGAGGGTCTTCTTTGAAACGCTCCATAAGCGTAAGAATCGGGTCGCCAGCGTAGGCGTCAACTTTTTGAAACACGCGATGGTTCTCCAGGTTTACGGGCAGGTGGTTAAACCACAATAAACCGGAAGGTGGGGAAGATCGAGAGGATGTTCAGGGGTGAACGACAATTAGCAACAAAAAGTGACCAATGACAAACGCACATTCGCCAGAGGCACGACCTTTATAACAGCATGAAATAATATCAATTTATTGAATTAGTAAGATTTTATTAGCCGGATAGGCATTCATACCACATCCGGCACAGATAATCAGATATTACAGAACGATTAATCCACGTATTTCATCGCGACCCTTGAAGTCAGGCGCGTGATAAGTTCGTAAGCGCTCACTTTCGTCATTTCAGCGATACGTTCTACGGGCAAACCTTCGCCCCATAAAATGACCGGGTCCCCAGCTTTATCCTGCGCCTGTGGACCTAAGTCGACGCAGATCATATCCATCGCGACTCGCCCGACAATCGGCACTTCGCGACCGTTCACCAGCACTGGCGTACCGGACGGCGCGGCGCGCGGATAACCATCGCCATAACCCATAGCGACTACGCCAAGACGGGTATTACGTTCGCTTACCCAGGTTCCACCATAACCGACAGGCTCTCCGGCTTTATGCTCACGCACGGCAATCAGGCTGGAGGTTAGTGACATCACTGGCTGACAGCCAAAATCGGCACCGGTGGAGCGATCTTCCAGCGGCGAGACGCCATAAAGAATGATGCCCGGGCGCACCCAGTCAAAATGCGACTGTGGCCACAGCAGAATGCCACCCGACGCGGCAATGGAACGTTGACCTGGTTTGCCTTCACAAAAGGTATTAAAGATAGCGAGTTGTTTCTCGGTTGCGCCACATTTTGGTTCATCCGCGCGCGCAAAATGGCTGACGATATTCACCGGCTGACGAACGTTTTTGCACTGGGTCAGGCGATGATAAAACGTCTCAGCCTGTTCCGGCCTTACGCCCAGACGGTGCATACCGGTATCGAGTTTCATCCAGACGGTAACCGGCTCGTCCAGGCTGGCCTCTTCCAGCGCAGCAAGCTGTTCTTCGTTATGCACGGCGGTATGAAAATGCTGCGCAGAAATCGTCGGTAAATCTCTGGCATCAAAAAAGCCTTCGAGTAACAGTACAGGTTTGGTGATTCCCCCTGCACGCAGTCGCAGAGCTTCTTCGAGACGGGCTACGCCAAAGGCGTCAGCATCGGGGAGCGTTCGCGCGGTCTCAAGAAGACCGTGACCATAAGCGTTCGCTTTCACCACCGCAACCATTTTACTGGCAGGAGCCAGTTCACGAAGACGTTGCAGGTTGTGTCGCAGAGCGCGGCGGTTAATCACAACAGTTGCCGCTTGCATTTGTGTTCCTTGATAAGTGTTTGCTTTAATTACCTAATTCATAAAATAATTATTATTCGTCGTCGTACTGCGGCCCCGCATAGTTGTCGAAGCGCGACCATTGACCGTTAAAGGTCAGGCGTACCGTCCCGATAGGGCCGTTACGTTGTTTACCGATAATAATTTCCGCGATGCCTTTTAAATCACTGTTTTCGTGATACACCTCATCACGATAGATAAACATGATCAAGTCCGCATCCTGCTCGATAGAGCCAGATTCACGCAGGTCGGAGTTAACCGGGCGTTTGTCGGCACGTTGTTCCAGAGAACGGTTCAACTGGGACAGCGCCACCACCGGCACGTTCAGTTCTTTCGCTAGTGCTTTCAGCGAGCGGGAGATTTCTGCAATTTCCAGCGTACGGTTATCGGAAAGCGCCGGTACGCGCATCAGTTGCAGGTAGTCGATCATGATAAGCCCAATGCCGCCATGTTCTCGGGCAATACGCCGCGCGCGGGAGCGCACTTCCGTTGGTGTCAGGCCGGAGGAATCATCAATATAGATATTGCGTTTTTCGAGCAAAATACCCATGGTGCCGGAAATACGCGCCCAGTCTTCATCATCCAGCTGCCCGGTACGGATTTTAGTCTGGTCAACACGCGACAGCGACGCCAGAGAACGCATCATAATCTGTTCTGATGGCATCTCCAGAGAGAAGATAAGTACCGGTTTATCTTGCAACATCGCCGCGTTTTCGACGAGGTTCATCGCAAATGTCGTTTTACCCATCGACGGACGCGCTGCGACGATGATCAAATCCGACGGCTGCAAACCAGCGGTTTTTTTGTTGAGATCGTCATAACCGGTGTTTACCCCGGTAACGCCATCGTGTGGCTGCTGAAACAGCTGCTCAATACGCGCCACGGTTGCGTCGAGCACATCGGCGATGTTCTTCGGCCCTTCGTCTTTGTTTGCACGACTTTCGGCAATTTTAAAGACGCGGGATTCAGCCAGGTCCAATAGATCTTCGCTGGTTCGCCCCTGTGGATCAAAACCGGCTTCGGCAATCTCATTCGCAACCGAGATCATCTCACGGACAACGGCACGTTCACGCACGATGTCCGCATAGGCACTGATGTTCGCCGCACTTGGCGTATTTTTTGACAACTCTGCCAGGTAAGCAAAACCACCAACGCTGTCGAGTTGCCCCTGACGTTCCAGCGATTCCGCAAGGGTAATCAGATCGATAGGACTACCGCTTTCCTGCAAACGCGCCATTTCGGTAAAGATATGACGGTGTGGTCGGGTATAAAAATCGTCCGCCACCACACGCTCGGCTACATCGTCCCAGCGTTCGTTATCCAGCATTAAACCGCCCAACACCGACTGCTCCGCTTCGATCGAGTGCGGAGGCACTTTCAGCCCGGCAACTTGTGGATCACGTTCGCGGGGTTCAGCCTGCTGTTTGTTGAAGGGTTTATTTCCTGCCATAGTGAATGGAGTTACCGAGATAAAGAATGGGTCGAAACTTTACCATATGAAGCAGACCCTGACGATACGTTCTGGAGGACACATGGCAACACGAATTGAATTTCATAAGCACGGTGGCCCGGAAGTACTTCAAGCCGTAGAGTTCACTCCTGCCGATCCGGCGGAGAATGAAATCCAGGTCGAAAATAAAGCCATCGGCATCAATTTTATCGACACGTATATCCGCAGCGGCCTTTATCCGCCGCCATCGCTACCCAGCGGATTAGGTACCGAAGCGGCAGGCATCGTGAGTAAAGTCGGCAGTGGTGTAAAGCATATTAAGGCAGGCGATCGCGTAGTCTATGCACAGTCGGCATTAGGCGCTTACAGCTCTGTGCATAACGTCAATGCCGATAAAGCGGCGATTCTGCCCGCGGCAATTTCTTTTGAGCAAGCGGCGGCATCATTCCTGAAAGGCTTAACGGTTTATTATCTGCTGCGCAAAACCTATGAAATTAAACCTGATGAGCAGTTCCTGTTCCACGCAGCGGCTGGCGGCGTTGGCTTAATTGCCTGCCAGTGGGCAAAAGCCCTTGGGGCGAAACTTATCGGCACCGTGGGAACCGCGCAAAAAGCGCAGAGTGCGCTAAAAGCGGGCGCATGGCAGGTTATTAACTATCGCGAAGAGAATCTGGTCGAGCGGTTAAAAGAGATCACCGGTGGCAAGAAAGTGCGCGTGGTGTACGATTCCGTGGGCAGAGACACCTGGGAACGGTCGCTGGATTGCCTGCAACGCCGCGGCTTAATGGTCAGTTTTGGCAACTCATCAGGCGCGGTTACCGGTGTGAACTTAGGCATTCTCAATCAGAAAGGCTCGTTGTATGTGACACGCCCTTCCCTGCAAGGCTATATCACCACGCGGGAGGAATTAACCGAGGCCAGTAATGAACTATTCTCTTTGATTGCCAGCGGTGTGATTAAGGTCGATGTCGCCGAACAACAGAAATATCCGCTGAAGGATGCGCAGCGTGCGCATGAGATTCTGGAAAGCCGGGCGACGCAAGGTTCCAGCCTGTTGATTCCATAAAAGAAATAGGGCTTCCACCTGGGAAGCCCTTTCTTTTTATAGTTCGGCTGTATGTAGGGTACAGCACGATGAATCTGTTAGAGGCGCAATAGTGACAGATTTGATTATCAATTCCTATTTTGTTCTAAGGATAAAACCTTAGGTTGTGATCGTCCGCACAATCCCTTAGTAACGCCAACGGTCATAGCGCTGATATTTCGGCACTTTTGGTGCTTTAATCGCCTTAATAACCCACACCACCGCAATCGCCAATAACAGCCACGGCAGCAACTTAATCATCAATGCCAGCATACCGCCGAGGAACATAATGGCCGTCGCCACAACCAACGCAGCGATAATACCCAGCAACGAAACGCCGGTGACCATCAGCATGACAAAAAAGCCAATCACAAAAAGTAGTTCCAGCATGATGCTCTCCCAAATATGAAATCTCTTGCTGGCATTACAAGAATCATGCCAAAAATAATCTATTGATTTAACTGCAAAACGCCCCGCGACGGTGCGCAGGGCGTGGTGAATTTGACTACTTTTTGGTGAAAAGTTAACGCTTATCTGCCACCAGTTTGAGCGCGTGTTCCAGCACGTTAATGTCAGCACCCGCTTTATGGGCATTTTCACTTAAATAACGCCGCCACTGCCGCGCGCCAGGAATACCCTGGAACAAGCCCAGCATATGCCGGGTAATATGGCCGAGATACGTCCCCTGGCTGAGTTCACGCTCAATGTACGGATACATGGCACGCACCACCGCCACCGGATCGGCATCGGTATCCGAAGAACCAAAGATCTCTCGGTCTACCGCCGCCAGAATGCCTGGATTCTGATACGCTTCGCGCCCGACCATCACGCCATCCATATGTTGCAAATGTGCTTTAGCCTCTTCCAGCGACTTGATGCCACCGTTAATCGACATCGTCAGATGCGGAAAGTCGCGCTTCAGTTGATACACACGCGGATAATCGAGCGGCGGGATTTCACGGTTTTCTTTCGGGCTTAACCCAGAAAGCCAGGCTTTACGTGCGTGGATGATGAACATCTCACACTCGCCTTTGCCGGAAACGGTGTTGATGAAATCGCAGAGAAATTCATAGCTGTCCTGGTCATCGATGCCAATACGCGTTTTCACCGTCACCGGAATCGATACGACATCGCGCATCGCTTTCACGCAGTCGGCAACCAGCTGCGCATTGCCCATCAGGCACGCACCAAACATGCCGTTCTGTACCCGGTCAGACGGGCAGCCGACATTCAGGTTGATCTCATCATATCCGCGCGTTTCTGCCAGCTTCGCACACTGCGCCAGCGCCGCCGGATCGCTACCGCCCAGTTGCAACGCTACCGGATGTTCTTCTTCACTGTACGCCAGGTAATCACCTTTACCGTGAATAATCGCCCCTGTGGTCACCATTTCTGTATACAGCAACGTATTGCGGGAAAGCAGACGCAGGAAATAACGGCAGTGCCTGTCCGTCCAGTCGAGCATTGGTGCAACGCTAAACCGACCACTCCAGTGAACGTCAGTTTTTTCAGGCATTGCGCTGGTTTGGTTGATTTTTTGCATTTCAGAATTACCGTGCATTTTCAAAAGTAGAGATTATTTTAACGATATATCATGGAGTTATGTTATTCAGCATCACTGTTCAGGAGGCTCAATAGCGGGGTACTATACCATAACAACAGGAAGCGCCTGGCTCTTTGAAAAAGAAAAATGAGATCCCTTCAAAGCGTGACGCTCTCGCGAATTGAAGAAATAATCTTATTAGATGTTAGCGTTGTGAAAAGCAATGATAAGCAATTCAGTTTCGACGATAAATAAAAAATCATACATAAAAGCGTGTTGAACTATCTCGCGGCGAATGGCAATGATAGATAAAAAAGAACCCAAGCAATGTTGGGTTCTTTTATGTAAAAAATTCCATACTACAGAGAAAATTCATATTTTATTTTTTTAACACAATACCGAATAGGTCATAAATGAACTTAATAATATCTTCGTTAATGAGATCGTTGTCATTTATATCTTTGTCATTCATATCTTTGCCAATTACAATGGGTCCCGTTGAGTCTGGGTCAAATGCTTGAACGAATTTAATTAACGTCTCACCTGCAGCCTGCATTTTTGTAATGTCTGTAATGTCTGTGATGTCTTTATTGTCTTCTTCAGCCTTCTTTTTCCTCTCATTCAGAATTAAATTAAAATTCAGTTCATTTTTATTTACTAATTCTTTCATATCCATCAGGCTTTTTTTCATCACTTGACGAGATAATATTTTTATCTGACTTGTTATGTGGTTTTCGCAATAATCACTAACTCTTCGTGCTGTTGCTATGATATCAGCTGATGCACTACCATATGAGAATGAAAGTAAAAGGGAAGCCAAGGGTTTTAAGCGAGCATCGTTCTTTGCTTTATATGCATTTTCCAAATTTAAAAAACCTTCGCTTACAGTTTTTAGATGTAATGACGCTACAGGTACTTTACCATAGGGTTTATCATAAAATAGCTGAATTGCGGAGGGAAGGTCATTCTGATTTATTACATCGAAAGTACACCTGTCTATTAGAGTTGCATCGCTATTTTCCATTGGATTACAAACAAAATCCATCGCATAATGAAAAATCGCCCGTTCTACAAATGCAGAAATATAGTCACGATCACCTAATTGCTCATTAGTGCACTGATCAATACACTCCTCAACCCACGTTTTGAGAGCATTTATTCGTCCAATTAAGGAAACATTCTTTTCACTTGCAGTCCATAAATTATGGGTAATCCTCTGAATAAACAAATCTATTTTTGCAATAATCGCAGCGCGATTACTCATCGTTGCATAATCAACCGATTTATTATACATATCCTTAAATTCTTTCGAGCTTACATCTTTATCTTTATTATCGTATTGATTTGAGTTGAGGCTTTTATTAAAGTAATCTCTTGAACTTCCTATTATACTTGACATAATTTATCCACCTTTTTACCGAGCTGTATCATTCTTATAATTCATTTGACAAAAAGCCACTATCAAAAACCGCTCATAATTTCTGATCTGTAGGCATACTTTCAAACGCATTTAAATAAATAGCGAGTTAACTTCAAGCAATGTATTTAAAAATGGAGTAATAATTATTGTCATGTTGATAATGGTGTCACCTGGCTATACAACACCTTACCTATGAAACAGAAAATCAACATTACAACAACAATAAGGGTTCTCGGTGTTTTTCCTGGAACATGGTAAAGTAAGGACATTCTTAACCCACACCTTGAGGTGCCCGATGGAAAAGACCACAACGCAGGAATTATTAGCGCAGGCTGAAAAACTCTGTGCGCAGCGTAATGTGCGCCTGACCCCGCAGCGCCTGGAAGTGTTACGCCTGATGAGTCTGCAGGATGGCGCTATCAGCGCTTATGATCTGCTTGATTTGTTGCGCGAAGCTGAACCGCAAGCCAAGCCGCCAACGGTTTACCGCGCGCTAGACTTTCTCCTTGAGCAAGGGTTTGTGCATAAAGTTGAGTCCACCAACAGCTATGTGCTCTGTCATCTGTTCGACCAGCCAACGCATACTTCAGCTATGTTTATTTGCGATCGCTGCGGTGCGGTGAAAGAAGAGTGTGCGGAAGGTGTGGAGGACATCATGCATACGCTGGCGGCAAAAATGGGTTTTGCCCTTCGGCATAATGTGATTGAAGCACATGGATTATGTTCAGCATGTGTAGAAATAGAAGCATGTCGTCATCCTGAACAGTGCCACCATGACCACTCTATTCAGGTGAAAAAGAAATCTCGCTAACAGGGCGTACATCCTTGTACACGTCGGGCAGAAGGGATTAATTACCAGCGATATTCATTGCGGGTTTCCCAATCCACGACCTCTTTTTCTGCCTGATCTTTCTGATAACCATAACGTTCCTGGATTTTACCGACCAGTTGATCACGTTTACCTTCAATGACCGTCATATCATCATCGGTCAGTTTGCCCCATTGCTCTTTCACTTTACCTTTAAACTGTTTCCAGTTACCGCCGGCTTCATCTTTATTCATAATCAAGACCTCATCGTTAGGTTGTGAATGAGAGTACGCTCACTTTTCTTCTGAACGTGAGATTAAGTGTAGTCAGGAATTTTACCCAGGATTATTTATTCAGAATTTTTAACCGTCACGTTGCTGCAAACCAGGTACCGTTGCGCCAGTGACGCTGCCAGATAGCTGCCAGAGAAAGCCCGCGCAACGCCAGAAAGACGGTTAACGCCAGCCACAAACCATGATTACCCAGCCACGGCAGCGTAAGGAGCGTCAGCGCAAAACCTGCGGCGGCCACCGCCATACTGTTACGCATTTCGGCTGCGCGCGTTGCGCCTATAAACATGCCGTCCAGCAGATAACACCAGACGCCAACCAACGGCAAAATCACCTGCCAGATAAGATAGCGGTCAGCCAGCTGCTGAATCTGGGTTAACGACGTCAGCAACGCAATGATGTGTTCCCCTGCCAGCAAATAAACCACCGAAAACAGTAACGCTACGATCCCCGACTGGCGGCACGCTGCCCGCCAGACATCCAGCAACTGGCTACCGTCGCGCGCACCGTATGCCTGACCGGAATGTGCTTCAACCGCGTAGGCAAAACCATCAAGCGCATAGGCGGTAAAGGTGAGTAGCGTCATCAGAACCGCGTTTACAGCGATGATGTCACTTCCAAGTCGTGCGCCAAGTACGGTGATCGCACCAAAACAGAGTTGCAGCAACAGCGAGCGCAGCATGATATCGCGGTTAAGCGCCAGCAAACGGCGGAAATTACCTCGCCAGGCTTTTTTCAGCATTTCGCCGGAGATACCGCGTATTTTGATGATTTTACGCACTATTAGCAGACCAATCAGCAATGTTGCATATTCTGCAATAACCGTCGCCAGCGCAGCGCCCTGCACGTTCATATGCAGCCCCATCACCAGCCAGACATCCAGCACTATGTTGAGAATATTGCCGACTACTAACAAAATTACTGGCGCACGGGCATATTGCACGCCGAGTAGCCAGCCAAGTAACACCAGATTCGCCAGCGACGCCGGTGCGCTTAACCAGCGGATTTCAAGAAAGCGCCGCGCCTGTTCCAGCACTGCTTCGCTACCGCCAACAATATGCAGCGCCAGATCGATAATCGGCGTACGCAGCAGCGCAATTAACGCCCCAGCCCCCAGAGCCAACAGCAACGGCTGTACCAGCGCACGGGCTAATGCCTGGGGATTTTGGGCACCATAAGCCTGCGCAGTAAGCCCGGTGGTGCTCATGCGCAAAAACAGCAACAGCATAAAGAGAAAGCTGGTCGCCGTTGCACCAACCGCCACACCGCCCAGATAAACCGGACTATCAAGATGACCAATAACCGCCGTATCGACCAGCCCAAGCAACGGGACGGTGATATTGGAGAAAATCATGGGTAAGGCGAGATGCCAGAGTGCTTTATCAGATGAAGTGAGGAATGCCATGCAGACAAGCCTGATGAAGAGAGATGAAAAACAAACCGCGACGCCAGGCGGCATCGCGGTCTCAGAGATATGTTACAGCCAGTCGCCGTTGCGAATAACCCCAACCGCCAGCCCTTCAATCGTGAAGCTTTGCTGACGAAGGTCAACGACAATCGGTTTAAACTCACTGTTTTCTGGCAACAGTTCGACTTTATTGCCCTGTTTTTTCAGACGCTTAACGGTAACTTCGTCATCAATACGAGCGACGACGACCTGACCATTACGTACGTCCTGAGTTTTATGCACAGCCAGCAAGTCGCCATCCATAATGCCGATATCTTTCATCGACATCCCGCTGACGCGCAGCAGGAAATCCGCATTCGGTTTGAACAAGGAAGGATCAACCTGATAATGACCTTCAATGTGCTGCTGCGCCAGAAGCGGTTCACCGGCAGCCACACGACCTACCAGTGGCAACCCCTCTTCCTCTTCCTGTAACAGACGAATCCCGCGTGATGCGCCGGAAACAATTTCAATAACGCCTTTGCGTGCCAGCGCCTTCAGATGTTCTTCAGCCGCGTTTGGGGAACGGAACCCCAAACGCTGCGCGATTTCCGCACGCGTCGGCGGCATACCTGTCTGGCTGATGTGATCACGGATGAGATCAAACACCTCTTGCTGCCTGGCCGTTAACGCTTTCATTCCGCCCCCTGGGTGTATATACAGTTATGCTGTGAGTATATACAGCAAAAGGCGATTTTGGAACCATAAACTGCACAATAAACCAGAGATTTATCGAATTCTGGAAGGGTTATCCAAAATGCGACCATAACAGGATGCACCAGGTAATCACGGCGACGATAATCGCGATCAGTACCGCAGCGGACCCCATATCTTTAGCGCGTCCGGAAAGCTCATGGTATTCAGAGCCAATTCGGTCAACCACGGCTTCAATGGCACTATTGAGAATTTCCACAATCATCACCAGCATGACGGAGCTGATAAGCAGCACGCGAGTAATCGCGTCCACATCCAGCCAGCAGGCGATGACCACCGCCAACAATACCGCTACGCCTTCCTGACGGAATGCCGCTTCGTTGATCCATGCCGCGCGTAACCCCTTCCAGGAATAGCCAGCAGCTTTGATAATTCGAGTGAATCCAGTGGTATTATTGGCCATTGAAAGAACCTTTTTACATTATGAGCGTCAATATCAGTGTACCGTTAAATCCGATGATTCGGGTTTGCGTAACGCCGCGCGAAACATGAGCGGATACCACAGAATTTCCCATGAGTTTCTGCTATCCTTGCCGCGCATTTGCATTATTAACCAGAGGCTTTACATCGTTTATGTCCGGCTGGCCACGAATTTACTACAAATTACTGAATTTACCATTAAGCATCCTGGTAAAAAGCAAGTCTATTCCGGCAGATCCTGCCCCGGAACTGGGACTGGATACCTCTCGTCCAATTATGTACGTTTTACCGTACAACTCGAAAGCAGATTTGCTGACGTTGCGCGCCCAGTGTCTGGCACATGACCTGCCTGACCCCTTAGAGCCGCTGGAGATTGACGGCACGCTACTGCCGCGCTATGTGTTCATTCACGGCGGGCCGCGTGTGTTCACCTATTACACGCCGAAAGAAGAGTCTATTAAGCTGTTCCACGACTATCTCGATTTGCACCGTAGCAACCCAAATCTGGATGTGCAGATGGTGCCAGTATCGGTGATGTTTGGTCGCGCGCCGGGGCGTGAAAAAGGCGAAGTGAACCCGCCGCTGCGTATGCTTAACGGCGTACAGAAATTTTTCGCTGTACTGTGGCTCGGTCGCGACAGTTTTGTGCGTTTCTCGCCGTCAGTTTCGCTGCGCCGTATGGCGGATGAACACGGCACGGATAAAACTATCGCGCAGAAACTGGCGCGCGTGGCGCGTATGCACTTTGCTCGTCAGCGTCTGGCTGCCGTAGGTCCACGTCTTCCTGCCCGTCAGGATCTGTTTAATAAGCTGCTCGCCTCCCGCGCCATTGCCAAAGCGGTAGAAGATGAAGCGCGCAGCAAAAAAATCTCCCATGAAAAAGCGCAGCAGAACGCCATTGCACTGATGGAAGAGATTGCGGCGAATTTCTCTTACGAGATGATTCGCCTGACTGACCGTATTCTGGGCTTCACCTGGAACCGACTTTATCAGGGCATTAACGTCCATAACGCTGAGCGCGTTCGCCAGCTGGCTCATGACGGTCATGAGCTGGTATATGTGCCTTGCCACCGCAGTCACATGGACTACCTGCTGCTTTCTTACGTGCTCTATCACCAGGGGCTGGTGCCACCGCATATCGCCGCCGGGATCAACCTGAACTTCTGGCCTGCCGGGCCGATTTTCCGCCGTCTGGGTGCGTTCTTTATTCGCCGTACGTTTAAAGGCAATAAGCTCTATTCCACCGTTTTCCGTGAGTATCTCGGCGAACTATTCAGCCGTGGTTATTCCGTCGAGTACTTTGTGGAAGGCGGTCGTTCCCGTACGGGGCGTTTGCTTGACCCGAAAACCGGTACACTGTCGATGACCATTCAGGCGATGCTGCGTGGCGGCACGCGTCCGATTACGCTGATTCCGATCTACATCGGTTATGAGCACGTCATGGAAGTGGGTACTTACGCCAAAGAACTGCGCGGTGCAACGAAAGAGAAAGAGAGCCTGCCGCAGATGCTGCGCGGTTTAAGCAAGCTGCGTAATCTCGGTCAGGGTTACGTCAACTTCGGTGAACCAATGCCGTTGATGACCTACCTTAACCAGCATGTACCTGACTGGCGTGAATCTATCGATCCCATCGAAGCGGTGCGTCCGGCCTGGTTAACGCCGACGGTCAATAATATTGCTGCCGATCTGATGGTACGCATTAACAACGCAGGCGCGGCAAACGCCATGAACCTGTGCTGTACTGCGCTTCTGGCGTCACGTCAGCGCTCACTCACCCGCGAGCAGTTAACCGAGCAACTCAACTGCTACCTGGATCTGATGCGCAATGTACCTTACTCCACGGACTCTACCGTTCCTTCAGCCAGCGCCAGCGAGCTTATCGATCACGCGCTGCAAATGAACAAGTTTGAAGTCGAGAAAGACACTATCGGCGACATCATCATTCTGCCGCGCGAACAAGCAGTGTTGATGACCTACTATCGCAATAACATTGCGCATATGTTGGTGCTGCCTTCGTTGATGGCGGCAATTGTCACCCAGCATCGCCACATCTCCCGTGACGTATTGATGGAGCACGTCAATGTGCTTTACCCCATGCTGAAAGCGGAGCTGTTCCTGCGTTGGGATCGCGACGAGTTGCCGGGCGTTATTGATGCGCTGGCAAATGAGATGCAGCGCCAGGGACTGATTACCCTGCAAGATAATGAATTGCATATCAACCCGGCGCATTCTCGCACGCTACAGCTGCTGGCCGCAGGCGCGCGCGAAACGCTGCAACGTTATGCCATCACCTTCTGGCTGTTGAGCGCCAACCCGTCGATCAACCGCGGTACGCTGGAGAAAGAGAGCCGCACCGTCGCGCAACGTCTCTCCGTGCTGCACGGTATCAATGCGCCGGAGTTCTTCGACAAGGCGGTGTTCAGTTCTCTGGTGCTGACACTGCGTGATGAAGGGTATATCAGCGATAGCGGCGACGCCGAACCGGCAGAAACGATGAAGGTGTATCAGTTGTTGGCGGAGTTGATTACATCAGACGTGCGTTTGACGATTGAGAGTGCGACGCAGGGCGAAGGGTAATCAGTGAGAATTGCCGGATGCGGCGCAAACGCCTTATTCGGCCTACCATGATCTGCAAATTCAATAAATTGCGATATGTTGTGTAGGCCTGAGAAGCGCAGCGCATCAGCCAGCCCAGAAGAAAGCCGGATGATCATCCGGCTTTTTTACATCATCAGAAATGCCAGTAACTCATTGCCAGCCCTAAAAACAGCACCAGGCCAACATAGTTATTATTCATAAATGCCTTAAAGCAGGCTTCTCGCTCACGGTTGGCAATCAGTTTTTGTTGATAAACAAACAGCGCGCCAGCCACCAGAATTGACCAGTAATATCCCCAGCCTAAGCCATTTAACTCACCGATGATCGCCATCAGCGCCAGTACGCCAATCTGCAAAATACCAATAATCAATTTATCGTATTGGCCGAACAGGATTGCGGTGGATTTAATGCCAATCTTCACATCATCATCGCGGTCAACCATCGCATACTGCGTGTCGTAAGCCACCGCCCAGAGAATATTGGCGAGGAACATTAACCAGCAACTCAACGGCACCGACTCACTCACAGCGGCAAAAGCCATTGGAATCGACCAGCCAAACGCCGCCCCCAGCACCACTTGCGGTAGATGGGTATACCGCTTCATAAACGGGTACACCCACGCCAGCGCCAGCGCGGCAATCGACAACAGAATGGTCATCGTATTTAGCGTCAGCACCAGTAAAAACGAAATCAGTACCAGCACGACAAACAGCGCGCGCGCCTCTTTCTCTGTTACCGCGCCGCTGGGAAGTGGTCGGTTCGCCGTGCGCTTAACATGACCATCGAACTTGCGGTCAGCATAATCATTCACCACACATCCGGCAGCGCGCATCAGCCAGACACCCGCGACAAACACCGCCAGGATCCAGAGCTGAGGAACGCCCGGTGTCGCCACCCACAACGCCCATAATGTTGGCCAGAGCAGCAGTAACGCGCCAATTGGCTTATCCGTACGCATTAAGCGATGAAACGCCAGCAGCTTATTCTGCGTCAGACTCCACTCCATATTTTTTTCCTCTTAGTACAACGGTGACGCCGGTAAAAACAGTTCGGTTAGCAACAGCGGTTTACCGCTTAATCGCAGGCGGGAACGTCGCCCCCACAGTCCGGCATCACGGCCTATCTCAATAAAGTCCCGGGTTAATGTCGATGATGTGAACAGATAGCGCCCTAACGGCGTTTTACCCAATTTTTGTAACGCCAGCTCCGGCCCGCTTAACGTTGACTCAGGAACGACGGTACGACCGGCAAGCCACGGTTCACCATCGGCACATAACAAAATTTCACGTAACCAGTAACGGGACTCTTTCGGCAACAATGGCAGTTCTTCGTGGATTTCATTCTGCCCGACAAACCCTTCGCGGATCATCGTCACGCTCACTGTTTTTCCCTGCTGCTCAAAACGTTTCGTCATGGAATCTTCCAGCAACAACCAGTCGAGCAGTTGCGGATCCAGGGAAGGGATCTCTGTAAAATAGCGCAGCGCACGCAGTTGCGTTAACGCGGGGTGTGACATGCCGAACTCTCCGTTACATAACGTAAAGGCATTGTATCGCAGAAAAGTGTTTACGGGAGATGTATAGCAAATTAAGTGATCTAATGCGCAACAAAAACGCAACAATCGCATGAAGTGATAAAACGCTGTTGAACCTTACGCTTGCCGATGCCCGTGCTGGCAAGAGCAACCATAGGGGCATCACCGCCCGGGATGCCAGGAATGGTGATGTTTTCCTTTACTTACACACCTTTATTCTTTTTATGGATAGCTCGCCAACTTGCAGTAAAAATTGGGAAAAGCGCATGTTCATCATGAGATGTGGAGCCGAAAAGTGTTTCCGGAGTAATATTAACAGGCAGCATTTCATGTCTGGATTTAAAGATATAGGTGGATTTCCAATGGGTATCTTTTGTAGGATTCAACATATCATGTAAGCGCTGGGAGCTTACCACCATAACTGGCCCATCATCGACAGAGGAAAACAGGATAAAGATATTGTCGTTTTGTGTTAATTGCTTGGCGTTAAATGTTCTTAAATAATCGTCAACTTCTTTAAATACAGGTGATATATTATCACTGCGTATCCACTCTTTATAAAGATACCAGGCATTTTCTCTGATAATCTCATCCGATGATCGTAGAGCCTGATCGATAAGTTGGATAAAAAAATTATTATTTTGATCAATCAACCATTTATTCACACGAAATCTATTAATGAAAGTATTCATCTGTGTGACATCAAATTTCACCTTACTAAAACGATGTTGACGCATAAAAATATCGAACTTATCATCTTCATCATGATATAAATAGCTACGTATAATTGGATTGCTCACATAAGGATAATGACTAAATGTGTTTTTCATATTCTCAATAAAGTTTTTATTAACAATATTAAGAATTTTTAATTGTATCACCAGTTTGATTGCCAGAACGGATTTTAATTTCACTGCATTATCAGGCAACGTATTAATCATTTGGATAATGCCATTGATATAACCATCAAGATCTTCATTACCAAATATATCTGAGTAATCAATCGTTAATGCCAATTTCTCTGTAATGCAGTCTTTAAAATTCCCTGTCGACATTCGCACATGATCAAACATAACAGCTGTCAGATTCGATTTAATAAATGATATTTCTTTGGTAGAAAGAAATTCTGCTCTGGTGAAGTGCGAAGCATAAAGATAACAATTATCGAAGTTTGAATTTTTAATCTGACATTCGCGAAAATTACCATGACCAAAGTTACTCTGAGAAAAGTCAACGGTATCAAGAATATTTTGGCTAAAATCAACACATTCGCCACTCGTTTTGAGAAAAATCACATTGTGTAAACGTCGACATTTAAATATGACATTATTAACTGTTGCCTTAGTAAAATTGCAATTCTCAATTTCTTTACATTCGAAAGTTGCATGTTGTAGATTTGACGATAAAAAAGATACCTCCGAAATAACGTCACCTTTAAAATGGCAACTTGTTAAATCCAAATCAGACAGGTCGATATACCCCTGCGCATCTTTATCCATCAGAAAATCACAAGCACACTCTATTTTTTCATTTCTATAAAATTTTACGCTTATAATATCATTACTGATTGAGACTTCACGAAACATATTTATTGAATGATTTTTTTCGTTCCGTTGTTTTATATTTAAAAATATATTGCTGATATAAATAAAATTTTCTCGATTTAACCTTGGTACCCCATTGAAATTACGTAGTAAATCAAGATCTAATTTATTATTTCCTTGCACCACATCATGTTTCATCAAAGAGCTATTGCCGCCAGAATTTGTGATATGACCTATCATAAAACCTCTGTATTACAGAAATAAAATAACCTGGAAAAGTAGCCTGAGCGTCCAGACACTACCGGGGATAGGAAAAGAATCTCTGATATGGCATTGAGATAATGCACATTCTTAGTGAAGAAGAAGCGAAGTACTATAAAAAATCGCTCATATCCCAGGAAATAAGCATAAAAAAAGGTGCGCCAGGAGACGCACCAGTTGTTGCAAAATCAGCACTGTGGGGCGTAATTACCCCTTGCCTTTTACACTGCTGATAAAGGTGGAACGGGCAGATGTCGACCCCAGGCGTTCAGCTTCATCAAGCAGTTTTAACGCCTTATCAACATCACCTTTCGCGACAGCGTTTTTGATCGCGGTATTAAAATAACTTTCCGTGTCGTTGAGCATCGGCTCGCTTTTCTTCACCGGTGCCGGAGCGGGTGCAGCCACAGCTGGTGCCGCCGTGTTGCCTACCGTAACCGGAGCTGGAGCGGAAGAACCAAATAGAGGCCCCACCAACACGCTGGAACTGGAGTTCGTTTTCACTTTCAGTTTCAGTAAGCCATCGGTGGTATGACGAGCAACCGGATCGGGAATATCCGGGATCGAGTTACCGACGCCTTTGGCATAGGCTTTTGCCGGGTCGAGCAGTTGGGTCGTCTGCTGGAGATCTTTTTCCGTGGTAAAGACCAGAACATAAAGTTTTTGCTGCCCCAACGCCGGTGTCAGGCGCATAACACCTTCCAGCC
Organism: Escherichia sp. MOD1-EC4550; assembly: GCF_963876935.1. Taxonomy (NCBI): domain Bacteria; kingdom Pseudomonadati; phylum Pseudomonadota; class Gammaproteobacteria; order Enterobacterales; family Enterobacteriaceae; genus Escherichia; species Escherichia sp. MOD1-EC4550. Next base: position 279,803 of record NZ_CAWNSE010000016.1, read on the forward strand.
GATCTGCACTCATCACGCCTGGTTCCTGGTAGGTGAAATAACTGCTGGGGAAGAAGGCTGATGGGGTCATGTTCTGATCAAGAATCAGCACGTTCGGCGCAAATACGCTGGTTTGTTTGTTCACTTCGCTGGTCAGCGTTAGTGTCAGTTCGCCAATGTTTGCCGGGACGCTGTACGCAGCAACCGGACCACTGATGCCGGGGACGTTCAGTTGTTGGCCGCCGGTCGCCAGTTGGGTGGTCTGGGTTTTCGATTGATCGACCGGTGTCCAGGTGAGTTGTTGCAGCGCGGCAGATGGAATGGCTGGCGCGTCGCTGGTGTTTTGCGGTACGTAGTTAACATCGGCAAGGCTGATTCCAGGCGCGCTTGCCAGCAACCCTGCTGATAAACAGAGGGCGATGAGACTTTTATTCATTTTCATTGTTTTCACCTCAAAATCTGGAGTTCAGCGGTAGCCAGGCAATAGCGCGCCAAACCCGATAATCAGAGGGGCTTTCGCCCCTTTCAGATAATGACAACCTGTTTTTATGCCGGATGCGGCGCGAACGCCTTATCCGGCCCAGGTTTTGCTATTACCACCAGATTTCCATCTGAGCACCGAAGGTCCACTCGTCGCTGTCGCCACGTCCGAAGCTGCCGCCGTTGAAATCAGCTGGAACAGCTTTGCCGTAGTATGGGTTGGTTGAAGAGCTACCGTTGTAGTCATAACCCCATTTCTCATCCCACTTGGCGTAGGTTGCGAAGACACGAATAGCCGGGCGTGACCAGATGCTGTCGCCAGCCTGCCATTGTTGCGCGAGGGTAATTTTGTACTGATTGTTCTTGTCACCAGTGCGCTGGGATTCGACGTTGTCGTAGCCGATTTCCATCACGGTGCTCATGATTGGCGTCCACTTATACATCGGGCGAATACCGACGGTCCACCATTTGGTGCCGTTGTCGTTATCCCAGTTGATATCCTGGTACATACCCACGTACATCATGTCCCAGTTGTCGCCCATGGAGATCGCACCATGGTCGAGGATACGAAGCATGTGACCGTTGTTATTGATATTGTAGGCAAATTTTTCGTTATCAAACGCAACGCCAGAACCCTGCGACAGACCTTTACCCTGTGAGGTCATCGAGTCAGTAGCGTACTGAACAACAAACTTGTTAAAGCCCTTCAGGACACTCTGAGTATGTTCAGCAGTGAATAACCAACCGTCTTTCGATGCGCCATCAACCAGACGATAGTTATCACGCAGATTGGCACGACCGTAGTCGACACCCAACTCTAACGTGCCGCCCGGGTTGATTTCCATCTGTGCTAAACGTACGTCGAATACATCGTTCGCGGTTTCGTTGGTATAGTCATAAATATTATTGCTGGCGAAAGAGGAAGAACCACCAGCTTCAGAGGAACGGGTTGCTGCCAGAGAGAGTTTACCAAAGCCAACATCGATGTTTTCCAGACCGGCACCAGGACCAGAAATATCCCAGTAGTAGAAGTCGATCATATGAACGTCATGACGTTGGTAGAAACGCTTACCTGCCCAGATGGTGGAGCCTGGCAGCCATTCAATCAGGTTTTTACCCTGCACGTTTGCTTCACGGAAGGCTGGATCGGTAGCTTCCCAGTCATTTTGTTGCGCGACGGAATAGGCCACGTTAGTGTCGAAATAAAAGCTCTTATCGCCCTCTTTCCACACTTCCTGACCCAATTTTAATTCAGCATAAGTTTCACATTCGTTGCCAAGACGGTATTTACTTTGAGCACCGGTAGTCTGGAAACACTGTTGTTCGCCGCCGCTACCTGTCCAGCCAATACCGGAACGTGCATAGCCGTGGAAATCAACAGCCATTGCCTGAGCAGACATTACGCCCGCTGCGACGGCAACCGCCAGAGGAAGTTTGCGCAGAGTAATCATCATTCTATCTCCTGAGTCATTGCTTTTCTTTTTTCACATCACCTGTGACAGGCTTTGTGTGTTTTGTGGGGTGCTTAAACGCCCGGCTCCTTATGCAGTCGACGACATGCAGTGCCATCCTCACGGAACAGATGGCAACGCTCTGGCGGCAGGCCGATAGCGAATGTGGCACCTTCTTCTACCAACACCACGTCGTTCTGGCGGTACACCAGGTTTTGACGAATGGAAGGGATCTGGATATGGATTTGAGTTTCGTTGCCGAGCTGCTCGACGACCTGAACTTCACCCTCAAGGATGACGTCAGCGATATCACTCGGCAGTAGATGTTCCGGGCGAATCCCCAGCGACATATTGGCTCCAACCTGGACATCACGGCTTTCAACCGGCAGCCAGACTTGCTGACGATTCGGCATCGGCAGTTCCACCTGCACTTGATCGATTGCGGTGGCGGTCACTTTTACCGGCAGGAAGTTCATCTTTGGCGAACCGATGAATCCGGCGACAAAGCGGTCTGCCGGATAGTGGTACAGCTCCAGCGGTTTCCCAACCTGCGCCACGCGACCGGCGTCCAGCACCACGATTTTGTCGGCCAGCGTCATCGCTTCGACCTGATCGTGGGTGACGTAAATCATCGTGCGGCCCAGGCGTTTATGCAGGCGGGAGATTTCGATACGCATTTGCACACGCAGTGCAGCATCGAGATTGGAGAGCGGTTCATCGAGCAAAAATACGCTTGGCTCGGCCACCAGCGTACGGCCAATCGCCACACGCTGACGCTGACCACCGGAGAGCGCTTTCGGTTTGCGATCCAGCAAATGCGCCAGTTGCAGCACTTCCGCCACCTGGTTAACGCGTTGGTTAATCACCTCTTTTTTCGCGCCTGCCAGTTTCAGGCCAAATGACATGTTTTCTGCTACTGACAGGTGGGGATAGAGCGCGTAAGACTGGAACACCATACCAACGCCGCGTTCTGCTGGCGGTGTGTCATTCATCCGTTTCTCACCGATGAACAGGTCGCCGCTGGTGATCGTCTCAAGCCCGGCAATCATGCGCAGTAAAGTCGATTTTCCGCAGCCAGACGGCCCGACAAACACCACGAATTCACCTTCATGGATGTCGAGATTGATATCTTTCGATACCACGACCTCGCCCCAGGCTTTCGTTACATTTTGCAGCTGTACGCTCGCCATGCCCTTCTCCCTTTGTTACAACCTGTCATCGACAGCAACATTCATGATGGGCTGACTATGCGTCATCAGAAGATGGCTTAAATCCTCCACCCCCTGGCTTTTTTATGGGGGAGGAGGCGGGAGGATGAGAACGCGGCTTCTGTGAACTAACCCGAGACCATGTAAGGAATTTCGTGAAGTTGCTTGCAAAAATCGTGGCGATTTTATGTGCGCATCTCCACATTACCGCCAATTCTGTAACAGAGATCACACAAAGCAACGGAGGGGCGTAGGGGCAAGGAGGATGGAAAGAGGTTGCCGTATAAAGAAACTAGAGTCCGTTTAGGTGTTTTCACGAGCACTTCACCAACAAGGACCATAGATTATGAAAATAAAAACAGGTGCACGCATCCTCGCATTATCCGCATTAACGACGATGATGTTTTCCGCCTCGGCTCTCGCCAAAATCGAAGAAGGTAAACTGGTAATCTGGATTAACGGCGACAAAGGCTACAACGGCCTCGCTGAAGTCGGTAAGAAATTCGAGAAAGATACCGGAATTAAAGTCACCGTTGAGCATCCGGATAAACTGGAAGAGAAATTCCCTCAGGTTGCGGCAACTGGCGATGGCCCTGACATTATCTTCTGGGCGCACGACCGCTTTGGTGGCTATGCTCAATCTGGCCTGTTGGCTGAAATCACCCCAGACAAAGCGTTCCAGGACAAGCTGTATCCGTTTACCTGGGATGCCGTACGTTACAACGGCAAGCTGATTGCTTACCCAATTTCTGTCGAAGCGTTATCGCTGATTTATAACAAAGATCTGCTGCCGAACCCGCCAAAAACATGGGAAGAGATCCCAGCGCTGGATAAAGAACTGAAAGCGAAAGGTAAGAGCGCGCTAATGTTCAACCTGCAAGAACCGTACTTCACCTGGCCGCTGATTGCTGCTGACGGGGGTTATGCGTTCAAGTACGAAAACGGCAAGTACGACATTAAAGACGTGGGCGTGGATAACGCTGGCGCGAAAGCGGGTCTGACCTTCCTGGTTGACCTGATTAAAAACAAACACATGAATGCGGACACCGATTACTCCATCGCAGAAGCCGCCTTTAATAAAGGCGAAACAGCGATGACCATCAACGGCCCGTGGGCATGGTCCAACATCGACACCAGCAAAGTGAATTATGGTGTAACGGTACTGCCGACCTTTAAGGGCCAGCCATCCAAACCGTTCGTGGGCGTACTGAGCGCGGGTATTAACGCCGCCAGTCCGAACAAAGAGCTGGCGAAAGAGTTCCTCGAAAACTATCTGCTGACTGACGAAGGCCTGGAAGCGGTTAATAAAGATAAACCGCTGGGTGCAGTAGCGCTGAAGTCCTATCAGGATGAACTTGCGAAAGATCCTCGTATTGCCGCCACCATGGATAACGCTCAGAAAGGTGAAATTATGCCGAACATCCCGCAGATGTCCGCTTTCTGGTATGCCGTGCGTACTGCCGTGATCAACGCCGCCAGCGGTCGTCAGACTGTGGATGCAGCGCTGAAAGATGCACAGACTCGTATCACCAAGTAATGCAGTGAAATGCCGGATGCGGCGTAAACGCCTTATCCGGCCTACAAAACCGAAACGTATGTAGGCCTGATAAGACGCGTCAGCGTCGCATCAGGCAGTTGTTGTCGGATAAGGCGTAAATGCTTTATCTGTCCTGGAATGAGGAAGAACCCCATGGATGTCATTAAAAAGAAACATTGGTGGCAAAGCGACGCGCTGAAATGGTCAGTGTTAGGTCTGCTCGGCCTGCTGGTGGGTTACCTTGTTGTTTTAATGTACGCACAAGGGGAATACCTGTTCGCCATTACCACGCTGATATTGAGTTCAGCGGGGCTCTATATTTTCGCCAATCGTAAAGCCTACGCCTGGCGCTATGTCTATCCGGGAATGGCTGGGATGGGGCTATTCGTCCTTTTCCCTCTGGTCTGCACCATCGCCATTGCCTTCACCAACTACAGCAGCACTAACCAGCTGACTTTTGAACGTGCGCAGGAAGTGTTGTTAGATCGCTCCTGGCAAGCAGGCAAAACCTATAACTTTGGTCTTTACCCGGCGGGCGATGAGTGGCAACTGGCGCTCAGCGACGGCGAAACTGGCAAAAATTACCTCTCCGACGCGTTTAAATTTGGCGGCGAGCAAAAACTGCAACTAAAAGAAACAGCCGCCCAGCCTGAAGGCGAGCGCGCGAATCTGCGTGTGATTACCCAGAATCGTCAGGCACTGAGTGACATTACTGCCATTCTGCCGGATGGTAACAAAGTGATGATGAGCTCCCTGCGCCAGTTTTCTGGCACGCAGCCGCTCTACACACTCGCCGGTGACGGCACGCTGACGAATAACCAGAGCGGTGTGAAATATCGGCCGAATAACCAAATTGGTTTTTACCAGTCCATTACCGCCGACGGCAACTGGGGCGATGAAAAGTTAAGCCCCGGTTACACCGTGACCACCGGCTGGAAAAACTTTACCCGCGTCTTCACCGACGAAGGCATTCAGAAACCGTTCCTCGCCATTTTCGTCTGGACCGTGGTGTTCTCGCTAATCACCGTCTTTTTAACAGTGGCAGTCGGCATGGTTCTGGCGTGTCTGGTGCAGTGGGAAGCGTTGCGCGGCAAAGCGGTCTATCGTGTCCTGCTGATTCTGCCCTACGCGGTGCCATCGTTTATTTCAATCTTGATTTTCAAAGGGTTGTTTAACCAGAGCTTCGGTGAAATCAACATGATGTTGAGCGCGCTATTTGGCGTGAAGCCTGCCTGGTTTAGCGATCCGACCACCGCCCGCACGATGCTGATTATCGTCAACACCTGGCTGGGTTATCCGTACATGATGATCCTCTGCATGGGCTTGCTGAAAGCGATTCCGGACGATCTGTATGAAGCCTCAGCAATGGATGGCGCAGGTCCATTCCAGAACTTCTTTAAAATTACGCTGCCGCTGCTGATTAAGCCGCTCACACCGCTAATGATCGCCAGCTTCGCCTTTAACTTTAACAACTTCGTGCTGATTCAACTGTTAACTAACGGCGGCCCGGATCGTCTTGGCACTACCACGCCAGCCGGTTATACCGACCTGCTCGTTAACTACACCTACCGCATCGCCTTTGAAGGCGGCGGTGGTCAGGACTTCGGTCTGGCGGCGGCAATTGCCACGCTGATCTTCCTGCTGGTGGGTGCGCTGGCGATCGTCAACCTGAAAGCCACGCGAATGAAGTTTGATTAAGGGAGATAACAAAAATGGCAATGGTCCAACCGAAATCGCAAAAAGCACGTTTGTTTATTACTCATCTGCTACTGCTACTTTTTATCGCGGCGATTATGTTCCCGCTGCTGATGGTCGTCGCTATCTCTCTGCGTCAGGGGAACTTCGCGACTGGTAGCCTGATCCCGGAACAAATCTCCTGGGATCACTGGAAACTGGCGTTAGGTTTTAGCGTTGAACAGGCTGATGGGCGCATTACGCCACCGCCGTTCCCGGTACTGCTGTGGCTGTGGAACTCAGTAAAGGTCGCCGGAATTTCCGCGATTGGCATTGTTGCGCTATCCACCACCTGCGCCTACGCTTTCGCCCGTATGCGCTTTCCTGGTAAAGCGACACTGCTGAAAGGCATGCTGATTTTCCAGATGTTCCCGGCGGTGCTTTCACTGGTAGCGTTGTATGCGTTATTTGATCGTTTGGGTGAGTACATTCCATTCATCGGCCTGAATACTCACGGCGGCGTAATCTTCGCGTACCTGGGGGGGATTGCGCTGCATGTCTGGACCATCAAAGGCTATTTCGAAACCATCGACAGTTCGCTGGAAGAAGCGGCGGCGCTGGATGGTGCAACACCGTGGCAGGCCTTCCGCCTTGTCCTCTTGCCGCTGTCAGTGCCGATTCTGGCGGTGGTGTTCATCCTGTCGTTTATCGCTGCCATTACTGAAGTTCCGGTCGCGTCGTTGTTACTGCGTGACGTAAACAGCTACACCCTGGCCGTGGGAATGCAGCAATACCTCAACCCGCAAAACTACCTGTGGGGTGACTTTGCCGCCGCTGCCGTGATGTCTGCATTACCGATCACCATCGTCTTCTTGCTGGCTCAACGCTGGCTGGTCAACGGACTGACGGCAGGTGGTGTGAAAGGTTAAAGATGTTGTTCTGCCAATGTTATGCCGCTACACCCTCAACTTACGTTATCCCAACTTGTGACTGTTATTCGGCGCTCTATGGAGCGCCTTTTTTTACTCCCGCTTCAGCCGTTTCGAATTACACAGCCATAAGGTGATCACCAGTAGCAGGATCGCTGCCGAGTAGATCAACACATCCAGCGGTGATTTATGATCGACGATGATCAAGCGCACAATGGCGGTGATCCCGATATAGACAAAGTAACGCAAGGGAAAGTGAAAACCGGACTGAAAGTACTTCACAATCAACGCGATAAATTCGAAATAGAGAAAGTAAACCACCAGCCCTTCCACCAGCTCATATTTGCTGGCTTGTTCTGGCGCGAACAGCACATCAGCCAGATGCACCGTTTCTTTGCCGAGGAAGACAACCAAAATCAGGCCGAGGCACAACAGGCCAAGATTGAGAACGGTCTGCAAAATGGTGGAGATAAACTCCACGCGCGGACGAGAGAGTGACGTCATAGCAGTACCTCCTTCACAATGGCGAGCTTCCTGTATAACGCAAAAATGTGACGGAGATCTATATTTTTTGTGTATGTTTTGTTCAGATCGATTAAATGGGCATCTCCCAACCAACGTCGCATCTGGCAAAACACACAGTCCAAAAAATCACCCATTCAGGTGATTCCCAGCCACCAGCAATGCGCGAAAAATCGACAATGTTCCTCTGGAACAAATGAAACGTAACCTGATAAAGGTGGTAAAAATGAAGCCTTATTTTGCTGCTTTGATGTTATCAGTCTCTGTTCTTCCTGCTTATGCTGGTCCGCTCGGTACTGCTGATAAAGCCGACCTACCGCAAAGCAATGTCTCCAGCCCAATGATGGCCCAGTCGCTCAGGCAACCAGACCTGCAACCAATATCGACGGACAGGAAAACAGAATGTTTTCGCCTTTACACACCAGATCGCAAACCGGGGGTGAACTGCGTTCCTGATGGCTCGACAGGCCATTAAGAATGAAGGTGCCAGTGAGTGCGAAAACTGGCACCTTTCCTCTGACTTAGCGGAAATTGACGCTTCGGTCGCTGGTCATGTCATACAACTGGAACTTACGCCCAAGTTGCTGACCACCGTCACGCGTCAGCGGCGTCCAGCCAATTGCCGCTCGGCTACGAGTCGGGCCAGACGAGAAGAGATCCAACGGTACAGAGATATACACGCCTTTGGTGAAGTCCCCTTCGCCGTACTCCTCTTTCGAAACATTCGTGATCGTGGCATACCCACCCACTACCACGCCGCTGTCAAAGCGTTTGGCGATTTCCAGCGTGCCGCCTTTATCCCCTGCCAGATATTGCCCGACGCTGGCTTTCACTAACACATCCTGAGCGAAAGATGGCGTCCAGTAGGCGGTCAGATGTCCGGTTTTCACGCTGTAATCGGTGAATTTCATCATATCTTTCGCGCTACGCCAGTCGCGCTGTTTAACGTAGTTAGCATCCAGACCAAACGCCCAGTTGCTATCCAGCGGGCGATACAACACCTCTGCCCCCACGCCGCCAAACATGGTTTCGAGATAACCACCGTAGACCTGACCGTAGAAGCCGTTGCCCAGATGCTGGAAGTAGTTGGCTTGCAGGTTATTCACATAGACATCATTCTGCACATACTCACGCACATGGGTACGCACGCGCGGTAAGTGCGAGTCCTGCGGCGGATTGGTGTAGTTAAACTTGTCGTAGTTGTTGGCAAGGTTAGCAAACAGGCTGCCGGTGGTCAGCAGATGGTCCGTCAGCCACAAATCCGCCGTTCCCATCACGCCCAGCTGATACATGTAAAAGTTTTCCGGGCCACCGACCGACTGGTTTAGCACCGGATCGATATGGAAATCAAAGCGTGATTTGTCGATATACCAGCCCTGCTCGGTGGACTTCGGAACCACTGGCTCGACGCGTTTTTGCGCCAGCTTCGTTTCGTGGCCCAACGGCTCTCCGGCAAGATGATTTTTCAGGCTGGCGACATCGGTTTCCGTCGTCACCTGCGGCATGTTAAGGCGATTTTCTGTAACGCGGATCGTCTTGATCCCATCCGGCAGATCGTTCATCACGATCCGATTAGCACGGATGATCCCTTCGCGCGAATCACGATATTTCACCTGCTCACCGGTGACGTACAGCGTATCGCCTTTCGTCTGGATCTGCGGATCGGCCAGTCCGGCGTTGTATTTCAACAGCGTTAACTGATTCGCCACCACCGAATGCTGCAAAATGGCATCCTGCGGCTGCGGTTGATATTGCGGACGGGCGTTATCGTTGTAGGACGGGCGTAGATCGTTAAAGTTGGTACGCAGCGTGACGCCAAACATAAAGGTGTTACCGCGTTCATAGCTAAGGTTAACGTCGGCCCAATCGGTAACGCGATAAATCGCCCCGACGTTAAACTTACTTTTTTGCTCCAGCTTCCCGGCAAAATCCTGCTGATAATTATTGCCTTCATACTCCAGTTTCAGACGCAGCGGCTGCCAGGGCGTCTGGTATTCCACGCCGCCAAACAGTGAGGCCGGACCGTGGAACATCTGGCTGCCGTCGATAGATCCCGCTTGTTTGTAGCTGTTATCGCGATAGCAATATTTGTCACTGGCTGAACAGAGCGGATTTTTCACGTTACCGCTGGTGCCCAGATATCCCCAGCCCAGGCCGAGCGTAAAATCGAATGGCCCCCAGGCTTTGCTGGCGACAAGATATTCCGCATCGAACAGCCCCGTACCGCCGATATCCCGCGCACCAACCGCCACCTGTGGCAGCCAGTAACTCTCTTCCCATAAACGCAGTTTGAGATCGAAGGCTTTATCTTTATACGTTTGATCACCAGAGAACGCTTCGACGCTGCTGTACTGCCGAGTGCGCACGTCGGTATAACGCAGCGTTGTTTCCAACCACGGGAAGAGTTGCACCGAAGCAGAGTAATAACGGTACTGATCGTTATCGCGATAGTTCAGACTCAACTCCCCTTCCCGCGCCATGCGCGCAGTAGGTGTTTGTAATAATCCTACGCCACCGAAATCCGATTGCGACGGACCAATGGGCGCAGGATATGTTTCGCCATAGCAAGCCGTGCTAATGCCCAGCGCCAGTAAACTAAGCAGATGTCTTTTTTTCATTATTGCGGTATCCGCTGCGTCAGAGTCTGAAGAATGTCAGCGTTAAGGGCATCAGGCGTCTCACTCCAGACGGAGTCCGCGAGGCCAACATAAATAATGCTGCCGGGCATCGGCTCTACGTGACGCTTGTTCCAGTAAGCCACCGGAGTTTTTTGCGTGCGTCCATCCGGATAAACGACCCACGCGTAGCTGCGATCCGCACCGCTGAGCAGGCTCTGGTCAGAGAGATAGCTCGCCACGTCGCGACCGGGAGTGAATGGCTGATTGCCAGGACGGCTGATAAGCCCGAATAACGTGACCGTGGACGGTGGTGGTCCGACCCACAGCGTGTAGTTGCCCTGCAACGGCGGGTTACCGCGTTCGGCAACGCGCACGATATCAGGATCAAGATTGATTTTTTGTCTGCCCGTCACCTTCAACGCCTGAATTTGCTGGCGTAAGGCGTTAATGGCGGCGGCATCGTCGGTGCTGGATTCTGAGGCCAGGTCTGCCAGCCTTGTCAGCAACGCCTGCTGCTGCCGTAATGCCGCCGCCGTTGCCAGCTCTTCGCTAATCACCGCACCGGGCCACCAACTGTTTGCGAGCCGCGGTTGACCTACCAGATCAATTAAATGCTCTGCGCCTGTCAGCGTTTTGGCCTCATTGCTGCCATTACTGAACACTTTGACGGTGCCTGCCGCAAAGACCGATGACGCTCCCACGCTCATAATCAACGCAGCAATAGTTTGTTTAATCATTGTTTTGCCGCCTTGATGAGAGTGGTTTTCACCGGGAAATAATCCGCGCCGAGATACTGTTCCGACTGGCGAATTTGCCCTTCGCTGTCGATCCAATAGCGGTTATGCCAGTGCGCCTGGTCGGTGGAGACTTCTTCGTCCAGCACACGAACCGGAGTTTCATCGCTACCGACTTTGACGGTATCGGTGCCATCCCATTTGAAAACCGAGCGTGCGGTGGCGTAGCGCACCTGCTGATACTCGGTCCAGCCCATCGTGCGCGTCCATGTTGCGCCATCAACAATTTGTGCGGGTTTAATCAGCGGGTCGGCGGCAAGGTTATTCACTTCAATCAGGTTGTCGCCGCCAAGCAAAGTCTTCACCAGACGACCATGTTGTGTGACGAGAGTGGCCTGATCCTGAGTGACCCATTTTTGTTGTCCGTCTTCAGCGAAGGCCAGCACCACAAACAACTGCGGCCCGCCATTAAGCTGCATGTACTGGCTGGCGTAGGGCATATTTTGAATATCATCGTCCGTCAGCTGTACGCCTGGCGTACCGAACAGACTGTCCCACAGTGAATTGCCCAGCTCTTTAGTCGTGGCTGAACAGGCCTGTAATAGCAGGCAGATAAGAATGAGTGCAGGTCGCTTCACGACTCTTCTCCAGAGGGGCAGAATAACCACACCGGAGTGTGGTTATGGTTAATCCCCGTCATACTTCAAGCCACAGATGCGATGACTCAAATTATTTTGGGGATACATACTTTATTACTGGGTACTGGTGGTCGTGGTTGTTGTGGTCCCGGTATTAGAACCATCACCGCCACCGGTTGCCGCGAGCGCGACACCCACCGCCGAGCTTACGGTGCTGACGCTGGTCGCGGAGGAACTACCCGCCGAAACCGACGTTGCTGCCGATCCTGCCGCTTCGCCCACCTGTACAGGTGCAGCCCACGCAGAAGTCGCCGCAAGCGCAGATATGGCAAAAATGCCATACAGAACTTTTTTCATAACAATTTCCCTTCATTGAATGAATGGAGATTTACCCAAAAACATTTCGGGCGGGATCGAGTATACACAACTAAAGCATGCGAATTACGGCGCGGGGAATTAGTGATGGGGTTTTAAGATAATTGGAATGATTATCAAATATAAGTTTCAGCTTATATATAAATAAGATTAAAAATCAAAAAGTTAAAATAAAATCAAAAATAATTAACCTACGTATCTTCCGAAATCAATCATGATTAAAAATCTATTTTAGGATTAACCTCACGGTATGATTTTCGTTAAATCACAGACAAGGGGATTTATCTGATAAAACAATGCCGACTTATAGTCGGCATTGTTATTACGGTTATTTAATTAACCGCGCCACGCTTTATAGCGGTTAATCAGACCATTGGTCGAGCTATCGTGGCTGCTGATTTCTTTATCATCTTTCAGCTCTGGCAGAATACGGTTCGCCAGCTGTTTACCCAGCTCCACGCCCCACTGGTCGAAGGTGAAGATGTTCAGGATCACGCCCTGAGTAAAGATTTTGTGCTCATACAGCGCAATCAACGCACCCAGGCTGAACGGAGTGATTTCGCGCAGCAGGATAGAGTTGGTTGGGCGGTTACCTTCGAACACTTTGAACGGTACCACGTAGTCAAGCGTTGCCGGATCTTTACCCTGATCGCGATATTCCTGCTCAACCACTTCGCGGGATTTACCAAACGCCAGCGCTTCGGTCTGAGCGAAGAAGTTAGACAGCAGTTTCTGGTGATGATCAGAGAGCGGGTTATGGGTGATAGCCGGAGCGATGAAATCGCACGGTACCATTTTGGTTCCCTGGTGGATCAGCTGGTAGAACGCGTGCTGACCGTTAGTGCCTGGTTCACCCCAGATAATCGGGCCAGTCTGGTAATCCACAACGTTACCGTTACGGTCAACATACTTACCGTTGGACTCCATATTGCCCTGCTGGAAGTACGCTGCGAAACGGTGCATATACTGGTCGTACGGCAGAATCGCTTCAGTTTCCGCGCCAAAGAAATTGTTGTACCAGATGCCGATCAGCGCCAGCAGTACAGGCAGGTTTTTCTCTGCAGGTATGGTGGAGAAATGCTTGTCCATCGCGTGTGCGCCGGAAAGCAGTTCAACGAAGTTATCAAAGCCGATGGAGAGAACAATCGACAAGCCAATCGCTGACCATAAAGAGTAACGACCGCCGACCCAGTCCCAGAACTCGAACATGTTGGCGGTATCAATACCAAACTCACCAACGGCTTTGGCATTGGTTGAGAGCGCAGCAAAGTGTTTCGCAACGTGTTTCTCATCACCTGCCGCTTTCAGGAACCAGTCACGCGCGCTATGGGCGTTGGTCATGGTTTCCTGAGTGGTGAAGGTTTTAGATGCTACCAGGAACAGCGTGGTTTCCGGGTTTACTTTTTTCAGCACTTCCGCGATGTGAGTTCCATCGACGTTAGAAACAAAGTGCATGTTCAGGTGATTTTTGTACGGACGCAGTGCTTCGGTCACCATGAACGGCCCGAGGTCAGAACCACCGATCCCGATGTTCACTACGTCAGTGATTGCTTTGCCGGTATAGCCTTTCCACTCACCAGAAATAATCGCTTCCGAGAAGGTTTTCATCTTCTCCAGCACCGCGTTGACTTCCGGCATAACATCTTTGCCATCAACCAGAATCGGGGTATTGCTACGGTTACGCAGCGCTACGTGCAGAACAGCGCGGTTTTCGGTGCGGTTGATCTTCTCGCCAGAGAACATCGACTTAATCGCTCCCGCCAGATCGCACTCTTTCGCCAGATCTTGTAATTTCGCCAGCGTCTCTTCAGTGATGCGGTTTTTGGAGTAATCCACCAGCATCTGATCGTCGAAGGTTGCGGAGAACTTAGAAAAACGATCGCCGTCTTTAGCAAAAAGATCGGCGATCGTAACGTCTTTCATTTCATCGAAGTGTTTCTGTAGTGCCTGCCAGGCCGCGGTCTGCGTTGGATTGATGTTTTTCATTAGCAATACTCTTCTGATTTTGAGAATTGTGACTTTGGAAGATTGTAGCGCCAGTCACAGAAAAATGTGATGGTTTTAGTGCCGTTAGCGTAATGTTGAGTGTAAACCCTTATCGCGATGAAGCATTTATTAGTTGAACTACTGACCGCCAGGAGTGGATGAAAAATCCGCATGACCCCATCGTTGACAACCGCCCCGCTCACCCTTTATTTATAAATGTACTACCTGCGCTAGCGCAGGCCAGAAGAGGCGCGTTGCCCAAGTAACGGTGTTGGAGGAGCCAGTCCTGTGATAACACCTGAGGGGGTGCATCGCCGAGGTGATTGAACGGCTGGCCACGTTCATCATCGGCTACAGGGGCTGAATCCCCTGGGTTGTCACCAGAAGCGTTCGCAGTCGGGCGTTTCGCAAGTGGTGGAGCACTTCTGGGTGAAAATAGTAGCGAAGTATCGCTCTGCGCCCACCCGTCTTCCGCTCTTCCCTTGTGCCAAGGCTGAAAATGGATCCCCTGACACGAGGTAGTTATGTCTGAAATTGTTGTCTCCAAATTTGGCGGTACCAGCGTAGCTGATTTTGACGCGATGAACCGCAGTGCTGATATTGTGCTTTCTGATGCCAACGTACGTTTAGTTGTCCTCTCGGCTTCTGCTGGTATCACTAATCTACTGGTCGCTTTAGCTGAAGGACTGGAACCTGGCGAGCGATTCGAAAAACTCGACGCAATCCGCAATATCCAGTTTGCCATTCTGGAACGTCTGCGTTACCCGAACGTTATTCGTGAAGAGATTGAACGTCTGCTGGAGAACATTACTGTTCTGGCAGAAGCGGCGGCGCTGGCAACGTCTCCGGCGCTGACAGATGAACTGGTCAGCCACGGCGAGCTGATGTCGACCCTGCTGTTTGTTGAGATCCTGCGCGAACGCGATATTCAGGCACAGTGGTTTGATGTACGTAAAGTGATGCGTACTAATGACCGATTTGGTCGTGCAGAGCCAGACGTAGCCGCGCTGGCGGAACTGACCGCGCTGCAGCTGCTCCCGCGCCTCAATGAAGGCTTAGTGATCACCCAAGGATTTATCGGCAGCGAAAGTAAAGGTCGTACAACGACGCTTGGCCGTGGAGGCAGCGATTATACGGCAGCCTTGCTGGCGGAGGCCTTACACGCTTCTCGAGTTGATATCTGGACCGATGTCCCAGGCATCTACACCACCGATCCACGCGTGGTCACCGCAGCAAAACGTATTGATGAAATCGCGTTTGCCGAAGCGGCAGAGATGGCAACTTTTGGTGCAAAAGTACTGCATCCGGCAACATTGCTACCCGCAGTACGCAGCGATATTCCGGTGTTTGTCGGCTCCAGTAAAGACCCACGCGCAGGTGGTACGCTGGTGTGCAATAAAACTGAAAATCCGCCGCTGTTCCGTGCCCTGGCGCTTCGTCGTAATCAGACTCTGCTCACTTTGCACAGCCTGAATATGCTGCATTCTCGCGGTTTCCTCGCGGAAGTTTTCGGCATTCTCGCGCGGCATAATATTTCGGTGGATCTCATCACCACCTCCGAAGTGAGCGTGGCGTTGACACTTGATACCACCGGTTCCACCTCCACTGGCGATACGTTGCTGACGCAATCCCTGCTGATGGAGCTTTCCGCACTGTGCCGGGTAGAAGTGGAAGAAGGCCTGGCGCTGGTCGCGTTGATTGGCAATGACCTGTCAAAAGCCTGCGGCGTAGGCAAAGAGGTATTCGGCGTACTGGAACCGTTCAACATCCGCATGATTTGCTACGGCGCATCCAGCCATAACCTGTGCTTCCTGGTGCCCGGCGAAGATGCCGAGCAGGTGGTGCAGAAGCTGCATTTTAATTTGTTTGAGTAAACACAGTATGGTCCGAAAGACATTATTTCGGGCCGTATGTTTTTCTTGTCATTATGCCCATCAATAAACGAGTCTATTCCCTGTTAACCAGCATCTTTATCTAAGAATAATTACCTTTAATTTTTTATCTGCATCTCTAGCTAATTATCGAGAGAGATAAATATTTAAGAGAAGGCAAAATGAATATTATCAGTTCTGCTCGCAAAGGAATTCCCGTACACTGAACTCTCCGGCTCACTGAGGGCACCATCATGGCACTCCCCCGTATTACCCAAAAAGAGATGACTGAACGCGAGCAGCGCGAACTAAAAACATTGCTGGATCGCGCGCGGATTGCGCATGGTCGCGTACTGACCAACTCCGAAACCAACAGCATCAAGAAAGAGTACATCGATAAATTAATGGTTGAGCGTGAGGCTGAAGCAAAAAAAGCCCGCCAGTTGAAGAAAAAGCAGGCTTATAAACCAGATCCTGAAGTGTCGTTTAGCTGGTCGGCAAATACGTCGACGCGTGGTAGGCGCTGATTAGCGCCCCTTCTTTTTGCGCCCCGGCGAGGTAAAACGCTTACCGTTGGACGCCGGGCGACCGCCTTTTTCCGCCGTTTTTTCCATCTTAACGACTGGACGTTTGATGCCCGCCGTTTTCGGTTTGGCCTTCGCTTTGGGTTTTACCTCAGAAGTGGAATTCTCAATTAATTTAAAGAGATCAATTAGCTCATCGTCGGTTAAATCGCGCCACTCACCCAGCGGAATGCCGCTTAAACTGACGTTCATAATGCGCGTACGCTCCAGCTTTTTCACTTCGTAACCAAAGTGCTCGCACATGCGACGGATCTGACGGTTCAGTCCCTGCACCAGGGTAATGCGAAAAACAAACGGCGCTTCTTTTTTGACTTTGCACTTTTTCGTCACCGTCCCGAGGATCGGCACCCCCGCCCCCATACCACGAATAAATTCATCGGTAATCGGTTTATCGACCGTAACCAGATACTCTTTCTCATGATCGTTACCCGCACGGAGGATCTTATTCACCAGATCGCCGTGATTGGTGAGGAAAATCAGCCCCTGGGAATCTTTATCCAGGCGGCCAATCGGGAACACGCGTTTGCTGTGGTTAACAAAATCGACAATGTTATCGCGCTCGCCATCTTCGGTGGTGCTGACAATACCGACGGGCTTGTTCAGGGCGATAAGTACCAAATCTTCGGCTTCCCGAGGCTCAATCAACTGACCATTTACTTTCACAACGTCGCCGGGTTTCACCTGATCGCCAATGGTGGCTCGCTTGCCATTAAGGAACACATTGCCTTGCTCGATATAGCGATCCGCTTCGCGGCGTGAGCAAATTCCGCTTTCGCTGATGTATTTATTTAAACGGACTGATGAGTCGGGCAGCATAAATTCTCCTGTAAAAAACGGAATATACCGTACCTTTGGGTTGATAAAAAATAGTCATGAGCGAACTATTTGTTATTTCCATTGGCTTGAATTCGTTACCTGCTCAAATCACTTTCCAGAAGCAATGTGCGACATCGTGAGCCATGTCAGTAAGCGATTAAAATCACAGTGATAGCATGCCTCCCGTGATTTCTTACTAACCGGAGAAGTAATGGAACTGCTTTTATTGAGTAACTCGACGCTGCCGGGTAAAGCCTGGCTGGAACACGCGCTGCCGCTGATTGCTGAACAGTTGCAGGGTCGCCGTTCTGCGGTATTTATTCCTTTCGCTGGCGTAACGCAGACCTGGGATGATTACACAGCGAAAACGGCTGCGGTTCTCGCTCCGCTGGGTGTTTCTGTCACCGGTATTCATAGCGTTGTCGATCCCGTTGCCGCGATTGAAAATGCTGAGATCGTGATTGTCGGCGGCGGTAATACTTTCCAGTTGCTGAAACAGTGCCGCGAGCGCGGGCTGCTGGCACCAATTACTGACGTGGTGAAACGTGGCGCGCTGTATATTGGCTGGAGCGCAGGCGCTAACCTTGCTTGCCCAACCATTCGTACCACCAACGATATGCCGATTGTCGATCCGCAAGGTTTCGATGCGCTAAATCTGTTCCCGCTGCAAATCAACCCGCACTTCACCAACGCGCTGCCGGAAGGCCATAAAGGTGAAACCCGTGAGCAGCGTATTCGCGAACTGCTGGTCGTCGCGCCAGAACTGACGATTATTGGTCTGCCGGAAGGTAACTGGATCACAGTAAGTAAAGGTCACGCTACGCTGGGTGGCCCGAACACCACTTATGTGTTTAAGGCTGGTGAAGAAGCGGTTCCGCTGGAAGCGGGTCACCGTTTTTAAGTGAATTGCCGGATGCATGATCCGGCATCTTGTTCATAGTGCCTGATGCGACGCTTTACGCGTCTTATCAGGCCTTCAGGGTCACGGTATTAATACTCGTCCCGTCCTTCATCTTCATCCGGCTGTTCCAGCACACTGTAAGCCACCGAACAAAACAGCGAGTTCAAACGCTGCATATCGCCCAGTAAGCCTAAATGTAGCGAACTGGTTTCAATGCTCTGCACGTTTTGCTGATGCAGGCGATCGACGTGGGCGTGGGAATAGCGGCGATTAAGAATGCGAAAACGATGTTTGCTGCGGCGCAAACGACGGGCGCTGGTAACATCGCCAGAGAAGAAAACCGACATTGCCAGTTTTAAATTACTGAGCAATTGCTCATAGAGCGCATCCAGTTCCTTCAAGCCATCAAGCGAAAATGCTCGCCTTGCAGCCAGCGATTTGTCGGCAATTTCACTACCCATGCGCTCGACGATATCGGAGGCCTGTTCAAGGTTAAGCGACATTTCGATGATCTCCGCCCAGCGACGCGACTCTTCCTCCGCCAGCTCTTCTTTTGGCATTCGCGCCAGATACAGCTTAATAGCGGTATAGAGAACGTTGATGTCATCAGCCAGCTTACGCAGCTCTTTCTCCTGCCGTGGCTCGCCGTGCATCACTTTATTCAACCCTTCCATCATCTGTTCCATGGCGTCGCCAATGCGCAGGGTTTCGCGGGCAGCGTTCGCCAGAGCAAGCGTGGGCGTATCCAGCGCGCTGACATCCAGATGTTTAGGCCGTAGCTGGGTATCCAGTTCCGGTTCATCGCGAATAATCGTTTTGCAAAAACGTGCCATCGGTTCAACAAATGGCAGCATGACCAGGCAACGAACGAGGTTGTAGAAAACGTGGAAATAGATCACCAGTTCCGCTTTTGGCAATGACAACTTCCCCATTGTCTCTGCCAGCAAATGGACAAACGGCAGGATAATCAGACTACCCACCAGCTTAAACAGTAGGCTACCCAGCGCGACACGGCGAGCTGCGGCATTGGCGGCACTGTTGTTGAGCATCGCCAGCAAGCCGGAGCCGAGGTTAGCACCAATCACCAGACAAAGTGCCACGGGGAAGGAGATGATGCCTGCGGCGGTCAGAGTCGCGGTCAGCAGTACAGCAGCAAGGCTGGAGTAGCTGATAATGGCGAACATCGCGCCAATCAGCGCATCCAGCAGAATATCGCCGGTTAGCGAGGCAAAGATCACCTGAACGCCGTTTGCCTGGGTGATCGGCGTTACGGCCTGCACAATCAATTCCAGCGCCAGTAAAATCAGCCCAAGACCAATACCGACACGGCCTAGTTGCCCGGCGCGTGACTGTTTGCGGCCGAGGAAAAAAATCACGCCGATAAAAATAAGTAACGGTGACAGCCAGGATAAGTCGAAGGTGAGAATACGCGCCATTAGCGCCGTCCCGACATCTGCACCCAGCACAATCACCAGCGCAGGCGCGAGGGCAACCAGATCCTGAGCGACGAACGAAGTCACCAGCATGGTGGTAGCATTACTGCTCTGCACCAGTGCGGTAACGCCGATCCCCGCACAAAAGGCGAGCGGCTTTTTTTCGACGCTCCGGCTCAGAACGGTACGCAGACGTGCGCCGAAGACGCGCATTACGCCTGTTCGAACAATATGTGTCCCCCAGACCAACAGGGCGACGGCAGAAAGCAGGTGAAGCAGCGTTAACACGAGTTCAGGTTCTCCTTATCGTTATATGTTCCTGAAGCAATTGAATGACCAAAGGACCGGAAACACGCTGACTGAAATCTTTATCGTGACTTTTGACATTCGTTTTTCCGGCTAAGATTATTCCAGCCTGATTCCAGTATAAGTGTTTCATATTAATAAAGAGACAGGGCACTCATTGAGCGCCCTGTTTGTTGTAAGGAAAAGTGACAGATTTGTGAATCAGTCCGCGTCATACCCCAGATTCGGTGCCAGCCAGCGTTCAACATCTGAGACGCTCATACCTTTACGGCGGGCATAGTCTTCGACCTGATCGCGCTGAATTTGCGCTACCGCGTAGTACTTGCTGTCCGGGTGGCTGAAGTACCAACCCGAAACCGATGCACCGGGCCACATGGCGAAAGATTCTGTAAGTTTCATGCCGGTATGTTTTTCCACTTCCAGCAACTCCCAGATGGTGGCTTTTTCCGTATGTTCCGGGCAGGCCGGGTAGCCTGGTGCCGGGCGGATTCCCTGATAGTTTTCGCGGATCAGCTCTTCGTTGCTGAGGTTCTCGTTCGGCGCATAGCCCCAGTAGACTTTACGCACACGCTCATGGAGATACTCCGCAAACGCTTCGGCTAAACGGTCGGCAAGCGCTTTCACCATGATTTTGTTGTAATCATCGTGCTGCGCTTCGAAAGCATCAGCCAGTGCGTCCTCTTCCAGCCCGCCGGTCACAGCAAATGCGCCAATGTAATCTGCTTTACCAGAAAGCTTCGGCGCAACGAAGTCAGCGAGACAGTAGTTAGCGAAGCCCGTTTTTTCGGTCTGTTGACGCAGATGGTGGCTGACGTTGATCACATGGGTACGCGTTTCGTCACGGTAGATTTCAATGTCATCGCCCACACGGTTTGCCGGGAACAGCCCCACCACGCCACGCGGATTCAGCGTTTTCTCGGCGCTTAATTTATCCAGCATGTCATTGGCGTCTTTAAACAGGCGCTTCGCCTCTTCACCCACCACTTCATCTTCCAGAATGCGCGGATACTTCCCAGCCAGTGACCAGGTCATAAAGAACGGCGTCCAGTCGATGTAATTACGCAGCGTTTCGATGCTGGCTTCGACTTCCTGCACGCCGAGACGGTGCGCCACCGGCGGCGTATAAGCCTGCCAGTCAAAAGCGAAATCGTTATCGCGCGCCGCTTCCAGCGTGACTGGCGGTGTGCGCGGTTTCTTGCGCCCATGTTGAATACGTACGGTTTCGTACTCTTTACGGGTACGAGCGACAAAATCATCACGCTGAGTGTCAGAAAGCAGCGCCGCCACCACACCAACGGTGCGTGAGGCGTTCTGCACATACACCGTCGGGCCACTGTAGTTTTGCTCGATTTTCACCGCCGTGTGCGCTTTAGAGGTGGTCGCGCCGCCGATCAGTAACGGAATGGTGAAACCCTGACGCTCCATCTCTTTCGCCACGTTAACCATTTCATCCAGCGACGGCGTGATAAGCCCCGAAAGGCCAATCAAATCAGCATTCACTTCTTTGGCGGTACGGAGAATTTTTTCCGCAGGCACCATCACGCCGAGATCAACAATTTCGTAGTTGTTACATTGCAGCACCACGCCAACGATATTTTTACCGATATCGTGGACGTCACCCTTCACTGTAGCGATCACCATCTTGCCATTAGTTTTGCCCTGCTCTTTGCTGGCTTCTATGAATGGTTCGAGGTAAGCCACCGCCTGCTTCATCACACGCGCCGATTTGACCACCTGCGGCAGGAACATTTTGCCTTCGCCAAACAGATCGCCGACCACGTTCATGCCGTCCATCAACGGGCCTTCAATCACTTCAATCGGGCGCGTAGCCTGCTGACGGGCTTCTTCGGTGTCCTGTTCAATAAATTCGGTAATACCTTTGACCAGCGAGTACTCCAGGCGTTTATTCACTTCCCACGAGCGCCACTCCGCCTGCTGGGCGTTGGCGGTGTCGTCGGTTTTGCTGCCGCGATATTTCTCGGCAAGCTCCAGTAAACGCTCGGTGCCATCGTCGCGACGATTAAGAATCACATCTTCCACCGCGTCGCGCAGTTCAGCGGGTAGGTCGTCGTAAATCGCCAGTTGCCCGGCGTTGACGATCCCCATATCCATGCCATTGCGAATAGCGTAGTAGAGGAACACCGCGTGAATGGCTTCGCGCACCGGATCGTTGCCACGGAATGAGAACGAAACGTTAGAAACGCCGCCGGAGATCAGCGCGTGCGGCAGTTCACGTTTGATGTCTTCACACGCGCCAATAAAGTCCTGCGCGTAGTTGTTGTGCTCTTCAATTCCTGTGGCAACCGCGAAGATGTTCGGGTCAAAAATGATATCTTCCGGCGGGAAGCCGACTTCCTCGGTAAGGATTTTGTACGCCCGACGGCAAATCTCGATTTTCCGTGCGCGGGTATCGGCCTGGCCCTGTTCGTCAAAGGCCATCACCACTACTGCCGCACCGTAGCGACGCAACAGTTTCGCGTGATGGATAAAGGCGTCGACGCCCTCTTTCATTGAGATCGAGTTAACAATGCCTTTGCCCTGAATACACTTCAGCCCTTTTTCGATAACGTCCCATTTTGAGGAGTCGATCATAATCGGCACGCGAGCGATATCCGGTTCACCGGCAATCAGATTGAGAAAACGCACCATCGCCGCTTCGGCGTCGAGCATCCCTTCATCCATATTGATATCGATAATCTGCGCGCCGTTTTCCACCTGCTGGCGGGCCACATCCAGCGCCTCGCTGTATTTCTCTTCTTTGATCAGGCGCTTGAACTTAGCGGAACCGGTGACGTTGGTGCGTTCACCGACGTTCACAAACAGGCTGTCGTCGCCAATGTTCAGCGGCTCCAGGCCAGACAAACGGCAGGCTACGGGAATTTCCGGCAGTTTGCGCGGCGCTAATCCTTCTACAGCACGACTCATCGCTGCAATATGTTGTGGCGTGGTGCCACAGCAGCCGCCGACGATATTGAGAAAGCCCGCTTGTGCCCATTCACGTATTTGTTTTGCCATCGTGTCGGCGTCGAGATCGTATTCACCAAAGGCGTTGGGCAGCCCGGCGTTCGGGTGCGCGGTGACGTAGCATTCCGCAATCCGTGACAGCTCCTGCACGTACTGCCGCAGTTCATCTGGCCCCAGCGCACAGTTCAGGCCGAAAGTCAGCGCTTCGGCGTGGCGCAATGAGTTGTAAAATGCTTCGGTGGTCTGCCCGGAGAGCGTGCGCCCGGAGGCGTCGGTGATGGTGCCGGAGATCATAATCGGCAGTTCAACGCCCAGCGCTTCGAACTCCGTTTTCACCGCAAAGACCGCCGCTTTGGCGTTAAGGGTGTCGAAAACGGTTTCAATCAGGATCAGATCCGCGCCACCTTCCACCAGCGCTTTGGTGGATTCGCGATAGGCCGCCACCAGCTGGTCAAAAGTGATGTTGCGGAATGCCGGATCGTTTACGTCCGGAGATATAGACGCCGTGCGGTTGGTTGGACCGAGAACACCGGCAACGTAGCGCGGTTTCTCCGGCGTGCGGGCAGTCCACTCGTCAGCACAAGCGCGAGCCAGTTTCGCCGCCGCAAAGTTGATTTCCGCCGACAGGGATTCCATCTGGTAATCCGCCATCGCAATGGTCGTGGAGTTGAAGGTGTTGGTTTCGATGATATCCGCACCCGCTTCAAAGTAGGCGTTGTGGATAGCGGCGATCACTTCCGGTTTGCTGAGCACCAGTAGGTCGTTGTTGCCTTTGAGATCGCATGGCCAGTCGGCAAAGCGTTCACCACGAAAATCGGCTTCGTTCAGTCGATAGCTCTGGATCATAGTGCCCATACCGCCGTCCAGCACCAGAATACGTTCATTTAACTGCGCACGCAGTTGTTCCACTTTGCTGCTCACACTTGCTCCCGACACGCTCAACCCAGATTTAATAAAAATTCAACAAACCATACTGGCATAAACGCATCTGTGGTAAAAGCGACCACCACGCAACATGAGATTTGTTCAACATTAACTCATCGGATCAGTGTGGCAACTATTGCATTAGATAGCAATAAAAATGAAAATGATTTCCACGATACAGAAAAAGGAGGCTGTCATGGTCGCACCTGTTCCCGCAAAACGCGGCAGAAAACCCGCCGCTGCCACCGCCCCCGCTACCGGGCAAGTACAGTCTTTAACGCGTGGCCTGAAATTACTGGAATGGATAGCCGAATCCAATGGCAGTGTGGCACTCACGGAACTGGCACAGCAAGCCGGATTGCCTAATTCCACGACCCATCGCTTGCTAACCACGATGCAACAACAGGGCTTTGTGCGTCAGGTTGGCGAACTGGGTCACTGGGCAATCGGCGCACATGCCTTTATGGTCGGCAGCAGCTTTCTCCAGAGCCGTAATTTGTTAGCCATTGTTCACCCTATCCTGCGCAATCTAATGGAAGAGTCTGGCGAAACGGTAAATATGGCGGTGCTTGATCAAAGCGATCACGAAGCGATTATTATCGACCAGGTACAGTGTACGCACCTGATGCGTATGTCCGCCCCTATTGGCGGTAAATTACCGATGCACGCTTCCGGTGCGGGTAAAGCCTTTTTAGCCCAACTGAGCGAAGAACAGGTGACGAAGCTGCTGCACCGCAAAGGGTTACATGCCTATACCCACGCAACACTGGTGTCTCCTGTACATTTAAAAGAAGATCTCGCCCAAACGCGAAAACGGGGTTATTCATTTGACGATGAGGAACATGCGCTGGGGCTGCGTTGCCTCGCAGCGTGTATTTTCGACGAGCACCGCGAACCATTTGCGGCAATTTCGATTTCCGGGCCGATTTCACGTATTACCGATGATCGCGTAACCGAGTTTGGTGCGATGGTGATTAAAGCTGCGAAGGAAGTGACGCTGGCGTACAGCGGGATGCGGTGACATTTTCGCCTCTGATTTATACGAATCGCACGCTAAACCGTTGCCTGCGCCGGTACGCATAAACATCTTCCACATGCCCTTCACGTATGCGGTTTTGTAGTGCGCGCCAGTAATCGGCGCGGAACAGGTCGGCGTGCATCTCTTCAAACAGCGGACCAATACGCGGGTCGGCACATAGCCAGTGGCGAAATTCTTCCGGGAAAACATCGCCCGGCAAGACGCTGTACCACGGTTCGCTGGCAAGTTCGTCTTCCGGGTAGCGCGACGGTGGGATGTCGCGGAAGTTTACTTCCGTCATGTAGCAAATTTCATCGTAATCATAAAACACCACGCGCCCGTGACGGGTGACACCGAAGTTTTTAAACAGCATGTCGCCGGGGAAGATGTTGGCGGCAGCAAGCTGGCGAATGGCGTTGCCGTATTCTTCAATGGCGTCGCGCAACTGCTGACCTTCCACTTGTTCCAGCCAGATATTGAGCGGCACCATCCGCCGCTCAATATAAAGATGGCGAATCACAATTTGTTCGCCGAGATCGGTGATTTTTTCCGCTGCTTCCTGGAGCAGTAATGCCATTAATGCCGGGGAAATATGCCGCTTCTCCAGCACAAAGTTTTCAAACTCCTGGGTGTCCGCCATTCGGCCCACGCGATCGTGCTCTTTCACCAGTTGGTAGCAGGCACGAACGTGAGCTGCAGACATCTCTTTCTGCGGCGCGAACTTGTCTTTAATCACTTTGAACACCCGATCAAAACCCGGCAGCGTAAACACCAACATCACCATGCCACGAATACCCGGCGCTTCAATGAACTGCTCATTACAGCCCTGTAGATAAACGAGATATTCGCGGTAGCTCTCGGTTTTAGCGTGCTTCTGGCAGCCGATAGCCATATACAATTCTGCGGTCGTTTTACCTGGCAGAATTTCCCGTAGCCACTCGACCAGTGCTGCGGGCAGCGGTGCATAAACCATAAAATAAGAGCGTGCGAAGCCAAAGACGATGCTCGCTTCGGCGGTCGTCGTCAGGCAAGTATCAATAAATAACTCACCGTCGTCCGTCTGGTGGATCGGCAGCAAAAATGGCAATGTGCCGGAAGGCGTGATCAGTTTGCCCACCAGCCAGGCGGCTTTATTGCGATAAAACAGTTCGTTCGCCACCTGTAAATGACTTTCCGCGAGGTTGTCTGTCCCCAGCGTTTCTGTCAGATGGCGAATGATGTAATGAATGTCACGGCTTTTATTTTGCCAGCGCAGACGCAGCGGCAGATCGCTGATAACGCGCATTAGCAGAGATTCCCAGCCGTGATCGGGGTGAAAGTCTTTCGCCAGCGGGCGGGGAATGGTACGAAAACGGCGCTCTGGCTGGGAGGTAAAGATAAAAAGCCGCTCGGGAGTAAGCGAGCGGTGGTCAAATAACCGACAGTACACGGAGTTAAAAAAGCTCTCCGCAATCTCGAAGCGCGGGTAATCCGGCAACAGCCGGGTGTAATGCTCTTTAACGCGCAGTAAAAATGCCGCGTCCGTGCTTTGGCCGTTGGTAATGCAGCGCAGTTGCTCCACCACCAGACCCACGTGATGATCGTAAAGATGGATACGGTTTTTCATCGCCTGCTGGACAGCGTGCCAGTCGGCTTGTTCGAAACGCTGCTGCGCCCCGGAAGTCACTTCGAGGAATCGACCATACTGAGCGTCGAAGCCTTGCAGAATGGTTTGTGCAATCAGTAATTCCAGGCCACGCGGCATTTGTTGCCCTCATCAGGAGCAGTGAATTGCCGGATAAGACGCGCAAATCGTCGCATCAGGCGTTGATTGCCGGATGCGGCGTGAACGCCTTATCCAGCCTACGGTCAGCAACGGTTGTAGGCCTAATAAGACGCGCAAGCGTCGCATCAGGCATCGTGCACCGATTGCCGGATGCGGCGTGAACGCCTTATCCGACCTACAGTCAGCAACGGTTGTTGTTGCTTAGAACTGCGATTCTTCGGTGGAGCCGGTCAGCGCGGTGACTGAAGACGTGCCGCCCTGAATAATGGTCGTCACTTTATCGAAATAACCTGTACCCACTTCCTGCTGGTGAGATACGAAGGTATAGCCATCTTTCGCGGCGGCAAATTCCGGCTGCTGCACTTTCTCAACATAGTGCTTCATACCCTCGCCCTGGGCATAGGCGTTTGCCAGGTCAAACATGTTGAACCACATGCTGTGGATGCCTGCCAGGGTGATGAACTGGAACTTGTAGCCCATATCCGACAGCTGCTGCTGGAAGCTGGCAATAGTTTTGTCGTCGAGATTTTTCTGCCAGTTGAAGGACGGCGAGCAGTTATAAGCCAGCAGTTTGCCTGGATATTTCGCGTGGATAGCTTCCGCAAAGCGACGCGCCAGTTCCAGATCCGGCGTAGAGGTTTCACACCAAACCAGGTCAGCATATGGCGCATACGCCAGGCCACGGCTGATCGCTTGTTCAATACCTGCATGAGTACGGAAGAAGCCTTCGCTGGTACGCTCGCCGGTAATAAATTCGCTGTCATATGGGTCGCAATCGGAGGTAATCAGATCCGCCGCATCGGCATCGGTACGAGCAACCAGCAGGGTTGGAACGCCCGTCACGTCAGCTGCCAGACGCGCCGCGACCAGTTTCTGAATAGCTTCCTGAGTTGGCACTAAAACTTTGCCGCCCATGTGACCGCATTTCTTCACTGATGCCAGCTGATCTTCGAAGTGAACTGCCGCTGCACCGGCTTCAATCATCGCTTTCATCAGTTCAAAGGCATTCAGGACACCGCCAAAACCGGCTTCCGCATCGGCAACGATCGGCAGGAAGTAATCGACATAGCGCGGATCGCCCGGCTCAATGCCCGCGGACCATTGGATCTGATCGGCACGACGGAAGGTGTTGTTGATCCGCTCCACCACAGCTGGCACCGAGTTTGCCGGATAGAGCGACTGATCCGGATACATGCTGGCCGCCAGGTTAGCGTCCGCCGCTACCTGCCATCCCGACAGATAGACTGCTTCAATACCCGCTTTCGCCTGTTGCAGCGCCTGACCGCCAGTCAGTGCACCGAGGCTGTTGATGTAGCCTTTTTTCGACTCGCCATGCAGCAGACGCCACATTTTCGCCGCGCCCAGTTGCGCCAGCGTGCATTCAGGATTGACTGAACCGCGTAATTTCACCACATCTTCCGCGCTGTATGGGCGAGTAATGCCTTCCCAACGCGGTTGAGTCCACTCTTTCTGTAATTCTTCAATTTGTTGTGTACGGGTTTTCATGTGCAGATGCTCCATAGTTATGTGGTGGTTTACGCTAACAGGCGGTAGCCTGGCAGGGTCAGGAAATCAATTAACTCATCGGAAGTGGTGATCTGTTCCATCAAGCGTGCGGCATCGTCAAAACGCCCCTGGGAGAAACGTTCTTCGCCCAGTTCGCTGGCAATGACTTTCATCTCTTCGCCAAGCATCTGGCGGAACAAGGCTTTGGTCACCGGTTTGCCATTGCTCAACGTTTTTTGATGATGGATCCACTGCCAGATTGAGGTACGGGAAATTTCAGCCGTCGCAGCATCTTCCATCAGGCCATAAATCGGCACACAGCCGTTGCCAGAAATCCACGCTTCGATGTACTGCACAGCCACGCGAATGTTGGCGCGCATACCTTCTTCGGTGCGTTCACCATCACAAGGTGCCAGCAGCTGATCGGCAGTAATCGGCGCGTCTTGTTCGCGCATCACTTCAAGCTGATTTTTACGGGAGCCGAGAATGTCGTTGAATACCGCCATTGCCGTGTCAGCAAGGCCAGGGTGGGCAATCCATGTGCCATCGTGACCGTTGTTGGCTTCCAGCGCTTTATCCGCTTTTACTTTGTTCAGCACCTGGTTATTGCGCTCTTCATCTTTGCTCGGAATAAACGCCGCCATGCCGCCCATCGCAAAAGCACCGCGTTTATGGCAGGTTTTTATCAACAGGCGTGAGTAAGCATTCAGGAATGGTTTATCCATCGTCACGGCCTGTCTGTCTGGCAGGACGCGATCAGGATAGTTTTTCAACGTTTTGATATAGCTGAAGATGTAATCCCAGCGACCGCAGTTCAGACCAACAATATGGTCACGCAACGCGTGAAGGATTTCGTCCATCTGGAACACAGCGGGCAGCGTTTCAATCAGCAACGTCGCCTTGATGGTGCCGCGCGGCAGATTAAAGCGATCTTCTGCATAGCTGAAGACTTCGCGCCACCAGGCCGCTTCCTGCCAGGACTGGGTTTTCGGCAGATAGAAATAGGGACCGCTGCCCTTTGCCAACAGGGCCTGATAGTTGTGGAAGAAATAGAGCGCAAAATCAAACAGGCTACCGGGGATTGCCTCACCACTCCAGGTGACATGTTTTTCCGGCAAGTGAAGACCGCGTACCCGACAAATCAAAACCGCTGGATTGGGCTTGAGCTGGTAAATTTTGCCTGCTTCATTGGTATAGCTGATGGTGCCGTTAACCGCATCGCGCAGGTTAATTTGCCCGTCGATCACTTTGTTCCAGTCTGGTGCCAGTGAATCTTCGAAATCGGCCATAAAGACTTTCACATTGGCGTTGAGCGCGTTGATCACCATCTTGCGCTCTACGGGTCCGGTAATCTCTACCCG
Source organism: Escherichia sp. MOD1-EC4550 (assembly GCF_963876935.1). Classification (NCBI taxonomy): domain Bacteria; kingdom Pseudomonadati; phylum Pseudomonadota; class Gammaproteobacteria; order Enterobacterales; family Enterobacteriaceae; genus Escherichia; species Escherichia sp. MOD1-EC4550. The sequence continues at coordinate 309,383 of NZ_CAWNSE010000016.1, forward strand.
ACGATCTTCTAAGTCCGCAGGAATCCCACGAATTTTCCAGTCAGCATCACGAATGGAAGCTGTTTCCGAAATAAAATCAGGCAACGTTCCGTTATCGATATCCTGCTGCTGCTGAATGCGCGCTGCCAGAAGTTTATTGCGTTGTGGCGTAAAATGCGTCACCAGCTCAGTCAGAAACTCTACCGCTTCGGCAGTAAGAATTTGCTTCTCCTGCTCGCCATACGGCCTTGTGAAAACCAGTTCATCGGTTGTTGTTGCCTGTTCAGTCATCGTGCTGCTCCTCGTCATGGATCCGAAAACTTCCCCACTGTGAACGAAGGATCGTTGTGCGCTTTTCGTTCAGCACAACTAAGACTACTCATTTAAAATGCAAAATCAAAAACAATTTCCATTTTAAATAAAAATACATGTTAACCTATTGATAACAATATGAATAAAATTTATTCACCTTTTGAGGTGTGTTTCGGAAATAAAAAAGGCACCCGAAGGTGCCTGAGGTAAGGTGCTGAATCGCTTAACGATCGACTATCATAGAAGATTAATCCAACGTTGGATTCATGTGCCGTAGATCGTATGGCGTGATCTGGTAGACGTAATAGTTGAGCCAGTTGGTAAACAGCAAATTACCGTGACTACGCCAGCTCGCTCGCGGTGTATTTTGCGGATCATTATGCGGGAAATAGTTATACGGTACATCCGGGTCTAGTCCGGCTTCCACATCGCGGAAAAATTCCTGCGCCAGCGTATGTGCGTCGTATTCCGGATGCCCCGTCACAAAGGCAATGCGCTTATCTTTGCTGGCAAACAGATATGCATCCCCTTCTTCTGTCTCCGCCAGAATTTCCAGATCGGTATAATCACGAATCAACGCTGCCGGAAAGTCAGCATAGCGCGAATGCGGTGCCAGGAATGAATCATCAAAGCCACGCGTCAGAAGCGCATGAGGATGGAGAATATGATGCTCGTAAACGCCAGATAGTTTGTCGGTGCGGGTTTGCTTAGGAATGCCGTAGAGGATATTGAGCGCGGCCTGGACCGCCCAACAGACAAACAGCGTCGAGGTGACGTGATCTTTCGACCACTCCAGCACCTGTTTGATCTGCGGCCAGTAAGCGACATCATTAAACTCCACCAGGCCCAGCGGCGCGCCGGTAACTATCAGACCGTCAAAGTTTTGTTCCTGAATATCTTCAAAGTTACAGTAGAAGTTATTCAGATGCTCTGCGGGCGTGTTGCGCGATTCACGGGAATCGATGCGCAACAGCTGAATATCGACCTGCAAAGGTGAGTTTGAAAGCAGGCGCAAAAACTGATTTTCAGTTTCGATCTTCTTCGGCATCAGGTTAAGGATAAGCACCTTTAGCGGACGAATTTCCTGACCAGACGCGCGAGAAGTTGTCATCACAAAGACGTTTTCTTCACGCAAGAAATTGACGGCGGGTAGCTCGTCCGGCACACGAATCGGCATAACCTGATTACCTCACTACATACGCTTATACGTTTAGACATCCAGATAGCTGAAGATAACCAGAAAATTTGCCAATGTCGAGCCTGCATGTTGAAGGTGAGAAAGTTTCAAGGAAAAGGCTACGTTAGAATATAAGAATGACGAAAAGGAGAGAAAATGGTTATTAGTATTCGCCGCTCACGGCATGAGGAAGGGGAAGAACTGGTTGCGATTTGGTGCCGTTCTGTCGATGCCACTCACGATTTTTTATCAGCAGAGTATCGGGCCGAGCTGGAAGAGCTGGTGCGTTCCTTCCTGCCGGAAGCGCCGTTGTGGGTCGCGGTTAATGAGCGGGATCGGCCGGTTGGGTTTATGTTGTTAAGTGGGCAGCATATGGATGCGCTGTTTATCGATCCTGATGTGCGCGGCTGCGGCGTGGGTCGGATGCTGGTGGAACATGCGCTCTCGATAGCACCGGAACTGACAACCAATGTTAATGAGCAAAATGCCCGGGCGGTAGGGTTCTATAAGAAGTTGGGATTTAAGGTTACGGGACGCTCTGAGGTGGACGATTTGGGGAAACCGTATCCGTTGCTGAATCTGGCGTATGTGGAGGCGTAGGCAATTTTTTTCTCATCCCGGTGAGCTGAACTTCAGGTTTCGTACCCACCAATGGTGACATGATTATTTCTGCTTAAGCATTGCCATGACCGCACTATCACTGAGCACCACTGATTGCGCATGGATGTGGAAATGGCGATATTTCATTAACGTTGCACCAGCGACCACTTCATGAAGAATGCGTTCCTCAACCTGTGACAAACCGCCCTCATTCATTTCCAGCGCGCTCACAACAATATCCATACGTTTTGCTGGCAAAAAAGAGTACCAGGGTGAACGTGGGTGGAGTTGCAAAACAAGATCTTGCAGAACTTTTTCTGCAACAAAGAAATTGGCGATTAACAGGCGCTGGTTACTGAAGGCAGCCTCTCCTGACACTTCACGTTTGCTTTCAAGATCGCGAACAGTAATTTGATTACGACGAATTTGGATATACAGAACTGACATGAGATTCCCTTCATCATGCAAATAATTGATATGCAAAAAACCCCGGCCTTATGGACCGGGGTTTTTCTAATTTGATGCCTGGCAGTTCCCTACTCTCGCATGGGGAGACCC